>JBHJGN010000048.1:0-93124 GCA_050331735.1 Cyanophyceae cyanobacterium
TGATTAGAGTCACTCAGAAAGTCCGCATCTATCCTGAACCTGAACAGCAGCAACTCTTAGCAAAAGCAATGGGCTGCTGTCGATGGTGGTGGAATCGTGCGCTCAAGATCTCTAATCAGACCTATAAGGAGACGGGGAAAAGCATCTCCAGAAATGGACTAAATGCTTGGCTTCCCAAGCTCAAGCAAGAGTTTGAGTGGCTAGGCACTGATGTTTACTCCCAAAGTTTGCAGCAGACAACGCTCAACTTGTCTCGCGCCTTCCTCAACTTCTTCGAGAAGCGAGCTAGATACCCTCGGTTCAAGTCCAAGCACGGCAAACAAACGGTTGGTTTCCCTCAAGGGGTCAAGATAGAAAGCAACGCCATCTACCTTCCCAAGCTAGGCTTGGTCAAAGCCGTATTTGACCGCCGCTACGCTGGAAAGGTCAAGACAGTAACCGTGACCAAAGACGCAACTGAGCGTTACTTTGCTTCAATTCTCTACGAGGTTGAAGCCTGCTTTATCTCTAGTTCACAGGGAAACAAAATTCTTGGTGTTGACCTTGGCATCAAAGATTTTGCTATTGTCACTGATGGCACAAAGACTAGCAAGTATAGCAATCCAAAGCACTTCAAAAAACATGAGCAAAACCTAGCTCGCAAACAAAAGAAACTGGCTCGTAAGCAGCTAGGAAGTAAAACGAGAGCAAAAGCTAAAAAGTTAGCCGCTAGGGTTCACACCCGAATTAGTAATGCCCGTCAGGACTTTCTGCACAAGCTGAGCAGAAAACTGACTAACGAAAGCCAAGTCGTTGCAGTGGAAAATCTCAACGTGAAGGGTATGGTGCGGAACCACAAATTAGCTTCAGCTATATCTGATGTCGGTTGGGGGAGGTTGGTCAATTTCTTGAGCTACAAGCTCGAACGAGAAGAGAAAAGGCTTGTAGAAATTGATAGATGGTTTCCTAGCTCTAAAACCTGTTCAAGCTGCTTGTACCAGCTTGATAAGCTATCTCTAGATATTAGAGAATGGACTTGTCCAAGTTGCCAGACTCGTCACGACAGAGATAGCAATGCGGCACTCAACATTAGAGCCGAAGGCATCAGACTACTAAAGACGGAGGGAACACCCGTCTCTGCTAGTGGAGGAAATGTCAGACCAACTCGCGGTCGCAAGACTAAGACAAGGCAATTTCCTGCGAAGCTAGAAACCCCTGCTTCAACGAAGTAAGCAGGGGTAGTTCATAGACAGCGGCTTTGTTTCTCCAGCAGCTCCTACAGAGAGGAATGTAGCCTGTTTGAGCTAACTTACGTTTTTTTACAATTAGCTTTCTAGCAAATCTCAATTCTCAGACAAGTTAAGAAGTATCTGCAATTTTACAGAGAGCTTTAAATATTGACTACTTCTTTTGATGCATATCTTTTGACCAGAAAAGGCAGTAAAAGCAATTGAGTACGATTAAGCTGTCTACAATTTTCACACAATAGCTCTTCAGGCAGATAAAAAATGTTTGAAAAGCTATAAAATTGTATATGAGCAATAATTTGAAACTTGAAATTTCAGCTTAGCATTGCTCTTTCAACGAGTAAAATTTACGCAGTTAACGAGGACAAAAAACTATGGCCAATAAATTCTACAAACGTGCTGCTGGACTGTTTTATAGTCATGATGAAGCAGAGGCAGCAATCCGCGCCCTGAAAGACGATGGTTACGATATGGACAACATTTCTCTGCTAGCCCGTAATCCCGACGGGATCAGCGGAGCTGAGGAAGTTGCCGACACAGAAGGAAACAATGCTGCTGAAGGAGCCGGTGCTGGTGCTACAACGGGGGCAGTGATCGGCGGGATTGGCGGTCTTTTGCTTGGTGCTGGCGTGTTAGCAATTCCCGGTCTTGGTCCTGTGCTAGCTGCTGGAGCCGGGATCTCGGAAATTGCCGCCACTCTAGCGGGTGCTGGCATTGGTGCAGCGGCTGGTGGTTTGGTTGGTGCCTTAACGGGTTTAGGAATCCCCGAAGAGAAAGCGAAGGTATATGATGAGCGCGTTAGAGGGGGAAGCTTCCTCGTTATTGTTAACGGTACAGCCGCAGAAATTGCCCGTGCCGAGTCAATTATGCAGCAGCACGGGGTAGAAGAATTTGGCATTTACGATGTCCCGGGAGCGCAACCCACTACTGTTGCCGATGTCGATGAAGACCTCAGAACCAGAACGGACATCACTGACAACGAGAAGATTAAACTCCATGAAGAACGTCTCATGGTTAACAAACAGCGGGCCAAAACGGGAGATGTTTCTGTTGGCAAACGAGTGGAAACCGAAACAGCCAAAGTTTCTGTGCCAGTCGAAAAAGAACGTCTGGTCATTGAACGCAGAGATGCGACATCAGGGACTGTCGTTGCCCCTGGGACTGCTGATTTTGACGGTGGTAAAGTAGCTCGCGTCGATCTCTACGAAGAAACGGCGAACGTCGAAAAGCAAGCTTTTGTCCGTGAAGAAGTAAGCGTTCGTAAAGAAGTCGAGCAAGAAACCGTCCAGGCTAGCGAAACGATTCGTCGTGAAGAATTAGAAGTTAACGCTGATGGCGATGTTCTTGAGCGTTAAACCAAGGACAACGTTGAGTTAAATTGAAATTATTATGCTTCTGGATGTAGAGTAATTTTGAACTTCACCGTGAAGCAGTGAAGCAACAGTTATTAGCTTTCTCGAACATTAATTGAAGTTACACCTGAGCTTCCGGTGTAACTTTGAAGCTCAAGAGAGCTAGTAGCTCACCAGGTTTTTCAGAGTTTTCGGCAAATCATGTTTAGCGACCTCAATCCATTCGTAGAAATTACTGTAACAGGAATTATTGCTTACCTAGCTATTATTTTTCTACTGAGAGTATCGGGTAAACGAACTCTATCTAAGTGGAATTCTTTCGATTTTGTCATCACAATTGCCTTTGGTTCAATTCTAGCTAGCGTTTTGTTATCGACGAGTGATACTTTTGGCAAAGGAATTTTGGGGTTTGCTCTGCTTGTACTGTTTCAGTACGCTATTACTTGGATTTCAGTTCGTTCTTCAATCATTCAAAAACTGATTAAATCGGAACCAGCACTACTGCTTTATCAAGGAGAAATGCGGCAAGATATGATGAAGCGAGAACGCATTGCAGAAGGAGAGATTTTAGCAGCGCTCAGGGCAAATGGCGTATCAGCTATTGAAGAAGCAGACGCCGTCATTTTAGAAACAGACGGTAGCTTTAGCGTTATCGAGACGCTTGCAAATGGTTCTGCTTCTGCCCTTAAGGATGTTCGAGGAATCGATCGTACCACGGTAGCTCGGACAAATGAAAAGACTGAACGGTAATGCAGCGGTTAACAAAAATTGTTTCTTATCCTGAGCAGTAATAGTTAAGTTAGTGGTTCGAGCCTCGCTACAGCTTGGGGTATTTCCTGCAGGACGGGAAAGGGGCATTGTAGTTACTAAGAAAAATATTCTTCCCGTTTTCCTCGCGCCGTCGGCGCTTTTCTAGGGAGACGATTTAAGGTGAGCGTCGAAGAAAGCAACTGCCCTATCGATCATCTCCGGGTCAAATAGTTCGCCGTTGTCCCCCTCATGATTGTGACCGAGATTAGGATCGCGGATAAACGTGACCTCTACTCCGCCTTTTTCTAAAGCTGTTGCCAACAGTTCGCTCTGCTGAATCGGAACAATGGTATCCGGTTCGCCGTGAACGATTAAAAACGGAGGATCGCTTTTGTCGATATAGTTAATTGGGTTAGCGAGAGCGGCTAATTCAAGATTTTGGGAAACCGGACCCCCGAGAACGAGATGTACGGCTACGGTATACAGGAACCAAGGTTCCCAACGATACTTTTTCCAAACTTCCGGGGTAACGGGTTCCTCAAACGTGGGCGGTACTCGAGTAAAGTCAGAAATGCCAAACCAGTTACAGACAGCCTGAACGTCGCTGGCAATTCCAGGATACTGAGTTGGTCCGGCTAAGCGTTCTACTCCAGCCGAAGTCCCCAACAAAGCACTCAAATGTCCTCCCGCCGATGGTCCCCAAGCGCCAAACCGATCAGCATCTAAGCCATAGCGGTCGGCATTAGCCCGCAACCAGCGCACAGCTTCCTTCACATCGTGAATCTGTGCCGGAAAGCGAGCAACATCGCTCAGTCGATAGCTAACGCAGGCGATCGCATAGCCGCGCTGGGCCGCAATTTTACCAGGACAGTCTTCCTTGCTGCCTTCTCGCCAGCCCCCCCCATGAATATAGATCAACACCGGGAGGGGGTGAGATGATGGGGCGGTAGTCGGAAGATACAGATCGAGCAGTAACTTTCCCTCTCCTTCTGCTAGAGGATAGCTACCGTATTGCAGATCTTCGTGAATAGTGAGTTGAAGACGACGGCAGCCTGAGAGGAACATAAGCGTCAGGAGCAACAAACGCGCAAGAGTTGCTCCGCGACGGGGAAAGGGTAAGGGGGAAAGGGGAAAGGGCATCGACAAGAGTTTTGAGTAAAGTCAACACAAGTCTTTAGCCATTAGCTACAGAAGCAGGCTAACAGCTAACAGCTTTGAGCACAACGCTACTTCCTCAAATTTACCAAGGCAATGAGTCCAAATCCGGTCAGGACAGTACCAGAAATGCGGTTTAGATACTGCAACTTTTGCGGAGTGAAGTGTTTCCTTAATAGACTAACGCCACTACACAGCAGCAGCCACCAGCAAGCTGAACCGCTGAAAACCCCTAAAACCAATAAGCTAGCGGCACGATAGCTGGGAGAATCGGTTAATCCGGCTCCGGCGAAAATAGCCACAAATGCCAGGATCGTGAGGGGGTTTGTAATAGTGAGGAAGAAAGTAGAGACGTAGGCATGGATTAAGCTGCTGCTTTCCTTGGCAATCTTTTGTTGGGCGGGTTTGTCGATAAACGTTTTGATCCCCAAATAACAAAGAAAGATGCCGCCCACAAGCCGAAGCCAAAACTGTTGTTCAATCAAGAGTCGCGAGATAAAAGTCAGTCCAAGTCCCGCAATACAGCCATAAACGCCGTCAGCAGTCGCGGCTCCGAGTCCGCTGATCAAACCAGCGAGTCGTCCTTGTACTAGTGTGCGATTGATGCACAGAATGCCGATCGCTCCCACTGGCGCTGCAATCGAAAAGCCAATCATCAAACCCGTTAATAAAATCATGTGCATAGTCGATTTTTCGATAGATTGCCCTTTAGTTTAGAAAGAGCTTTTCTGAACTTGAATAGAAAATCAAAACAGTTTTGATTAAAAAAAGAACAATTTAAAGATAAAATTGCTCAATGGCTTTAAATTCTGAAAATATTTTAGACAACACAGGCTGGCAAATTCTAGAGGTGCTGCAAGAAAACGCCAGAATCTCTTTCTCTGAACTGGGGCGACAGGTAGGGCTTTCTGCTCCAGCCGTTGCTGAACGAGTGCGGAGAATGGAAGCGGAAGGCATTATTAGCAGCTACCGAGCGGACATTGACCCAGAAAAGATTGGTCTACCGCTGATGGCGATGATTGAGTTGACCACGACACCAGATCGGTATCCGCGCATTATTGCCCTGATCGACAATTTGCCTGTTTTAGAGTGCTATCATGTGACGGGCGATCGCTCGTTTGTGATGAAAGTAATCGCTCGCTCTATGTCCCACCTGGAAACGATTATTGAACAACTCAGCTATTTTGGTTCAACAACGACTGCCGTTGTGTTGTCCTCGCCGCTAAAAGCCAGGGAAATTTCTCGCAACATGATAAATTAACGTTGTCAGTTAAAGGAAGAACGAAGCAGTTCTTCTCTATGTGCTGTAGACGTTATTCGTCCGAATTTAGCAATAATCGGCTAGGCGATCGCCTCCTTATTGCTCGCCCTGCAAATCTTTGAGAAATTCCCGCAACGTTGGCATCTGCTCGTTCTGCCGCCAAGCCGCTGCTAGCTGTAGCTTAATAGGAATATCTTCAATTTCTCTACAGGCAACTTCTCCTTGAACCAATAATTTAACACTCGCTGGCACGAACGTAATTCCCATTCCAGCGGCGACCAAGCAGATACGAGTTTGATGCGACCCAACCTCCTTAACGATCTGGGGTTGAAATCCTACTTGGTAGCACAAGCGTCTGAAGCTGTCATACAGCATCGGTCCTTCTTGCCGAGGATGAAGAATAAATTTTTCATGGGCGAGGAGAGCAAGCGACAAGCGCTTCTGTTCTAGCAGCGGATGGTGTTTGGGTAACACAACCACAAACGTCTCCTCCAGAATCAGATGCAGCGCAAGTCCGCGCTCGTCGATGGGGGGATGCAAAAATGCTAGATCAATGGTGTGCTGATTGAGGGCAGCAACTTGTACTTCAGTAGACAACTCCAGCATGGTAATTTCGACGTTGGGATAGCGATCGCGGAAGCGTCGCACTAGCTTTGGCAAGACGGTGTAAGTTGCCGTTACCGTGAAGCCGAGCGTTAGCTGTCCTATTTCTCCCCGGGCCGTGCGTTTAGCAACTTGAATGGCTTCATCAGCTTGGGAAAGAAGCTGTCGTGCTCGCTCCAAAAAGCACTGTCCGGCGCTCGTCAGTTGCACAGTGCGCTTTGTGCGCATCAGCAGCAGAACATCGATTTCCTGCTCCAGTGCAGCAATCTGCTTGCTTAATGCTGGCTGCGTCATCTGTAGGCGCTCTGCTGCCCGACCAAAATGCAGCTCCTCAGCAACGACGACAAAATAGCGCAGATGACGAAACTCCATTTGATAACTTGCGGTTATTAGTTAACTGCCACAAATGACTTGGACAATCAGATCTATTCCAGCTTACGCTTAATGGGAACGTTTCAAGAACCAAAACTTTTGGGAGGAACTGCATGAAGTGGCTCAAATCAAAGTGGTGCAAACGACTGGCCTTGGCCTTGCTTGGGAGCGTCATAGCAGTTGTTAGCTACGGATTGTTACAGCTTGAACCAGTAGCGCTTGCTCCCGTTACTCCATCTTCCCAACCGCCCCAGTTTGCCGGACGGGCTCTATTAGTTGCTTCTGACGCAGATATGGTAGCCACCGCCTACGCAGACGGAATCCTCGATCGAGTGACCGGCATTGAGGACACCCTCTCTATCATTGATCTCCCGCTCAACGCCGCTAACCCTCGGATTTGGCCAGTCCCCGTTTCAAATTCGGTGATGTCGTGGCCGCAGATTGTGGCCGTATCACCGAACGGTCAGCGGGCCTATGTGGCAGAGGTGCGATCGCGTCCGGCTGAGGAAATCCAAGAATTGGCCGATATTGACCAGATGCCTGAAGGTTCGCGAATTACCGTTGTAGATATTGCGGCAGCAGCCCCCCAGGTGATTGAGTCAGTTAACGTAGGACGTAACCCAGAACACATCAGCATTAGCCCTGACGGCCAGCTATTAGCCATAAATTTAGAAGATCCCGGTCGAGAATTACTGCTCGTTCAACTGCAAGCGGATGGAACCTTGGGCAAACGTTTCTATTTTCCAATGCCAAAGGACGACACTCGCCAAGATAACCGGGCCGCCATTTGGCATCCATCAGGAAAATTTTTGGCGATGACCCAGGATAATAATCGTCGGGTAGGTTTCTACCGGGTGGAAGCAGATACCAGCGGCAACCTTGCTGTCACCCCTTACAGCGAACCACTGAGGGTGGGCAATCATCTTAGCAATGCCCGATTTACAGCAGACGGGCGTTTTCTCCTCGTTCCCGACCTCAAGTGGAGTACCCACGGAATTCGAGCTTTAAACTATTTGCTCAATCCCAAGGGTGAAATCATTGCGATTCGGTTTGACCCGGAATTGAATCAAGTTCCTGAAGTTGTCGATAGAGCTGAGGTCGGGCTTAGCCCCGAAGGATTTGCCCTCAGTCCAGATAATTTACTGATAGCCACTGTCAACATGCGGCGCACCTATTTAAGCCCCCGTTTTCCCCCAAGATGGCGCGGCAAGCCCTATAGTTCACTATCATTAGTGAAATTTGACCCCTCTACTGCACAATTGACACCCGTTGGGGAATATGGGTTTGAAGGTCTGCTGCCAGAACAAGCCACCTTCGATGCCGAGGGCAAGTTTTTAGCCGTGGTCATTTATAACTATCGTGAGGAAAGCCCGACCACAGGTGCTGTCGAGTTTTGGCAGGTCATTCCCGACCGCCAGCCACGGCTTGAACGAACAGGGTATCAAATTGAGGTTGTGCGAGGGGCTCATGATATTGTCCTGGTTCCCTGATAACTGCTAGCTTTGCGCTCCTCCCCCTTTCAGCTAGTTTTCCTGGCCCTGATAATCCGCTATAGTAACATCACAGATCCATCTAAATTGTGCTAACAATCTTCCCTAAATTGTTTCATCTTTGGTAGAGATTGCTACTGTACCGCTGTAGAGATTGCTATGACTAATTCTACTCCTCCCGATCCGTCTCAGCCTCCTCAACCTGAATCACCGCAGCCGAGAAGACCAGCGGTGACCTTTGATGAGCTAGTGGCCATTATTGTTGCTTTTACAGCGATTGGTGCTATTTTATTCTTCTCTTGGGGACGCAGAACTCCCTTATTAGAGCCAGGAGTTGTGCCTGCCGAGCCAAGGGGAGAAGCCAACGAGGTTGACATACCGGGAATATTCGGTCTGGAGGATGAAGAGTCTCCCTCTGAATCGGAATCTGGAGAATTTGGCTTGTCGGAAGAGGAAGAGACTCCTTCTGGGGAATCTCCATTAGAGTCACCGCGCGGCGCGTTTGAAAGTTTAGAGAACGGCGATCGCCCCCTCCCTTTCACTCCTCTTCCCCTGACACCCGAGACTCCTGCTGTTCCCCAAGCATCTCCGACCCCATCTCCAGAAGCAGAGTTAGCGCCTTCAGAACCGACAGAAGAAACTCCCGAACCCGCAGCAGACAGTGAAACCTCGGTAATACCGACAGAAGAGGCTCCCGAACCCACAGAAGACAGTGAAACCTCGGCAGCTATTCCATTTAATGATATCTCTGAAGACTATTGGGCGTATCCCTTCATTGCCCCGCTTGTAGAGGAGGAACTATTAGTCGGCTTATCGGACAATCAATTTGAGCCTGATGAATCTGTGACCAGAGAGCAGCTAGCCGCGCAGTTAGATGAAGCCTTTCGGCAAGAAGCCGACCAAGATTTTATTAACTTCACAGATATTTCTCAGGGCAGCCCAACGGCCCAGAGAATTGATGAAGCCGTAGAAACAGGGTTTTTAAGAGGGTATCCGAATCAAACCTTTCGTCCCGATCAGCTCGTGCCTCGCGTCCAGGTTTTAGTGGCGCTCGTTTCTGGCTTGGCTTTAGAACCAAGCCAAAACCCCGATGAAATCCTGAGCGATTTTCAAGATGCCGAGGCGATTCCAGAGTGGGCCAGGGCAAAAGTAGCAGCCGCCACAGAAGCAGGCTTAGTGGTCAATCGCCCTGATTTCGACTCCAACAGACTTTACCCTAACGAGCCAGCCACTCGCGCCGAAGTTGCCGCCATGATTCATCAAGGTTTAGTAGAAGCAAATCGATTCAGCTCCATTTCTTCGGAATACATCATCGAAGCGCCGTAGGCGCAGGGAAAGCGCCACAGGCGCAGGGAAAAGGGGAAAGGGAGCAAGAAGAATCAATTAGTTTATTCCTTAATTCTGTGTTCTTTTCCCGTCGCGAACGCGACAGTTTACCCCTTCCCCGTCCCGTCAGGGACAGTTTCCTCTTTCCCCCTTCCCCGTCCCGCCGGGACTATTCTCTCTTTCCCCCTTCCCCGTCCCGCCGGGACATTTCCCCAAGAAATGATTCATAATTCAAACAGCACCCCTTACAGAGCGAGAGTTAGGCCGTGAAACTACTGAATCTTGGGAAACCGCAGTCACCTCCCCCTGAAGACAGTAGTTCAGGATTAGGAACGTTTGGCGGCGTGTATACTCCATCACTCCTGACTATCTTGGGCGTGATTATGTATCTGCGCTTCGGCTGGGTCGTGGGTAACGTTGGTTTGCTGGGCACTCTGATCATTGTGACCCTATCTACCTTAATCACGTTTTTAACGTCTTTGTCTATCTGTGCGATCGCCACCGATCGAGAAGTGCGGGTGGGGGGAGCGTACTACATGATCAGCCGCTCTCTAGGAATTGAAACCGGAGGAGCCGTAGGCATTCCCCTCTACTTTGCTCAGGCGCTGTCGGTGGCGCTCTACACCATCGGCTTTGCCGAAAGCGTCGTCGATACTTTTCCCAATCTTAATCAGCTTTACGTCGCTCTAGTGGTGACGGTGCTGGTCGCTTTCCTGGCCTATACCTCTGCCTCCCTCGCCATTCGCGCCCAGTATTTCATCATGGCGGCGATCGCTCTGTCCCTGATCTGTTTTTTGTTGGGTCGCCCTCTCGAAAACACCGATATTGAAATGTGGGGAGCGCCGGATCGCTTATCAGAGCCATTCTGGACGGTGTTTGCTGTTTTCTTTCCGGCGGTGACAGGCATCATGGCCGGGGTTAATCTATCGGGAGATCTCCGCGATCCGGTGAAATCGATTCCGGTCGGGACACTGGCCGCCGTTGGCACAGGCTACCTGATCTACATGGGTCTGCCGATCCTGCTAGCCAATCGGGCTGATGCCGTCACTCTGATTGAAGATCCCCTGATTATGAAACGGATCTCGATCTGGGGACCATCCGTGCTGCTGGGAGTATGGGGAGCGACGCTGAGTAGTGCCCTCGGCTCGATTTTAGGCGCTCCTCGCGTACTTCAGGCGCTGGCTAGAGACGGCGTTCTGCCCCGCTGGATGAGTTTCTTAGGCAAGGGCAGCGGACCCACCGACGAACCCCGGATTGGGACCGCCGTCACCCTCGTCGTCGTGATTGCGACGGTTTGTGTGGGGGAACTCAACCTGATTGCTCCGGTGCTGTCGATGTTTTTTCTGACTACCTATCTCGTTTTGAACGTCGCGGCAGGAATTGAAACTTTTCTTCAGAGTCCGTCTTTTCGTCCGTCTTTTCGGGTTCACTGGTTCTTCTCGCTGCTGGGGGCAATTGGCTGTCTGGCGGTGATGTTTTTGATTAACGCGGTGGCCACCGTCGTTGCGGCCCTGATTGTCCTAGCGATTTTCTTCTGGCTAGAGCGGCGAGAGCTAGAAACGACCTGGGGAGATGTGCGGCGCGGCCTGTGGATGGCGCTGCTGCGAGCGGGGCTGTTTCAGCTCGATCATGCCGACGACCCTAAAAATTGGCGACCGAACATTCTCGTTCTGTCGGGAGCCCCTTCGCGGCGCTGGTCTTTAGTACAGCTAGCCGATGCTCTCACTCACAATCGAGGTTTGGTGACAATTTCTAGCGTCCTGCCGAGCGGTTCCCGCGACGTCGCCCAACAGATGGAGCTGGAGCAAACGATCCGCGAATATCTGCAAAAGCGAGGCATTCAGGCACTGGTGCGCGTTCTAACCGCTCCCGATCCGTTTGAGGGGGCTGAGCGCCTCGTAGAAACCTACGGGCTAGGTCCGGTGGTTCCCAACACGGTGCTGCTAGGCGATAGCGAAGAAGCCACTCACCGCGATCGCTACTGCCAGATGCTCGCCAAACTCCATCAGGCTAAGCGCAGTATTATTGTGCTCAGAGAAAATGAAGAACGTCAGTTTGGCTTCCGTCGCCGGACTGATGTTTGGTGGGGAGGAATGCAGGCCAACGGCAGCCTGATGCTGCTCCTGACCTACCTCTTGCACACCGATCGCTCGTGGCGCAACGCCAAAACCTATCTCAAGCTCGTCGTTCCTGATGCGACAGCGGCAGATGATGCCAAGAAAAATCTCCAGGCTTTGGTAAACGAGCTGCGCATCAGTGCTATTCCAAAAGTGATTATTGCCGATGGACGCTCGTTTACCGAAATTCTGCATTCCTCGTCTAAAGATGCCGATCTGATCTTTTTGGGTATGGCCGCCCCCAGAGAAAACTATACCCAGTACTACGAGAGTCTTCAGGCCAGAACGAAAGGTTTACCCACTACCGTCTTTGTACTCGCCGCTCCCGACTTTGACTTTGAAGAAGTGCTGAGCGAGAGCGAGTGACGGGCGGCTCAAGTTATACCCTACTTTTTACCGTTAGTCTCCGTTAGTTCGCGCCGTCTTCTGGGGAGGAAGGGCAGGAATCCCAACACCAGCAAAGCCGTTGTCGATGCCGGTTCGGGGATCGGAAGACTGGGAGGACGACGAAAGGAGGAAGCTTCCTCAAAGTCGTGGGCATAGCCAATGAGCTCTGCTTCCCCATAGATGTTGCCCATAAACTCTAGTGAGGTGGGAATTCCGTTCTCTGAGTAGCCCATCGGCACCGCGATCGCTGGCAGACCGAGAATATTCGCTTCAAAGCGGGCGGGCAGGCTGCCAAACCGAGAGTAAACTCCGCTGGCTACGTTCTCATCCTGTGGCGGTGCTAGATAGTTGAGGGTGGGAAACACAAAGGCATCAATGCCCTCCGCCGCCATGAAGTTTTCGTACTGCAAGGTCCGGAGTTCAGCGAGCGCGCTGAGCGCCCGATCAACCTCTGGCAGTTCCTCCCACGGTCGAGCCGTTCCTTCGAGCAGTGGTTCGGCAACAAGCTCTACATAGTCATAGAACTCGTAATCTTCTGAATAGATATCAAGCAGATCGACAAACGACCTAATCTCCTCGTCATCGTATCCTTGAATGAGCTGTTCGTAGTAAAAAGCCCGACTGAGGTTGCTGCGCTCATTGCTCTCTGGGTAGCCTGGATACCCCTCGATCGGTTCTTCGCTAAACCAGGTTACGTGAGCGGGAATATCCACCTCAACCAGCGTCGCTCCCTGAGCTTCTAAAATATCTTTTGCCTGCTCGAATGCCTCTGCTACCTCTGGCTGGAGCGGAAAATCTTGCCCTTCATCTGGATCCCCCTCACCGATGTAGTGGGTGGGCAGACCCAATACTTGTCCTTCTAGGGCAGTATCATCGAGGAAATCGGTGTAAGAGTCTGGTCGAATTTCTGCGATCGGTGGAATGTAGGGATTCCAGATATTATCGGGGTCGGGAGCCACGAGCGCGTCCATAGCGATCGCTACGTCAGAAACGGATTTGGCCATCGGTCCGATCACATCTCGCTCGGTTACTAGCGGCCACGTTCCGTCTACCGAAACCAATCCGGCACTAGGCTTCAGACCCACCAGCGCATTGTGGGTGCTCGGAACGCGAATCGAGCCTCCGGTTTCTCCGCCCATCGAAAACATCGCCAGATTCGAGGCGACCGCCACTGCTGAACCACTGCTAGAGCCACCCGGAGTACGATTGGGGGCGTAGGGATTGAGGACGGTTCCATAGGCTTCGCTAATGCCGTCATAGGAAAAAGCCCAGGTACTCATTGTCGCTTTGCCCAGAATGATGGCTCCCGCTTGCTGAAGCTGCGCCACCGCGAAAGCATCCTCCTGAGCCGTAAAGGTTTCAAAGGCTTCAACGCCGTTGGTGGTGGTCAACCCCTCGACATTGTAAGAATTTTTGACAACGACAGGAATCCCATGAAGTGGTCCCAGAATCGTTCCTTGCTCGTACAGTCGATCTAACTCGGCAGCTCTTTCTAGGGCATCAGGATTAATAATCGGGACGGAATTAAGCTGAGGATCGAACTCCTCAATCCGCTCTAGATACATCTGCGTCAGTTCGGTACTGGTCAAAGTCCCTGTTTCAAAAGCATCACGAACGTCCTCAATGGTTGCTTCGACGATTTCAAAGGAGGCCGCCTGTGCTTCTATCGGCAACAACCCTAACATCGCGGCGGGAGCAGCGAGCAGAGAGTTTTTAAATCTAACTATCGACATCCTGCATATCCTCCAATCAAAGTTAAAATTCTCGCCAAATATTAAATTGCCAATAATTAAAATTTAGTTAATCAAGCTACTTTTTCTCGAAAAAAGGGTAACTTTTAGGCTTTTTATAACAAAGTTTACAAAAATAATATTTTCAACTTCTTGTCGTTACTTCTTGAGAACATAAACTCCTTAGTTGTCAGGCATAGAGCCATTAGAGAATACTGGTAAACAGATTTTAACGGATGTTCAAAAAGTTATCGAACGATTACAACGGTGTTTTTTGTTAATTAATATACAGCCAGATTACTTAATCTAGTGCCTCGAAATAAAGGTGTTAGAGTCAAGCCACAATTCTAAGAAACTAACGTTTGACAGACTAAAGGCACTAGCGATGGGGTGTGCCATGAGTTCATTGTCGTCTATAGGCTGGTAAAATAAGATACACTTTGAAGTAGCTAGGTAGCCATTAACAAACAACTATCGACTCGCTTATTCTATGCCTTTAACCTGTCAGCAACTTCTCCAAAAATATCCTCAAGAGTGGCACGACGCGACCGTGCATCCCTTTCTAGAACAGTGTCAAGCAGGAACCATTAAGCCGGCACAGTTTAATACCTGGCTCGTGCAGGATTATCTCTTTGTCCTTGAGTTCACTCGCTTTGTCGGAAGAGTATTGGCCAGCGCTATGCCCGAACATTTTGAAACTCTTTTAGTTGGCTTAGGCGCTCTGCGTGAAGAATTAATTTGGTTTCGTGCCAAAGCCGAAGAGCGATCGCTCAATCTAGCCGCTCATCAACAAGCGACCTGCAACAAATATTGCAATTACCTAGAAAAGGTCGCTCAGATGCCCTATGCAGCGCAAGCAACAGCACTATGGGCCATTGAGCTTGCCTACAATCAGGCGTGGCAATCGCCCAAACCGATGCCCGATCCCTATCAAGAGTTTAGCGATCGCTGGGGCAATCCGCAATTCACTGACTACGTAAAGATGCTGGAACAGCAGGCAGATGAGGCACTAGCAGCGCAGCCTGAGGCAGAAGCCGAAGCCGTGTTTAGGAGCATTGCTCGCTTGGAAAAAGATTTTTGGCAAATGGCGTTTGCTGGGTAGGAGAGTTGCTGCGCGACGGAAAAAGGGAAGCCAGTTGTTTCCGGGAAACAACTGGCTTCCGTGCGACGGTAGAAAAGTTCGGCGCAAGAAAGCAAGGGCAAAGGCTCAACCTCTTTAACAACGAACCTTAAAAAGTCTATAAATACATCATGTTTTTGCAATGAGCTGTCGTTAGGATTTTATAATGTGTGCATTCGAGCTGCCGAGCAGCAGTCGCAATTGATGCTTTGAGCTGATTCAGCCAACGCTAGCAAAACTGATGAAAAAACAATCCTCAACCGCTTCTCAAGAGTTTAATATTCTGTGCATTGGTCAGCGGGGAGTGGGTAAAACCGTGTTTCTCGCGGCTAGCTATGCCCAAACTCACCAGCCGCAGCAGACGTATTCGTGGCAGCTTGAGGCGAAAGACCGGGAATCTCAGCAAAACTTAGAGAAGATTCTCGCCTATATCGCCGAAACGGGTCAGTATCCGCCCCCAACCATGAAGATCACTGACTTTTGTTTACGAGCCGCCGGACAAAAAAAGACACGGGAGTTCCGCTGGTGGGACTTGCCGGGAGAAATTTGTACTCTGGAGAATCAGGAGTTTCAGGAACTGGTGCTCCAGTCCCACGGCTGCTGTCTGTTTATCAACGCCTATGCCCTCGTCTACAACCCACAGTATCGGCAAGAGCTAGAAGCGGTCTTTAAACCAGTCGTCGCGATCGCCTCGTTGGTCGAACAGCATCAGCTTCCCTATCGGTTTGCCCTGGTGCTGACCCAATGCGATCGCCTCTCCTCAGACCTCATTGGCCGACTCCAGATCGAAGAGCAGCTTCCGTCGCTGCTGGAGCGGCTCAACGCTGTCAATGCTGAATATAGCAAGTTTTATTCGTCGGCTCCCATTGTCGAGAAAAATGGCACCTCCGTTCTAGAAGCAGCGGGAGCCGCAGAAGCTCTTGGATGGCTGCTTGCTGGAACAAGTTCCGGCAAGCCTCAGCCAACTTTAAAAGCAGGTTTACAGAAAGGGATTAGCAGACGACCGTCGCGGAAACCGGCTCGTGCTCTTTTGGTAGGAACGAGTGCTGTCGCGTTGGTGGCGGTGGCGCTGTTTGGCTACGGCTGGATGCAGCGTTCTTCTGTCGAGGGAGATCAATTCAGGAAGTACCAGCAGGTTTTGGAAGTCGATCCGACTAATTCTGAAGCCTTAATGAATCTGGCTAGTCTCTATATGGAGAGCGGACAAACCAGCAATGCTGTACTGATGATCGAGAAGTTGGCAGAGCAGAATCCAGACAACACCGAGCTGCAGTTTAACCTCGCCAAGATCTATGAAGATACGGGTCAGATGCAGAAAGCAGAACAGGTCTACGACCGGCTTCTTGCTGAGCAACAGAACAATTTGAGAGCACTGCTGAGTAAGGCCGTCCTTCGCAAGGCTCAAGGCGACACGCAGACGGCACAGACGCTGTTTACTCAGGCTGAAGCGGCAGCTCCGACAGATGCCCTAAAAGAGAAGATTCGTTCTCTTGCTCAAAGCACTCTCGAAGAGCAGACAGCCCCATAAAGTCGCGTTCGCGACGGGGAAAGGGAAAACTGTCCCTGACGGGACGGGGAAAGAACACGGGGTTATGGAACAAGCTGATTTAATTTTCCCTTTCCCCCTTCCCCTTTCCCCGTTGCGGAGCAACTTCTTTCCCTGCGCCTGTGGCGCTTCCCCTTTCTGCTTCAGTAAAAAAAACATACGCTGACGTATTGACAAACTTGCAGAAGACACTATAAATTATTGCCATACGCTACCGTATAGTCGAGGTATGGTCCTACAGAGACAAGACTGGATTGAAGAAAGCTGGAAGGTAATCGCCACTCAAAGTGTCGAGGCGGTTAAAGTCGAGGCGATCGCTCGCCAATTGGGAGTGAGCAAAGGTAGCTTTTATTGGCACTTTAAAAATCGTGCTGAGCTGCTCGATGCCCTTCTAAAGTACTGGCAACAAGATACGTTGCGGCTCATTCAGGAATCTCGGAAAGCTCCGACAGCTAAAGAAAGCCTGATGTGGCTGTTTAACCTGATCGATCAAACCAATCAGCAGTTTTCTGCTGATACGGCCATTTTCCTCTGGGCTAAGAAAAATGCTGGCGTGGCCCAACGGGTTAGAGAGGTAGAAAGCAAACGCATTCAATATTTACAAGAGCTTCTGCAAGGCTGCGGACTTAATTGGCAAGAAGCAGCCCATCGAGCAGAGGTTGCTTATTTAGCTTTTCTAGGATATGCAGACCGTCGTCATCGAGATTCCCAATTTAGCCTGAGCATCAAAGAATTTAGCCATTTCTTACTGTCTATGCTAATAGCGCCAAGTACATCCCCGTCGCTAAACGGAAACGCTGATGGAGCCGCAACGGTGGGAGCTAACTATGAAGACCAGTAAAATGACGAGGGATACAGCCACAGGAAACGTTCGGCGATTTATCAAACCCAAAACCCGGCGGCTAGTCGTGCTATCAGTGGCGGGGCTAATTGCTTCCGGAGCCACCGTCGTTTACAGCCTCAAATTTACCTCTAGCGAGCCACCCGAACCTCCACCACCGAGCGAATTGCCAATTATTGAGTCAGTGACGGCCCTGGGACGACTCGAACCCCAAGGAGAAGTCATTGAGCTATCGCCTCCGCCAACGTTAGGAGCGGCCAAGGTAGCACAGCTCCTGGTGCAAGAAGGAGACCAAATTCAGGCCGGTCAGATGATCGCTATTCTCGATGACTATCCTCGCCGTCTGGCAGAGGTGGAGCGGGCTAAAAAAGAGGTTGCAGTGGCTCAAGCCAATTTAGCCGTGATCCGAGCAGGAGCCAAAACCGGAGAAATCCAGGCGCAGGAAGCAACGATTGAACGGATGCAGGCGCAGCTTATCGGAGAAAACGCCATCAATCGGGCGAAGATTGCCACCCTAGAAGCTCAGCTTCAAGGAGAACTACAAGAGCAAAGAGCCACCATCGAGCGCCTCCAGGCCGAACTCGCCAATGCGCGCACAGAGCTAGAGCGCTATCAGTATTTAGCCAATGAAGGAGCCATTTCAGAATCAGAGTTAGACCGGCGACGGCTGACCCTCGCGACAGCGAGAGCGAGGCTGGTAGAAGCTCGGGCGGCCTATGAGAAGCAGGAGGCCATGCTGCAACAGCAAATTCAAGAAGCGCGAGCCGTTAATCAGCAAGCCGCCAACACTCTAGAAAAACAGGTCCAGGAAGCTAGGGCGAATCTCGACCGCATTTCGGAAGTCCGCTATGTAGACGTGCAAAAAGCCCAGGCTGAATTAGCCAGAGCGCAAGCCGCTCTGACGCAGACCCAAGCAGAATTAGAGCTATCCACTGTGAAAGCGCCCGTTGCCAGTAAAGTGTTGAACATCAACGCCCGTCCGGGAGAAAGCGTTTCCGACGCAGGCATTGCCGACCTCGGTCAAACCGACAGCATGATGGTTGTGGCGGAAGTGTACGAAAGCGATATTAGCAAAGTACGGCTCGGACAGCCAGCGATCGTCATCAGCGAAAGCGGTGCTTTTGACCAGAAACTCCAGGGAACCGTCAGTCAAATTGGGTTGGTGGTGGGAAAAAATGATGTTCTCGATACCGATCCCGCTGCCGATGTAGATACGCGGGTTGTGGAGGTGAAAATTCTGCTTGAACCAGAAGATAGCCGCTCCGTCGCTGGCTTGACAAATTCTAAGGTGATTGCCGAAATCTTTATCTAACCCTCAATGAAAATTCCCCTCGCTTGGTTACAGCTAACTCACGAAAAAATTCGCCTGCTGGTAGCTTTGGCCGGCATTGGCTTTGCGGATATGCTCATGTTTATGCAGTTGGGCTTTCGGCAGGCGCTGTTTCAAAGCAACGTCACCCTCCACGAGAGTCTTCAAGGCGATGTTTTTCTGATCAGTCCACAGTCGGATGCATTGATTAGTTTGAAAACCTTCTCTCGACGGCGCTTGTACGAATCTTTAGCTGTCGAGGGAGTTGCTGATGCGGCTCCCCTGTACGTAGGGTTTGCGTTTTGGAAAAACCCCGTCGAACGCACGACCCGCAAACTGATGGTGTTAGGAGTTAATCCTGCCGATGACCTGTTCAATTTACCTCGCCTGCAGGAAAATATTGACCAAATCAAACTCCAGGATGTGGTTCTATACGATGACCAGTCAAGACCTGAATACGGACCCGTTGCTGAACAAGTGATCTTAGGAAAAACGGTCGAAACCGAACTGGAATCTCGCAACATTCGCGTTGGGGGGTTGTTTTCCTTGGGGGCTTCTTTTGCCGCCGATGGCAACGTCATTACCAGCGATGTTAACTTTGTCCGGATTTTTTCAGGGCGAGAACCCGGATTAATTGATATTGGTGTTCTTCAGCTAGAGCCAACTGCCGACCTGGACGCTGTTTTGGCCAGCTTGAAAGCAAAGCTTCCTAAGGATGTGCTGGTGCTCTCTAAAGCAGAGTTTATTCAGTACGAAAAAGATTACTGGTCAACGAGTACGCCCATCGGCTTTATCTTCGCCCTCGGGACGGGGATGGGGTTTATTGTTGGTACGGTGATTGTCTATCAAATTCTGTATACAGACGTGGCCGATCATCTGCCGGAATACGCGACGCTCAAAGCCCTTGGATATAGAGATATTTATTTTGTGAAAGTGGTGTTTCAGGAAGCGGTTCTGCTGGCAGCGGTGGGCTACATTCCTGGTTTTTTAGTAGCGAGCGGTTTGTATGTGCTGACAGCAGGAGCCACTAATTTACCGATCGCCATGACAATCTCCCGTGCTGTCACGGTACTGATATTAACGATCGTGATGTGCTGTTTTTCGGGAGGAGTGGCCGTGCGGAAACTGAGAGCCGCCGATCCGGCTGATATTTTCTAGAGGATGCACGATGACTAATGTAGAGTCGGTAGCGATTGAAAACCTCAATCACTTTTACGGTCAGGGGGAGTTAAAAAAGCAAATTTTGTTCGCTATTAGCTTGACCATCCACCCAGGGGAAGTCGTGATTTTGAAGGGGCCTTCAGGCTCAGGAAAAACTACTCTGCTCACGCTGATGGGCGGATTGCGTTCGGCTCAGTCGGGAAGTCTGAAAGTGTTCGGTCAGGAATTAGTGGGGGCTAAGCCAGGGAAACTAGTGCAGGTCCGTCGCAATATCGGCTATATTTTTCAGGCCCACAATTTACTCTCATCGCTGACGGCGCGGCAGAATGTCCAGATGTCGCTCGAGCTCCACCCGGAGATTTCATCCCGAGAAGCGATCGCCCAGTCGGTTGCCATGCTCGAAGCTGTCGGTCTAGGAGACAAAATCAACTACTACCCCGATAGCCTCTCGGGAGGACAGAAACAGCGCGTGGCGATCGCGCGGGCATTAGTCAGCCATCCAAAAATGATCCTAGCAGATGAACCGACAGCGGCTCTCGACAGTCACTCTGGGCGAACTGTCGTAGAGCTAATGGAGAAGCTGGCTCAAGAACAGGGCTGTACCATCCTCATCGTCACCCATGACAACCGCATTCTCGACACCGCCGACCGCCTGATCGAGCTTGAAGACGGTCATCTAACGAAACCGCTGGCGGTTTAAGTCCGGTGCGGGACAGGGCAAGAACCCAGAACTGAAGAAACAAAAAGAACGAAGCCTGGATAACTAGGATAGGAACCCAGGGTCAAGCTTGGCAACCGCCGTTGCCTCTGTCTTACCCTTGAGCAAGACAATCGCTTTTTCCCACGCCTCTGGCGCTATGAGGCATCTTCCCATTCCGCCGAAAGAGTACGGTAGTCAAGTGCTCTGGCTCCTGGATGGCAGTTGATGCAGGTTTGATGAGTGGCTGGCTCAGGCATCTCGACCCGGGGATGCAGCGCTTTAAAGTATTGGGATTGGCGCACATAGTCGGGAACTGAGCGATTGGGAGGCAGAGGACGGGAAAAGGTTCTGAGATAGTCCCACATCAAGAGAACAAACGGACCTAAAATTGGCGGTAAACTTTGACCGTAGTGACTCTGGGGATTTTCTAAAATTTGCTCCCAGGTTTCGGTGGGTAAAACGCCTGGCGGAATCGGAATGTGGCAGCTCGCGCAGTTTTCTAGGTAGAGCGCTCGCCCTTGGCGAAGGTTGTCTGGGGGAGCGGTTGCCCCGGCTTGACTTAGATAGAAAGCGGCTGTTGGCTCCTGAATTGTCGTTGCTGAATTTGTTGATGAATCGAAGGCGAGCGCCATTCCCCCGCCTAGTAACAGACTCCAGGCGAGCGCCACTCCGACGACAGCTAGACGAGGACAGCATCGCTCCCCAAATCTCTTAAAAGGTCCACAATGACTCATGAAAGAACTCGTTCTCCTTTTTCTACCGGAACTGAACGCAGCAGCCTCTGCACAATGGATGGCGCTGACCGTCCCCCTGCCGTTACCAGACGATGGCAGAGGACATAAGGTGCCAAAAACTTGACATCATCAGGAATAGCATAGGTTCTTCCCTGCAAAAAGGCTAGCGATCGCGTGGCCCGCTGAAGAACAACCGCGCCTCTCGGACTGACCCCAAGGGTCACCTCGTCATCGCTGCGAGTGGCCCGCACTAAATCGACGATGTATTGCTGTAGTTCCGGTGTTACTTTCGTTTGACTGGCAAGGCGCTGGAGTTCGAGGAGATCGGCTACCGTTAGACACGGCTCCAACGGCTTTGAAACCCGGTGCTGCCGCTGAAGCATTTGGAGTTCTTCGTGTTCAGACGGATAGCCTAGGCTTAACGACAGCATAAAGCGGTCCATCTGCGCTTCGGGGAGAGGAAAGGTTCCCTGGTACTCAATCGGATTTTGGGTAGCGATCGTAAAAAAGGGTTGCGGAACGACACGAGACTCTCCATCTACCGTCACCTGCTGCTCCTCCATGACTTCTAGAAGCGCTGCCTGAGTTCGCGGAGTGGCTCGATTGATTTCGTCAGCCAGCAAAATGTTAGTAAAAACTGGACCGGAAATAAATTCAAACGTGCGCGTACCGGGATGCCAGATATTCGTTCCGGTGATGTCTGTAGGCAACAGATCGGGAGTACACTGAATGCGCTGAAACTTGCCGTTAATGGAGGCTGCTAAAGATTTAGCCAGCAGCGTTTTACCCACTCCCGGAACGTCTTCTAAAAGGACGTGTCCTTTGCTCAGCAGCGCCACTAACAAAAGCTGAATGGTTTCGGTTTTACCGACAATCACCCGACTGAGATTTTCAGTTAGCCTATCAAGATGTTTCATGGTTGACGAGGAAGTAAAGGAGGACTAAAGGGGATTCAGTCCTTTCAAGCATTCCCGAACAATGGACTGATGCGATCTTTAACCCAAATTTTCTCTTGCTGCTTGGCAGTCGCGAGCAATTTGGGTCTTCAGAGCTTCTAGAGAAGGAAATTTCTGTTCGGGTCGGAGGAATTTTTCCAGGCAGATTCTTAAGGAACGACCGTATAAATTTCCTGACCAGTTCAATAAATGAACTTCAGCCGTTGGAGACGTTCCTTGCACCGTGGGACGACGACCTAAATTCATTACGCCATTGAGAGGAGAAGCGAAACTGGTTTCTGGCGGTCCTTCTAAAAAAACTCGCACTCCATAAACGCCAAAGCGGGGCAAAAACTTCTCGGTCGGCAGCGCTACATTCGCTGTGGGAAAGCCAATGGTTCTGCCGAGCTTTTGCCCAGGAACAACGGTTCCAGCTAGGCTATACGGTCTACCCAACATTTGGTTAGCCGTTGCTAGCTCTCCCTGTTCGAGGGCTTGACGAATCAAAGAACTGCTAATCCGTACCTGGCTAGAGGGCTCTAAGCAGTGCAGGGAAGTAATTTGGACCTCAACTCCATACTGGGCGGCGATCGCTTTTAAATCGATGGCGGTTCCGGCTCGCTGGCTGCCAAAGCGAAAATCCTCTCCCACGCTGATGGCGAGGGTCTGAAGCTGCCTAATTAAAATTTCTTCGACAAACTGCTGCGGACTTAACGCCGCCAGTTCTCGGTTAAACGGCAGCAGAACAAGCTGATTCATTCCGAGCTTCTCTAGCAGGCGAACCTTTTCTGGAAGAGGCGTGAGTAGTTTTCTCCGCTGACCCGAGAAAAATTCCCGCGGATGGGGACTAAAGGTAACAACCGTTGCCTGTCCTGGAGACGGATGCAAAATTGGCTCCAATACGCGGCAGTGCCCTCTGTGAATACCGTCAAAGTTCCCGAGGGCAACGCAATTTGGCTTTAAAGCGTTAGCAGTTGATGAAGTAACCCACACGCTTTACATTTTTACACATTAATGAGGAATGGCAAATAGGTGACTAAGCTGTTAGCGATGAGCTAATTGACTAATGAGAATCATAAATTTAGCTAAAAGTCTTCTTAAAGCTGAGAGCTAATGGCTAGTGGCTGCGATTGAGCTAATGTGCCACTGAGCTTTTTAAGACAGAATTTGAGGCGCTGTTGTAACACTTAACAACAATCAGGTTAACCGCTTTCCCAGACGTTGATAGACTATATACCTAGCCTAGATAGCCTAGGTAATTGGCGAGTCACTGTCAATAGCTACTTCACGTCAGAAATTGCCGTCCAAAAAAGCAACGATAAAAACATGGTAGATACCCTTAAAAAACCAGACTTTGAAGAGATCCGCCCCGGAGTCAAAGCGCCAGCCAAAGAGACGATTTTGACTCCTCGGTTCTACACAACGGATTTTGAAGAGATGGCGAAGATGGATCTCTCGCCGAATGAGGAGGAGATCGCCGCTCTTTTAGAGGAGTTTCGTGCTGACTACAATCGCCATCATTTCGTGCGGGATCAAGAATTTAATCAGTCTTGGGAACAAATAGATGGAGAGACTCGCCGCCTATTTGTCGAATTTTTAGAGCGCTCCTGTACCGCAGAATTTTCTGGGTTTCTCCTGTACAAAGAACTAGGACGAAGACTGAAAAATACAAACCCGATGCTGGCAGAGTGTTTTACGCTCATGTCTCGGGATGAAGCGCGTCATGCTGGTTTTCTCAATAAAGCGCTGTCGGACTTTAACCTGTCCCTGGATCTGGGCTTTTTAACGAAGAGCCGTAAATATACCTTCTTCAAGCCAAAGTTTATCTTCTACGCCACCTATCTTTCTGAGAAAATTGGTTACTGGCGCTACATTAAAATCTATCGTCATCTAGAAGCGCATCCAGAAGACAGAATCTATCCGATCTTTCGCTTTTTCGAGAACTGGTGCCAAGACGAGAACCGTCACGGAGATTTCTTTGACGCTATCATGCGATCGCAGCCCCAGTTCCTTAATGACTGGAAAGCCAAACTGTGGTGCCGCTTCTTTCTGCTGTCGGTATTTGCTACGATGTATCTCAACGATATTCAGCGCTCTGGTTTCTATGCGTCCATTGGCTTGGATGCTCGCGAATACGATAAAGACGTGATTGACAAAACCAACGAAACCGCTGGACGAGTGTTTCCCGTTATTTTGGATGTAGAGAACCCAGCGTTTTACGGACGCTTAGAAGCCTGCGTCAGCAATAACGAGAAGCTCAGAGAGATTGATAGTTCAACGCAGCCGCAGGTGTTCAAGTTCCTTCGCAAGCTGCCTCTTTATGCAGCCAACGGCTGGCAGTTCGTCCGCCTCTATCTCCAGAAGCCCATTCGGGTCGATCAGTTAGCGGGAACGGTTCGCTAGCGCCGTAGGTGCGGAGAAAAAGGGAAGCGCCGCAGGCG
This sequence comes from Cyanophyceae cyanobacterium, assembly GCA_050331735.1. Classification (GTDB taxonomy): domain Bacteria; phylum Cyanobacteriota; class Cyanobacteriia; order Cyanobacteriales; family JBHJGN01; genus JBHJGN01. Next base: position 24,557 of record JBHJGN010000048.1, read on the forward strand.
CAGGGAAAGAAGTTGCTCCGCAACGGGAAAAGGGGAAGCGCCGTAGGCGCGGGGAAAAGGGCAAGGAGGAAGGGAGAAAGGACTTGACAGTTAACAGTTAACAGTTATCAAATCAGCTAGTTAGTTTGGTCACTGATCACTGTTCACTATTTCCCCTTTCCCCGTCCCGCCAGGGACAAATGTCCCTTTCCCCCTTCCCCGTTCCGGAGGAACTATTTCCCCCTTCCCCGTCCCGCACCGGACATTCATTGATGAGCAGGCAGAATTGAACACCCGAAGTTGGCTGTGGGGTGGAGTGCTCAGTTTACTCCCCGGATTGTGTGGTGCGAGTGAACCGCCTATTGACGGACAGCACCAGCCTAGCGCTCCCCCTCAAATTGATCTCGATCTAGAGGAAGAAAGTCCGGTGTTGCAGCGTTGGCTCGAAGAAGTGCCCAACGTATTAGAAGACATTCGCAACGATCCAAGCTTTCGGACTCGTCTGCGCCTGGGCGTCTTTGAGAGCGAAGGAGTGCATGTTAGCCTCGAAGATCTGTTCCTTGGTCGAACGGGGCTAGCCATTGGAGCAGATTATCGGGGGATTGGGGGCGATCGCTCGACTGCTGGAGGCAATTTCCGCTACTATGTCTTTCCTTTAGGTAGCTATATCAATCTGGCTCCAGTATTGGGCTACCGCTACATTGAACACCACGACACCTCCACTGACGGAATTGAACTGGGAGCCAGATTAATGCTGGCGCTGTCTCGGTCTGGGGCTGCCGACATTGCGTTAACGCAAAGCTTTGTGGCTCCGGGTACAGAGAGCGAAGTCGGCATCACCGCGATTGCTGTTGGCTATGCGGTAACGTCTCATTGGCGGTTATCGACGGACATTCAAGTTCAAAACTCTGGAAAAGACCATGACAGCCGCTTTGGAGTGGGAATAGAGTGGATGCCCTGACGGAAACCCAACGCTTGGCTGAAGCGCTAGGGGCCAAATAGTCATTGATTGCAATGGTCGTTAGTAGGGCACTCAAGCTCAAGTGAGGCGATCGCCTCAGCAAACTAACGTAGTCTTTAAAAGTAAATTCTAGGACCATTGCCACTGCACCTGTTATGGGTGAATCACACAAGATTAAGCGGCTGCATTTTACTCAAGTCTCCGTGTAATCTAGTCAACAAGAATTCACTGAAACCTCTATCTACGCCGCATAATAAGAAGAGAATGTATCTATGCAATGACTATGCCAAAAGCAATTTGGAACGGCACCGTTCTAGCCGAAAGCGACAACTGCGAAGTAGTGGAAGGAAATCAGTACTTTCCCCCAGATTCAATCAAGAAAGAGTACTTTAAGGAAAGCAGTAAACATACTTTCTGCCCTTGGAAAGGAGAAGCGAGCTACTATAGCTTGGAGGTAGACGGACAAAAGAATCAGGATGCTGCCTGGTATTACCCCAACCCCAAGGAAAAGGCGCAGACCATTAAAGACTACGTTGCCTTTTGGAAAGGAGTCAAAGTAGAAAGCTAGTTGGTCCGAATCAAACAATGACCGAGGAGCGCTCGCTCCTCATCTTAACGTTTAGGTAGGACGATCGCTTTTTCCTCCGTTGCCCCTTGCTGCTATGAGCGATTGCAACCTAATTTTAGGATCTAGTTGCCCAGCAACCGTTTTCTGAAGCTGATTTCTTGGCCTCCTGCCCGACAGAGACAAGAAACACGTTAATATGAGAAAAGGTGTAAAGAAATGTAAAAATATTGATGGCGAATCAGGGCAACGGTCCCCGTGTGGTAGTTGTCGGGGCCGGAATTGGCGGACTAACGGCTGGTGCTTTATTAGCGCGTCGAGGCTATCGAGTTATCATTTTCGATCAAGCTTTAGTGCCGGGGGGCTGTGCTTCTACCTTTAAGCGTCGCGGCTTCACGTTCGACGTTGGGGCCACTCAGGTAGCCGGGTTAGAACCGGGAGGAATCCATCGACGGATCTTTGATGAATTAGAGGTAAAACTGCCGAAGGCGACTCCTTGCGATCCGGCCTGTGCCGTTTATTTACCGGGAGAAACGGACCCCATCAACGTCTGGCGCGATCCGCAGAAATGGGCAGCCGAGAGACAAAGACAGTTCCCCGGTAGTGAACCATTCTGGAAACTAATGCGCTCGCTGTTTCGTGCGAGCTGGCGGTTTCAAAGCCGCGATCCGGTGTTGCCTCCCCGCAACCTCTGGGATTTGTGGCAGCTTACCTCCGCCGTTCGTCCCGATACCTTAATCACTCTTCCTTTTGCCCTGCTGACCGTCAGTGATGCCCTCCGTCTTTACGGACTGCGCGAAGAGCGGCGTTTGAAAACGTTTTTGGATATGCAGTTGAAGCTGTATTCCCAGGTTGATGCCGATGAAACGGCCCTTCTCTATGCCGCCACGGCACTAGCTGTCTCTCAAGACCCCCAAGGACTTTCGCATCTCCAAGGCAGTATGCAGGCGTTGAGCGATCGCCTCGTACAAGCCCTCGAAACGTACGGCGGCAAGCTACTGATGCGCCATACGGTCGAAAACATTCACGTTGATGCTGGACGAGTGACCAGAGTGACCGTTTGTAGCCCGAACGGAGAAAGCTGGCTAGAACCAGCCGATGAGGTTGTCGCCAATGTTACTGTGCAAAATCTCAGCAAGCTGATGGCCAACCAAACGTCTTATCCATTCTGGCAGCAACGCATTGATCAATTACCAGAACCGTCAGGAGCGTTTGTGGTGTACCTCGGCGTTGAACGCAGCGCCATTCCTGATGGCTGTCCCCCCCATCTTCAGTTTCTCTACGATGGCAATGGACCGATTGGCGAAAACAATTCGCTGTTTGTTTCAGTGAGTCAACCCGGTGATGGACGCGCACCCGCAGGAAAAGCTACGATTATTGCCTCTTCGTTTACCGATGCTCGTCAGTGGTGGCAAGCAGGATATCAAGATCTTAAGGACAAGTGGACGACTGAGGCGATCGCTCGTTTGGGAGAATATTTTGATCTTACTTCCCAAACAATTGTTCATCAGGAAGCGGCCACTCCGCGCACCTTTGCGCGGTTTACAGCGCGAGCTAACGGCATTGTTGGCGGCGTTGGTCAACGAATCCCCACTTTCGGTCCCTTTGGTATCGCAACTCGTACCCCCGTTAAACACCTTTGGCTGGTGGGCGATTCTACTCATCCAGGAGAAGGAACGGCGGGGGTTAGTTATTCAGCTTGGACGGCTGTACGCCAGATTGAAGCGGGGAGACAACTTTAATAATTGTTAATGTCAAGCTAAAATCGACAAAGAAGCAATTTTAATTAGGCAACGTATCTCTATGGCCACCGAACTGTTAACTCAAAGTTTAGCTAACTTTATTAACATCTACTTACTGCTCATTTTTGTGCGGATTTTGTTGAGCTGGTTTCAAACGGCGGAATGGGCCTACAAAGCAATGGCTCTAGTCAGCCCGATAACCGATCCTTATCTCAACATCTTCCGCTCCTTCATTCCACCTCTAGGAGGGCTTGACTTGTCCCCGATTTTGGCAATCATTGTGTTGAACGTGGTTGCTTCCCTATTGACCAGTATTTAAAGGGGTTAAAAACTTGGTTTAACTCTGCCGACAAAACCAGAAGCTTTAAACTGTTCCAGCTTTAAGGGCGTTGGTTGATTAGCAGGAACTGTAATTCTCAGCTCAAAATCACTAACGCCTGGGGGAACTTCGGCAATGGAGCCAACGCGAGTCCGGTTCTGCAATACCGGATTATCGTTGGCATCGTAGATACGACCGTAAACATCCGCATCGTAAACCGGTTTGCCAGAGGTATTCTTGGCCTTGCCGGATACCAAATAGCAGGTAGCTGGTCTACTCCCGCCACCACTGGTAACGTTCCCCTCGGCAAATTCAGCCGGACAATCTTGGTAAGACAGGTCGTATAGCTTAATTTGAGTAATGGCCTCTGCTGTTGGGGTATAAACCCAACTCGTTAGCCACATCAACAGAGAAACGCTAAAAATAGCAAAAGCTCGTAGCATGGATCGAATGAATGATTGCTCTGCTTTATCAGCTTAACCCGAATTGCGGCTGAGGAAAAAGAGATTCGTTACAATGAAAGCTATGGAGCAAGCTAGGATTCAGGCTGCTTTAGAAGCAGCGTTTCTTCAGTGTGAAATAGATCTTTGTCCTCTCAGCGATAGACAAAAAGAAATTCTGCTGCAAATCTTGCTCGGAGAAACTTCGGGAGCGCAAAACCAGTCGCAACGGATCGCCGAAGATATTAGGGGGACGCCGCCAGCTCAAAATCCGTTGGATGTGCTGACTCCTCAACAGCGCCAAGCTCTACTAAAATTTGTCCAAACCCAAGAGCAACAAGACGTCTCCTGGAAAGCAAAGCTGCTCAACGACTGGATTAGCAATCGCGATTCTGGTTCTGTGCAGTTCATTCGCGATACCTACGGTCCTCAGTGGCTAGAACAGGTGAAAAAGGTTCACCTAGCAGAATACTTTGAGCAGCAGACTCAAGATAGCTTAAGGCTTAAGATTGGCGATCGCATAGAAGTGTGCAACGCTTTGTGGGAGTGGGTGCAGGACGAGGGTCCGTGTAGCCGTGAATGGTTTCCCTGCATAGTGACTGGCGTTTTTGAAGTCTCTGCCGGCGAAGATGGCTATACTAACTGCTCGATTCGCTTCGATGATGGAGCTGAATTTGAAATTCAGGGAGTTTACCAGTGGAATCGCTACTATTGGCGTTTTGCTCAGAAGTAAATTTGAGTGAGTAGGTGATCGCTAGCATAGAAATGCAAGTGCCAAATCAAGCAGAAACATGACAGACAGCACAGACAACGACCGCTTTTCGAGAATAGAAACCGTTCTAGAGACCCTAGCGAATCAAACACAGGCTAACGCACAATCGATTCAGTCTCTGGAGACTCTTACCAGGGCTAACGCACAATCGATTCAGTCTCTGGAGAATCAAACAAGGTCAAATGCTAGATCAATTCAAGCTCTAACTGACAACTTAAATCGCGCCGAAGCTCAAGCTGCTGCCGATCGCTCAAGACTTTATGAAGCAATGGCCGATCTAGCAAATGCTCAAGCCGCATACTATCGCCGTTTAGAAGTTCAGGATCAGTTAGTCTTAACTCTGGCCCGCCGCCAAGGAGAAATTGTAGAAATTCTGAAGCTATTAAGCTCTCGGGAGGACAATAGCTAGTTAACCTGAATCGAAAATGTACGATACAAAGTTAAACAAGAGCTGCAAATTTTGTGACTAGGGACTTTCTCTCTTTGCCCTGTTCCAATTTTTTATCGTTCAGTCACTCCTTTACCAAAAAATTTTGGGGGTTCCTTAAGAGTATAGACGGTGGTTGCTACCTCAATGGCCCGACGAATATAAAGAGGGGTTTGCAAAATGCCGAGAAGAGTCGTGCCGTCTAAAAAACGTAATCCACTGATCTTGGAGAGCTGTCGATCGACTGCGGCTAGATCGGGCTGAGTTTGAATTGCATTCTCAGAACACAGCGCAAATCCCCAGGGTTGCCCGTAGGAGGGAGTATGGCTAGAAAAGGCGTGAACGTTGGTAAAAACGGCTTTTAAAGTATTCACTAGACGAGCATGCAAAGTGAGTCCAATTGGCGAGACGGGTCCGGCTTGAACGGCCACGTATCCTCCCGGTGCTAACGCTTGTTTCAGTTTGTGGAAATACTCTTGGGTGAAGAGTGCAAACGACGGACCTTCTTCAATAGGATCGGAGAGATCTGAAATAATTAGATCCCACTGCTCGGAGGTGTGCTCTAATACTTCTAGAGCGTCGGCAATGAGCAACTCTACTCTTGGATCATCAAAGGCATCTTGGTGCATTTCTGGTAAGTGTTCTTGACAAGCCTGCACCACCTCTCCATCGATGTCGATCATGGTGACTTTTTCAACGGTCTGCCACCGCAGCACTTCCCGGAGCGTCGCTCCCTCTCCGCCACCGAGAACGAGAACTTTCTTGGGAGCGCCGTGGGCGATCGCTGCTGGATGAACGAGGGTTTCGTGGTAAATAAACTCATCCCCCGTGCAGGACTGCCATTTCCCATCGAGAACCAGCCCTTTCCCGTAGGCGCCAGATTCAACAATGTACATTTCCTGATAGGCCGTTTTCCGATAGGCCAGAATCTGAGTCACGCCGTGAGCATAAATATCCCACGGCGTTATGTATTCATTGATCCATAAGTCGGCTTGAACTTCACTACCTGCCATCGTTCCCTCCTCAAATGTTGATGGTTAATGGTTGATTGGAGGCTTGACGAGCGCCATCAACAATCAACCATCAGCAATTGTTCGCGTTATTTTCTACTCAAGCACCAATAAGTTTAAACTGAAGCTATCGCTTGCTCGTAGCGCCGATTCACTTCGTCCCAATTGAGGGTATTCCACCACTGCTTGAGATATTCGCCTCGGTTATTGCGGTACTTAAGGTAGTAGGCGTGTTCCCAAACGTCGTTCCCCATAATCGGATACATCCCTGACATGAGTGGACTATCTTGATTAAGGGTGTTCATTACCTTTAACGTACCGCCGTCAGCAACCAGCCAGGCCCACCCGCTGCCGAAGCGTTGGCTACCAGCATTGTTGAACGCTTCTTGAAACGCCTCAAAGCTACCAAAGATATCGTCGATGGCTGTGGCAATCGCTCCCGTTGGATTACCGCCGCCGTTGGGACTCATAATCTCCCAAAACATCTTGTGGTTGACGTAGCCCCCACCATTATTGATCACGGTGGTGCGGATATCTTCTGGCAACCTGTCAATGTTGCGGAGTAACTCTTCAGCACTTTGACTCTGCAACTCCGGGTAGCGACTGACGGCTCCATTGAGGTTTTTGGTATAGCCTGCATGATGCTTATCGTGATGGAAGCGCATTGTTTCTGCGTCGATGTAGGGTTCGAGGGCATCATAGCTGTAGGGGAGCGGCGGTAGTTCAAATGGTCCGTCCTCGTCTGAGGTTTGAGCAGCAGCAAGACGAGGTAGAGACCCTAGGGCAGCAGCCCCAACTGTTACAGAGACAAAGTAAAGAAAATTGCGACGATTAAAAATCATAATTTCGATCAACTAAATGCAGGTTGTTAGCGACGTGCTTGTTCCAATTATCTGTGGTTGTGTGAACCTTCTAGTACCTGTTGAGGTTATTTTTCCACAAAATCGCACGTTCGACGCTTCGAGCATTCAGCCGTCAGCTCGTCTTTGGGGATGATGCCAAATCAAGTTCTTGCTTGAGCAGGTTAATAGCTCGATCGCCGATGTAATTAGCGCTACAAATGACATCGGGAGGACGAATGAGATGTTCTCTGGCTTCTAAGACTGCTTGCTTGACGGTAGCATAACTGGCTGAATCGCTAATAATTGTATGGGTAGAGCGAACCAACGCCTGAAGACGCTCGCCGTCGCTAGCTTGGGCCGTCATAATCAGGAGCTCGTCTCCGCGCAAGCTGTGAACGATGGTTTCTGCCACTCCGAGCGTAGCTTTACTGAGGCTAACAATCCCCAAGCAGGCTTCCTTGGGCAGATGCTTGACAATCTCTAGCTCTTTAACGTAGTCGTAGATATCAATTGGAATGACGCGAGCAGATTTAGCAGCAACAGCGGCTAACACTTCTCCAATAAAGTAACGCAGCGTGACTACAGTAGCGAAGTCGGATGGCCCAAGCCGGGTCGTGAGGTCTTCAAGAGCCACGAGTTCGACAGGAATTTCCAACGCTTGCTCGAGTTCTTGATGAACGAGTTCTCCGGCAAAAATATCTCTCGTCGGAACCGTGACAACGACTCGCGCACTACAGCGCTTGCGCCAGTCAATCTCTGCTAAAAATAGCTCCTGGATCTGAGAGAGAGTACAGCCTTGAGCGAGGAGCCGATCGATGCTGGCTTGAATGAGCTTGGTTGCTTTGGGAAATTGCTTGAGCAGCGGAGACGTGCCTTTCCCTTCTGGCTCCTGGACTTTAACGTAAATTCCTGAGCCAGCTAAAGATTCGACTAGCCCGGTTTCTTCAAGCTGCCGATAGACCTTACTAATCGTGTTCCGGTGCAGCCCGGTCATCATGGCCAGTTGACGGGTGCTGGGGAGCCGATGACCGGGAAGATACTGCCCGGAGGCGATCGCAAACTGGATTTGCTCTAATAGCTGCTTAGAGGCCGGAATTTCACTGTCTGCTTGAATGTGGAACTGAAGCATGGTTGCCAAGCCAACTAAGAACTCAGGATTGATCGCTGTGATTCTATTTTAATTCTTTTGTTCTCTTTATTATTGTCTCTCGCTCTTAGAATAAGAAGCAGAATTCAAGGGCAGGCGCATGCAGGAAATTCACACTCAACAGGTTCAGGTTTACGGGGATTTGGCCATTGATGCCTATTTAGCGATGCCAGAAGGGCCTGGTCCTTTTCCTGGCGTGGTTGTTATTCAAGAGATTTTTGGAGTCAATGACCATATCCGCGATGTGACTCGCCGGTTAGCCAAAGAGGGATATGCGGCGGTCGCCCCGGCGATTTATCAGCGTCAAGCCCCCGGTTTTGAAGCAGGATACACTGTAGCCGACTTAAAAACGGGCAGAACCTACAAAAATCAAACGCAAGCGTCTGAACTATTGAGCGATATTCGCGCCGCCATCACCTACTTGCATACCCTAGATGTAAAAAGAAGTGGCGTGGGCTGCATTGGTTTTTGCTTTGGCGGTCATGTTGCTTATCTAGCCGCTACCCTCGATGAAGTGAAAGCGACGGCTTCTTGCTATGGCGCAGGCATCGCCACCAGCACCCCGGGAGGAGGGCAACCAACCATCACCAAAACAAAAGAAATTACTGGTACTGTCTATGCCTTTTTTGGCTTAGAAGACGAACTGATTCCGGTGGAGCAAGTAGACGAGATTGAAGCGGCACTGCAACAGCACAACGTCGAGCATCGGGTCTTTCGCTACGCTGGTGCTGGTCACGGGTTTCTGTGCGATCAGCGCTCAAGCTATGTGCCCGCAGCCGCAGAGGATGCTTGGAATCATGTGCTAGAGTTGTTTAGCTATCTGTAGCACGGCAGGATTAATCCGCCCGGTTATCCCTAGCGCTCTAGGCTCGCGTATTTAGTCTATTTCTCTATCCCAAATCCATGTCTTCTCAACCTAGCTTTTCTCAAGATGATTTTGCTCAAGCCCTCGAACAGTATAATTATGACTTCAAAAAGGGACAGATCGTGCGGGGCAAGGTTTACGAATATGGCTCTGAAGGAGCCTATGTAGACATTGGCGGGAAATCTTCCGGGTTTGTTCCTTACTCAGAGGTGTCTTTAGGCTCGGATGCCGACCTGGCTGAGTTGCCAAAAGACGAAGAGCTAGATTTCCTCATTCTCAAAGAGCAGAATGCTGACGGTCAGGTGACTCTCTCTCGCCGTCAGCTTCAGATTCGGCAGGCTTGGGAAGAGGTAGTAGAATTAGCCGATAGCGGTTCTTCCGGTCATCTACGAGTGACTGGAACTAACAAAGGAGGAGTTGTCGGTGAGGTTTTGGGCTTAAGAGGGTTTATTCCGCGATCGCACCTGATCGAAAAAGATGATTTAGACTCTCTGGTGGGACAAACTTTGAGCGCTACTTTTTTAGAAGTCGATCCCGAGCGCAATAAGCTTGTCCTTTCCCAACGCGATGCCGCCCGCGCCGCCGTTATTTCTCGCTTAGAACGAGGACAGCTTGTCGCCGGAAAAGTAGCCAGTATCAAACCCTATGGTGTGTTTGTCGATTTAGACGAGGTAACGGGGCTGCTGCACATCAAGCAGGTAAGCGGCTCTCATATCGATTCGCTCAACACCTTATTTAAGATCGGACAGCCGATTCAGGTGATGATTCTGGAACTAGATGAGTTCAAAAACCGCATTTCTTTGTCTACTAAAGTTTTAGAGAACTATCCGGGGGAGATTTTAGAAAACATGGACGAAGTGATGGCTAGTGCCCCCGAACGAGCCGAGCAAGCGAAAAGTAAAGGGCTAACTTAGCCCATCGCCATGCCTTGGGTTGTCTTTGTCTTGCTCACAGAAAAGCGTCAGGGACTAGGGGGTTGTTGGAGCATCGAAGGCAATGGTAGCAAAAAAAACATTGCAGCACCCCAAAGAGCCACTGCTGCCTAGCTCCTTGAACGTAATGGTCTTGGCATCAACACCCGGTTTAATCGGAACTTTGGCTTGCTTCATTTTTTTCCTGGGCTTCTTGCTCGCGCTGCTCCCGTTTTTTGCGATCAGCTTCTAGGGTTTCCTGCAAGACTTTAAGAAGCTGCTCCACTTTTTCTAGGTTGCCACGATAAAATTCCAGATCTTTCATCATCTTCTCGGCTGGCAGATTAAGAACTTCAGCAAGCTGCTCTAACGCTCGATTCCGCTTTTTTTCTTCTTTAACATCTTCTGGAATTGCGGCTTCTAACAGGGTATATAAACCAATGGCAAACAGCCGACTGTACTTAAAGTGCGGATTGTCGGAAATCTCTGCTACCGCCTCCGCCAGTTTCTCTTCTCCGGGAGAGGGGATAGGAGACTGTAACCACGACACTAGCTCCTCGGCAGAGGATAACCGTTCTCCTAAAGCCAGAGCACTCTCGGCTTCCGTGCGATACTGCTGCGGATCGTTACCAACCGCCTGACAAAGCGCAGAAAAAATCGATTCTTTATCCTGTTCAGGTCGATACCCCTGCATCAACCGATAGAAAGAGGTAAACACACCTAAACAATAAATTGGGTCGCTCTTAAATTCAGAATTAACAGAGAGCAGATGCATTTCTACGAGCAGCTCTTCCACGACCCGCCGGTAAATTGAATTGATGGGGCGAGTATGATGAGCATAAAATTCTCTCTTGGTATCCGAGACGGTGCGAACCTTATTCACAAAGCAGACTTTAATAGACACTGTTTTACCATTCTCTCGCTTTAAGAGCCGTTTGCCAAGAAAATAGTAACCACGAACAACGAAACGAGCAAAGTCGTCTAGACTGCTTTGTTTCTTCTACTTCAGTCTTGATCCTTTACACTCAACCATCCTCATGTTTTCTTCAAAATTAAAAGCTTTAGGACAGTATTTAGCAGGAGAATTTGATAACCGCCAGCAGGCGATCGAAAACCCAGCCTGGTATGTTCATCTGCGTTTATGGAAGCGACCCGTTCCTATTTTTACCGAAGATAGCCTTGCTTTGTATGCCGAACAAGTCAATATGATTCATCCAGACAATCCCTATCGTCCGCGATTACTGCGACTGCGCCAGCATCAGGAAACGCTGCAAGTTCGGTATTATATGCTCAAAGACATGGCCGCCTTCAAAGGCGCTGGACAGAATCCTGAGCGGCTATCGCAGCTAACCTCAGAGCAAGTTGAGTTCTTGCCGGAGTGTACTCTTAACGTCGCAGCGGAGCCACTCGCGCCGCAGCGCTACCGCTTCCGCACGTCTCCTGCTTCTGGTGAACCCTGTTCTTTTACCTATCAGGGGAATCGAATTAAGATTGCTCTTGGCTTTGAAGTAACAGCCGACGAGCTGCTGATTTTTGATAAAGGCATCGACCCAAACACTGGCAAAGCGACTTGGGGCGCTTTGATGGGTCCGTTTCGCTTGACTAAACGCCAAGATTTTGCTGGAGAGTTCCCAGTCTAGAATAGTTGTCTCAACCGCATCCGATACGCTACTCACCTGAAGACAATTCTCTGAGTAATACAAAAAGCCAGAAATTGCAAAGCAAAGATTAAGGAGATGAAAAAAGCGGCAATCATTATTCTAGGCAGACACTTTTAGAGGAGCAAGTGGAGCTGTCTGCCCCCAACTTGCTGAATTTAACTGTTCATGACTAGAGGCTAGCTCATCAATATTAAGCAAAGCAACTACAAGGTGCAAAATCTATTGATAAGATGCTCTCTAGTACTTGTGTCAGGCGATGCTGGCTCAGAATTGGTAAAAATAGTTACAAACTGGCCCAATCTTGAGGCTGGAGAAACTTCTCATATAGCTCTGCTTCTGGAGAATTGGGTTCTGGCTGAAAATTATATTCCCAGCGAACTAGAGGCGGTAGGGACATTAAAATTGATTCTGTGCGTCCGTTGGTCTGTAGCCCAAAGATGGTGCCTCGATCGTAAACCAGATTAAATTCAACGTAGCGTCCCCGGCGATAAAGCTGAAAGTTGCGTTGGCGATCGCCCCATTCCAGGTCTTGACGCTTTTGTACAATCGGCACGTAGGCAGGCAAAAACGCGCGTCCGCAGTCTTGAACAAAGCTAAACAGATCGTTCCAACTCCGAGGCTCTACCGACCCAACTTGATGAGCGTAGGTAGCGGCAAGTCCCTTGGGGTCGGGACCGCGATAGAGATCTCCTTGTCCGTGTTGATAATCAAAAAAGAGTCCTCCCACTCCCCGCGTTTCTTGACGATGCTTGAGATAGAAATACTCATCGCACCAGCGCTTAAATACCGGGTAATATTGCGGGTGATGACGATCGCAAGCTTGCTTCAAGGTGCGATGGAAATGGACCGCATCCTCTGCAAAGGCATAGTAAGGAGTGAGATCGGCACCACCGCCAAACCACCACACCGGACCGGCTTCAAAGTAGCGGTAGTTGAGATGAACGGTAGGAACGTAGGGATTGCGCGGATGCAGCACCATTGAGGTTCCAGTGGCGTAAAACCCATGACCCTCTGCCTCGGGACGCTGTTTCAAAATAGAGGGAGGAAGCTGTTGGCCCCACACTTCAGAAAAATTAACTCCCCCTTGCTCAAACACTCCGCCTTCACGAATAACTCGCGAGCGACCGCCACCGCCTTCTTCTCGCTGCCAGCTATCTTCTTTAAACTGCTGAATGCCGTCAATTTCTTCTAGCCGATGGCAAATTTCGTCCTGTAGCGCCAGCATAAACTGGCTGACTTTTTCTCGGGAGTCAGCAGGTGGAACGGAAATAGAAGGATTAACGTTATTTAAAGTTGTCATGGTCACAATTAGATATTTATAGAAGTATGGGCGTAGCTGTGGCTGTAGTCCCTAGATTACTTTAAATCTCAATCGATTATTTCAACTCTGCTGCGGCTTAACCGATCAGAGCATTCAGTCTGTAGCAAAACTTAATTAAAAAAAACTCAACTGACCGACCATTTCCTACAATAGAAAATCGGCCAGAACGTCATAATTGGAGGCGTACTGTGATTCTGAATTTTTCCTTCAAATTGATTGCGGGTCAAGGAAAACTATCCTGTAAGTTTTCCTTGTTTAAAACCTATCGTGCCGTTAGTACGGCTCCAGTAGATGTGTTGTGGCAAAAGCTGATTAATTTGACCGATGTTTCTTGGCATCCTCTGTTTTCTAAAACCAATGCTCCTCTGGGGCTCATTGCTAAACCGGGTTTAATCTATCACGTTGTCACTCGCCTGACTCCGATTCCGGTGAGGCTATTTGTCGAAAATGTTCGTCCTGGAGAGTTACTCAGCATTCGGGTGCTGGCCATTCCAGGAATAGAGCAAAGAATTACCTACCAGGTAGAGTCAACCCTGTGCGGCTCGTACATTTCTTACTCTATTACCTTGCGAGGCTGGTTGTCACCCCTAATCTGGTGGCTGATCAAACCCTATTCGGCTCGAGTGGCTGCTGAACTGGCCCATGCCGCAGAAAGAGGAAGCTGAAAGATGGCAAAATCTCATCCGAATGGTCAACCCGCTACTATCTAAATAGCGGTTCTCACTGAAATAAAGTGCTGCTTCACGTCCTGATTTTTGGTTGATTGTTGATGGCTCCTGACCATTGTGAGGTACACTCGATCGCTTCGAGGCTCTGGGAATGCAGATGAGGGAAATTGTTTGAAGACGACTACAGTTTATCAAAGGACGAAATGCTGAATAAACAAGCTATCTTAGACGTACTCCGCCCGGTACAAGACCCCGAACTTCAAAAAAGTTTGGTGGACTTGAACATGATTCGTAATGTAGAAATCGATGACGGCAACGTTCGGTTTACGTTAGTGTTAACCACTCCTGCTTGCCCGCTGCGGGAATTCATCGTGGAGGACTGCCAAAAGGCGGTGAAGCAGCTTCCTGGAATCAAAGAGGTAGACGTGGAGGTGACTGCCGAAACTCCACAGCAGAAAGCGCTACCGGAGCAACAAAATATTAGCGGCATCAAGAATATCGTGGCGATCTCTAGCGGGAAGGGAGGCGTTGGGAAAAGTACGGTGGCGGTAAACGTGGCCGTGGCGCTAGCGCAAACGGGAGCCAAAGTGGGCTTACTCGATGCCGATATTTATGGCCCAAACGCCCCCACGATGCTAGGAGTTTCCGAAGCTAAAGCCGTTGTTCAACAGGGCTCCCAAGGAGATGTGCTAGAACCTGTGTTCAATTACGGGGTCAAGCTGGTATCGATGGGGTTTTTAATTAATGCCGACCAGCCCGTGATCTGGCGTGGACCAATGCTCAACGGCATTATTCGTCAGTTTCTCTATCAGGTGCAGTGGGGTGAGCTAGATTATTTAATCGTTGATATGCCGCCGGGAACCGGAGACGCTCAACTAACAATGACCCAAGCGGTCCCAATGGCGGGAGCCGTGATTGTCACCACGCCTCAAACGGTGTCTTTACTCGATGCTCGTCGAGGGCTGAAGATGTTTCAGCAGTTGGGGGTCAACGTCCTGGGAATTGTGGAAAACATGAGCTACTTTATTCCGCCCGATTTGCCAGAGCGCAGCTACGATTTGTTTGGGTCTGGCGGTGGCGAGAAAGCCTCTCAGGAACTCAACGTACCGTTACTCGGCTGCGTTCCTCTCGAGATTTCTCTGCGGCAAGGCGGCGATCGCGGCATTCCGATTGTGGTAGACCAACCCGATTCAGCTTCGGCCCGCGCCCTGAGTGAGATTGCCAAACAAATTGCGGCGAAAGTGTCGCTGGCAGCACTCGTGCAGTGACCAGTGACCAGTTTTTAGTTAACTTAGTAACTGATAACTGGTCACTGAGAAAAGATGTTACGTCATTTATTTCTGCCGGTGAGAGGGAATATGCTGGCTCCGTGGCTGCGGATGGACTGGAGCCTCCTGATTTTGGTCGTTGGGTTAACCGCGTTTGGGGGGCTGGCTATCTACAGTACAGAAGTAGATTCGGGGCTGTCCTATGGTCTCCAGCACTGGATTCTGGGCGGCATTGGCTTAGGGGTGGCGGTGGTGATCGCCCGCTGGCCCTATGAGCTGCTGCTTCAGTGGCACTGGGTACTCTACGGGCTTACCAATCTGTCACTGGTGGCCGTGATGGTGGTAGGCATTAGTGCTAAAGGAGCGCAGCGCTGGATTACGATTGGGGGCTTTAACGTTCAGCCTTCAGAGTTTGCCAAGCTGGGGGTGATTATTACCCTAGCAGCGCTGCTGCACACGCATCCGGCCTCGACCCTACAGGCAGTGGTGCGCGCGCTGGCGATCGCGGCTGTGCCGTGGGCGCTGGTGTTTCTCCAGCCAGATTTAGGAACCTCCCTGGTGTTTGGAGCGATCTGTTTGGGGATGCTATTCTGGGCCAATGCGAATCCAGGATGGCTGGTGCTGCTGGTTTCTCCGCTGGTGTCGGCCATTTTGTTTAATTTATACTTTTCGGGATGGATTCTGTGGGCCGTGGCGATCACCGTGATTGCCTGGTTTACTCTTCCTTTGCCCATCATCTTGTCACCGGGCGTACTGCTAGCCAATTTCTTGTCAGGACGATTAGGCGGATTACTCTGGGGACTGCTTAAGGACTATCAAAAAGATCGCTTAATTCTCTTTCTTAACCCAGAAAAAGACCCCCTCGGCGGCGGATATCATCTGATACAGTCGCGCATTGCCATTGGCTCTGGGGAACTGTGGGGGCGAGGACTGTTCGACGGCACTCAAACTCAGCTCAATTTTATTCCCGAACAGCATACTGATTTTATCTTTTCTGCCGTAGGAGAGGAGCTTGGTTTTGTTGGCAGCATCGGTTTGCTGGTCGTTTTTTGGCTGATTTGCCTGCGGCTGGTGGTCATTGCTTGTCAGGCCAAGGAAAATTTTGGCTCCTTACTGGCCATTGGGGTGCTGTCCATGATTGCCTTTCAGGTGGCCGTCAACATTAGTATGACCATTGGACTTGCTCCCATTACGGGTATCCCGCTTCCCTGGATGAGCTATGGCCGCTCAGCGCTGCTCACTAACTTTATTGCCATTGGTTTAGTCGAGTCAGTAGCCAATCATCGACCCCAGAAGAAGTATTAGCTTAAACACCTCTAATCAGCCATGAATTTTCCCTGCTATGCTAATGATCGACTAGTTTAGATCGACGACCCATTATGCTCATTTTGCCAGGAAGTACAGTTCGCGTCACTAATCCTGATGACACCTACTACCGTTTTGAAGGACTGGTGCAGCGAGTCAGCGACGGTAAGGCAGCGGTGCTGTTTGAAGGAGGAAACTGGGATCACTTAGTGACCTTTAATCTTTCAGAAATAGAAGCCTACGATCCGAAAGCGAAGAAAAAGTAAGGCTTTAATTCATGCGTCTACCTCTGCCTCAGTTTGCTGCCGACCGTCGTCACCCCGATCACATTGCCGAGGTGATTGAAACCACCACCACAGAATTTTTGGCTCAGTGCTTAGAGCCAGAGGATCTGAACTTTCCGGTGATGCCTCCTTTTGGGAGCTGGGTGAAATCGATTGATGAGGAGACGGGCAACAAAATTTTAGGGGTGGTTATTTATGTTACTACGTCCCCGATTGATTCTGTCCATCGAGCGCGGGCTTTAGGCTTGTCGCTTGCCGAACTGCGGGAGCAGCAGCCCCAAATCTTTGCCATGCTCAAGACCGAGTTTCGTACGGCGATCGTTGGTTTTGAAGGGAATTCAGGCGGGAATGGCCGAGCTAGCTGCTATCAATATCTACCCCCGCGTCCACCCCAGATTCACCAGGGAGTTTACCGCTGCAAAGCGGATGAGGTCATCCGCTTTAGTGAGCAGCTAGAGTTTCTGCGCATTCTGCTACAGGTCAAGGGAGTTCCCGTTGAAGCTCTCATTGCTGCTGTTGTTCGAGAGATCTATCGACTGCGGGAAGCCGACCGCCCCTGGCTGGTTAAAGCAGGCAGAACCCTCAGTATTTTACTCAAGGACGACTACGATTGTTTGCAGTATATCCTTAGTCAGATTCATTACTAAAGTTCCTGCGGGGATTGTCGCTGCGCGACAGGAAAGTAGTTCCTGTCGGAACGGGGAAAGGGGAAGGAGAAAAATGTTCCTCCCGAACGGGGAAAGAACCCAGGATTGAGAAACAAGCTCGTCAAGCTATCCTTTACCCCTTACCCTTTCCCCTTTTCCCTGCGCCTTTAGCTTTTCCCCGTCGCGCAGCGACTTAGCCTTCGTTTTGACTTTGCCATTTGAGCTTTTCTCTTTCTAGTTTAAGGCTTGCTTCTAGCTCTTGGAGCTGTTCGCGGCGAGTTTCTACCTCTAAACGCAGGCGGGTGACATCTTGGCTTTGGGAAGTTAGCTCTCGCCGCCACTGTTCTAGTCTGGCTCGTTCTGCTTCGATAAACTCTGGAGTTATAGAGCCTACGGTCAAATACTGCTGAACTAAGCCAACCACCCAGTTTTTTGCATCCTTGATCTCTAGAATTTGATAGTTCTCGCCGAGGCTGACAAGGACGAGCATTCCCTCTGTCAGATTCCTTTGATCGTAGGGGAGCGATTCTGAATTTTTAATTTCCCAAACGTCTTTGTTTTTTTGAGCTGCTAACAGCACCAGATTGGTTTCGCCTGAAGTAGAATTTTTCTGCACTTGAGCTAGGTGTAACATAGCCATTCAGTTATTAATCCTGAATCATGAGTTGCTGATTGGAATTGACATAATGACTACCTGATACTACTTCAGACGTTGAAGGCGCTCCCGTAAAATTTCTGACTGTTTTTGAGCTTCTGCTAGAGCATCTCTGGCTCCTTGGACGACTTCAGCCGGAGCTTTGTTGACAAAGCCTGAATTACTGAGACGAGCCGACAAAGAGCTAACTTCTCCGTCAATTTTGCTCAATTTTTTTTCTAGTTTGGCATACAAATTTTTAATGTCGATAATTCCCTGGAGGGGAATCAAAGCCTGAACAGTGCCAACGACTCCAGCGATCGCCTGTCTAGTCTCCTGCTGCAAAGTCGGGGTGATGGTAAGCTTGTCTACTTTTGCTAAATCTTGTATGTATGCCGCGCTGGATTCAAGAATTTGCCGCTCAGATGGGCTGTCGCTTTGCAGAATCACGGGCACTTTGGCTCCTTGTTTGATTTCCGCTTCAGCGCGGAGGTTGCGCAGCGTACGAATGGTTTCGATCGTCAACTGAAAGTTTGTCTCTAGCTGAGCATCAATGGCGGCTGCTTGGACTTGGGGATAAGCTTGCAGAGCGAGCGTTTCTGATGAGCGCGTCAGGTTTTGCCAGATTTCCTCGGTAATATGGGGCATAAACGGGTGCAGCAGCTTGAGAATGCCGTCTAGCACAGTCGCGAGCGTTTGCTGAGCGACCCCCCGTCCCGGGTCATCCTGCTGCCACAGACGCGGTTTAACCAGTTCGATATACCAGTCGCAGAAATCGCCCCAGATGAAGTCGTATAACCCTTTAGCCGCTTCTCCTAACCCATACTCCTCAATGTGGGCTTGGGTTTGCTGCACTACTCGGTTAAAACACGACAAAATCCAGCGATCGCTTAGCTCCAGCGCTTCGTCTGGGGCAGCCCCTAACGTCTCGGGAGTCTGGCCATCCAGATTCATCATCACAAAGCGAGCGGCGTTCCACAGTTTGTTGGCAAAATTACGCGAGGCTTCCACCGATTGAGACTCATCGGAGGAGCGATCGTACTGCAAGCTAATATCCTGTCCGGCTCCGGCCACTTCCCGAATCAGGGTATAGCGCAGGGCATCGGCACCGTATTTTTCGATCAGCAGCAGCGGATCGATGCCGTTCCCGGCGGATTTTGACATCTTTTTTCCGTTTTCATCCCGCACCAGACCGTGAATATAAACATCCTTAAACGGCATTTGCCCCGTGAGGTATCCCGCCAGCATCGTCATCCGAGCCACCCAGAAGAAAATAATGTCAAACCCGGTTACTAACGTCGAGGTGGGATAGTAGGTTGGCAAATCGGTGGTGCGCTCGGGCCAGCCGAGAGTAGAGAAGGGCCACAACCCCGATGAGAACCAGGTATCCAACACGTCGGGGTCTTGCGCTAGCTGCACCTCAGAGTACTGCGCGGCGGCTTGGCGCTGCGCTTCTGCTTCCGAGTGGGCCACGATCAAGGGCGTTGCGTCCGTAATGTGCCCGCCCGTTTCGCTGACGACGTACCAGGCCGGAATTTGATGCCCCCACCACAGTTGGCGAGAGATGCACCAGTCTTTGAGCTTCACCAGCCAGTCTCGATACACTTTCGCCCAGCGTTCCGGGACGTAGCGCGGGGAGCGATCGCGGTCGAGACTGGTCAGCGCCGTTTCCGCTAATGGCGCAATCTTGACAAACCACTGGGTAGACAGCAGCGGCTCTACAGGAACCTTGCCGCGATCGCTGTAGGGAACGGTATGGTGATACTCCTCGGCCTTAACCATCACTCCGGCTGTCTCTAGCTGCTGGACCAAATTCTTCCGGGCCACAAACCGATCCTGTCCGGCGAAGGGTCCGGCGTTCTCGTTGAGAGTGCCGTCTTGATTCATAATGTTGATCAGCGGTAGCTGGTGGCGCTGCCCCATCTCAAAGTCGTTGGGATCGTGGGCTGGCGTCACTTTAACGCACCCAGTGCCGAATTCGGGATCGACTAGTTCATCGGCAAAAATCGGAATCTCTCGCTCCACAATCGGGAGCGTGACCGTCTTGCCCACTAAATGCTGATAGCGCTCGTCGTTGGGGTTGACCGCCACCCCCGTATCTCCCAGCATCGTTTCTGGTCTGGTGGTGGCGACTTCCACCGCGCCACTGCCATCGGTGAGCGGGTAGCGGAAGTGCCAGAGATGTCCGTCCACCTCCTTGTTCTCTACCTCCAAATCCGATACGGCGGACTGGGAAGCCGGACACCAGTTGACCAGGTAGTTCCCGCGATAGATCAGTCCCGCTTCATAGAGTTGCACAAAAGCGGTTCTCACTGCCGTACTGAGATTGTCATCGAGGGTGAAGCGTTCCCGCGACCAGTCTGCCGAGAGTCCTAACCGTTTTAACTGATTGACAATCGTACCGCCCGATTCTGCTCGCCACTGCCACGCCCGTTCTAAAAATTTCTCCCGGCCTAAATCGTAGCGAGTCTTACCTTCAGCTTTAAGCTGTTTTTCAATAATGGTCTGGACAGCAATGCTGGCGTGATCGGTTCCCGGCAAGCACAGGGTATTGTAGCCCCGCATGCGGTGGTAGCGGACTAGCGTATCGATTAAAGATTGTTCAAAGGCATGCCCCATGTGCAGGCTTCCCGTCACGTTAGGCGGTGGAATAACGATGCAGTAAGGAGTCCCGCCACGTTCGGGAGCGGCCTGAAATACGTGTTTGTCTTCCCAATATTGTTGCCACTTGGCTTCAGTGGTTTTCGGGTCATATTGAGTTGACAGGGGAGTTGTGGCAGTCATGAGCTTAGCGTAAGGAGCAGTAAATTTTATTGTAAGAGTGCGCTAAGAGCAATTGTAGACAATGATAGCTTGTCATCGGAACGCTTTGGTTGGAGCCAGCTTCCGTCCGGCTCAGTTCGTCTGAGCCCAGCAGCCAAACATCAAAAATTGTTCAAATGGCCACGAGATGAAGCCAATGTTCATTCATAGGCGATCACGCTGACTTTGAGAGTTAACTGCCAGAATAGAGTGACCAATTCGGATTCAAAGCGGCACGAGCTCTTTGATCCGGACGAAAAAAACCTTAAGGATAAGAGTACCGTCCTCTAGATTTGATTAAGTATCGACAAGCACAGAATCTCCATCCCGTTACGCCTGATTTACTCTGTGGTTAGCGATAACGAAGCTGACCTAGCTCCAGTCCTGCTGTTCTTCCCTTCCTTTGCGCCGATAGACCTCTCCAAGAGCGTGAATTTGGCGAGTTTGGGCAAAAAGCTGCGCTTCGGTAAGCTGCCACTGCTTCAGGGTGAGGTCGAGGTCTCGCTGAATGTCCCTAGCCCCCGGAAAGTTCCGGTAGCGAATGCGCAGTCGCGCTAGCTCGACTAAGCTAATTTCGTCAGGAGAGCTTTGCAGCAGCCGATTAACAGTGGCGCGATCGCTCTTTTCCTGGGGATGCTTTTGATCTTGATTGTTGTCTGCACCCATGTTTACTACAGTGACCAGTGATGGATTAGTCGTGCTTAGTGTTCACAAGTAGGGCTTGGGCAGTGACCAGTTACCCAATCAGCTAGTTAGGTTGCTCACTGGTAACTGATCACTGATAACTGTTCATTGCTCACTGGTCACTGCATCAAGCTGCCAAACGTTAATGGTGCGATTAAAAGCACCACTAGCAAGCAGCCTGCCATCTGGACTGAAAGCGACAGATTCCACCCAGTCGTCATTGGGCAGCCAGCTTAGCGGCTCTCCAGTGCGAATGTTCCACAGGCGAACGCCGTCGTTACTGGCGCTTGCTAGGGTTTCTCCATCTGGATTCAGGACCAAACCGCGAATCGGTCCAGTGTGGCCTGTAAAAGTGTATAGCAGTTGTCCGCTTAATAGATCCCAGACCTTAACGGTACGGTCGTTACTGCCAGTAATCAGTCGATTGCCATCGGGAGTATACACTAAGCCGCGGATGCTCTCGGTGTGGGCAGAAAACTCAGAGATAATGGTTCCCGTCCTGAGATTCCAAAATATGACGCGACCGCTGTTGTCTCCGCTGGCAAAGATATAGCCGTTGGGGTTCATGGCTAGCGAATAAACTGGCAAGCCATAGCTTGCTAGGGTATACAGGGGTCGCTGGGGAATCAGATCCCAGACTTTAATGCCGTCTAATCCACCACTGACGAGCACTTCGCTGTCTGGAGTGATGGCTAAAGACAGAATGTTGCTCGCGTTTTCCAAAAAGGAGGCTTGGAATTCCCCGGTTTGCCAGTTCCAAAGATTAATTCCGCCGTCGCTACCGCTGCTGACCAAGAGATTTCCATCAGGGCTAAAGGCAAGAGTCAGGACTGCTTCTCGCTGCGCCCGGAGCCGGTCGAGTTTTTTGCCGTTCTCAACCGACCAAAAGACAACGGTTGGATCGTTAAAGCTCCCGCCGCTTACCAGTACCTCCCCATCAGGGCTAAAAGCGAGAGAATCAACGGCGGTTTCGTGAGCTTCCATGCTATAGAGCAGTTGCGGATTTGTGCCTCGCTGAGCAGACGCTGCCGGATTAGCAGTGGGAAGAGGCGTAGAGTCTGGCGGTTGAGGAGGCGAGACCTGAGCAGAAGCTGCTTCTACCCATCCACACACAACGGCTGTCGCAGCGGCCAATCCTAGTAAAGAAGGAAGCAATCTTTCTGGAGATTGACTCCGACTAGCAGGCCGCTGTGTCCATCTTCTTCCTGCCATTATTTAAGCTCCTCACTTTAGGGTTTTTCATTGTCCTTTGCTGGCCATTTGTCCAACTGAATATTTGGACAAATTGTGGCTCCGAACTGTTCCGGCAGAGGCTCCTCCTGCCATCCTGACAAGATTCCCTGGAGTTCAGCTTTCAAAAGCTGGAGAGATTCTATCTGCCGATTAATCTGACTTTGCTTGTGGATAAGGCGCTGCTTAACGGCTCCACAGGGGATTTCTCCCGCGTCATGAACAGCCAAAATGTCCTTAATTTCGTGGAGATTGAGTCCTAAAGACTGCGATCGCCGGATAAAAGCTAAACGATTAAACACGGACGGATGAAACAGACGATACCCAGATGCAGCTCGCTCCACCGCAGGAGCTAATAGGCCAAAATCTGCGTAGTAGCGCACGGTTTTCACCGATAAGCCGCTTTGAGTAGCGACGTCGCCAATTTTCAACGCCATTTCCGGTCTTTAGTTAACACGGGGAGAGGGTTGCTAGAGGAACTAGGAGGCAAGAAATGTCTGGCTTCTTGAGTCACCGTTTGTGCTTTCTGTACCTGCCACCGGCGCAAAACAACAGCGATGAGAGTCGTGGTTACACCCACCGTCAGCAGCGACCACCGCCCGCCAACTCCGCCAATGACCGCATCGACCGCTCCCACAATTAAAATAAAGCTAGACACTGGCTCTTTGCGGTAAGCTGTCTTCAAAAACCGAGGCAGTAAAACGTTCATGCTTGCTTACTCTTTAATATGAACCTAATTTCAGGGTATCTTATCAACCTTTGCTTCGACGAGTCTGGCTGTTAGAACACTCGCTTACTGTAACCCAAGCCACGATAATAAGCCTTCCCCGGTAAAGTATTCAATGGCTAACGTCAAAACAAAACCAATCATCGCCGCTCGTCCGTTGAGGCGTTCTGCATAGTCGTTAAAACCAAACTTTGGTTCTTCAATATTAGGAGTTGTGCTCGGTTGAGGATTTGCCATTGGCTTGATAATCTCCTAAACAAGGAACTTAATTTTACTTCTTAATATTGTAGAAGTACTGGCGCGTTCGTCAATTGCTTTTGTCTCCTCGAGCCTAAAACCCACAATTATTTTTGAGACCAAAACGAAACGATTTAACCATGTCAACCTCACTCCCCCTCGTCCGTGATACGAAAGACAGCTTTGCCATTACTTTTGCTCCGTTATTGCTAGCGGAAGTGTATCAGCTCGCTGACGACCCGGCTAATGGAGCCGTTGTGGTGATGAGCGGAACTGTCCGCAATCAGACGGATGGCAAGCCGGTAGATTGTCTGGAATATCAGGCTTACGAACCGATGGCTCTGGCGGTCTTCCGCCAAATTGCTACTCAAATCCGCCAGCAGTGGAGTGACGCGAATCGAGTTGTGATTCACCACCGCATTGGACGCTTAAAAATTGGTGAAATTAGCGTTTTAGTTGCGGTTGGTTGTCCCCATCGGGCTGAAGCCTTTGCCGCCTGTCAATACGCTATCGACACGCTTAAGCACAATGCCCCCATCTGGAAAAAAGAACACAGGCAGGATGGTTCTAGTACCTGGATGAGTATTGGGGCGTGTGAAGAAAGTCCCGCCGGGACGGGGAAAGGGAAAGGGGAAAATAGTTCCTTCGGAACGGGGAACGGGGAAACTGTCCGGGACGGGTAAGGGAAAAGAACATAGAGTTAAGGAACAAGCTGATTCATTCACTCCTTTGCCCCTTCCCCTTTCCCCTTTTCCCAAGCGCCTGGGGCGCTTATTCTTTAAGGACGTACCCGACACCGCGCACCGTTTGAATGAGCCGCTTTTCGCTCTGTGCTTCTAGCTTGAGGCGCAGGTAGCGAATGTAAACCTCAATAATGTTGGAATCTCCCATGAAGTCGTATCCCCAGACTGTTTCTAAAATTTGGTCGCGGGTGAGAACCTGGCGCGGATGGAAGAGTAAGTATTCTAAGAGATCAAACTCTTTGGCCGTGAGTTCAATCAGGCGATCGCCTCGATACACTTCGCGGGTGCTGCGGTTGAGCCGCAGGTCGGCAAATTGGAGAGCGTTGGGATCTTCTTCTTGGGTCCGCCGTAGATGCGCTCGTACTCTGGCGAGTAATTCTTCAATGCTGAACGGTTTAACGAGGTAATCATCGGCTCCGGCATCGAGTCCAGCGACGCGATCGCTGATTTCGTCTTTGGCCGTTAGCAACACAATCGGCACTCGATCCCCTGTTTCTCGCAGACGACGGCAGATTTCTGTTCCTGAGATTCCTGGCAGCATCCAGTCTAGCAGAATCAGATCGGGCTGAGTCTCTCGGGCCGCCGCTAATCCGGCTAATCCATCTGGAGCTACTGCTACCTGATAGCCTTCATACTTAAGCTCTAGTTCAATGAATCGAGCGAGCTTGGCTTCGTCTTCTACCACTAAAATGTTAGTCATTAATCATGGGCTAGCTGACAGCTACATCTATTATCAATGATGACCGTCTACTCAATAGCGATCACATCTAACATAAACAAACTGAGATAAAGATATCGTAAACTTGGCTAGAGAGCCGGACGCCGAGAACCGCCAAACTAAGTCCCCACAATCAACCACTAACTATCAACGATTGAGATGGAACCGCCTTCGCCTGAATCAACAATGAACAAACTGACGGCTCAACGCCGTTCGTCCAAACTAAGTTCTTGGGGAAGTTGGCTAGCGTTGGTCCTGCTGTTTGGCTTTGCCTGTTACCTGGGAATTCAATCTCGATCTCAGCAATCGACACCAGTGCGGCAGTCAGCAGCCGACTGTTTACCCTCCTCTAGTTCGAGAGAGCAGCAGATTGCTGAACTCAGACAGAGACAGCAGCAAGGAGACTCGGCTCAGTGTCAGCCCCTCCTCGATCAACTGCTGTTTGGCCACGCGATCGAAACCTTGGCTAGCAACAATCAACGACAGGAAGCAGTTTTCCTGATCTGCGAGGTTTCTGATGCCTACTATCAGGCTAACGCTAATCTGCCTCTTTACTTTAGACGGTGGTCAGAAAGTAGCGATCGCTTTCAGACGTGGCTGACGCTGTACCTGCAAACCAACACCTGTCCCGCAGCTCGCTACCTCAAGTAGCGCCCAGCAAGGTGGGATGGCCCACCTTAAGGATCTAAGCGCCTCCTCGCAGCTTTTCTAGGACACTGCGATCTTCGAGAGTGGAGGTATCTCCGGCAACTTCTTGCCCCGCCGCTAGATTGCGTAACAGGCGACGCATGATCTTACCCGAGCGGGTTTTAGGCATCGCATCGGTAAAGCGAATTTCCCCCGGACGGGCGATCGCTCCGATTTCGTTGGCGACGTGCTTCTTCAGGGCAGCGGCTAAGTCGTCGTTGGCGGTGTACTCTCCTTCCAACGTCACGAAGGCAAAGATCTCCTCTCCTCTAATCTCGTCGGGTTTACCAACAACCGCCGCCTCAGCAACGGCGGGATGGGAAACGAGGGCAGATTCCACCTCCATCGTGCCTAAGCGATGTCCAGAAACGTTGATCACGTCGTCAACGCGACCCATCACCCAAAAATAGCCATCGGCATCCCGTCTGGCTCCATCTCCAGCAAAGTAGAAGTGCTGCCCATCTTTAGGGGGAATATGCTCCCAGTAGGTACGCCGGAAGCGGTCAGGGTCGCCGTAAACCGTGCGCATCATTCCGGGCCAAGGATGCTTAATGACCAGGTATCCTCCCTGATTGGCCTCCACCGGATTGCCCTCTAAATCGACAACCTCTGCATCGATGCCGGGAAACGGATAGGTCGCAGAACCGGGTTTGGTCGAAATGGCTCCCGGGAGAGGAGTTAGCATAAAGCCGCCTGTTTCGGTTTGCCACCAGGTATCGACAATCGGACAGCGCTCGCCGCCGATGACGCGATGATACCAGACCCACGCTTCGGGATTAATGGGTTCTCCAACCGTTCCCAGCAGCCGCAGCGAAGACAAATCGCGGGCTTGAGGGTGCTGTTCTCCCAGCTTAATAAAGGCGCGAATGGCGGTGGGAGCTGTGTAAAAGATATTGACCCCGTATTTTTCGACCACATCCCAGAAACAACCCGGATTGGAAGGGCGGGGAACGCCTTCATACATGAGGCTCGTTGCGCCATTGGAGAGGGGACCGTAGACGATGTAGCTGTGTCCGGTGATCCAGCCCACATCTGCCGTACACCAGTAAACATCGGTATCTTTGAGGTCAAACGTCCACTTGAGGGTGATGTGGGTGTAGAGATTGTAGCCTCCGGTCGTGTGAACGACTCCTTTTGGCTTTCCGGTCGTGCCGCTGGTGTAGAGAATAAACAGCATATCTTCGCTGTCCATCGGTTCGGCAGGGCAATCGGCAGAGGCTCCTGGCTGGAGGTCGTGCCACCAATGGTCGCGTCCAGAGTGCATGTCAATGTCTTGCTTGGTGCGCTCTACGACGAGCACATTCTCGACGCTAGGAACGCCATCGTTGGCTAGAGCGCGATCGACCTGTTCTTTGAGGGCAATGGTTTTATCTTTGCGAAAGCCGCCATCAGCGGTCACTACCAGCTTAGCCTCGGCATCAACGAGGCGATCTTTGAGCGCCTCAGCACTGAAGCCGCCAAACACAACCGTATGCGGAGCGCCAATTCTGGCACAGGCCAGCATGGCGATCGCTGCTTCGGGAATCATCGGCATGTAAATGCCGACGCGATCGCCTTTCTGTACGCCAAGCTGCTTGAAAACGTTGGCCATCTGACAAACTTCCCGGTGCAGTTGGGCATAGGTGAGGGTGCGGGAGTCTCCTGGTTCTCCTTCCCAGATCAGCGCGGCTTTGTTTCTACGCCAGGTCGTCAAGTGCCTATCGAGGCAGTTGTAAGAGATATTAATTTTACCGCCGACAAACCACTTGGCAAAAGGCGGCTGCCAGTCGAGAACCTGATGCCATTTTTCAAACCAGTGCAGTTCCTGCTCAGCCAATTCTGCCCAAAACTGCTGCGGATCGGCCAGAGAACGACGATATAATTCCTGGTATTCTGCGAGGCTTTTAATGCGGGCCTGCTCCTGAAACTCAGCAGGAGGAGGAAATAACCGTTTTTCCTTGAGGACTGACTCAATCGTTTGCTGTGACACCATAATTTTTTCTACTCATTCTGTTTGACGATTGTCCCAGAGATTTTTGAGTTGAATAAAGCACCGCCGGAATTATTTAATGATTTTTATTAATGATAGATAGAGGTTTGGAGTGCTTCTGATTGGGTGAAACGGTTTTAAATTCTAGCAGTTTGTCCTTTGATGTCCTGGTTTACAATCTAGCTGCCGATTCTACGTTCTGTTGAGAAGGTGGAACGAGACAATGGGTTTTATCCGGCACAGATGGGAATCTATTAAGCTTTGGTGATGCTGACTGAAGGCGATCGCTTTTAGTCAAAGTTTTTGCCGAAAGTCTTCTGTGAAAAGCTTGACAATTCTATCTACCTACTAGTATGATAAAATCATGAATTCAACTAAAACTCAGATTCTCGACGTAGCCCAAGAACTTATTCAAAAAGTCGGACTCAACGCGATGAGTTACGCTGACATCAGCAGAGCTGTCGATATTCGTAAAGCTAGCATTCACTATCATTTCCCTACCAAAGAGAAATTAGTTGCTGCCTTGCTCGATCGCTATAGTGCTGATTTTTTCAGATTGGTAGATTCAATCTTGAAAATTTCGGAGTCGGCTGAAGTTAAGCTGCGTCGTTACTGCGGTTTGTTTGAAGCCACTCTTAGCAGCGGAAAGCAGGATAAAGCCTGTCTGTGCGGGATGTTGGGAGCAGAATTAAAAACTCTCGAATTTCCACTAACAGAGCAGGTTTCTCGGTTTTATCAAGGTAATCAAGTTCGGTTGATAAAACTTCTTCAGGAAGGACAGGAAACAGGAGAGTTCAAGTTCCCCGGTCAAACAGAAGCGATGGCTCTTCTACTCTTTTCCTCCCTAGAGGGTGGACTCCTTATTGCCAGAGCTGATGGTGGTGTTAATCAATTTCGCAGTATTGTCGAGCAACTAATACAGATTGTCAGGGGCTGATTCCGGGTTTTGATGCAGGGGTTTGTGCGTCCCGTCGGAAGATAGTTTTTTTTGCTTTTTGCCTACCTACTAATAGATAAACATAGAGGATTTGAAGATGGAATTTCAAGAGCGAGTCGTTTTGGTTACTGGTGGTGGCACAGGTATTGGCCAAGAAACAGCAAAGAGTTTCTTGGCCCAAGGAGCTAACGTCGTTATTAACGGTCGCCGTCAAGAGGTGCTAACGGCTACAGCTAGAGAACTCGATACGACGGGACAACGAATAGCAATTGTGTCTGGTGATATCGGTCAGCTAGAAACGGCTCACAGGCTAGTTAATACGGCTTGCGATCGCTTTGGAGGAGTAGATATTCTCATTAACAATGCTGGGATTTTTAATCCTACTCCGTTTTTAGACCATACAGAAGCAGATTTTGACCGCTATATCAATATTATTCTCAAAGGAACTTTCTTCCTCACTCAAGCAGCCGTGCCAGAAATACTTCAGCGAGGACAAGGGGCCATCGTTAACGTTGGTTCGATGTGGGCCACTCAGGCCATTGGAGCTACTCCTTCAAGTGCTTACTCGGCTGCTAAAGCGGGTGTCCACGCTTTGACTCGTAACTTGGCGATCGAACTAGCTGCTCAAAATATTCGAGTTAATACTGTTGCTCCTGCTGTAGTAGAAACCCCAGTCTACAACACCTTTATGTCTTCAGAACAAGTACAAGAGGTGCTGCCCACATTTGACAGTTTTCATCCCCTCGGACGTAACGGACAGCCTACTGACGTAGTAGAAGCCATCCTCTATCTAGCCAGCGATCGCGCTAGTTGGATTACAGGGGCAATTCTTCCCGTTGATGGAGGAGTAACGGCGGGTCGTCAAGCAGCTTAAAGACAACCAGAAATGATACCAGTTAGAAAAAGTCAGGAGAGACTTGGTTAATTGGGGAAAATAGTTCGGTGTCGGAACGGGGAACGGATGCCAGTTTTTCCCGGTTAACTGCCAACTCTTTGATAGTTTGGGGAACTGTCTAACTACTTTTGATCAACGGTATTGCCTGATAAGATTAATGATGTGATACCAATTGGAAAAAGTAATAGGAGACTTAATGAGTTGGGGGAAAGGGGAAGGGGTAAAGGAGAAAGGGAAGCACAGCAGCTCTTTGCCCTTGAACCTCCAATTGTTGGTTGGTTTGGGAACTATCTGACTACTTTCGGTAAATGGTATGAGATGAAGAGTGCCTGTTTATTTTATCTCCCACATCGAGAATTTTTTGAATCTACCAACGGGACAGTAAACTTATGAAATTCTAGAACCTACAGAGGACGGCAGTGTAACAGGCAGTGCAACAGATGTAGTAAAAACTCAATTTTTGAGTTAGTTTTTATCAAAAACACGAAGAAAGACTAATTTAGTTCGTTTATTTATCCTGGGTTGCTGAATCCCTTACGTGTCAATGATTACAAGGCGACTCTAGAAGAATCAGTATTTCAAACATCTTTTATTTGTTTTCTCATAATATTGATGAGTTACTATCAATTTGTTTTCTGCTTCACTACTTAAGATACACTACCCAAAATTTTTTCTGCTGACAAAACTTCTGTATTTAGGGTAAGCGCCTGTTAACCGCTATTGACAAACTGGAGGAGAACGGCAGTTATAATAGGGCGAACAGGCAGCGAGTACCGTAGGTAAGTTAATTTAAGATGCAAAACACAGAGAGGAAAAATGGCTACAGAACTCTCTGGAAAGAGCAGTGTGGGCTAGAGTAAATAGGTGAAGCTGTGGATACTATTGGTCTGGCTTCGATTGCTCATGGTCTGTCCCCCTAGGTGCTAGGCTGATTACTTATGTCTCAAATCGTTTGGATAGCAAGACACGGAAACCGCCTTGATTTTGTTAACCCAGAATGGTTCAGTACGGCTGAGCGGCGCTACGATCCTCCTCTATCTGATGATGGCTTTATTCAGGCTCAAGAGTTAGGTCAGCGACTCAAGTCGGAATCGATTACCCATATTTTCTCCTCTCCCTTTTTAAGAACAGTGCAGACCGCAAATCAGGTTGCCGAAGCGCTAGATTTGCCCATTAAATTAGAGGCGGGACTGAGTGAATGGCATAATCCGGGATGGATGAGCGAACATCCTGAAATTTTGCCGACAGCAGAAATCCAAGCCCGGTTTCCCCGCATCGACAGTCGCTACACTTCTCGCCTTGTTCCCGAATATCCCGAAAGTAATGAAACGATGATGCTACGCATGGCTCGAACTGCGAGACAGTTGGTCAAAGAATTTACCGACGATATTTTGCTCATTGGTCATGGCGCTTCCGTTTTGGGAACGACGGTCGGACTCGTCGGCGGCAGCCCAACGGTCAATGCCTCTTTGTGCTGTTTGGTTAAGCTAGTGCGTCAAGGCAATCAGTGGGACATAGAACTAGATGGCGATACCTCTCACCTTAGTCAAAGCGAAACAGCCGTTCGCTTCAACTAACCAGTGCAGATCTCCACTTATCAACCCCATTATCAAACCCAGGTTATTGAGTTAATCTCGTCGATTCAGCAAGAAGAATTTGGCGCGGCTATTACGCTGGCTGCTCAGCCAGATTTATTAGAAATTCCAAAAGTCTACCAACAGGGGAACGGAAACTTTTGGGTGGTACTCGAGGGCAAGCGCGTGATTGGAACAATTGCTGCGATTGATATGGGCGATCACCGACTGGCTTTGCGAAAAATGTTTGTGGCTGCGCCCTACCGGGGTAAAGCAACTGGCCTTGGTCAACGTCTCTTAGATACGTTGTGTCAATGGGCAAGAGCACGAAACGTCTATGAAATTTATTTGGGAACGATCGAGGCATTTAAGGCAGCCCATCGTTTTTACGAAAAGAACGGATTTACCCGAGTTGAGAAAACTAAACTTCCCATGACCTTTCCTATCATGGAGGGAGACACTCGCTTCTATCAACTCGTTTTGTTTGATGAGCGGAGACTTCAACCCGATTAAGCAGTTTACTGAGCGCTGGTCACTGTTAAAATCTCCTCAAACGGCATTTCTAGAGGCACCAGCTCTTCTAAGTCGTCTTCTCGTGCAGACTTAAACAAAAAATCTTCCCTAGCTTCTGCATAACATTCATTGAGAATCGTCTCATAATACGGCTTAAGACTAGGACTGTTTCTGAGTAGCTTGTTAATTCTTTTGCGCTGTTCTCGTACTGTTAAGTTCTAGCCGCGAGCGTTTTGTCGCCTTTCTTCTTCCGGTATCCAATAGTGTAGACACAGCAGATGAACGAGTAAAATTGTTAAACAACGCTCAAGCTGATTTCTTTCCGCTCTTGCCAATCCTTCTACTTCCTCAATTAAGTGTTCCCAGTCAACTTGCTGAAAGCTGTGCGCTCGCAACTGGGATAAGGTGGTTTCCAGCCACAGGTAATAGTCAGTTTCGTAATCGACTTTAGGCATAAAAACTCCTTGACTAACCTCAGTGATTTGATCGTACAGGATGGTGAAGAGGTGGCAGAACCAGATCAGGTTATGACTATAGACAAGCAGCGTTGCTCCTCTCCAAGATTACCAAGAGACGAAGCTCGCTTCTGTGAGCGTGACGACTCCTATCAAGATTGCTAGCACTTCCTCCCCAAAGCGAATTTCCGTTCCGTCGGTGCTGGTGCTGATGGTCAATTGATAAAACTCTAGATTATCAAGAGCGATCGCATCTTCCCCTACGGCAAAATCAGTAATTGTATCGGTGCCACCTCCTGCCGCTAGCACAAAGGTATCGCTTCCTTGTCCGCCAGAGAAATTATCGCCAGTGAGAGTATCGTTGCCCGCGCCACCGCGGAGCAGATCGTCTCCGTCATCTCCCCAGAGCCAGTCGTCTCCCGCTTCGCCAAACAGCTTATCGTTGCCGCCTTTCCCGCCAAGGCGATCGCTTCCCGTTCCTCCAAAGAGAGTATCGTCCCCGCCAACCTCCCCGCCAGGGGAGCGGCGATTCAAGTCACCCCGCAACACATCCTCACTGGCACCGCCGTGAATCTCGTCGTTGCCCAAGCCACCAGCAACTACATCGTTACCCGCGTTGGCCAAAAATACTTCATCGCTGGCTGTCCCCACTAAAACATCGTCTCCCGGTGTTCCTGCGTCAAAAAATAGACGAGCTATGACGGGTTCGTGGTCGCTCGGGGAATCTAAAAATTCCACATTAACGTGGACAGCATCATATTCTGCTTTCCTGGCTAGGGCGTTGCTTACCAAAATGTGATCTAACACATCTCCTCGGCCTCGGAAACTGGAGGTATAGCGATCGCCAAGCGGTAGCGTATCGGTGAGATTGGTCAGCACTGGCTCCTCTCCTCCCTGAAGGATTTCCAGGGGAGAGACAAAGGCAAACTCATTCAGATCGCCGAGAACAATCACCTCTGTTTCCAGGCGATCTACAAAGTCTTTCACCGCCTGGGCTTGGGCTCTGCGCTCCTCCACCTGCCCATTGACCGCCGGATCTTCTAGCCGTTCAGTGGCGGGCTGAAGTTGACCGAAGAGCGGGCTGCTGCCAAATTTAGCGGTGAAGTGATTGTTGATCACCGTGATTTCTTCGCCGTTGAAGCGGAAAGTTGCCACCAACGGTAGGCGACTGTCAAAGAAGGGGTTTTCGGGATTGGTTTGCTGATCCTGGGGCTCGACGACGGTTTGGACCGAGCCAGGAACTAGCGCGACGCGATCGCGGTTGTAGAGAAATGCGGTGCGAATGTTGCTGCCCGACCCCCCGCCGCTGGTGCGGTTACCGATGAAAGGGTGATCGATGAAGGCATAGTTGACATTGCTAATAGCGGCAATTTCATCCACCAGCCGCTGGAGGGTTTCGTTCGCCGCTGTGACATCGCTAATCTCGCCGCCGTCGTTATCTTCAATTTCTTGCAGTCCGATAATGTCGGGAGTGTTGAGGTTGTTGACAATCTGAGCGGTGATCGCCTGAAACCGACCGTCGGCAACGTCGTCATCTACGTTGAAGAAAGGACCGTCGTTATCCACTAGCTCCGGAGCTTCGGCTTTTGGATCGAGAAGCAGGACGTTGTAGCTAGCAACGGTTAGTTGACTGTCGGTTGGAGTTAAAAGAGAGACTTCCGGGGCTAACGTGCTAGGAGCTGTTGTGAATGGCTCGGTCGCATTGATTTCAAAAGTACTGAAGCTGTAACCCATCACGCCAGTCACGTCGCTCAGTTCGGCTCCCACCTCTACTGGTGTAAGTTCAACTGGTAGCAGATCGGCATCGAGCTGAATTTGCAGACGTTCGGGCTGAAAGTCTGCTGCTGTGGTGACGAGAACAGCGCGATCGCCTAACCCGGTGGCGTTCTCACCGCGATCTGCAACCACCCAAGTTTCATCAAAGCGATTGGTAGGACTGACCACGAGAGGGTCCGCAACGGTAACGCGCATGCCCTCTAGGGATTCGTAAAAGTCGAGTCCGTCTTGACTCGGATCGAAGTTGGCAAATCCATCATCGTCAATAATTTCCGTCGGCGGTGTCCGTCCGGCGGCTCCAATAACGACGGGGGCCGGAAGAGCATGACCGCTAGAAAGAACGGTAACGGTAGGTTCGACCGCAATGTGCGTCACGGTGAGGTCCGTTAGACGATCTTCTGGTTGAAACTCCACTACGGTTCCGGAGACGGCGACCATATCGCCCACCGCAACTGCGGCAGGGGAGACAACAAAGATGCCCTCTGAGGTGGCCTCATTACCGTCCTCAACGGGGTCTTGTAGATAGAAGCCGTTGCGGTCAACAGCGGTGACGATGCCGCGCACGTTCTCCACCGTCTGACCGACCAGGGGAGACGTATGTCCGGCTCCTTGAATGTCGCTAATGCGGATCTCCGTCTCGCTCATTATTCTCCTCCCTGTGCAAAAAACTGGGAACCCTTTTGGAATTCCCAGCTTAGTTTCATCTCAAAGTGGCTTTAAACAGCCGTGAAGTCGCTTTCAGAAAGCGCATCCACTTCTAGAACAACTGCAAGCTGCTCGCCACCAGCGGCAATTAGAGTACTGCTGCCCACGGTAGCGATCGCGAGCTCGTCAAAGGTCAGACCTTCTGCCAAGCCAATGAAGTCAGTGCCTACCTCAAAGTCAAAGATGAAGTCGGTGCCTTCGCCGAGCGCGATCACGAAGGTATCGCTGCCCTGGCCGCCGGAGGAGTCATCGCCTAAGAGGAGGTCGTCATCTGCCCCACCGCGCAGCAGGTCGTCCCCATCGTCCCCAAAGAGGACATCGATGCCCGCTTCTCCAAACAGTTCGTCGTTGCCGCCTTTACCGCCAAGACGGTCATCGCCAGCGCCGCCTAAAATGGTGTCGTCCCCGCCGACTCCAACCTGGGGAGAGCGGCTGTTGAGGTCGCCCCGCAGCACGTCGTCGCCGTCGGTTCCCAGGATGAGGTCATCACCGAGTCCACCAGCAACGAGATCAGCGCCCTCGCCAGCGATCAGAACGCCGTCGTCATCTCCGCCAATCAGTTCCTCGTTACCCGTCTCGACTCCAGGCAGCACCTCATAGATGCGACCGTCGCGCTCGTTCGGGTCTTCGTTGTTGTCCACGCGCCCGTCGGCAATATAAAGGCTGTTGAGGCGATCGCCAACTCCCTCGGGTAGCCCCGCGCCGGAAGCCGGACCAAAGGTGAGTCCCTGGGCCGCGAGCTGTGGGGGTGAGAGATTTTCCAAGGAGAACGTACCGACGACTTCCCCTTCAGTAGTATATTCAGCGATGAGGCCGTCTACCTCAGAAATGAGGAACAGCGTGCCCGTTTCGGCATTGTAGGCAATGCCTTCGGGGTCGCTGACAACGGTTTCATTCTCGGTGTTGAGAGTAAAACTATCGACAAACTCAAAGCCCTCGTCGTAGCGCAGCACCACAACGCCCTGGCTCATGCCGTCAACGGAGTAGATTAGTCCCGTCTCGGGGTTGATGGTGATGCCTTCAAAGTCGCCTTCGATGCCGGGTAGATTGGGCGGGAGATCGTCGAGGGTCACCGTGTCTTCCACCACCAGCGTCGCGTCTTCTCCCTCTCCCTCTAACCGATAGCGGTAGATAGCGAAGGTATTGTCGTTGCTGATGTAGAAGCGATCGCTAACTGGATCGTAGGTAATGCCTGTCGGTTCGTCATTCACAACTCCGGTCGCTTCCTCGTCGGTGAGATCGAAGGAGCGCACCAGCGTTTGACCGTCGGGTGTCACTTCAAACAGGTTTTCAGAGATAACATCCCCGTAAATTTCCAGTTCGGCAATTTCCGAGTCAGCAATAAACAGGTTACCGGAGGGATTGTAGAACGCCACTCCTGAGGAGTCGGTACTGGGAATCTCTAGAGGGTTCTCGTCATCGACAAATCCCGTTTCAAAGGTGTTGAGCTGGAACAGTGGCTCGACGGTCGAATCGGCTCCCAGCAGCGGATCGAGGTCGAGGGATTCCTCTAGCTCCAGCAGAATAATTTCGGTGTTGTCGATTTCTGGCGGTCTGCCAACAGAGAAGGGATAGTTGTTGTCGTTGGCAACAAGAATGGTGTCCTCGTCGATGACTAAAACATCTTCAATGGTGACAAACGGAAACTCGAATGTGGTGCTGCCGTCGCTGTTAAGGTCGTTAGGGTCAGCGATATCGAGCAGGTCGGCCACTTCTTCCTTCGCGACAAACCCCTCTTCGTCGATCTCGGTGAAGTCGATCTTAAAGATCCTCTTGAACTCCGCTTCCTCGGCCTGCCCGCCGTCGCGCTCGATTACCAGAAACTCGTTCTCGTTGATGGGGGTGAAATCACCGATCGCATGGCTCGGGTCTTCCAACCCGTAAAAGCCGACTAGTCCGGTGAAGGCCGCAGAGGCCACGTCAAATTCATAGATCCGCACCGCGTTATCGGGATCTCCAACGACCGAGCCTTCCAGCATTGGATACAGCGTTCCGCGATCTGGGCTAAACGCCATGCCTTCGTACCCGCGAGAGCGAGGCAGGTTGGGCAGCACCGTTTCTTGCTCCACTACAATCCGTCCGGTCTCAGGAAAGTCGGTGAAAAAGCCATCGACTCCCAGCTCAATGAGCTGGCGGAACTCGTCTTCGGGAGACTGAGGCGTACCGTCAGCGTTGAGGGTGAGGAACCGCTCCTCGTTCCGCAGGGTATAGGGATGAATCTGCAATCCGGCATCGTGGGCCCAGTCTATGTAGGGACGGACTTCTCCGGTTAGTTGAGTCGTAATTTCCGCTTCGCCGTCGCCGTTTCCGTCTACGGGGTCTTCGAGAGGCTCGCGCAGCAGGAAGCTGTTCTTCCAGGGACCAACTCCTTCGGCGTAGGTCTCACTGATGTAGTCGAAGATTTCGGCGGTGGCTAAATCCCCATAGCCCGTGTCGGGCAGGTCATCGCCGTCCACGTCTTCGCCAAAGTTCGGCACCAAATCGACCAAATCGCCATACAGGTCGCGGGCATCCGCTTCAGAAAAGTCTGGGTCGCTGAAGTTGGCAACGATGTCGAAGGGAACGGAGAAACCGCCGCCGCCCTCGTTAATAAAGGCATCTTCCACATCGCCGTAGAGCTGGACTAATGGTAAATCCTCTAACCCCGCATCCGGCAGCAGCTCGTTTTGTAATTCCAGCAGGTTGGCCACTTCAAAGGACTGAATAAAGATCCGGCTGGGGTCGGTAAAGCCTGTGGTTTGCAGCACTTCGACCAGCGGCTCTTCTAGCGACAAGCCCTGCTCGTCAAAAAAGGTAGGGTGCTTGGTTTCGGGATAGATGCCCACGGCAACGCCGGTTTCTGCTTCTACTCGCTGCACCAGCTCGATCACTTCCTCTAACGTCGGAATTTCAAATTCGCCGTTGAAGGACTGGTCGCGGTCGGGAAAGGACTGAACGGCGCGGAGCTGCTTGATTTCTTCAAGGGTAAAGTCTTCGGCAAAGTAGGCCGTGATCTCTTCGCCATCTAAAATTTTCGTAGACTGGCGCTCCGGGCCAAAGACCTCGGCAATGTTGGTGGTGTCGTCTAGAATCGGCTCGTGACGCGCAATCAAGACGCCATCGCTGGTGATCACGAGATCCGGCTCGATAAAGTCAGCTCCTTGAGCGATCGCCCGTTCGTAGGCTTCGAGGGTATGCTCGGGAAGCTCGCCGCTAGCTCCCCGGTGGGCAATCACCAGCGGGGGCAAACCGTCGAGGGTGTCAAACAGCACCTCCGGGTTATCTGGAGAGCGCACCTCATCGGCTACTACCTGGTCCCGCACGTCGTCGCCCGTGCCGGGATGGTCGGTGAAGAATCCGTCTGCCCCTAACCCGATGAGCTGCTCGACTTCTTCTTCGGGGGTTTGGGGAGTGCCGTCGGGCTCTAGGGTCAGAAAGGTTTCTTCATTGCGTAGGGTGTAGGGATGAACCTGCAAGCCCGCGTCATGGGCTAGATCGATCAGCGGAAAAACTTCTCCGGTGAGCTGCGTGGTAATTTCCGCCTCGCCGTCCCCGTTGGCATCAACGGGTTCATCCAAGGACTCGCGCAGGAGGAAGCTATTTTTCCAGGGGCCCAAGCCTTCGGCGTAGGTTTCGCCAATGTAGTTGAGGACGTCCGCTGTGGCGAGGTCGCCGTAGTCGGTATCGGCGCTAAACTCGATGGGGAAGCCGTCATAAACGCTCGGATCGGCCTCTTCACTATCGGAAGTGAAATTGTAGGCCACGTCGTAAGGAATGGAGAACCCGCCGCCGTTGTCGTTGATGAAGGCGCGCTCGAAGTCTCCTGTGAGCTGCACGAGCGGAATATCTACTCCGGCAGCCGGCATAATCTCGGTTTGCAGCTCTAGCAGGTTTTCAATCTCGAAGGACTGAATAAAGAGGCGCTCTGGAGCGGTGAAGTCGTTGTCAACCAGGGTGTCGATGAGCTGTTGGCCCAGAGAAATATCAATGGGAGTGCCGTCGAGAAAAGTCCCTTCTTTGGCAAAAAACGTGGGGTGCTTGGTTTCTGGGTAAATACCAATTTCTCGTCCGGTTTCGGCTTCTACGTCCTTAACGAGATCAATAACTTCTGCCAGAGTGGGGATTTCGTATTCGTCGTTGAAAACGGTATTGAGGGGCCGAATCTCGGGAATGCGTTCTCTAGCCCGCAGTTCCTTAATTTCTGCAAGGGTAAAGTCTTCGGAAAACCAGCCCGTGATTGGGGAGCCGTCGATAAATTTGGTGGTCAGGCGATCGCTAAACTGTTCGAGTTCGGCAACGTTGGTGGTTTCTTCACTGACCACAAAATCGCCATTTTCATCGACGACGGGGCTGCCTTCATCGTCGGTTTCGACAATGGCCAGCGCATTTTCGTGCCGCGCAATCAGCACCCCGTCCTTGGTCGCAACCAAATCTGGTTCGATGAAGTCTGCACCAAATTCAATGGCTAGCTCGTAGGCTTCTAGGGTATGTTCTGGGCGGGAACCGCTTGCGCCTCGGTGACCGATGACCAGTGGGACTTGCCCATTAAGCGTATCGAGTTCAAAAATATTGGGGGTGGCGATGGGAGCTTCGAGGAGTTCGCCCTCGGAATTGAAGTGTAGGACGAAGGGACCAAACTCGTCACCCACCCAGATGTCCTCGTTATTGTCGAGCACAAACGACTCGATATCAAAATCCGCCCCGGTCAGATTGCGTTCCGCCGTTTCCTCGTTTTGAATTTCGTAGGGAATGGTGTCGTTGGGGTCCGAGAGCTGCACAAATCCCTGTACCTCAACGGAGGCATCGCTGTCTTCAGCTCCCGCAAAGTTAGGGTCTACCTGATAGAGGCGGAGCAAATAGTCAGCACTATTGGTTCTCGCTCCAAAGCCATTGTCGGACAGAAACCAAAACACGGAGCCATCGCTGCCGGGAGCAAACTGAACGCCGCTGAAGCCTTGCACCGGCTGGCCGGGAAACGGCCCGGTACGGCCATTTGCGTCGATGCCTTCCCCCGCCGGGGGGCCTTCTGCAAACGTATCGGCAGGCAGAACTGCAAATCCTGTTAACGTTGTTGCCATATCATCTCCAAGAGAGAAACTGTTAAGGACACGGTTGATACCGGATGCGCTTGTTAAGAAGCTGTTAGCTCTTAGCTTCAAGACTGTTAGCTAGATTTAGAGGAGTCGCTCATGAAGTGGCTAACGGCTAAAAGCTGATTGAAGAAGCGCGATCGCGGTAGCTCAGGTAAAACCGAGATCCAGCACCAGAATCCCATGCAGGCATTAAGAAATTGCTATAGCAACATAAAGGAAAGGTGGGGAAAAGGCTAAGGGCAAATTATATTTTGGTTAAGCAACCTGTCAAAACAATATTTTGACTACTTGCACCGAAAGCAAGCTAGTTCTTCTATTATCTTGATGCTGAAGAATGTTTTCTTAACAAGTTATGTAGATTACTTGACTAATATTCAATGACTATAATTGCAAAATAGCTACTAACAAACTGTCTAATCAGTCACACAACCTTGCTAGCTAAAAGCTAACAGCTAATAGCTACTGAGAGGAGTCAAAATATCCGGCAGCAACATCTCTGCGCAGTTCTTCAAGCTTGGTTTCTAGCCCCACTGTGACTTGTTCAAGGCGAGCTGTGGAGCTAAGCTGAGGGCGTGATCGCGCAATGCGCTTGAGCTGCGCTGCTATCAGCGG
Organism: Cyanophyceae cyanobacterium; assembly: GCA_050331735.1. Taxonomy (GTDB): domain Bacteria; phylum Cyanobacteriota; class Cyanobacteriia; order Cyanobacteriales; family JBHJGN01; genus JBHJGN01. The sequence goes on from JBHJGN010000048.1 coordinate 64,661, forward strand.
TTGATTCAAGCCCGAAAGCATCGAGCGCAACCGATCCTGCATCAGCCAGGTAAAACAGTAGCCACCAGACCGCATTGCTGAACGAACGCCCCGGGGAGGTGAGTACAAACTCCACGGCAAAATAAGGTGGGGACGATACTCCAAGCCTAGGGAACGACACCAATCTCGCCACTTGAAAGCCAAAATATTTGTATTCGTGACCACCGGAATCCAGGGAATGCGAAGCGCATCGGCAACAATGGCCCCATGCATAGCTTCTGTGAGCAATACCTCTGTCTGGCTGATGGCAGTCAGCACATCCTCAACCGCCCAGCGCGGATCGATGTAGCCTATACCAGCCTGTTGACAAATGTTCTCCCAAGTCAAGACGGGACGACTAGTATCCCGTTCCCCGTTCCCCGTTCCCCGTTCCCCCACCCCTTGAGGGCTTTCCGCTGTTCTGGCGGATTTAGCATGGGGCATGAAGGCGTATTGATGAATTTTGGGAGCCGTTGGCGTAAACAGCCGTCTGACGAGGGCAGCTCCATCAGTAATGGCTAATTCCTCGGAAACGCCTAACTTACGAGTCGTCAGCGGTCCTCGTACACAGTAAATTTTCCAGGATTGATCCAGTTTAGGTAACTGTTCGTATCCCAGTCCGGTGCTAAAGATAGCGAGTTGACGAGCTTGCGGAACTCGCTGCGGTAGAAGATGATTTAAAAGAGTGCCAATGCCAACGAAAGCAGTGCTGGCATCATCATCCAGCACATCTGGAATTAGCCTTTCCCACAGCCACGGATTAAGCTGGTCACCAAAATTATTGAGTCCTCCCGGAAATCTTTTCGAGGAGTACTGAAAGTAATAAAGCTTCATTTTAATAGCGCCAGTAGGCGCGGGGAAACAGTCGCGTTCGCGACGGGGAAAGGGTAAGGGGGAAAGGGGAAACAGTGAACAGTAAGCAGTGACCAGCCTAGTTCATCTAACTGATAACTGGTAACTGTCAAGTCTCTTTGCCCTTTGCCCCTTCCCCTTTCCCCTTCTCCCTGCGCCTGCGGCGCTTCCCCCGTCACAAAGGCAGCGACAGTCTAAGACATCATTTCGCTGGGAAAGACGCTTTCTGCTTCTCCTAAAAACTTTTGCTTGATCAAATCTTGGAACGCTTTGAGGTCAGTTGCCCAACTTTCTATTCGCTGCTGAATCTGAGTCAGTCGCTCGGTTTCGGGATACTTCGCTAGACTGTAGTTGAAGCTGCCAGCAAATAGGACAGCAGGAACGGTTGGCTTATCGTTACCAGTCTTAATTTTGATCTCGTTGACGTTCAGGCTGAGTTGACACTGTTCGAGGTGATACAGAAGCGTAATAGATGCTTGTGCTAGATTTCCGTAGTCTCGCCAAGGGCCGGGAGATAAAAGGGTGCTAGTGATATAGCTTTTAGCAGCATCCGTTTCTGAGCCAACGGTCACAATACTTTTCGGGGCAATACTCACCGCCTGATAACTCGCATGGGGCAGTTTATCGACATACTGACGGGCTACGGCTGGTACTCTGGCTTGAGGGTTTTGCAGCGCTACCGCTTCTGCAAAAATAACCGTCTGCGGCTGAGCGACAATGCTCACTCCATTTTTGAAGTTAAGCTGAGCATTGCGAGAGTTAATCACAGGGGGTTTAGCGGTTTCCCAATCTGAGGGAATAATGCCGCTCGCTTTTAAAAATTCCACGCTCAGCATGGTGGGGTTGAAGTTTTTGGCAGTAACGGCGATCGCCAGTTCTTGAAAAGCGATGGTGCGTTCGGCTTGAGGATTCTGAATCATAGTAAAAATAGGATTGGCACTATTAAGTAGCCCCTGTATAGCTCGGCTTGTCTACGGGACTGAACACCGAGCCATTTTAGCACTACAAATTTAACGAGGACCGAATCCAGGCGACGGCTGCGCTCAAATCGGCAGCAACAGCGTCAGGATGGGTCCGGTGCTGATAGTCACCGCTGAGCACTCTTTCTCCATAGCCAGTTCTCACCAAAATGCCCCGAGCTCCGGCGTTATGAGCCAGATCAATATCCGTTGCTTTATCGCCAACGACAAAACTGCGACTAATATCGAGGTCGTGTTCCCAAGCTGCCGCTACAAGCATCCCCGTATTCGGTTTGCGCCAGGTACTCCAGCAGGTATAGTGAGGATGTACGCCTCCCGCTGAGGGACTCAAATAAGGGCAAAAGTAAACCGCATCTAGTTTGGCCCCGGCTTGAGAGAGCAGTAGAGCGCTCAAGCGCTGGTGCAAAGCGTCCACATGAGCGAGAGAGTAGTAGTTTCTGGCGGGCCCTGACTGATTCGATACCAGGCAGGTAAAGAGCTGGAGGTCATTAAGCTGACGCACGGCGGCGGCAGCACCAGGAATCAACTGTAAATCTTCCACCTGCCGAAGGTAGCCAGCTTCAACGTTGAGAACCCCATCGCGGTCGAGGAACACTGCCGGTCTAGACACGCCAAACTTCCTCAAGAATGGCTTCGGGAGGAATATCAGCAATCGAGTCGGTCGGCGATTGAATGCTCACGGCGTTGTCGCTATCGGGAGGCAGCAATTTTTTCGCGTCCGTTGGTCCAAACAGCGCAACCGTATAGGTGCCCACCGCTACCGCCAGATGCATCGGCGCACTATCGGTACACAGCATGAGGTTGGCTCCAGCAATGAGCGCCGCTAGTTTGCCAATGTCTGGAGGATTGGTCGCCTTGAGGCTAGAGTTCGCTGCCCGCATCTGTTTAACCCAGTCTTCGTCTTCTGGACCTTGCAGTAAGACAATCGGTAGAGATGGCTGTTTTTCCTGGATACTTTCGATTACTTTTTGCCATTGCGACGGCGGATAAATTTTGTCGATCCCTTTGGAGAGAGCCATTTGACTGGAACCGCCATGAATGAGAATATATCCCGTATCTGTTAGGTCCATGCGTTGCTGTTCGGCTTCTGCCCAATCGATATCTGCTCTAGGAACATTAATCTGAAGAGGGGGACAGGAGGTCTGAATGCCTAACCCCTGCAAAAGATCGTGGTACATATGAGCAGCGTACTGTTCTGTTTTGAGAGGAACAGGACAAGACAGAAACCACGAAGAATTGGTTTGATAGCCAACTCGCACCGGAATCCCGTTGAGCCACAGCAGTAGCCCAACCGTCCACCGCTGACCAAGAGCTAAAGCAATGTCGTATTCGCGATCGCGGATAATGCCGAGTAGATTAAGATAATCAGCGAGGCCGTTCCGGTCTTTATAGTCAAAGGTTAGGACATCACTCACGTGGGGACACACTCGGTAAGCCCCTTTAGAACGGGGTTCAACAATGACATCAATGGCGGCTTGCGGATAGCTCTGAGCGAGATCTGCAAGGGTGGGAAAAAACAGAATTTGATCGCCAATTCCCCCAGGAACAAGGGCTAGTATTCTCATCGGTGATGGATGAACTTTATGTATATATCAGCTCAATTTTAAAGGAACATATCCCTTAACCAACCAATATTCGTTAACTTTCACAAAATGCATTTGTTAATTCCGGCGGCGGGAGTCGGTCGGCGGATGGGCAGCGATCGCAATAAGCTCCTGCTTCCCCTCCTGGGAAAACCATTACTAGCCTGGACTTTGCTGGCCGCCGATGCCGCTGAGCAAATCACCTGGATCGGCATTATTGGTCAGCCGTCAGATTTCCCCGACTTCCGAGAAATCTTAGCAATTGATCGCTTCATCAAACCTGTCGAGTTCATTGTTGGTGGCAACACGAGACAAACATCGGTTGACAACGGCCTCCAGGCGCTATCCGCTGAGCGGGTCTTAATTCACGACGGAGCGAGATGTTTAGTCACTCCTGCCCTGCTCGATCGCTGTGCTGCTAAACTACACACCTGCTCAGGCTTAATTGCGGCTGTCCCCGTCAAAGATACCATTAAAGTCGTTGACTCCCAAGGTGCGATCCAGCAAACCCCCGACCGCTCTACTCTCTGGGCAGCTCAAACGCCCCAAGGTTTTGAGGTAGAGACGCTTAAACAGTGTCATCAGCAGGGACGACAGCAGGGCTGGCAAGTCACCGATGACGCAGCCCTCTTCGAGCGCTGTCAGCTCCCCGTGCAAATTGTTGAGGGCGAAGAAACCAATTTGAAAATCACGACTCCCGTCGATCTTAAAATCGCCGAATTTATTCTCACGCAGCGCCACAGACGCGAGTAATGGGGAAAGCAGAAAGGATAATGGGGAAAGGGGAGATGAATCAGTTTGTTTTCTAGACCCGTGTTCTTTCCCCGTCCCGCCAGGGACTTACTGACGACCCGATATTTATTCTGCTATAACACTAGTCATGTCTGCCAGGTACTGAAAATCATGAAACTACCGACCTTTTTGATAGTGGGAGTACAGAAAGCAGGAACAACTTCCATCTATAAATATCTTCAGCAGCATCCCCAGGTCTACATGAGTCCGATCAAGGAAACAAACTTTTTAGAGAAGGACTGGGAAGCGTTCGCGGCTGAAACTGGAAGGCAAAACAGAAGCGGAATCAACACGTTTGCAGAGTACTGTCACCTATTTGAGAACGCTACAGATGAACTCGCGCTGGGTGAAATTTCTCCCAATTATCTGTTTCACCATGAAACGTCTGCTGAGCGCATTCAGCGCTATGTCCCCCACGCCAAACTGATTGCTATTCTGCGTAATCCGATAGAGAGAGCCTATTCTGACTATTTAATGCACGTCCGAGACGCCATCGACGAGAAGAGTCTCTCTGAGCAGATTAAAACGAGCGCTCATCAGTCTTACATTATTCGCAAAGGACTTTACTACACTCCCCTAAAATACTATTTTGATAAATTTGGCCAGGAGCAACTGAAAGTTTATCTGTACGAAGATTTATGTACCGCTCCGGCTCAGTTTATGAGCGCTCTATATCGCTTTATTGGTGTTGATGACGGGTTCGATATCGATACATCTAAAAAAGCACAGGTTGCTCAGGTGCCGAAAGTGAAGCTCGTCAATAACCTTCTCCAGCGCCAAAATCCGCTCCGCTCATCGATCGCGGCTGTGCTTAAACCGCTCTTCCCGGAAGAAGCGAGGCAAACTCTTCGTCAAAAATTAGTGCAGCTCAATTCTCAGGATAAACAAAAAGCGCCTCTGTCGGCTGAAGATCGCCAAGGGCTCATTGAAATATACCGTGAAGATATTCTCAAGCTACAGGATTTGATTGGGCGAGATCTCTCAACGTGGCTTAACTGAAGCAAAAATAGTTAATTGTTGACGGGTGATTGTTAATTGTCTTATTGACCAAGACATATTCCTCACCTTAAGAACTCAAAACGGACCCTTTTGCCTCCTTAGATTTTGAAAGACTTCAAAGTTTGTTTCCTGTCAATAAAGTCATAAAAAGTATTAAACCATCAACAAATTGAGCATACATGACTAAAGAGTATCTGCCACAGGTTTCAGTAATTGTGCCGATTTATAATGGTGAAGCAGACGTACCGGGGCTGATCGAGTGTCTGCGATCGCAGATCTATCCTGCTGAACGGGTTGAGTATTTACTAGTCGATAACAACAGCAGCGATCGCACAGCAGCCCTGCTGGCTGAGGCGCAATCATCGGATTTCGAGATGAGACCCCTCAGCGAAAAGATTCAAAGCTCTTACGCTGCCCGTAACCGAGGGATTCGCTCAGCGAGCAGCTCAATTCTCGCCTTTACCGATGCCGACTGCCGTCCGCAGCCAGACTGGTTAGACAAGCTGGTGCCGCCCTTTGCCAATCCTAGCGTGGGCATTGTCGTCGGGGAGGTAGTGGCGCTACCGGGGGCCACCCTACTGGAGAAGTACGCCGAGTGCGCTCACCTCCTCTCGCAAAAATTTTTGGTCGAGCATCCGTTTTGCCCCTACGGACAGACGGCTAATTTAGCCGTTCGCCGGCAGGCTTTCGAGGAAGTTGGTTTGTTTCGTCCCCACCTAACCACCGGAGGCGATGCCGATATGTGCTGGCGCATCCTGCGACAAACGCAGTGGCAGCTCGAATTTGCTCCCGACGCAATTGTTCGTCACCGTCATCGTTCTAGCCTCCGCTCGTTTAAAAGCCAGTGGCAGCGCTACGGTCGCTCTAATGTTTATCTGCACCAGCTTCACGGAGTTAATCTGATGCGGGAACTGACCTGGAGAGAGTCTCTCTATCGCCTGAGTCGCTGGCTGGTCAAGGAACTACCGAGTACCAGCCTTAGAGCGATCGCTGGAAAAGCTCAGCCCGTAGAGCTACTGAAGACTCCCATCGATTTAATTGGGTATCGAGCCAGAACAACTGGGCAGCGTCAGGCCAAACTGCCAGAAGCAGCGCAGGAAATTGAGTGGTTCTAGTCGGAAGCTGTGAGCCGTTAGCTATTCGCTAATTAATTAGTGGAACTCCTAAATCTAGCAGAAAGCTAGTACAGCCGACTCAGAACGTAGTCCGCTAACTTAACAAGAGCTTGGGAAGACGCTGATGGCTTCAGCTCCTCAAGATGCCCAACCGCTAGTTTGGCATGATAGGACGCTAGTTTTCGAGCCTGCTCAATCCCGCTACTTTGAGCCACCAAAGCGAGCGCTTGCTCTAAATCCCCAGCTTCGCTGAACCTTCTCTCAATCAATGTTTCTAAATAGGGTTTTTCGCTCAGAGCATACAGGACCGGAGCTGTCAGATTACCGCTTGCCAAATCTGACCCGGCTGGCTTTCCTAAAACTTCAGTAGAGGCGGTATAGTCGAGAATATCGTCAACGACCTGGAACGCTAGCCCAATATGTCGCCCGTAGTCGAACAGGTGGTCGGCGAGTTCTGGCGAAACGTCGCTCAACAATCCAGCCGCTTTAGCACTGTTGGCCATCAGTGAAGCGGTTTTGTAATAGGTTTTCTCTAAATAAGCCTCGATCGACAGAGCCGGATCGAAGCGTCCCATGCCCTGCTGAATTTCTCCTTCGGCGAAGTCTCGAATCACCTCAGAGAGAAGCTTCACGACGGCCAAATTATCAAGATTGGCCAAATACCAGGAGGATTGGGCAAACAGAAAGTCTCCGGCTAGAACCGCTATGCGGTTGTTGAACAGGCTATTGACGGTCGGAACATTGCGGCGAATTTCCGCTTCATCAACGATATCGTCGTGAACTAAGCTGGCTGTGTGAATCATTTCTGTAATCTCAGCTAGACGACGGTGACGGGGCGTGATTTCAGAGTCGGGCATGGTAGACCGAGAAATCAGCAACACAATAGCCGGTCTAATTCGTTTTCCTCCAGCACCAAATAAATGTTCAGCCGCAGCTCCTAAAATTGGATGGCGCGCGCCGATTAGCTTCTTCAAATTCTCGGTTAGGATCCGCAGATCTGCATCAACGGGGGCAAATAGGGAGGTCGCTGAGGTCATTAGTTAGCCAAGCGTGGCGGCTTAGTTACGAATGTTTACATATTTATATATTTATTTTAAGCTAAGCTGCCTGGACAAGGAAGACCAACAGCCATACTAATTTTGCTTTTATCCTTTTGATACCAACAGTTTCAGCCAATAAAAATTCTTGGCAAAGTCCTTAACATTTGCTTCCATCTTATGTTACTTTATTATTGAAGATTTTCATATTTTCTAATCCTCAGTAAAGCTGTAGTGGTGTAGGAAGTGTACAAGCTGCAGAGTAGCTTGGATTGATTTAGCGTTACGTCTAACCGTGCCAAGCCGGTATCGGTTGAGCTGTAGTTGGTCTACAGATTCTTTGGTGTGCATAACTCATAGTTAGTAACGACATCCTAGCTCAGCAGCGTCGTTCAGCGTTACCTGATGTAGGTAAAGCCTGCTTGAGCTAGCTGCGTTAGCTCAATGCCTAGAGCAGACCTCTCTTTAAAGATTGGTCGCCTCTTATCTTTTTGCTCAATTTATCGTTCCCGTACAGAAATACCGATGATGATTATTCTCCTCGCCTCTGCCTACCTCCTTGCTATCTATTTACTGCTCACGGTCGCTCAGCGATACTTCAAAGCCCACAAAACATCCTGATAAGGGAAGAAGAGATTAGCAAAAGCAGTGGCTCAAACTAAATACTTCGGATGCTGATGACTGGTTTAGTAGAGATTTATGCTCTCGACAACCAGTTTTGTTTTTTTTTGTGAGCGTTTCTTGGTTGCTACTGGTCCTTCGTCTTCGTCACCAACGAAGAATCAAGGACTACTGCTTTTCACAGTGAAGCAGAAGTGACGGGCTGAAGATAAACTTTTTCGACAACGGGAATACAGCCAAGCCACTGACGGGAGAGTTGAGCAAACGTTTCTGGAGCACCGCTGACGCAAAAACGCGTGGGCATAGCCGGACGACTATTTTTGAGTCCCATCAGTTCTAGTTCCTGTTCCGCCGCTGCCACGACATGCTGAGCGGGATCGACTAACGTCACCGATGGGGGCAGGAATTGACGCAGTACCGGGGCTAGATGGGGATAGTGGGTACAGCCGTAAATGAGAGTATCAATGTTTTGCTGGAGTAGCGGTCCTAAATACTGTTGTGCCGCCTGACGGGTTTCAGGTTCATAGAGGCGATTTTTCTCAATTAGAGGAACAAAGGCAGAACAGGCAACTTCCCAGACCTGAGCGGTTTCATCAATTTCCTGAATGGCTTGACGGTAAGCGTGGCTAGAGGCAGTCGCCGGAGTCGCTAAAACTCCAATGCGCCGCCCTTGCTTGACCGCAACCCTCGCTCCTGGCAAAATAATGCCTAAAATTGGTACCTCAAATTCCTTCTGAACAACCTCTAGGGCTAAAGCTGAGCTAGTATTACAGGCCATGATGACCATCTTGACCCCTTGACGGGTCATCCAGCCCAGAATTTCGCGGGTAAACTGCAAAATTTCTTCTAAAGAACGGATACCGTAGGGCAAGCGGGCTGTATCGGCAAAGTATAAGATTGATTCTTGAGGAAGTTGGCGATAGAGTTCTCGCAGGACGGTCAGACCGCCCACCCCACTATCAAAAATGCCGATACGCAAGTTGCTCATAGGTAAATATCGTTAGCTCAGGCTTCAATCTTAAGGGTGATAACTCGCTTTGTCATCCATTAAAACCCATCAACTTGGGATATCGCTCTACCTAAAGGTTATTTTGGCGAATATACTCGAGGATGCCTCTGGCGATCGCCTCAGCCATCTGCCGACGGTAGCTATCGTTTTGCAGGTTCACCGCATCCTCTCGCCCCGTCAGAAAGCCAGTTTCTACCAAAACAGCAGGCATCAGCGACTTTCTAAGCACGTAGAATCTCGCTTGACGAACGCGGCGATCGCGAACGCTGACGCTTTGGAGCACGTTGCGATGAATCGTTTGAGCTAAGCGCTGTCCGCTCTGGTAGTAGTAGGTTTCGAGGCCATTCACGTCCGGGCGGCTGAGATTAATGGCGTTGGCATGAATACTGACAAACAGATCGGCTCCGGCTCGATTGGCGAGCTGGGCTCGCCCTTCTAAACTCACAAAATAGTCGCTATCGCGGGTCATCTGGACCCGGACCCCTTGCTTTTCCAGAAACTGCTTGACCATGAGAGAGATCGGCAAAATGACGTTTTTTTCCTGAACGCCATTAATCCCAATGGTGCCCGGGTCTTTTCCGCCGTGACCCGGATCGAGGGTCACTAAAACCTGGCTTGTGGGAGTAGACGGTGCGGTTGGGACTGAAGTCGTTTCTGGAGGAGGAACAGCGACGGACGACGCTGGTTTTTCGGGTTGCGGCACGACAATCGATGCTGGCGGCGGTGCTGCCGCTGTTCTGAGGGGCTGTAGCTGGAGGCTCAGTTTTTCTCCGGTGAGGTTAAGAGCCTGAACCTGAATACCCAAAGCGGGCTGAACTAACAACACCACCTGCTCCTCTTCGGCGCGCACAACAAGCTTAGAAATGGGGCTATTCGACTCAAATTCTGGTCCGGCAAAAGAGCGATCAAGTTCAGCGTTAGGAATAGTGACTTGGTAGGTTTCGTTATTGGCATCCCAGCTTCCCTGCGCCTGAACCGCTCCCTCAGAACGAATCACCAGCTCGGTATCATCCTCGGCCAGCTCCGCAGCGACAACGGTTGGAGGATCGTCAGACGGCGACGAAGAGACAAAATCACGAGGTCCGCCGACGGCCCTTGTCCCCCCTTCCGGAAACAGCACTAAGCCGCCTAGGCGACTGAACGTAGCTTGCCAGTCTGGGCTATCCTCATCGACATTGAGCGTAACGCGAGCGGCTGGAGGAGACGAGGAGGTTTGAGCAAATTCCAAGGAGCTGACTCCGTAGGCAGCTACGGAGAAGGCTTGAGAAACCAGATTATCGGGTAGGGTCACTCCTTCTAGATCGAAACTCATCTGGCGGCGATCGCGACTGCGTTCTCCCTCAATCGTCCCGCTGCGATCGCCGCCAACCCGAATTAGCAAACCGCTTCTGGTAACCTGCACAATATCTGCTCCCGCAGCAACCGGGGCAACGGCTACCGTCGATGCTGTCTGGATGCTCGATTCTTGCTTGGGTAAAGACGACTCCTCCTCCTGCTCGGGAGTGGGCAAATCGACGGTCCATTGGGTGGGAGTAACGCCTCGAAACCTTACTTCTTCAGGGTCTAGTGTGTATCCCGGAGCGAGTTCGACAACTAGTCTCGTGGTCTGCTCATCAAACTGCCCAACACGAATGCTGCGCACGATTCCCTCCATCGTCTCTCTCACCGTTGGTTTCCCGAGCGTTGTTCCTGGTAAATCAATGACCAGGCGGGTTGGGTTAAAAATTAGCTGCGCTCTTGGCTGTACGCCTTCATCAGTACTAAAAACGAGTCGGTTGTCTCCCTCTTCAAACCGCCAAAACAGTAATCTTCCAGCTTTAGCTGGAGAACAATATAAGAAGAGGCTCAAGCAGCTTAGTACTAGCCAGCGAATTTTCACGGTTTTTACTCCTCACAGAAAGTAGGCTTCATCAGACCGAATTGTTCCCGGAGAACTATCCGCTTGCTAGATGCCATCGCGCTTTCCTGTAGATCGGCTGGGATGACCAGACCGCGATTGCTAGTCCGAGAATACATATAGCGGTTTGCTGCACAAATGGCATCTCTAAAATTGGTCTTGACGAAGTCAGAGGAAGCCCCGTTGTTTGACGGCGGGGTCTCTCTGACCAGATTAACTCTTGATTCTCGATTCTGTATATCTCTTGCTGAAAGCAGTTGACAATCACTAATTCTGCCACTCGGGGATTGATGACGTAACTATTAAAGTTTAAGTTTCTCTTGGTCGCAAAAATTAAAGACTAAATCAGGAAGCAGCAGACTAGCTGCTGTGGAGGTCACCCCTAGCTTTTTTCTTGCATTTCTACTTCCGACTGAGCATTGGCAGCACCTTCAAGAGATGGCGTTGCCACCGGGGCTTCTTCTTGGAAAACAAATCTTAGGCAAGGAGGCGCAACAAAAGTTGTCACAATCACCATCATAATAATGGCAGCCTCGGTCGCTTCTGACAGTGCTCCGCTAGCGGCTCCAACTCCGGCAAAGACCAATCCCACTTCTCCCCGGGGAATCATACCAACGCCGATCGCCAGTTTGTTAATTTCCGGCTGTCCGAAGATGGTAAAGCCAGTAATCAGCTTTCCGATGATGGCTACGCCAATTAGAAACGCAGCAATGACCAATCCTTCTCGGTTGCTGGGAACTGCCGGATTTAACACGCTCAAGTCAGTTCGTGCCCCCACACAAACAAAAAAGATTGGCACCAAGAAGTCAGCCACCGGAACGACTTGTTCTTCAAGTTCTTTATGCTTCTCGGTTTCTGCTAACACCAGTCCCGCCGCAAAGGCTCCTAAAATCGCTTCTAATTCTATTACCGTCGCAATATAGGAGAGAACAAAAGCAAACACTAGCGCCGTCAGCAACACCTGACCGCGAGTGTTCATGGTGTTGACTAAGCCAACAAAGTAAGGGCCTAAAAAACGACCGACGAGGATAGTGCCGATGAGAAATACGCCAGCGCTAATAATTAGGTAGATAATATTCGCAACCTGAATTTCTCCGGTCTTGACAAGACTCGCTACGACCGCTAGAACAATTACTCCCAAAACATCATCGAGAACAGCCGCCCCAATAATAATTTGTCCTTCTTTCGAGCTTAGCTGTCCCAGTTCGGCAAGAACCTTGGCCGTGATGCCGATACTCGTTGCCGTCAGCGCGGCCCCGGCGAAAATAGCCGGGATTGCCGGAACGCTAAAGAGATAAATCAAGCCTGCTGTCCCAGCGGCAAAGGGAGCCACAACTCCCACCACCGCCACCACCGCTGCTTGCGGACCGACGCGAATTAATTCTTTGAGGTCTGATTCTAAGCCAATTTCAAACAGCAGAATCACAACGCCCAGTTCTGCCAACAGAGAAATTACTTCGCTTTGAGTTTCATACACAGATTCAGCGGCAGCCGGACTCAGGTCTGTTGTTGTTTGCAAGAAACTGACGATGAGAGAGTCGGTCGCCTCAGATCCCCCCTCTGGAAAAACGAGGAGCCGTAGGGCAGAAACGCCAATCGCCACACCGCCTACTAGTTCTCCTAAAACAGGCGGTAGGTTGATGCGCGAACACAGTTCGCCCCCCAGTTTACTGGCTAGATAAATTACTACTAAACTGAGCAGCACTCCTGCGAAAATAAGCGAGCTATCTGCTGTTTCGGTTTCTGGTGCCGTTGCCAGTACAAACGACGGGTTTTGTAGGATTGAGGGAAAGTTCATCCAAGTCATATCAGCCATAGGTTGGGCAGCCATTCTTTAATTGAGTGTACGGGTTTTATCTGAGGGAGAAGCTTCTCTACAACATCTCTCTTTACTCAATGAAATCTCTGTTAAAAACGATACAGACAAAAGATCAAGGTGAGCAACTGAAGTTCTATGATGGTTTCAAAGAGCAAGTTGACAGCAAGATGACCTTAGAGAGCCACAAACAAGAGCATTTATGGAGAGTAACACAAACAAGTCCTCTGGGGGCTGATTGGACGGTGGAGGAGAGCAAAAAACTTTATCGGCTCTCAGAATGGGGAGACCCGTATTTTGAGATCAATGCGGCAGGTCACGTCACCGTTTCTCCTCAAGGAGATCGCGGCGGTAGCCTCGACCTCTGGGAGCTGGTCAATGCGCTTCAGCAGAGGAACATCGAACTGCCGGTGCTGATTCGGTTTTCGGATATTCTTGCCGATCGCCTTGAGCGACTGCATCGCTGTTTCGACCAGGCGATCGCTCGCTACAGCTATCCGGGGGCGTACCGTGGGGTATTTCCGATTAAATGCAACCAGCATCGCCATCTCGTGGAGACGCTGGTGCGGGTGGGTCAGCCCTACCAGTTTGGGTTAGAGGCTGGCTCCAAGCCAGAGCTGATGATTGCGCTGGCTAGTTTAGAACCCACCTCAAACCAGCCGGAGGCTGAGCAGGCTTTACTTATCTGTAATGGCTATAAAGACCGAGAATACCTAGAAACCGCGCTGCTGGCCACGAAGTTGGGCCAGCCGGTCATTATTGTCATCGAGCAGCTTGAAGAACTCCGCCTGATTGTGCAGCTCGCTCGTCAGCTAGCCGTCGAGCCAGTGCTAGGAGTCCGAGCCAAGCTGAGTACGACAGGAACCGGACGCTGGGGAAACTCCACCGGTGATCGCGCTAAGTTTGGCTTGTCGATTCCGCAAATCTTGGCAGCGATTCATCAGCTTCAAGCAGCAGACATGACGCACTGTTTGCAGCTACTGCACTTTCATCTTGGCTCGCAAATTTCTTCAATTAGCGCTATTAAAGACGCGATTCGAGAAGCGTCGCAAATTTACGGGGAACTAGTCCAGCTCGGGGCCAAAATGCAGTACCTGGATGTGGGAGGGGGGTTAGCGGTCGATTACGACGGCTCTAAGACCAACTGTGCTGCCTCCAAAAACTACAATATGCAGAACTACGCCAACGATATTGTGGCCGAGGTCAAGGAAGCCTGTGAAGAAAGACAGATTCCTGTCCCGGTCTTGATCAGCGAAAGTGGTCGAGCGATCGCCTCCCACCAATCGGTGTTGATTTTTGATGTCCTCAGTACTGACGACGTTCCCTGTCCCCCACCGCCTTCAGTGGTGCATCAAGAACACTTAATTATTCGCAACCTCTGGGAAACCTACCGCTCGATCGGCTCAGATACTTACCAAGAAGCCTATCACGATGCGATTCAGTTTAAAGAAGAAGCGATTAGCTTATTTAGCTTTGGCTATCTCAGCCTAACCGAGCGAGCCAGAGCCGAGCAGCTTTATTGGGCCTGCTGTCGCAAGATTTTGGCGATTAGTCAGCGTCAAGAATACGTCCCAGACGATTTGGCCGCTTTGGAAAAAACGATGATGTCGCTGTATAGCGTAAATTTGTCTATTTTTCAGTCGGTCCCGGATACTTGGGCCATCGAGCAACTGTTTCCGGTTATGCCGATTCATCGCCTCGACGAAAAACCCTGCCGACGCGGGATTCTGGCCGATCTTACCTGTGACAGCGACGGGCAAATCGACCGCTTTATTGATAGCAAAAAGGCTAAACCGGTCTTAGAACTGCATCCGCTACGGGAAGAAGCAAGAGACGATCGTCTTGTCAAACCTAACCGAGAGCCCTATTACCTGGGAATGTTTTTAGTGGGGGCTTATCAAGAAGTGCTAGGCAGCCTACACAACCTCTTTGGAGATACCAACGTTGTCCATGTTCAGATGAATACTGAGGGGTATCAAATTGAACATCTGGTGCGAGGAGATACAATAACGGAGGTTTTGAGCTACGTACAGTACGATGCTGAAGATCTGCTAGAGACAATGCGCCGTCGCACAGAAACCGCCCTCCAGAACCAGCGCCTGACTCTCTGTGAATCCCAAAAGCTGCTGCGAAACTACGAGCGCAGCTTGAGAAGCTATACGTACTTAACCAGTTAAAAGCTATGAGCTATGAGCTCTCACCCTAGATACTGCCGCAGAGATTGGCGCATCACCTCAACGGGAACATCCTGCTGTAGCCAAATCTTTAAAGCAGCGGCTCCTTGCTGCACCAGCATTTCTAATCCATTGATGGCGATCGCTCCTCGCTCTTGTGCTTGCTTGAGCAGCCGAGTCGGATTGGGATTATAGATCAAATCGTAGACAATCGTTGCAGGCTGGAGCTTGCTGACCAGTTCTTCATCTAAGGGAGAGGCATCGGTCTGAGGAAACATCCCGACCGGGGTGGTATTTACTAACAGTTGAGTTTGAGATAGCAGCGCGGGCAGGTCAGACTGATGAACCGTCAACGCTTTCTGGAGGGCAGGATCGGTCCAGCTATGCAGAAACTGCTGGAGTTTCTGCTCGCTCCGACCAACGACATGAATCTGGGAACATCCGAGCTGCCAGCAGCCGACAACAACGGCTCGTGCGGCCCCGCCATTACCGAGAATCACCGGGGAGATTCTGCTCCAGTCGCGGGCCACTGCCTTCAACGGAGCGATAAACCCCTCTACATCCGTGTTAGTTCCGCTCCAGCCCGAGGGGGTCCGCCAGATCGTGTTTGTCGCACCCACCAGTTGAGCCTCTGGGGAAACGTCAGCCAGTAGCGGCACAAGCGCCTGCTTATGAGGAATGGTTACGTTAAAGCCAACGACGTTAATCGCCTCCAACCCAGCTAGCGCTCGCGATAAATCCTCTCCCTTTACCGGTAGAGGGATATAAACATAATCTAAGCCTAAAGCCGCGATCGCCGCATTGTGCATCACTGGCGACAGAGAGTGTTCAACCGGATCGCCAATCACCCCAAGTAACTTTGTTTTCCCCAATATTTGCTGAGTCATACTGCTCAGTGTAGCGAACTTCCCCAGGCAGTCGAAGTCTGCTTCCGCTTTATTCGTGACAGTCACTAATGTAAGTGCTAGCGACACATAGACAGATTAAACCGGCAGCTAGAGAACGAATTGAATGTTCTGTTGCAGAAAATGGCTTTTTCTGATAGCCTCTCTAAAGATTCAGTCCCAATTTATCTCTAAATAAGGTTGACAAAATTCAATAATATTTGCTGTTAGCTTAAAGAGCATTTACCAATTCCCACTGAGGACTGTTGATGAATAACACAATTTATCGGTTTATGAGCTTGAGTCAGTTTTCTGTTGCAACGCTTAGATTGGCTGCTTGGATTGGTCTAGCAGGTGCAACAACTCTTTTACAGCCAACGAGCAGCTCAGCCGCTTCAATGACAACCATCGAAAGTAATTTTGAATCTTCTGGCCTGGAAGGATGGCGAACAGAAGAGCTATGCTGTGACCACTCAGCTCAGATCGTGAGCGATCCTGAGCCAGCATATGAAGGCGATTACGCCCTCAGATTTAAGTTGAGAAGAAACGACCCTGACATTGCTCGTAGTAAAAGGGCAGAAGTAAAGCTTCGTCCTGTTGAACCTAACTCCGAATACACCTATCGTTTTAGGACTTTTCTTCCTCAGAGCTTTACCTCCGACCGCGAAAGAGAAATTATTGCGCAGTGGCATAGTCGACCTGACTTTTCCCTTGGTGAAGGTCGTCCCGGAGCACCACCTTTGTCTCTACATACAATTAATGGAGACTGGATGGTATTGAGGCGATGGGACTCCAAGCAAATTACTCAGACCAATCAGCCTGAAGGAAAACAGAACCTAAATTTGGGCGAGTATGTTACTAATGAGTGGACAGACTGGGTATTTCAGGTAAAGTGGTCCCACACAGAGGACGGAATGCTTAAGGTTTGGAAAGATGGCAAACTTGTTGTCGAGGAAAGTGGCGCTAATACCTACAACGATTTGATAGGAACCTATTTTAAAGCCGGGATTTACAAACCTGGTTGGAAACATCGTCCAGAAAGATCCGCCGTTGATGAAAGGGTCGTTTTCTTCGACGACGTTAACATCATTGATTCAATCGATTCCATCAGCGCCAATCCCGATTTAACCGCTGACTCTGCTGCTGTTCCCGAACCCTTGACTCTTTTAGGGACGGGAACAGCTCTTGGGTTAGGAGCTGTATTTAAGCGTCGATACTCAAGAGGCAAGAAGCCTTGAGGAGACCCGTTCACTGAATCTCCTGCTGGCTACTTCCACCAGGGCGGAATGCCGATATTTCTGATCACCTGATGCTTTCGCTGTGCTTCCTTGCGCTTAAGCTCGGTGTAGTCGAGCCAGTAAATACAGTCAACCGGACAGGTATCAATGGCCTCTTGAATCAGTTCTTCTGGATCGCCATCCTGGCGAAATACGCGAGCTCGACAGTGGTCTGGCTCCATATAAAAAGTATTGGAGGCCGTATGAGCGCAGTGCTTACAGCCAATACAGTCGGTCTCCTCGACGTAGACCCCTTTTTGCCGAAAGCTGCCTCCTAGTTCCGGTTCCAATCCAGAGCGTTCGGGGGTTAAAAACCCCCCTAACTCTGGTTCTAGTCCTGAGCGATTGGGGGAGCGGGAATCGGACATCACGCACTCCAGCGTTGAACGACTAAATGAAGAGAACCATCCTCATTGGTGCGTTGTTCCGCTACCTGGAATCCCTGCTGAGTGGTTTCGTTGATAACGGTATGGTAGGCGTAGCGCTGAGTAACGCGGCTCAGAAACCCTTCTACCGAAAGAGGCTGCTGCCAGTACTGAAGATCGGCGACTAGCTCATATTCAGTACCGTTCCAGCTAAAGCCGATGTCATAGTTGTTGCTTTGTTCAATGACAACTTCCGCCGTCCGCGTTTGCCCGCGATAGCCTCTGACAGGACGGGGGCCTTCTTTCCAATCAGCTTTTAAATCGCTAAGAGCTGCTTTTAAGGCTGGTAAATTGCGAATTTGGGTTTTGATGTTGCTAAAGTGAGACATTTTCTTAGAACTTGTTTATGGGGATTTGGACAAACAAAATTGTTACTACCAGGAGCTAAAAGATACTTGACTCGTCGCTTGCGCCACCTGTACTTCTTGAGCGTAGTACTCCGAAGATTTTTCTTGAGAGACTACTTGCCCAAGCTGCGCTTCAATGGCCGCTGTTACCTCTTGGCAGGAGGCCCCGACGACGCCCGTCACTTTTTCTTTGACTCGGCCATCAGGATATATAGTAAACTCTAATGTTTCCATGCTCTGTTGATAAGAGTTGTGTAGACTTTCGTTGAAGCCTTCAGTAATAAGCGCTTCATTAATCTTTTTAGATTAATCTTGAGTGAGCGCATCAATATGAATAGAATTTTAGCAAAACTTAACAGTAGCTACTCATCTTACTTTAGGCATATGTAAGTTTCCCTTAACTTTTATTTTCAGTCAAGCAGGTATACGACAAAGAAGCGCGACCTCTTAATAAATCTAAATAAACACGGTTGAGTGTAAACGAACAGACTTGAAGTTTTTTATCCACAGTAAGCGGCGAGCTTTAGGGACAATCAGCGTTCAGAAGACTTGCGCGCCTTTAAATCAGTGTATTAGTTCTGCTATAGTCAACTAACTGGTTCAGTACATGATCGCTCTCAGTTCGATTCTCTTGGATAATGAAATCCAATGCGAGTTAGAAGGAGACAAACATGAATCTAGCAGCCTTTAAGAATCCAATAAAAGTAGGCGTTTTCGGATTTGGTGGCTTAGGACAAGCCGCTGCCAGAGTCCTTGCTCCTAAGAGCGAGATGGTTTGGACTGTAGCAGCCGACCAGAAAGGTTACGCCTATAGTGAGGTCGGATTGAATCTAGAGCGAGCGATCGCTGCCTATCAGCAAGGGTCGGTGGGCCTGTTAGAGCCGGGGGGCGTTCTCAGCAGCAACAGTATTGAGGAGGCGATCAATCCGGCTATAGATGGCTATTTCCTAGCGTTACCCAATCTGCCCAACACCTTTATGGCAGATATCGCGCGGCAGTTTATTCGCTCCAGGTGGCGAGGGGTTTTGGTAGATGCGCTGAAACGAACCAGTGCCGTTGAGCAGCTTTTGCAGCTTCAAGACGAACTCCAGCAAGCTGGCATTACCTACATGACTGGCTGTGGAGCGACCCCGGGTTTACTTACCGCCGCCGCCGCCGTTGCGGCTCAAAGCTATGCGGAGATTCACAGCGTCAAAATTACCTTTGGGGTCGGCATTGCTAACTGGGAAGCCTACCGAGCTACCATTCGCGAAGACATTGCGCATCTGCCTGGTTATGATGTTGACCGAGCCAGAGCGATGAGCGATGGCGAAGTTGCCGCGTTGCTAGAGCAAACCGACGGGATTCTGGCGCTGGAAAACATGGAGCATGCCGACGATATTATGCTCGAACTTGCGGGAATCTGTGAGCGTGATCGCGTCTCTGTTGGCGGAGTCGTTGATACTCGTAACCCGAAAAAGCCTCTCAGCACTAACGTAAAGGTCACAGGGCGAACCTTTGAAGGGAAAATTTCGACTCACACGTTTACCCTCGGTGACGAAACTAGCATGGCGGCTAACGTTTGTGGACCAGCGTTTGGCTATTTGAAAGCTGGCAAAGCTTTGCACCAGCGCGGTGTTTATGGCTTATTGACAGCGGCAGACGTAATGCCTCAGTTTGTTCAATAGCGGCTCACAAAATTAAACGCCACCATTCCTGCAATTTAGGAGTGCTGGCGATCGCCTGCTAGCGAGGCGCATTAGAGCTGCTTGTAGCAGGCAGCTATCCTTTCTACTTCAACCGGCTGTTTTTCGTATCTCTGCCCTCAATTGGACCACCAACGGCTTTCCAGGCTTCTACACCACCAGAGAGCTGGGAAACCGACTCAAATCCGGCCTGACGAAGTACCGAAGCGGCTTGTGCTGTTTGCTCGTCGTCATCACCATAAACGTAAATCTCACGGCGCTGCTGCAAACTGCTTTTAGCCCTTTCTGCTAACTCTTCTTCCATCGGCATAGCGATCGCTCCCATAATCCGCTCTTCATTAAAAGCATTGCGATTGCGCACGTCTACAATTGTTAAAGCGGGTTCTCCCCAGTCTAAACGGTCTTTGAGGGCTTTGGCACTGGATTTTGGCGTTTCTTGAGGGTCTGGAGTGGGAGTGACCTCGGGAGCAGCATCTTTAGCATCAAGAATGGTTTTTTCTACTGGATTTGACATAACACCTTATTAATTGAAATACACTGCCATTCAGTCAATCAGAGTGACGGCACAATTTCTTCCTTCCCAAGAGAGAAATTTGTCAACTTTTTTGCCTACAGTGTTCGATAGGCCAAGTTGGCCATCACAGTGGAATCTTACTCAAGGCACATTCATTCACCAGATAGTTTCACTAGTATTGCGATAGTTAATCCTTCAGAACCTGCTGGAGTAAGCAGAATTGCCTGCCTCTGTACCTCCAGCCGCGATAAGGTTCTGCTTGTCAGTACTTTTGTCCCTAGTCTTGTCTAGAATGGCCGCCATTAACGTCATTCTAAGCGTCAGGACCAGTACGAGCACAGATTTTGCTCCACTAGATTGACCCATTTCAACGTGGCGCTTTCTGTATAGCACTACAGCAATACTATTAGGAGAATTTTATGACAGTTTCATCCGATCAAATTCCACCTCAGTCACAAGACAGAAAACCAGCACTCGAATCGGAGATGACTCCGAAACCTCAGTACGATCGAGATGACTACCGAGGTAGCAGTAAGCTTAAGGGCAAAGTAGCGTTAATTACCGGCGGCGATAGTGGCATTGGCCGTTCGGTTGCCGTTCTCTACGCTAAAGAAGAAGCGGATGTTGCTATTTCTTATTTGGATGAGCACGAGGATGCGAAAGAAACGCAGCGTTTAGTAGAGGCACAGGGCAGAAAGTGTCTTCTCTTGCCTGGAGACATTAGTAACGAGAAATTCTGCGAAGAAATTGTCCAGAAAACCGTTGATGAGCTAGGACGCTTAGATATTCTCGTCAATAACGCAGCAGAACAATACCTAGAGCCTAGCTTAGAAGAAATTGATTCTGCGCGTCTAGGAAGTATTTTCAGCACTAATATTTTCTCGATGTTCTACCTGTGTAGAGCGGCTTTACCCCATCTTGAAAAGCAAGCAGGTAGCTCCATTATTAACACAACCTCGATCAATGCGTATAAGGGAAATGCCTCTCTTCTCAGCTACTCGACGACGAAAGGAGCCATTTTAGCTTTCACTCGCTCTTTAGCAAAACCAATGTTAGAAAAGGGCATTCGCGTCAATGGGGTGGCGCCCGGTCCAATTTGGACCCCATTCATTCCTGATGCCTTTGATGAAGAAGGGGTAGAAGGTTTCGGCGGTCAAGTCCCGATGAATCGTCCTGGACAACCAGTAGAAGTAGCCACTTGCTTTGTCTTCCTCGCTTCACAGGATGCTTCCTATATGACCGGACAAGTACTGCATCCTAACGGTGGTGCTGTTGTTGGCGGGTAAACAACGGCTTGAGTGAGCCAATCAAAACTTCAAGCCAGATAGAACTCGTTTTACTCTAGAGCGGAAGAACGATAATCTGACTTGCAAAAGAAAGACTGATGTGGATGTGTAAGAAAAAAGCTCTTGGGAGTCTTGCCTTGTTTCGACCCCAAGAGCTTTTTTTACTTTTGCTCCTCACACTATTCAATCATGGCATAACAACGACAATCTTCATCTCCGCCTGTGACGCTTTTAGAAGCGTCACTGCCCAAACAGCGATCGCCTCGCGACCATCAAGCATTCTAAGAATGCGTCACTTGAATCTAATACTTAATCAGCAAAGAACTGTTATTTAAATAAATAAAATAATCAAAAAAAACTGAATTAAGCCCTTTCATTGCATTTTAAGCTTGCTTTTTGCGTTTCTGTGGCCAGTGGCGCTCGAAAGAACTCTTCTTCTACTCTTTTACCTCTTTCTAGAGTTATAGAAATTTATAAAAAATATTTAGAGTTTTTCTGCCTCTAGTAGCTGGTCCAAAGCTCAAAAAAACTTTATGCTTGAATACAAGCTAAAAAGCTAATATAGCTATCCATAGCCAACAAGTAGCCTAAAGAATTTAGTTCAAAAAAGTTTTCTTGGCGTCTTAAGTTGATTGCCAGACTCATACACGACTAAGTTACTGAAATAGACCAGAGAGAGGACGCGAAATGTTTTTCCATAAAAAAGAACTCATTGAAAAAGCAGTTAATGTTAAGGAACCGAATCCGAAATATGCTCAGTTACTCCTAGAGCAGTTTGGCGGCGCTACCGGAGAACTTTCGGCTGCCCTTCAGTATTGGGTGCAGTCTTTTCATGTAGAAGATCAAGGCATCAAAGATATGCTTCAGGATATTGCCGTTGAAGAGTTTAGTCATCTGGAGATGATTGGCAAACTGATTGAAGTGCATACCAGCACCAGTGAACAGGATGAGGCGTTTAAGAGCACCTTGTTCGCTGTCCGTGGTAAGGGACCACACTTCCTGGACTCTCAAGGAAGTGCTTGGACAGCCACCTACCTTAATGAGGGAGGCGATGTCGTCCGCGACCTCCGAGCTAACATTGCTGCTGAAGCCGGGGCGCGTCAAACCTACGAATCTCTGATTAAGCTAGCCCCCGACGAAGGCACCAAGGAGACGCTGGTTCACTTGCTCACTCGCGAGATTTCTCATACCAAGATGTTTATGAAAGCCTTAGATTCGCTTGGTAAGCTGACCGATCCTTTCTTTGGCAACATTCAGCCCGATGAAACGGTGGATATTTACTATAATCTCTCTACCAACGGTCAGGATGAGCGCGGTCCTTGGAATTCTGATGAGAATTTCAACTACATTGCCGACCCAATGAAAGAGAAGGTATAAGCTATAGGAAAAACCTCATCTTAAAGACATCAACCAAAGCGG
This sequence comes from Cyanophyceae cyanobacterium, assembly GCA_050331735.1. Lineage (GTDB taxonomy): Bacteria > Cyanobacteriota > Cyanobacteriia > Cyanobacteriales > JBHJGN01 > JBHJGN01. The sequence goes on from JBHJGN010000048.1 coordinate 87,391, forward strand.
GCGATCGCACCTCAATAAAAGCGATCGCCTTTTCTTTATGCTTGGCAGGTACAGCATGAAATTTGATTACTCTTTAGATTTTAAAACCATCAACTTTCGGGCCTCGCCGGAACTTTATCGAGTCGGGCGAGGAGAACAGGGCGTTCTCTTAGTAGAACCCTACAAATCAGAGATTTTACCCCACTGGCGGTTTAAAACGCCAGAAATTGCTCGACGCTCTAGCGAAACAATCTATCAACTATTCCTAGCCTATTTAGAACAAGACGATTTTGTGGGAGCCGATATGGCACGGAAGTTTTTGCAAATGGGCTATACTCGCTCTCGTCGCTATGCTAACCACAGAAGCGGCAAGAAGTACCGCACGAATCCCCAAACGTTCACTCAAGACGAAGCCATCAAAGCTAGACAGGAAATTTTACCCAAGGAAGTCGATTCCGTGAAAGCGGAATGCGCGGCAATTTTTAAAGAGAAGTGGCAGCAAGCTAAAGAGAATGCAAAGTATATACAGCTAATGGCTACTCACAAGCAACTGTACGAGCAGGAATCCTCTTAATTGTTTGAGGAATCTACAATTTGAGAGAGTCATCCTGGCTAGGTTTGTTTATAGTTGAGCAAGTAGCTCTTAGCACTATTGAAGGTTCCCACTCATCGAGCAGCTAAGAGCTAATCGCTAGGAAGAAGATTGGGTGTAAGCTGAAATGGAACTGATAATCAGCATTTGTGTCGGACTGGGTTTAAGTACCGCCTGTGGTTTTCGGATTTTCGTGCCGCCGCTGGTGATGAGTATTGCTTCCCATCTTGGGTACGTCACTCTCTCGACAGACTTTCAGTGGATGGGAACCGACGAAGCACTCTACGCCTTTGCGATCGCCACCTTCATCGAAGTTTTAGCCTACTATATTCCAATAGTAGACAATCTGCTTGATACTGTCTCAACTCCCATGGCAGTTGCGGCTGGCACTTTGGTGACAATTTCGGTGCTTCCTCAAGGAGATCCGTTGCTACAGTGGACGGTAGCCCTAATCGCCGGAGGCGGTGCCGCCGGCACAATTCAGTCTTTTGCTGGAATTGCGCGCCTCATTTCGACAGCCACCACCGGAGGTTTAGCCAATGCCTTGCTAGCAACCATTGAATCTGGAAGCTCTTTTATCCTGGCCGGACTCGCTATTTTTGTGCCTCTCCTGACTATTGGAATTGTCATCGTCCTGTTATTTCTTGCCTTCTCTGAGCTTACTCGCCGCTTGTCATCTAAAGTAACTGACACAGAACCCAGTTCTCAATAGCGTCAGGTTGGCTGTTTGGATGATGACAGAGAATGAGGGAGCGAGCAAAATAACCTAGAGAGCAAACCTTTCCCCTTTCCCCGTCCCAACCGGACTTAATTTTCAGAGTAATTCGTTCCGAGCAAATAGAGTAACGCCATCCTCACGGCCACTCCGTTAGTCACCTGGTGGGAAATGAGGCTGAGGTGCGGGTCGTCCATGAGCTCTGAACTGATCTCTACACCCCGATTAACCGGACCTGGGTGCAGCACTTTCACGGTGGGTTTACAGAGCTTGAGGCGATCGCGGGTCAAGCCGTAGTATTGATGGTACTCGCGCAGACTGGGAATAAAGTGGCCCACCATCCGTTCCTGCTGAAGTCGTAAGGTCATCACAAAATCAGCATTTTCTAAAGCAGGCTCGACTTCCCAGTGTAGCAGCAGATTTCCAGGACGCGGACGATCGAGAAAATCAGCAAACAGTTTTGGCAGCAAGGGAGGTGGTCCCGCCAAATGAACCTGAACTCCGGCGGCGGTGAGACTCCAAATATTAGAGCGAGCCACTCGCGAGTGCAGAATATCGCCAACGATGGCGATTTTTTTGTGATTCAGCCGCTCTAAGCGGGGACGATCTGAGTCGAGCAGCGAACAGAGGGTAAACAGATCCAGCAACGCCTGCGAAGGATGTTCGTGCTGACCGTCTCCAGCGTTTAGAACGCTCACTCCTGCCTGGATACGCTCCATTTCCTGAGCAATCTGGTGAGGAACCCCCGCGTGGCGGTGTCGAATCACCAGAATATTGGCTCCCATCGCCACATAGGTTTTGGCGGTGTCTAAAATTGTTTCTCCTTTAGTGAGAGAAGACGTGCCGGGAGCAAAATTGAGAGTATCTGCTGAGAGCCGCTTAGCCGCTAGCTCAAAACTACTGCGGGTGCGGGTTGATGGCTCAAAAAATAAATTAGCAACAACCTGTCCCTGGAGAGCAGGGACTTTTTTAGTACGCCGGGAAAGCACTTCTCGAAAGCTAGAAGCCGTCTGCAACACCGTGTCGTACTCAGCCGCTGTGAAATTGTCTAAAGAAAGAACGTGCCGTCGGGTCCAGGTAGCTGTCATAGAAAGCGATCTTCAGCCGTTGAGTTTTACGAGCTGACAGGACAAACTAAACGATCTTTTGGATGATATCAAGTTGTCTCGACAATAGCGAATCGTTTTTTCACTTAGGCGAGCAATTGCTCCGGTGGTTTGCAACGGTGCCGTGTCGTCTCCGTTGACGACCTGACTGGCTGCGGCGCGTCTTCTACTGCACAAGAATGACACAAAAATGACAAGAACCGACAAGACAAGAAATGTAGTTTCAGCTATTATTTTTGTTTTGCTTTTTCATAAAATGAGGAAATGAAGCAGCTAAGCTGATAAAGAGAGAGGGCAAATGGCTGAACACGTCCGCAGGACAAAGCTGGCCAATGGTAAAGCCTTGGCAAAAGTTGTGAGTTTTTTTTGCTTCTAAATTAGGTCAAGTTAAGTTAGGCTAGATCAAGATTTATTCGCGAGACCCCCGTTTTTCTGTTATTAGTATCACTCCAGTTTTTTATCTTTACTAAAAAGCTCAACAGATTGGTCCCTGTTGATGTGCCGTCTCCGTCTTAAAACGATGGAGTAGACTGTAACTTTTACCTTCCCTGGTAGGTATCAATGTTCAAAATTAGATCTCGTTTGTCATGGCAGACATTCAGCAACCTTGCAGCAGTTAGAAAGCCCGACGGAAGAGGCGTTCAGCACCTTAGTCGTACCAAAACTTTGAGTGCGGCCCTGTTCCTTGTTTTTGCCGCCGCCTGTGGTAGGCAAGCACCGGAAGCACAGGAGCCGCAAGCCGTTCCGGTTGCACTGCAAACTCTAGAGCCGGCAACCGTGATTGACAGCACTGAGTTTGTTGGGAGTTTAGAAGCCCAAGAAAGAGTTCAGGTCGCGCCGCGCGTAGACGGACGAATCGTGAGTATCGCCGTTGAGGAAGGCGAGCCGGTGAGTCGCGGACAGCTACTCGTGCAGCTTCAGCTAGAGCGAGAACAGGCCACCGTTAATGCCCGTACCTCTGAAATTAATGCTCAAAGAGCGAATTTAAGAAATGCAGAAGCTCAGTTGAGAGCTGCCGAAGCCGAAAGAGAACAGACAGCGGCGGAAGTAGAACAGCGTCGGGCTGAATTGGCCAGCGCCGAAGCGGATCTTCAGGGAACCGCTGCTGACTTGGAGTTGGCTCAATCCGAACTTGAGCGGACCGAATTTCTCGTTGAGGAAGGTGCTCAGGCTCAGCAACAGCTCGACCAAAGAACCCGCGATCGCACCACGGCGGCTTCCGCCCGTAATTCGGCTCAAAAAGTTCGCGATTCGGCTCAGGGAGCGCTTAATGCGGCTGCTCAGTCTTTGAGAGCGGCTCAGCAGCGCGTAGAAGCAGCCAGAGCAACCGTAGAGCAGGAACGGGCAAATTTGTCCCAAGCGGTGGCAGAGCGGGAAGTCTCGGAACAGGATTTGCAGTTTAACCGAATTGTTGCTCCCATTGCGGGTATTGTCGGCGATATTCTTCCCAAAGCCGGGGACTACGTGGAGTCGGGCGAGGAGATTACCAGTCTGATTCAAAACAACGTCTTAAGCTTGAACATTAACGTTCCCTTACAAGAAGCTCCGAGGTTACGAGTCGGGCTGCCAGTCGAAATTATTGATAATCAGGGAGAAGTGGCGACCCGGGGAGAAATTAGCTTTGTCTCTCCTCGGGTTAATCAAAATGCCCAAGCTGTTTTAGCGAAAGCCACTTTTAGCAATAACGGTAGCTTGCGCGACGATCAGTTTGTGCGCGCTCGGGTAATCTGGGACCAAGAACCAGGCGTGTTAGTGCCGACGACATCTATCTTTCGGATCGGCGGGCAGGATTTTGTCTTTGTGGCCGAACAGCAGGAAGTTGAGCCAGAAGCCGAAGCGCCAAACAGCGAAACAACAAAAACCGACCCCACCAATGAAGCCTCAACGCAGCTAGTCGCTCAACAACAGGTCGTAGAGTTAGGGGATATCCAGGGACAAAAGTATCAGGTCATTTCAGGAGTCGAAGCTGGCGATCGCGTGGTGGTTTCTGGCATTCTGAATCTGTCGGACGGTGTTCCGATTACGGAAGAGGCACTCCAGAGCGAAAACTAAGTTGGGCTGACTTTCGCCTAGCTCCTCAATGTCTTTGTTGATCGTTCATGGTTAATTGCTGATGCTTCTTCTCCCTGCCAACTTCCTGCTCCTCGTCGAACCTCTTGACTAAAATAGCGACGTTCATCTCGGCTGAATTCTTTATAAGCTTATGTTGCTAAGTATTGCTGATCCGTTTATTAAGCGACCCGTTCTGACAACGGTTTGCAGCATCATTATCGTGCTCGTCGGCGCCATCTGTATTCCTCTGCTACCGATCGCTCAACTGCCCCAGATTGCTCCGACTCAGGTAGAAGTGAGTACGACCTACATTGGGGCGGATGCTCAAACAGCAGAAAATACCGTGACGACGATTGTTGAGCGAGAAATTAACGGCGTTGAGGATATGCGCTATATGTCCTCGAACACCAGTAGCGATGGCGTTACTAATATTACCGCTACGTTTCCCACCGATGTTGATCGCAACATTGCCCAGGTCAACGTGCAAAACCGAGTGGCGCTGGCGGAACCGGAACTGCCGGAAGCAGTGCGACAGGTGGGAGTAACGGTGGAGAAGTCGTCTCCTGACTTACTGTTGGGGATTGCTTTTTTTGCCGAACAAGAAAACGGCGAGTATCTTTACGACAGCGTTTTCTTAAGTAACTACCTCGATCTCTACGTCACCGATGCCGTCCAGAGAATCCGCGGTGTCGGCCAGGTGACAATCTTTGGAGAACGACAGTACGCCATGCGGCTGTGGCTCAATCCGGATGCGTTAGCCGCTCGCAACCTAACGGCCCAGGACGTGGTGGCAGCGATTGAGGAACAGAATATTCAGGTGGGAGCGGGCAGCATTGGGCAGCAACCCGCTCCTGACGATCAGCAGTACGAAATTACGCTGCGGGCGCTGGGACGCTTTGAAAACGCGCGGGAGTTTGAGGATTTGGTGCTGGAGGTTGGTGAAGCCGGAACTCTGATTAAGATTCGCGATGTCGGTCGCGTTGAGCTTGGAGCCGAAAACTACCGGACCACGGCCACCAGTAATGGGGCTCCGGCAGTGGGGTTAGGAATTTTCCAGCTTCCTGGGACCAACGCCCTCGACACCGCGAGCGCCGTGAAAGCAGAACTGGCTCGTCTGGCAGAGGATTTTCCGCCGGGCATGGACTACCAGATTGGGGTAGATGCGACGGCGTTCGTGGAAGTGTCTCTGCGAGAAGTGGTGATCACCCTGCTGATTGCGATCACTCTAGTAATCTTAATTATCTTTATTTTTCTGCAAGACTGGCGAGCGACGATTATTCCCTCGATCGC
>JBHJGN010000049.1:0-72779 GCA_050331735.1 Cyanophyceae cyanobacterium
TTTTGGCGAAGGCGGAGCGACCTACCTTTTACTCTAATCTTGTGTAAGATGACTAGCGAATCTCTCTGACTCTTCTATGTCCCCAACTCCTCGCCTTGTCATCATCGGTTTAGACTGCGCTGAACCATCTTTAGTATTTGAACAGTGGCGCGACGACTTGCCAACTCTCTCGCGGCTGATGCAGCAGGGCAGCTACGGTACTCTAGAAAGCTGCATTCCGGCCATTACCGTGCCTGCGTGGAGCTGTATGATGAGCGGACGCGACCCTGGAGAACTAGGCATCTATGGCTTTCGCAACCGCCGCGATCGCAGCTACCACACTATGGCGATCGCCAACAGCCAAGCCGTTAAGTTTCCGCGACTGTGGAACCTCCTCGGAGATGCGGGTTGGAAAGTCACCGTAGTGGGCGTACCGGGAACTTACCCGCCCCAGATTGTTAATGGAGCGCTTGTTTCCGGCTTCCTGACTCCCGATACCAACACTCAATATACTCATCCGATTGGTTTAGGCGCTCAAATCAGCGCGTGGGTTAATCGCTACCTCTTTGACGTGCCTAACTTCCGCTCTCTTGATAAAAGCCGCATTCTTCGCGACATCTACGATCTCTGCAATCAGTCTTTTACCCTAGCGCTCAATCTTCTCCAAACCGAACAGCCCGATTTCCTCATGTTTGTAGAAATGGGAGTAGACCGCATCCATCATGCTTTTTGGAAGCACATGGACGAGCGCCACCCGCTACACGTACCCGATTCTCCCTTTGCCCAGGCGATCCACGATTATTACTGCCATGTAGATCGCTGCCTCGGGAAGTTTCTGGCCCATTGCGATAACGATACCGCTGTTTTAATTGTATCCGACCACGGCGCACAGCCAATGATGGGCGGATTTTGCCTCAATCAGTGGCTGATTGAGAAGGGCTATCTGGTGCTGAAAGAGGAGCCAGCCACACCGCTATTTTTAGAGCAAGCGGCTGTAGACTGGAGCCGGACCCGAGCCTGGGGCGCTGGCGGCTACTACGGGCGAGTGTTTATGAATGTGCAGGGACGCGAACCCCAGGGAGTCATTGCCCCAGCAGACTATCAGCGGGAAAGGCAGCAGTTGGCTGCTCAGCTAGAAGCCCTCCAGTCCCCTGATAACGAGCCTTTAGGGGTGAAAGCCTATACTCCCCAACAGCTTTATCAGCGAGTCAGAGGCGTTGCCCCAGACCTGATCGTGTATTTTCAGGAGTTGGGGTGGCGGTCGGTGGGGACGGTGGGTGGAAAGTCGCTGTATACGTTAGAAAATGATACCGGACCAGATGATGCCAATCATGCTCAGCAAGGACTCTTTATTTTCTGCGATCCCCAGCAGCCGAGAAGCGGACAGAAACTTTTAGGAGCGCAAATTTATGACGTTCTGCCCACTTTGCTCGACCGCTACGAGCTTCCGGTTCCTTCAGGGCTGCGGGGCAAGGTGCTCTCTTTATAAACAGAATCTTAGGTCATCTAAAGCGTATTGAGAGGGAATGGCTCGTCCTCGGCCCAAAAGGACGCTGTATAGGGTTTGGAGAACGGTTCTGTAGCGTCGATAGAGTCGATAGAGAAGTGGTAAGGCGATCGCCAGCGCAAATAGAATAAAGGCTAAGGAGTTCATGAATGTTCCTCTTGACTAGATTTCAGCAGATGAGTTGTTAGTCTGCTATGGGGCGTTAAACAACGAGAAGGAAATGTCTCTTTGGGTAAGTGCGGGTGGGCGCTGATTTGTATTGACCGGTCTGCTGGCTGGGAAAAAGAAAAACCACAGCAGCGACCACAGCGAAAACTGCCTGTACGAGAAAACAGCGAATGGAACTGATTCTTTAACGTCACCCTTCCACACTCTGATTAAACCAGCTAAAGAAAGGCTAGTAATGAAGACTGCCATCAGTATTAAGTAAACCATTAAGCCTCTTTGAGTAAAACTACTCCTGGAATTTCAATACACACGCTAACAATCTAAGCAAGGTGTTCGCAACGTTTCTTAATAAAAACTGGAAATTGTAACAAACCTCAATACCTTTCTTAGCTTTCTGAGGCCATTACTCCTAACCGATAAACCTCTATCCCTAATCAGTTGCTGTTTTTCCTCCCTAGCTCTCACAATCAGCTACCGTCAATTCGACAACGGCAGGAGACTGCCCCGGTTACAAGATTCAGATAAACTTAACAAATGGACAGAAGTTTGAGAGTGATATGGATACTGCTGCACTTTGGGAACGCTACCAGGACTGGCTCTACTACAACGAAGAACTTGGCTTTTACCTCGACGTGAGCCGAATCCGCTTCGATGAGGCTTTTGTCGACAAAATGAAGCCCAAATTTGAGAAGGCTTTTCAGGATATCAAAGACATCGAAGCTGGCGAGATTGCCAACCCTGACGAAAACCGCATGGTTGGACACTACTGGCTGCGAGATCCAGACTTGGCCCCGACGACCGAACTCCAGGAAGAAATCAAAGAAAACTTAGAGCGAGTTGAAACATTTGCCAGCAAGATTCACAGCGGCGAGATCCATCCGCCTGGGGCTGAGCGGTTTACAACGATTCTTTCGATTGGGATTGGCGGTTCCTCCCTCGGTCCTCAGTTTGTCTCAGCAGCGTTAGCCCCCTCAAATCCACCGCTAGATATCTATTTCATCGACAATAGCGACCCAGAAGGGATTGATAAAACGTTTGCCCAAATTGGCGATCGCCTCAACACTACTCTCGTATTAGTCATCTCCAAATCGGGTGGCACACCTGAAACTCGTAACGGCATGATCGAAGCCAAAGCCGCCTATGCCGCCAAAATTTTAGACTTTGCGCCCCATGCCGTTGCCATTACCGGGATCGACAGCAAATTAGAAAACATGGCCAAATCTGAGGGGTGGGTGGCAACGTTCCCGATGCACGATTGGGTGGGCGGACGCACCTCAGAAATGTCGGCGGTCGGTTTAGTACCGGCGGCGCTACAGGGAATTGATATTCGCGCTGTGCTGGCTGGAGCAAAAACGATGGATGCCGTCACCAGAACTCCTGACTTAAAATCGAATCCGGCTGCCCTTCTCGCCTTGGCTTGGTACTTTGAAGGCAACGGGAAAGGGGAAAAAGATATGGTGGTGTTGCCCTACAAAGATAGTTTGTATCTGTTTAGTCGCTACCTCCAGCAGCTAGTGATGGAATCTTTGGGGAAAGAAAAAGATCTCGATGGCAACACCGTTTACCAAGGAATTGCTGTTTATGGGAATAAAGGCTCTACCGACCAACACGCCTATGTTCAGCAGCTTCGCGAAGGAGTTCCTAACTTTTTCCTGACCTTTATTGAGGTGCTCGACGATCAGGAAGGAACATCGGTAGAAATCGAGCCAGGAGTCACGTCAGGAGACTATCTGTTTGGTTTTCTCCAGGGAACTCGGCAAGCCTTGTACGAAAAGGGCCGAGATTCCATTACGGTGACTATTTCCGACGACAGCCCCCACAACATCGGTGCGCTAATTGCTCTCTACGAACGAGCAGTTGGGATTTATGCCTCTCTTGTTAATATCAATGCTTACCACCAGCCAGGAGTAGAAGCCGGAAAAAAAGCCGCCGCCAGCGTTTTGGAATTGCAAAAAAAAGTGTTAAACGTGCTCAAAAATGCCGAGTATTCTTTATCGATTGCAGAAATAGCCAATCAAGCTGAAGTCCCTGACCAAATCGAGACAGTCTATCAACTGTTACGACACTTAGAAGCTAACGAGCGAGTCGTGTTTGGAGGCAACCCGTCTCATCTGGGCAGCTTGAAAGCATCGATAGAGAAATAAGACCACAAAATGAGAGGGAACCAGCTATCTATGAGCAGTGAACGAGTGGCTAAACCTGACGACTGCTCGTTAAGCGTGAATAACTGAGCGCTGATTCAAGAACTGCTTAACTCCCCTTCTTGCTGATAAAAGTTAATCTTAATAATTTTGGGAATGGTGAGACAATAAGAGGAGAAAAAACTCGGTATTGCCATGTCTGCCTCATCTGGTCCTTACAAAAGCCGATTGTTCAGCTTTATCAATCGGCAATTCTTGCATGTGAGTACGCAGTTAGCAAAAACAGTCCGGCACGTCAGAGTCACTGCCGAGTGGAGTGTGCAGACTCTCCTTTATCCTGTTTATCTGCTGGTGCAGTCGGGCCGGACCGTCGCGAACCGGCTTAATCAAACCTCTGCGGTGCATCAAGCTTCTATGGCTTCATCAAAGGCTGCTTCCACGAGTGCCGATCGCCCGATTGCACAAGTTTTAGAGGTGGCGCAACCGTTGTTAGCAGCAGTGGCGGTGCCGGGAGCACTCCGTCACAAGAGAGAAAGGCAAGGTATCTGTGCAAAAATTCAGGGAGTGGCAACGCTACTGGAAACGCGCGAGCTCGTGCTTGTGGTTGAGGGGAATCACCTGGTGAATATTCTGTCTCAGCAACAGCAGCACCAGCTCCGGCAGCGGATTATTTGGGAGGTGGCGAACTATTGGTACGCTCGCCGTTCTTTAGCCGTTAAAACGAGTCAGTTGCCAGCCTTTAAGAAAGGCAACGCGAAGGTTGTAGCCCCAGTGCGCTTTTTCTGGAACGTTATGCACTGGGTACAGAGTAGCCCAATGGCGATCGCCCTCAATTTCTTTGGAGAATCTCGCCTGGTCCGTTCTCGCTTCCAGGCTTCTCAGCCAGCGCCACCAAAATCTTCGGCAGCTCTCGATCGTCCGAGCAATCGGCTCAAATCCCAACTGGTTTCCGTTCACCATCGGGAGCAATTGGGGCAGTCTGCTGATACTGTCATGCCGATTGATTTAACCCGTCGGGTTCGTTCCCTGATCCGCGCCGCCGTTGACTACTTTTTTGGTGATCGCCTCCAGGGACGCTGGTTTTTGCCCAATCGTCAGCCTCAACCCCAAATTACTGGCACTGCCGCTCTGTCATTCCAGACTCACCCATCAAAACTCGCTTCTGCCTCCGGCACTCCACAGATGACCATTGCTTCAGCAGCCGACACGATCGCTCAGACAATAAAGGGTTTAAAACTCCGCCCCCCCTTTCAATGGCCGTTAAATCAGGCAGCGATCGAATTAGAACCAGATCCTTTCGACCTCAGAATTCTAATTCGCTCAGCCGTCGATTATTTCTTCGGTCGTCAGCAAGCGGCTTTGGGGGGAAGACTGGAGCAGCCGACAGACAACATCCTGGGCAGCACTCCTGCTTTCTCCCAGATTCCTTCGCAGCCGCTCTCCACCAGTTGGCTTGTCTGGGAAGATTTGTTTGCAGAAACGACTCCGGCAACTCAGCAGACGCAGCAGCCGGAAGCGCCTAGTTTGGTTGACTCGGGAACGGTGTTGAATCGACTAACAAGCGATGTAGAAGGCTTTGTGCCGGTAAATTCCAGACTTCTAGGAGCAGGATCTTCTCCAGCAGCGACGGCGCAGACAACCGTCCGCTCTGCATTCGCTAACCAGAACTCAGCTCCAGTGTCGCGTTCTGCTCAACCGACGACCCTTAAGCCATCGCCAGACTGGATCGAAACGAACGCTACCGGGCTTGGCTATATCAAGCATCCCTTAGAAAGAGCTTTAGCGTGGCTCGACCGCATGATGCTTTGGCTAGAGGAGTTCATTGTGGGGATGTGGCATCGATTACAGCGTGTTCTTCTAAAGACGCATTAATCTAAATGTTTACCAATCTTGCTGCCTTGGCTCCTCTTCCCACTCATTATTAACCACCGATGTTTCCGTTAGCGGATTAACAACGCGAGCGATCGCCTCTGAGACAAATGCTTTGATAAACTCATCCCGCTGATTGAGCTGAAACTGTCGCTGCACCACCTCCGTCATGCCGCCGTCGCCCCAGTCCTGGTTAGCGCGAAAGTACTCAATAAAGCTTTTCCCAGCAATGCGCGTTAGATACGCTGCCGTCACTCCCTGAATCGCTTTACCAACAACATAGGTGGCCACGTTGAACTGAAGCGCCCGTGCCAGCAGCTCGACGGCTCCTTTGACAACGCCTAAGCTCACTAACGTTCTGCCCAGAGAAAGAGCGAGTTCTCGCCCTTGGGCATTGTCTAGTTCGCAACCGTAGACCCGACCGATCTCTACCACCATCTGGGCATTCACTGCTGCCGTTGCCAGCATATCGACGATGGGGAGAGGCGTTACGGCAATCACTCCGGCCCCAATCCACTGATAGCGATCAATGACTTTGTCTGCCTGTCCTCGCCGCTGGCGGTCTAGCAGGGAACGAGTTTCTTCTCCGAGGCGTTGCGACTGTAGCAGAATGTTGTCGGCGATGAGATCCTCGCCTTCTAAGCGCAGAACCGCGACTAATCGCTTCAGCAATGAGTCAATTTCTGGCTGGGGGACCACGGTTGCTCCCTCGATCTGAACGGGTTGGGGACGGGCAGCGATCGCCACGACATCCGCTGCTACAATTGTGGGGCAGACTCGTTCTCGGAGCTGGTGGAGAATTGCTTGCTGGTCCTCATCGGCATAGAGATCTGTTTTATTAAACACCAGCAGCGTTCGTTTGCCCATGTCGGCGATCGCCCGCAGCGGCTCGTACTCCGAAGCCCGCAGATCGTTATCCACCACAAACAGCAGCAAATCGGCGACGGTGGCGAACTGTCGGGCTTGCTGTTCTCGCTCGGTTCCCGTCACTCCCGCTTCTAAAATTCCAGGCGTGTCTGTAATCAAAATTTCTCGCTCCAGTCCGGGCAGCTTCAGTCGGTAGGTTTCCCCCATCTTTGTGGTTCCCATCGTCGCTTCGACATTACCGACAATCTGCCCAATCAGCGCGTTCACTAAGGAAGTTTTGCCAGCCGATCCCGTTCCAAATACCACAATGTGCAGCTCGCCCCGCGCGAGATTGGCCTCAATTTCCTGCGATCGCTTCAGCAAAGCTCGCTGGGCGACGTCGTCTTGAATCTGCGTGACCTGCTGCTGAAGCGCTTTCAAATTTTCTTGCGCCGCCGCCGTCTTCTGTTCAGGAACCCGCAAGGCTGAACGGCGCTGCTGTCTTCTCCGGCTCCGCAGCGGTACTACTCCAAAGTAGTACACAAAAGCGGCAATTAGTAACCCCAACAGCACGATCAGCATCAGGACGAGTAGATTGCCCAGGAACGGCGACGTAAAGCTGATTTGGAGATAAAGCTGATAGAAGGAAGCGATCAGCCAGATGATTAGTCCCAGAATCAGACTCAGACCAATAATAAGAGTCAGCAGGCGTGGCAGAGACATTAAAAATTCTTAAATTTAACTCAAAAGCGACATTCGATATTAACTTGTCACTTTAATAGTATTCTTGGAAAACCCAGACGAACGAAAATTAACAGCTCACCACAAAGAGATATTGCTCGAGTTAATCTTCGGCAGCGTGATGCTTAACTCGATGCTTTCTTCTGCCCAGCACAATGTTCTCACTCTGGCCACGACTATGATTCGCTTTTCCCCGACTAATTCCTCAATTGGCTAGAGGAAAAACGGCTCCTAACCGTGTAAAGTGCTATCAAGCAATAGGGAGGAAAACATGGGTTTATTTAATCAGATTCTCGGAGCCCTTAATAATCCGCAACAAGAAGCCAATCCTGAACAATTAGCGGGGATTCTCGATTCCGTAGAGCAAGCGAGTCGTAGCTACAACGCCGAGCCTGCTGCGGTTCAGTCGGCCATGTCTATTGTTGGAAAATATGCTAAAAATGCTCTGCGGGAGAAACGCAGCGCTAGAGGAGACCAAGAGGCGCAGCAAATTGTTAACCAGTACGCTGGCACTCAGCCGAGTCCTCAAGGAGTCCAGGCGCTCTTCAGTATGCCCCAGATTCAGCAGCTCACTCAGGAAATCGAAAACAGAACCGGAATTAATCAAGGGATGGTGCAGGCCATGCTGCCCATTCTAGTGCCTCTGGTGCTTAATTTCCTCAAGACGGGACACTCTCGCGGGATCGGTGCCAATAACGTTCTCAGCGGCTTTTTAGACAACGATAGGGATGGCGATATCGATATCGCCGATGCCCTACAGATGGCATCGCGCCATTTAGGTCGCTAGCTGAGGAGTGGTTGAAGGGAAAGCTGACCGCTGGTTTTACCTGCCAACCTCTCATAGAACGACCTGACCCTCAACTACGATGAGGTTTTAATCGCTTCCGCACAAATAATCCTAAGCCCAGTAAACCCAAGGGAAGAGCAGCCGTCGGTTCAGGAACCGAGGCAGGCGACCGGTTTTGGAGCGTTTCTAGAGCGAAATCTCCAATAATTTCGTGAGCGACGGTGGTCGGGTGAACTTCATCGAAAAAGATGTGCTCATCAGGAGCGTCACAGAGGGTCAGGTTGCCCAAATCGAGAGTCAGAGGGTTCCCCTCCAGACAGGACGTTGGCGGTACTTGAGTAAATCCGAACTCAACGGGGTCGGCTAAAATCTCCTCGAAAAGAGAATTTGCATCGAGAGTGACGATATCGATATTAGGAAGGCTACGCAAATCATTGAGGGCAGTCTCTAAAAACTGGTTAAACTGATTCGTTCTCTGAGTGAAGAACTCGGGAGGAATCGCTGGATTTGTGAAAGCGACTGGCGTTTGTCCCGAGTCTGGCAGGGTTGACACGAGGAAAGTCCGAGCGCCAGCGTCATAGAGATTCTGTAACGCTGCTTCAACATTACTCACGGACTGCTCCGGAGCCACATCAGGCGCAAAGAGAACGTCGTTCCCTCCAATCCACATCACGTAGAGTGCGTCCTCATCGGGGGAGAGTCCACTCTGAGCCAAATCGTTTGTGAAGAAACTAACTTGGTCTAGGAGGCTAGGAATCGATACCCCAAATGCCCCTGGATCGAAGGAGGCTGTTTGAGCACCACCAAAGGCAAAGTTGACGCTGTTAGCAGCCGTTAACCCATTGAAATCAAGATTAATTCCGGGAGGAACTAAGGTGATTGGACTATCGGGTAACTCTGTAACGGGGACAAGCTCAATGCCGAGATCCTGAGCGAGGAAATCTATCCAGACTAAACCGTTAGAAAAACGACCGTTTTGACCGTAGGGAGGAACCGGTGGTACGACCGGAATATCTAATCCTAAAGCTTCTGTAAATGGCTGCACTGCCTGGGTAACGTTAAAAATGTTGCCTGTATCGGAAAGACTATCTCCAAAGACATACAGGCTATTCTGCGCTGAAGCTTTAACAGCTAGGGTAAAAGGAAGGATGGTTAATCCCGTGGCGAGAAGCGATTTGAACATTGTTTTTCACTGACTAAGGCTGCCTGTCTTGATTTGTGGTTGATGAGTGTGCTTGAGTTGCTCCGTCGAGTATTGTCGGCGCAATACTATAATTTAATCAGCCTACGGGATGAGGGGCACAAATACAATGCTCAGCCGGTCAAGGCGCTAGTTTTTGGTTTCTTAAAATCCTTCTTAACTTCTTCTTCGCTTAATCAGGATTTTATCTTGCCCAAATTTTATTCAAGGCTAGAAACAATGTGCGGCTCCTGTATCTCAGCGAGCTTTTCTCGATCCTGCCGCCGCTTCTTGGCATAAAGCTGAATCGATGCTGCCATCGCGACGACCAAAGCGACAATCAGCCAGGTTGTCAGATCTAGGGGCAGGCTGTTTTTAAACACGGCTAGCAAAACAATGGCGACGAGCAGCACCGTTGGCGCTTCGTTGAGTGCTCTAAACTGCTGTCCGCTCCACCGACACTCATCTTTAGCAAGCTGCTTCATGAGTCGATGGCAGAAGTGGTGGTAGCCAATGAGAACGGCAACCAACGCTAGCTTAATGTGCAGCCAGCCTGATTTGAGGACTTCGGGTTCTGTGTAAATCAAGCCCGCCGCCATTGCGACCGTCAGCACCATTCCCGGCGTAGTAATAATACCGTAGAGGCGCTTCTCCATGAGCTGATATTGCTCTTTGAGAATTGTTTGAGCCGGTTCCGGCTTCTCTGACGCTTCTGCATGATAGACAAATAACCGCACTAAGTAGAACAACCCAGCAAACCACACGACGATGCCGACTAAGTGAAATGCTTTAAACCAGTAATAAGCCATTCGATTAATGATTTTGACGCTCCACCGCTAGTTTAGGACTTTCTTAACTGAAGAGCCTGAACCCTCAATATTATTTTAGAAAAGTATTGAGCGAAGCAGCCGTGAGGATGAGGCGTGGATCGCTTAGGAACGGCACTGTCTCGATCCTGTCTTAGGTTTGTTGACGCTTCAAGGCGTATCCAGCGCCAATTCCAAAGGCAATGAAGCCGACAACGGCAGTCGGCTCCGGCACAGATGTCCTCGTTAGTTGAACGTTATCAACCAATAAGCCAGAATTGACCGCATCATCCTCAACATCCGTAACGCCAAGCCCAAGCTCATAAGTTCCTGACGCTGGGACGGTAAAAGAAAAAGTGCCATAGCCTGTTTCTGATTCAAAAGAAGATAGAGAACTCATAAATGGAGACGAGTAAGCGTCTGCTAGTTTTGAGAGGCTAGTAACGGAGACAAAGGCAAAATCGTTGAATACCTGTTCGGGCACCTGTTCATCGGTGAGAAAATTAAAGTCAAACGTCAGGATATCTCCCGCCTGGGCTGTAAACTCTTGCAAAATGGCAGACCCTTCAATCGCCTCACCATTTCCTAATTCTCTCAAGCCGTTGGCTGCTAAACCGAGAAAAGCTTCTAATGATGAAGCCGGAACGGCATTTTGCCCCGTTGTCAATAAAGCCTGATACAGTCCTTCTGTCCCTTGGCTGTTGCTGAAGAGGAAGTTCTCAATGCTGGTTTGACCGAGGGTGTTCCAGCCAGTAAAATCGCCCGTTTCAAACCCGCTATTCACCAAGAATGAATTGGACGTGGGCAAAGGAGAAATAGTCTCTAGGGAAAGCCTATAAAAACCAGACTCGCTGTCATTGCCCACAAAGTTAGCGTCATCCAGACCAGTCACGGCAACATTAAGCGAGCCATCGTCAGGGATAATGCCACGGACGATTCCCGTCCCATTGTCGGTTGTGAGCAGGCTACCATCCTCCGCAAATACCCCTAATAACGCATCAAACCCGGCTGGACTAATTTCTGCAGTAAAACCCTGGCTCGCTTCGCCAGCGGCAAACTCGAAAAAGTCTACATCTCCCCCCGAGAAGGTATTCGTTCCCAGGGTAATAAACAGCTCATAGTCTCCTGTTTGCAAATGATTGCCGTCGAAGTCAAAGTCGTCGAAGCCAGTGACTCCTAAATTAATCGTGCCATCTGCATTGACAGACCCCCCCAAGGCTGAGGCAAAGCCCCCGAATGGACTATCGTCGTCATCCGCGTTAATGAGCGTGTTCGTTTCATCAAAAGAGCCAAGAATAGTATCTACACCACTCGCCGTATTGTCGATTAAGGCAAAAAAGGAAGTAGATGGGGCTAATCCAGATACGGAGAAAAAGTCCACCTCTTCAGATGTTAGGCGCTCTGAAAAATTAAAATCAGCGTCGATTTCTGGGCGAAGTTCTCCCCTGACACTCGTAATCTCGGACGGCAAAAAGTCGCGATCGCTAAAGGCATCGTTAGGTTCAGATTCGGTCACTTGAGCTTGCTCCAAGCAGCAGCCGGAGATTTCTCCGGCTGAACCTTGAGCTTGTGCTGAACCTGCTGTGAGTAAACCTAATAGAAGGGGGCCAACAACTAAGCTGGAGTTGTGCTTGAAAGTCATCGGAGTTTCGCCTCTTTGATGAGAAATTGAAAAAATTATATATTTTGCGGCAAATTGCATCAATATGGCAATTTGGTGGCAATCATAGATTCTCTTAAGAAGCACGATTAAATCAACATCTCTGTGCCTTAAAAGGTCATCACTATAGTCATAATGAACCGAAAAAGTTGCCGTAGCTTTAAAAGTCATTATCCAAGTCACAAGAATAGAAAAACATGAGCTTACCTAAAACAAATCGAATTATTAAAGCGGCATAGTTGTTCAAAAAATGTAGTAAAAAACACAAAATTAATCTTTTAAAACTTTATGTCTTTATTTGGACGTGAATGACAAAATTTTTGAGTTAAACGGTGACAAATATGAGCTTAGAAGGACAGTGTAGGCAGCCGAAACTTACTGCCACATTGAGCTTGCACCAGGTGATTCTTTGACGGTTGAGCGCCTGCCCTCCTGCCAAACTGACTAGCCTCCTTCAACTGAACTAAGTCCACAAGCATATCATGAGCAATGTGGATTCATTACGCCTCTTTCATTTGCACTCCTATCAGCAATAAGATGAGTAATAAATTAATGCTGGGGAAGAGAGTTATCTAATGAGCTTTTTTGAGAAATTGACTAAGGCGATCGCCCGCAACCAAAGCCTACTCGTTGTTGGTCTCGACCCCAACCCAGAAATGCTGCCCCAGCGGTACGGTGCCAACGAAAACGACAGGCTCGCGTGTTTGCAAGACTGGCTCTACTCTGTCATTACCCAGACAGGCGATCGCGTGTGTGCCTACAAGCCCACGCTGGGGTTTTATCAAGCCCTGGGTACACCGGGTTTAGAGCTGCTGTCGGCAGTGCTACAGCTCATCCCCGCAGCAGTTCCGGTGATTCTCGATGCCAAGCATGGCGACCTCAACACCAGTACCGCCTTTGCTCAAACCGCCTTTGAACAGTGGCAGGTCGATGCAATTACCCTCAGCCCCTACAGCGGGCAAGACTGTGTCGCGCCCTTCTTGGTGTACTCGACCAAGGGAGTATTTATTCTCTGCCGTACCTCCAACCCCGGTGCTGTTGCGCTTCAGGAATATCCCAGTCCCGATGCTCCTTTTTATCTCCAGGTGGTGGAAACCGCGAAAACCTGGGGAACGCCCGAGCAGCTTTATTTAGAAGTCGGCACGACCAACGTTGAGATATTGACGAAAATTCGGGCGGCGGCGCCCGAACGAACGCTCCTCCTGCGCAGTATCTGGAAAGAGGAGGGCCATTTCCCCCAAATTTTAGCAGCCGGACTCAATCGTAGCGGCGAGGGGTTGCTCGTGCCAGTTCCTCAAGATTGGCTCGGACAAGAGCAGCTAGCTGCTAACGTCGCTTCTCTGAACGCCACCGTTAATCGAATTAAAAACGAGGTCAAACAGCAAGACTCTAGCTGCGACCTCTGGATGCCGAATATCTGCTTGCTCAATCGCCATCCCCAACAAGATCTGATTTTACAGCTTTACGACATTGGCTGTATTCTCTTCGGCGAATACGTTCAGGCTTCTGGAGCCACATTTTCGTACTACATTGACCTGCGCAAAATTATCTCGAAGCCGCAAATCTTTCATCAGGTACTCAAAGCGTACGCTAAAATTCTCCAGGAGCTATCCTTCGACCGCATTGCCGGCATTCCCTACGGTTCTCTCCCCACGGCCACTGGACTGTCTTTAAACCTCAACCACCCGATGATTTTTCCCCGGAAAGAAGTAAAAGCTCATGGCACTCGCCGCCTGATTGAGGGCCACTTTGAACCGGGAGAAAAAGTTGTTGTTGTAGACGATATTCTCATCTCTGGCAGTAGCGCCATGGAAGGAGCAGCCAAGCTGCAATCGGCTGGACTAAAAGTGGAAGACATCGTTGTGTTTCTTGACCACGAGGGGGGCGTCATGGACAGGCTGCGGGCCAATGGCTATCGCGGACATTCTGTTCTCTCTATATCAGAGGTAACAGATACGCTCCACGCCGCAGGACGCATCGATGATGAGCAGCTACAGCGCCTTCAGAATTAATAGCCTCACCAGGCTAGCAACCAGTTACCAAGATTTGTCAACAAGATTAAATGTTCAGCTCCAGCTCGAGCGTTCTACTGGTACCTGCTCGCCGAGCGCTGAAAACTGTTAAATTCCCGCTCCATCAAAAAACTCTCTAAACTCTTTATCTTTAAGATGGCAACAGTCGCCCGTTGAGTCGGCATCAGCACTGACAGTTGCTAAAGACTGCTCTCCTAGATGAGGCTGTGGCGATTGCTGTAGTTCCTGCATCTGCTCTTCTAGGGATTCGATGCGGTCAACTAAGGCACGGATTACCGTTGCTTCTGAATCCGGTAGGTTCCCATGTTCGAGAGGATTAACCCGGACACCAGAACGGTAAATAACGCGACCAGGAACGCCAACCACGGTGCAGTCTGAAGGCACATCTCGCAGCACGACTGAGCCAGCACCAATGCGAACATTATTGCCAATGTAGAGATTCCCCAGCACTTTGGCCCCGCTGCCGACAACCACGTTTTCCCCAAGCGTCGGGTGTCTCTTCCCGCTTTCTTTACCGGTTCCGCCGAGGGTAACGCCTTGATAAATAAGAGCGTAGTCGCCAATGATGGCCGTTTCTCCCACCACAACCCCCATACCGTGGTCGATAAAGACTCCCTTGCCAATTTGCGCTCCTGGATGAATTTCTACTCCCGTGAGGAAGCGGGCCAAATGGGAAATGAAGCGGGGAACGAAGGGCATGCCCAGTTTGTATAGCCAATGAGAGAGCCGATGAAACAGGAGGGCCTGCAAGCCGGGGTAGCAGAACAGAACTTCGAGCCAGTTACGAGCAGCCGGGTCGCGTTCGAAGATTATTTGGAAATCTGCGAGCAGTAAAGAGAGCACGGGGAAATTCTTGAGTTTTTCTCATTCATCACTGTCTATCTTATCGTTCAATCGGCCTTCTGAAACTAGATCTAATGGGGGAAACCCAAACTACTGCACGGATAGCCGGTAGGTCCAGTAGCGCCTGGGTTCCATAGAGCCGACCCAAATTTTGTAAGTTCCGGCTTGCCAGTTTGGCTCGGTAATGCGGGCATCTCCGCTGCTGCTAAATTCACAGCGAAAATTTTTGTTCGGCCCCTGAATGACGAGGGTGGTATCGTGACCGCCACTGTCTACCTGAAGACTAAGCCGGGGAAAATGGTTTTTCAGCGTCAAGATGTGGTCCGGGTCCGGATCTCCGTAGCCAATGCACGGACGCTCGTGGCGATCGCGGTTAGCTAGCGACGATAGCGAATAGGCTCCGCCTGTATGCCCACTGACGACGGCGCTGGCTTGGTCAAATCCCAGAGCGAGGGTTAACTGCCCGAAGCGAGCGCTTTGGGCGAGCGCTGGAGCTCCCCTGGGAAAAGCGGCCACGAGCATCATCAGACAACCAATCCATCGCATTTGCCGGCCCTCCCGTTTGTTCAAGTTCTGCTTGGCGACGCTGCACTGAAGGCGTTGTCTACTAGTTTACAAAACCACCTCTCCAACCGACTAGTCCTGTTTTGGCCATAAAAATCCCCCTGCTTACCGGAGAAGCTGGGGGAGAAAATTAAGCTGATGCCAAGACTATTTTCAGCTTAGAAATCGAAGGTGCCGCGAATTACGCCGACTAAGATAGGCGCGTTATCCGAGTTTTGATTCGGGTTAACGATGACGTAAGCACCCGGAGTAATCGTGATGTTGTCGTTGAGCGGGAAGCGGAACTGACCCTCAAAGAAAAGAGGCACCGAGTCAAAATCGCCTAACTCGTCAAAATCTTCGTTCCCCAGATCGTCACTAAGATCGACATCAGCATCATCAACATCCAGATTGTACGGCGGAATACCGGCAATCAAACCCAAAACAGTTCCCTCTCTAAAGAGATCTAGAAAAGCAACGTTCACGGCAGCGGTGAGGATATTAGCATCCTCGTAATCAATATCCTCAAAGTTATTTTCAACGCTATCGCTGGACTCGACGTTTGCAAAAGCAAAGCCAAACCAGCCAGCAAGGTTGATGCGCTCGCCAAGCTGGAAGCTAGCCTGAGCGCCAAGACGATGCGCTCTTGTTCCGGTACTGCCGAAGGGGGCATTCGCGAGGGCAGAACTGGTGGAACCAGCGAGGTTAACATCAGCACCAGGCTGATAGGTGTAGGCATAGGTAAGAGCCGCTGCTAGCCTGTCGTTCGGCTCAAAATTGATCTGTGCGGCAGCCGCAAAGTCACCGTTGAAGAGACCTTCTTCTTCAACGGGCTCATTGCCACCATCAACCAAGTAAGCAATATCAAGACTGAGGGCCTCGCTGAAGGCGAAATTGACTCCTAAACCTTGGTCAGTACTGAGTCGATAAACAAGCGGGTTACGACGAGCGAAGCGGCTGAGAGCACCGTTTCCACTACTTTCAAAGTAGGGGTTGACAACGGAAGCAACCAGGTCGTCTAAATCGATGTCTTCGACCCCAACTATTACTCTAAATCGGTCTCCAATAGGAGTTTCGTAGAACGATTCCTGGAGGTTAACGTCGTTGTCTGTGGCTTCTTCAAAGCCAAGGCGAGTGGCATCGGAGCCAGTCACTTCGTCGAATTCAGGATTGTTACCAGCCTCTAGGCGAAGTCTTAAGCGATCTTCCCCGGTAAAGCTAGCCTCAAAGTTGAGGCGGACGCGATCGCTGAGAGTGGTAATGCTATCGATGTCGTCTAGGTCATCGGCGTCGTCCGGAACCAAACTGACTTCACCAAGCTCGTTAAACTCTAGGTCAATCGGCTGGTCTTCTCCGTCAATTGGAAACGGCGTGGCGATAGCGAAAATGGCTTCCCCGTCCAGTTTGGTTGTTGTCGAGAACTGGTTATCCTCTAAAAAAGCAACGCGACCTTCTAAATTGTCTACCCGCGCTCCAATCGTTGCTAGTTCTGCTTCAAACTCCTGCGCTAGCCGCTGCAAACGCTCGAGATCCTCAGGGGCAAGCCCGGTGCCGCTAGAAGCGATCAACCGCTCAATGGCGTTTAAACAAGAGTTCAAGCCAGCAGCAAACTCGTAGCGAGTGAGCGCTCGGTTGCCGCGATAGGTTTGATCTGGATAACCTTCAATACAGCCGTAGCGCTCCACTAAACTGCGTAGCGCTTCAAAGGCCCAGTCTCCAGGAGAAACGTCCCGTAACTGCTCGACGCTGGTTACCTGGTCGGAACTAGAGTCTTCGCTGTAGCGGTCAATCTGCTCAAGCAAGTCTTCTTCTGTTTCTGCTGCTTGAGCAATCAGCGTTTCAGCAGTCTCCACTTCCTTTGGCCCTACAGGAGCTGCCGCTACGCTGCTTGCCATTAGCAGAGAAGCGCTAATCATTGCAGGAGAAGCTTTGCATACTTGCCAGAATAGCTTTGTCATCTGTAATCACCTCACACCTAAAGTGAACTATTTTTTGACACGAAAGCCTATTAATGTAAGACCTGCTATAGTTACTGCCTGAAATTTTGTGCTTTTAGCTACTAAGGAGTTTTAATCCCTATGATATTGCAAAATATTAGATTCGACAATAAAGAATTGCAAAGTCGTTGAGCTACGCTCAGCGATTGATGCGGCAGCAAAACCTAGCCAGTCAGACATCAACCCCAGCAAATAGGGCTAAATGAACAAGTTCAGGCCTCTAATCCTACTAGATTTTGTTGACTGGAGCTGCCCTTCGAGAAGAAAATCATGTTTCAACGAGCGGAGCAGCCCATATTACTAATATAAGTTTACAAGTTTATTGGCTATTAATGGTGAGGTAAGTATTCGGTTAAGTTTTACCGACAGCAGAAACGAACCGAGACACAAGCAGGAGAAAGCTTCAGAGGCAGCTAACGCTTGTAGGCGTTATGCACTGGCCCCTCAACCTTCTTGGAGGTACACAGAAAACTAGCCCCGTTGGCCTGTTACTATATAAGAGACGCGCTGGCCAATATTAGTGGCGTGATCCGCCATTCTCTCTAGATGACGAATGACCAGTCCTAACAGGAGAATGGGCTCGACCACTCCTTCAATATCGCGCTGGTAAGCAAGCGTATGGTAGACCTGATCGTGAATATCATCTACCGTGTCGTCCAAATCTTTCACTGTTTTTCCTGCTGTCGCATCTAAATCGGCAAGAGCCACCAAACTGGTGGCCAACATGAGTTGAGCGTGCAAAGACATGGCTTCGATATCTGCCATGCACGGTTGAGGCGGATAAGCAAACAGTTTAACCGCTAATTCGATGAGATCTTCTGCATAGTCCCCAATGCGCTCTAAATCCCGCACGAGCTGCATAGAAGCACTCAGAATCCGCAGCTCCTGAGCCACCGGAGCCTGTAGGGTCATAATCGTGACGCAGTTGAGTTCGATCTGGCGGTAATACTGGTCGATTTCATCATCGAGAGCAGTAATTTTGTCCGCCACCTCAAGATTACGAGCAAACAAGCATTGATGACTCAAGCGAAACGCTTCTTCAACGAGCGCTCCCATGCGGAGGACGTCTTGCTCTAAGCGTCTGATACTTCGCCGGAGGCGATCGCGTTCGGACCTGTCATTGTGAAAATAGAGGATCACTGATAAAAGGCTCAGTTCAAACTAATTTAACTACAGTAATAACAAAAAAAATTGTTAATTTACTGAGCTGGTAGTGTTACCTGTAGCCACCCTCCTCCTAACGGATGATTTTTAGCAGCAATCGAGCCGCCATGAGCTTGAACAATTTGCTGCACTATCGATAGTCCTAAGCCACTGCCATGATGGTCAGCTTCAGTTTCAAGACGTGCTCTAGATGGTTCTCCCCGGTAGAGGCGCTTGAAAATATGGGGCAGATCGGCTTCAATAAAGCCACCTCCAGAATCAATTATATCAATCTGGATCTGAGGACGAGCACCGTCCTCAGAACTAGCCACACTCGTCACAGAAACATCAATGTTTCCCCCAGTCGAGCTATGCTTAATCCCATTATCAAACAAATTGAGAAATACCTGAGAGAGACGAGATGCATCTGCCTGAAGC
The DNA here is from genome assembly GCA_050331735.1 of Cyanophyceae cyanobacterium. GTDB lineage: Bacteria > Cyanobacteriota > Cyanobacteriia > Cyanobacteriales > JBHJGN01 > JBHJGN01. The sequence goes on from JBHJGN010000049.1 coordinate 18,682, forward strand.
AGGATAGATTCGGGTCCAGAGTAGTTTAAGGAAACCGCTTTTTTTTGCGCTAGCGGTGCTAACGTTTGCCAGCAGGAAAAAAGCACTTCCCGCAGTTCAACTGGTTGACAATCAAGATGCCGAGCCGGATCTTCATTGAGTTGACTAATTTCCAACCAGCTTTGCACCAATTGAATCAGGCGAGCCGTTTCCTGCTGCATTTGCTCCACCCAGCGTCGCTCTGAATTTTGGAGACGTTTTTCGAGAGCTTCGGCCACCAGCGCCATAGAGGTTAACGGGGTTCTCAACTCGTGGGCTAAATCGGAAAAAGCGCGATCGCGGGACTGAGATAGCTCCACTAACGGCTGTAAATTTTCCAGAAATACGCTGACATGACCTTGTGCCAACGGATAGCTAGAGGCTTTGAGGGTAAGTTGAGTCTTCTTATTTTTATCGTCTAAGCGGTGACTGGTGTTGTAATAGACCCATTCCCGAGTCTGAGGCTGTTGCCGTTTGCGGGTCTTTTCAATTAGCTGATCGAGTTCGTAGGAGCGCACTAACTCTAGCAGTAACCGCACCTGACCTTGCTGCCAGCGATCGATTTTGAGCAATTGACGCGAGTAAGCGTTACACCACAGCAGTTGGTTCTCTTCATCAACACGAAGATAGCCAATGGCAGCTTGGTCCAAAAGCCAGTACCAGGTTTGCAGTTCCTCCTCCCTCTGTTGGCAGTCAGCAACAAGACGCACAACCTCCCGACGGACCAAAGACACACTCGACATTGAAGGCACCAGCTCGGCATTAGTTAACGAGCACAGCATCTGCCTCAACTGCTGTTTGAGCCGGTAACGATTCCAGCAGTCGATCCCTAGTCCTAGGAACACTCCAAAAACGAAGGCAAGAAGAGTAGTCATTAGCTGCTAGTTTACTCCCATAAGGGGGTAGAGTATCGATTGCTGAAGTACCAAACAGGAGTGGCTAATGACTAAGCTGCATGTTTATAGCAGAGAACTAGGCTTGGCGAATCGCTTGTTTCGGCTCATCGCTAGCAGCTAGACGCTCTTTAGAGCAGGGATTACCCAAAGCGATAGCCAAACCCGCGAACAGTAATCAGATATTCTGGCTGACTTGGATCTTGCTCAAGCTTTTCGCGGAGCCAGCGAATGTGAACGTCCACTGTTTTAGTATCTCCTAAAAAATCTGGTCCCCAAACTCGCTCAATGAGCTGCTCCCGCGACCAGACTCGCCGGGGATAGCTCATGAACAGTTCCAGCAACCGAAATTCTTTCGGAGACAGGCTGGCTTCGTTTCCCCGCACCGTGACGCGGCATTCTTGCGGATAGAGATGAATCTCCCGATATTGCTGAAGGGAAGCATGGGACGAAACGCTGTAGCTTTGGCGACGAATCAAAGCCCGACAGCGAGCCACCAGTTCTCGCATACTAAAAGGCTTAGTGAGGTAGTCGTCTGCTCCCACTTCTAAGCCCAACACTCGATCTGTTTCACTGGCTTTGGCACTCAGAATCAAAATTGGAATCGTATTCCCCTCATAGCGTAATAAACGACAAATATCTAACCCATTAATTTGAGGCAGCATGAGATCGAGAATCACCAAGTCAAAGGGAAACTCAGTCTCGCTGGCCGGAGAATTTTGCAGAAATTTTAGTGCGGTCCGCCCATCGTTGGCCGTACTAACCTCATACCCTTCCTCCTCCAGTGCTAAAACGATCATGTCTCGAATTAAATCTTCATCCTCGACGACAAGAATGCGGCTTGCCTGTACTAACTTAGAACTAGGAGAACTTTGAGGAATGTCCAGGGATAGCATAAAAGTATTTAATTTATTTGCTCTATGCTCACATATACAACAAAACCTGTGGTTTTGATCTAAGCAATTGGGATTAACCAAGGCTTGACAGGCGACACAAGCCCCCGAATCGAATTCGGGGAGCGCGCCTTTACTTTTAGCATAGATCTATGTCGTTCCAAAAGTCTAATCAGCATGTTACTGCATTTAAGCACCTGGCAAGAGGTCGAAACCTATTTACAAACATCTCAAGGCATGATTCTGCCGATCGGCTCAACCGAACAACACGGGCCAACAGGGTTAATCGGGACTGATGCTATCTGCGCAGAGGCGATCGCTGCCGGAGTGGGAGAAGCGACCGGGGCCCTCGTCGGTCCAACAATTAACGTGGGGATGGCGCTTCACCATACCGAGTTTCCCGGCACGATCAGCCTGCGTCCCAGTACGCTCATTGCCGTTATCCTAGACTATACAACTTGCCTGGTGCGGGCTGGTTTCACTCGCTTTTTCTTCATCAACGGACACGGCGGCAACATCGCGACCCTCAAAGCCGCCTTTGCTGAAACCTACTACCACTTGAGCCATCTTCCTCTTCCCCACGCCACTGCCGTTCAGTGTCGCCTCGGCAACTGGTTTATGTGTCGCTCCGTTTACCAGCTTGCCAAAGAACTATACGGGAATCAGGAAGGCTCTCACGCAACTCCCAGCGAAGTCGCTCTTACCCAATATGTTTATCCGGAGTCTATCAAGCAGGCTCCCCTAGCAGACGTCGCCTCTGGATATCCTATCTATGGCGCTGCCAACTTCCGCGAGCGCTACCCTGATGGACGCATGGGGTCCAACCCCGCCCTCGCCACGCCAGAACACGGCAAGCAACTTTACGACCGAGCCGTTGAAGAACTCAGCAAAACCTATCTAGAGTTTGTTAATAGTGAACAATAGGCCACGAACAATCAACGTTTGGTTTCTGTTGATTGTTCGTGGCTCAAAAACTATAGCGTTCTTCTGCCCAGGGTTCTCCCCGGCGATGATAGCCGTTGCGTTCCCAAAATCCCATTTCTTCTCGATCGAGAAATTCGATGCCGTTGATCCACTTAGCGCTTTTCCAGGCGTAAAGATGAGGCACCACTAACCGCATCGGCCCCCCGTGTTCTGCCGGGAGGGGATCTCCGAAGAGCCTATGGGCAAAAAAGTTTTCTTCCCGCACAAAGTCCTCTAGAGCAAGGTTGGTCGTATAGCCACCGTAACAGTGCTCCATAATGTGAGTGGCTCTGGGATCGAGTTCGACTAGCTTCATCAAGTCGGTCACTTTGATGCCCGTCCACTTAACATCCAATTTAGACCAGCGCGTGACGCAGTGAAAATCTTCGGTAAACTCGTGCTGCGGCAGCTCCATAAAATCTGACCACGACAGCGACTGGGGGGCTGCTAACCCCCAAACCCGAAACTCCCAATCATCCGAGTTGACGCGGGGGGTTTCTCCATAGGTCAGCACCGGAAACCCCTTGGTTAAGTACTGACCAGGAGGCACACGATCGCTCTGGGAGGAGTCTGGCTTTTGAAAAAACTTTCCTAACATGCTCTTTAAAATTAAAAATGCAAAATTAAGCCTTAGTAATTTTCACAGGGCAAATCTTTAATGACTCCGTACTCAAACGGAGATTGGGTTTCTTGCCGTTTGGGCTTAATCTTCTTCCTCTTCCTCTGAAGATGGATAGACAAAGCTATTCGAGCGTCCGGTTAACACTGATTTGCCCAGGGAAAGCGCTTTTTGAGCTTCGAGGGCGGCTTTTCTCTTCCAGTGGGCTTTGCGCTGATTTCTTTTGGTTTTGGAGGTCTTTTTCTTAGGAACAGCCATACTTGGTTACCTTTTACTAATTAGCCTTACCATTTTAGAAGATGAATGCAGGATGAGCATTAAAAACTGAATCACCCCCGAAGGTCCGGCTCATCCTGGATATTTTCTAGGAGGCAACGGTGGCGGTAGAACGCCGCCGGCGATAGGTTCTGGTGTCTTGTTCTGGCGGGGCGATTGTCTGTAGGGAGAAAATGACCAGCGGATAGCTTTGCAGTTCTCGACGGGCCAGACGCTGGAGACTGCTTTCGATTTCTTGACGCAGGTTCTCCCAGTCAACATCGACTGAGCCATCATTATGAGAATCGAGGCGATCGCTCAACGCTTTTTCAATGGTGCGATTAACGAGATCCTGCAAAAATGATTTTTTCACCGTTGTGACCACACCTTTCCAGATGATTTCTGGCGGAGTTACTAAGTTACCGTCGCTGTCAACAGTGACGGCTACAGCGATCACGCCGTCCTCGGCTAGCTGCTGTCGTTCTTGGAGCGTATTTCTGTGAACGACTCCAGCGCGGTCTACGAGCTCAATCCCGGCAGGAACCTGCCCAATGATGCCAATGCCATCCTCGGCTACTTCAACAACATCACCATTATGGATAATCACGGTGTTTTCTGGAGCAATTCCCATACTGTGAGCCATCTGCGCGTGCTGCGTCAGCATCCGATGTTCTCCATGAACGGGAATGAAATACCGAGGGCGCGTCAAAGCGAGCATCAGCTTTTGGTCTTCTTGGGAACCGTGGCCTGAGACGTGAATGCCTTCGTGACGACCATAAACGACCGTGGCTCCCTGCATCATCAAACGATCGATAGTATTAACGACGGCAATGGTATTGCCAGGGATGGGATTGGCGGAAAAGACCACGGTATCGCCAGAGCGGATTTTAACGTGTCGATGTTCGCCCCAAGAAATTCGGGTGAGGGCAGAAAGAGGTTCTCCTTGAGAACCAGTCGTCAGGATCAAGATCTGCTCATCGCTGAGGCGGCCAATTTGCCTGATCGGCTCAAACAGACTATCGGGACATTTGATGTAGCCTAAGTTACGGGCATGAGCAATAATATTGAGCATAGAACGCCCAACGACAGCGACCTTGCGATTGTGCTTCTGGGCCAGTTCTAAAATCATATTGACCCGATGGACAGAGGAGGCAAACGTCGTTACCAGCAGCCGCCCCGGTGCCTGAGCGATCGCGCGATCTAGATTCGGAAAAACAGAGCGTTCTGATGGAGTGTAACCCGGTACTTCAGCGTTGGTAGAATCGCTTAAAAGACACAAAACGCCCTGTTCGCCGTACTTGGCTAGCTTTTGTAAATCAAAGTATTCTCCATCGACGGGGGTGTGATCGACCTTGAAATCTCCGCTGTGGATAACGATGCCCAGAGGAGTCCGAATCGCTACGGTAAAGCTATCGGAAATCGAATGGGTGTTCCGCAAAAATTCCACGGAAAACGACTGGCCAATCCGGACAGTTTCGCGCGGAAGAACGCTTTTTAGGTGAGTCCGGTCTTTCACTCCGGCCTCTTCTAGTTTGTCCCGCAGCAACGCCATGGCGAGACGAGGACCGTAAATAATCGGGACGTCGAACTGTTTTAAATGGTAGGGAATGCCGCCGATATGATCTTCATGACCGTGGGTGACGATCATCCCTCGAATTTTGTGGCGATTTTCCCGGAGGTAAGTTGTATCGGGAAGAACGACGTTGACGCCGTGCATGTCATCGCTGGGAAAAGCAATGCCAGCGTCGAGCAGCAGAATTTCGTCGTTGTATTCAAATACACAGGTGTTCTTGCCAATCTCGTGCAGACCACCCAAAGGAATAATTTTAAGTGTATTGGCTTCGTCTTGTTTCATTTGCCTCCTTCGTATTTATCTCATTGGTCGGTGTTGCTTAAAACGGTGTTTAGATACTGCAAATTTTATAAAGGTTAAAATAAAAAGCTCACGCTCGAAGCAGCGGGATTGCCTCTGAAAGCCAGCTTATTTTCGATAGTTTTAATAAAAGCTCAGCTCAAGACTTTTAGAAATTCACAGAATCGGTCTCGAATTGCTGCGACTCTGTTATGTTAATAGATTAAAATATTAATATACTTATATTAACAGTTTAAATTTAAAAATTCGCAACTCTTCTGCATCAATGAGGCCGGTAGAAGAAGTTGTGATTCCGCCGAGGCAAGCTGACTCAAGGCGGCTTCGCTGAGGAGAGCCACAGGCTACGGCGAGCAAAACTTCTAGAGCAGCCACGATTTTAGTTCTTGTTGTGAGTTTAAACAGACGCGCTGGGCATCAGGGAGCGCAGCAGATTTTCTTGCAGCAGGAGTTCAGCAATTTGTACAGCGTTCAGCGCCGCTCCTTTGCGAATTTGATCGCCACAGAGCCAGAGTTCTAAACCGCAGGAATGAGAAAGATCCTGGCGAATTCTTCCAACGAGCACCTCATCTCGCCCCGTTGCCTCTATTGGCATCGGAAAATAATTGGCCTGCCAATCCTCGACCAATCTTACTCCCGGAGCAGATGACAAAGTTTTTCTCGCCTCTTCGACAGCAAAGGGCTGCTCAAATTCGAGATTGATGGCTTCTGAATGAGCCCGGAGAATCGGCACCCGTACGCAGGTAGCGCTTAAGCGCAAGTTTTGATCGCCAAATATTTTTCGCGTCTCGTTGATCATTTTCATCTCCTCCTCGCAGTACCCTAGCTCATTCAGAGGAGAATTGTGCGGAAAGAGATTGAACGCCAAAGGATAAGGAAAAACTTCAGGCTGAGGGGATTGCTGGTTTAGCACAGCCTGCGCTTGAGCTTTAACTTCTGCCATCGCTCGATTCCCAGCGCCGCTGGCCGATTGATAGGTTGCCGCGACTATCCGCTGAATCGGCTGCACCTGATGCAGGGGCCAGACTGCCATGCCCATGAGAATCGTTGTACAGTTAGGGTTGGCAATAATGCCCCGATGCTGAGCCGCTGCTTGGGGATTGATCTCTGGGACGACTAACGGCACTTCGCTGACCATCCGAAAAGCGCTAGAGTTATCGACTATCACGGCTCCAGCTTCAACAATTTTGGCTGCCCAAGTTTTGGAGGCCGTGCTGCCAGCCGAAGCAAGCACTAAATCAATTCCTTGAAACGAATCTTCGCTGACTGATTCTACCGGGACTGTTTCTCCTTGAAAGGGAAGAGTTGTGCCGGCAGAACGAGGCGAAGCCAGCAACTTGAGGCGCTGAATCGGAAACCGACGCTCTTCTAAAATTTTAATTAACTCCAGACCAACGGCTCCCGTTGCCCCTAGAATGGCAAGATTAACTTGGCTCGTCACTGTTTTTCCTCTTAAACGTTATTCATCGTAGACGCGATCGCACTCAACATCTGCTGGTCTATATGAAATTATTCTAGTTTACGCTATCAGCTTCACAAGCTCGCGACCATCAGAGCATAGCATCAATTTTAAACAACGCCTCAAGAAAGAGATGGCCTTATTCACCGATGAATGATGATTCCTCCCCATACAGCTCAGCAGTCCGCCAAAATTCCCGCTGCTCATCTCGCATAAAACTCAGGAAGTTGTTGCAAACAGTTCAGGGACATCTGCCACAATAGAATATTGCTAGGAGCAGTTTGAATTTCTCTTGGAATGGAAACTGACTCTTATCAGAATAGAAATAAAGTCAAGAGTAAAGTGTCACATGAAAGTTACTCAGGAGAAGCTTCCTGCCAGCCGTATCGGCTTAGAAATAGAAATTTCTGCAGAAACGTCGCAACAGACCTACGAAAAAGTGGTTCAAAACCTGGCTCGTTCTGCTAATATTCCTGGGTTTCGCAAAGGCAAAGTACCGCGCCCAATTTTAATTCAGCGACTGGGAGCCCAGCGCATCAAGGCAGCCGCTCTTGAAGAAATGATTCAAAACTCTCTCAAAGAAGCCGTTGAGAGCGAATCGATTGAATCTTTGGGGAACTATCAGCTTCGCTCTCAGTTTGAAGAATTGATTGAGCAGTATCAGCCTGGAAAACCGTTCACGTTTTCAGCGTCTGTAGACGTGCCGCCGGAAGTACAGCTAGGAGACTACCAAAATCTGTCGGTGATAGCAGAGGAAACGACCTACGAGAATACCAAGGTTGATGAATTTTTAGAGCAGCAGCGTACTCAACAGGCAACACTCGTCCCGGTCGAAGACCGTCCGGCGCAAATGCTGGATGTGGCGGTGGTAGACTACACGGCCCGCTCGCTTACCGAGTCAGGAGAACCTGGAGACGTCATTCCAGATGTGCAAGCCACTGATTTCCAGGTTGAGCTAGAAGCAGGAAAATTTGTTGAAGGCTTGGTCGCGGGAATCGTTGGCATGAATTTGGAGGAAACGAAAGCAATTACCGTGACCTTTCCCACAGATTATCCGAGAGAAGACTTAGCCGGAAAGCCAGTTCTGTTTACGGTAACGCTTAAAGAACTTAAGGAAAAAGAGCTGCCAGAGTTGGACGACGACTTTGCTGAGGAAGTGAGCGAGTTTGAAACTATGGCGGAGTTTCGAGAGTCCTTGGAGACTCAGTTTCAAGAGAAAGCCGAGCGCGAGACGAAAAGCAGTATACACCAGGCGATTATCGCCAAGCTACTGGAGCAAAGCACCATTGATTTACCCGAATCGATGGTGGAAAAAGAAGTTGATAATCTGCTGACCCAAACCGCCATGCAAATGCAGAACTACGGTATGGACATCAAGCAACTATTTACGGCAGAAATGATTCCGCAGATGCGTCAGCGATCGCGTCCAGAGGCCATTGAGCGCATTAAGCAATCGTTGATTCTCGCAGAAATAGCCAAGCAAGAATCGCTCGAGGTTGAGCCAGAAGCGATTGAGGCAAGAGTCACAGAAATCAGTGAACAGATGCGAGAGCGAGAATTTGATTTAGAGCGGTTGCGCGAGGCTGTAGCTGAAGAATTGTTAACTGAAAAAACCCTGGACTGGCTTCAGGAGCAAGCCACCATCGAACTCGTGAGCGCCGGGAGTTTGGCAGAGCCAGAGGAAGAATTATCAACAGATCCCGCTACTGAAGAGGAAGCCGTCGTGGACACATCGGCAGAAGCCGTCCGAGACGAAGAGGAAGCCGTCGTGGACAAACCGGCTGAGCCGCAATAAAGTAGACAGTCCTTTTCTTGGCTAGCAAGGTTGTTATTCCGTTCGCTGGCTCCCAATCCCTCAAGAGATAGGGCATAATGTTCACTAGAAGAGCATTTTTTCGATGTTGTTTAGGCTCAAACGGTTTTAAGTTAATCTCCATTTAATCTACGCAGCAGCCTCGTACAGTTTTTTAAGGGATAAATTTCATGGTTCAATCTAGATCGCCCCAGTATCCAATCGTTAGCTACCAGCGTCCGCAAATCTACTCGATGAGCCAAAATGTTGTGCCAATGGTGGTAGAACAGTCCGGCATGGGCGAGCGGGCGTTTGATATTTACTCGCGACTGCTGCGAGAGCGGATCGTGTTTCTGGGCACTCCTGTTGACGATACGGTTGCCGACTCAATCGTGGCTCAATTACTGTTCCTAGAGGCCGAAGATCCAGAGAAGGATATTCAGCTTTACATCAACTCTCCTGGAGGCTCCGTTTATGCGGGGATGGCTATATACGATACCATGCAGCAAATTCGCCCGGACGTGGTGACGATCTGCTTTGGATTAGCGGCTAGCATGGGAGCTTTTCTTCTCTCTGGAGGAACTCAAGGCAAACGGATGGCGCTACCGAGCGCCCGCATTATGATTCACCAGCCTCTAGGGGGTGCGCAGGGACAAGCCGTTGAAATTGAGATTCAGGCCAAAGAGATTCTCTATATCAAGAAAAAACTTAACGAGTTGCTAGCCGAACACACCGGACAACCCTATGAGACAATTGCAAACGATACCGAACGAGATTTCTTCATGTCTTCTCAGGAGGCTAAAGAATACGGCTTGATCGATCAAGTCATTTCTCGACCGGAACTGTCTAACCCTGAAGTTCCCGTAACGTCCCTATCTTAAGAGGATTAGCATGTCCAAATACGACTCCCATCTAAAATGTTCATTCTGCGGTAAGTCCCAGGAGCAGGTCCGTAAGTTGATTGCTGGTCCGGGAGTCTACATCTGTGATGAATGCGTTGAGCTTTGTAATGAAATTCTAGACGAGGAGTTGATCGATGCTTCTCCCTCGGTTTCTTCAGTATCGCGGACAGAAGAACAGGGTCAGAAACGCCGTCATGGTCGCGGAATTTCCTTCAGTCAAATTCCTAAACCGAGAGAGATTAAAAAGTACCTCGACGAATACGTGATTGGTCAGGAGGATGCTAAGAAGGTGCTCTCGGTAGCGGTGTACAATCACTACAAGCGGCTGAGCTGTAACCAAGGGACCGCAGACGATGCTGTCGAACTGCAGAAGTCGAATATTCTACTCATCGGCCCAACTGGCTGTGGAAAAACCCTCCTGGCTCAAACCCTGGCCAAAATTCTCGATGTTCCCTTTGCCGTTGCCGACGCGACCACCCTTACAGAAGCCGGATACGTCGGAGAAGATGTTGAAAATATCTTGCTACGGCTGCTTCAGGTGGCAGATTTTGATGTCGAGGAAGCACAGCGAGGGATTATTTACATCGACGAAATTGACAAAATTGCTCGCAAGAGCGAAAACCCATCGATTACCCGCGATGTTTCTGGAGAAGGAGTGCAGCAGGCCCTCCTGAAGATGCTAGAGGGAACCGTCGCCAACGTTCCGCCTCAGGGAGGACGCAAGCATCCCTACCAAGACTGCATTCAAATTGACACTAGCAACATCTTGTTTGTCTGTGGCGGGGCTTTTGTCGGCTTAGATAAAGTGTTAGAGCAAAGAGCTGGCAAGAAATCGATGGGCTTTGTGCGTCCTGGAGAAGGAGCGAAGTGGTCAGCCGAAAAGCTGAACAATCTCCAGCCGGATGACTTGGTAAAATTTGGGATGATTCCCGAATTTGTTGGTCGGATTCCGGTCATGGCGGCCCTATCGTCCCTCGACGAAGAAGCGCTGATGGCTATTCTGACCAAGCCCCGCAACGCTCTGGTGAAGCAGTATCAGAAACTGCTCAAGATGGATAACGTCCAGCTAGAATTTAAAGCCGATGCCGTCCGGGCGATCGCACAAGAAGCCTATCGCCGCAGAACAGGAGCTAGAGCGCTCAGAGGGATTGTTGAAGAACTGATGCTGGAAGTGATGTACGAGTTGCCGTCCCGCAAAGATGTCCGTCGCTGCCTGATTACGAAAGAAATGGTCGAGAAACGTTCGACTGCTGAACTACTGCTTCATCCCTCTTCCTTGCCTAAGCAAGAATCAGCCTAGAAGGGAGCGGTTGCCGCTTGATAGTGCTGAGTGTGAGAAGAGAGTGCTGAGTTATCCGTGACCCGGTTAATCACTTACTGGTCACTGCTTACGAATGAAGATGTCTAAGTTAACTGTACGCGGTGTCGATCATTACTACGAGTGGATTCGACAGCCAGAACGCGAGAATCAGAAGCCAGTCATGGTGTTTATTCATGGCTGGGGAGGGTCGGCACGATACTGGGAGAGTACCGCGCAAGCCCTGTGCGCTCAATTTGACTGTCTGCTGTACGATCTCAGAGGATTTGGTCGCTCTTTATTATCGGACAAAACATCGGCGAGCTACGAACTGGAAACCTATGCGGAGGACTTGGCGGCTCTACTGACGGCTCTTAACTTAGAGACGGTGTACATTAATGCCCATTCAATGGGAGCTTCCATCGCGACTCTATTTCTCAATCTCTATCCTCATCATGTTCACCGAGCCATTTTAACCTGTAGCGGAATTTTTGAGTACGACGAAAAAGCGTTTGCTGCCTTCTACAAGTTTGGCGGTTACGTGGTGAAATTTCGCTATCGGTGGTTTCTCAATCTCCCTTTTATGGACCGGATGTTTATGGCGCGGTTTCTGCATCGACCCATCAGAGGCCAAGAACGACGAGCGTTTTTAGAGGATTTTCTGGTCGCTGACTACGAAGCGGCTCTCAACACGATTTTCACCTCAGTAAGCAAGCAAGCCGTCGAAGTGATGCCCAAGGAATTTGCGAAAATTCAGGTGCCGACTCTATTAGTGGCCGGAGAAAAAGATATTATTATTCCTGCCAAGATGGGGCGACAGGCCGCAGCGCTCAGTGAGAATATTGAGTACGTCGAGATAGCTAAAACGGCTCACTTTCCGATGCTAGAGGATGCTTCGACTTATCTAAGCATCGTGCGCGAGTTTTTGGGGGTGAGCGAGGAGCCGCATGACCGACAATCTGAGTCAGAGTAGTTATAGTGATGAAGGAACTTGTTTCACTTCAGTCAGCGTTGAGGAGAAACAACCGCCAACCAGCGACTAGCCAGCAGACACGAAGACAATGCCGCCAAGCGCCACTGCCCGAAACTATGAACGTAAAGAGCTAGACGTTAATTTAGCTCTGGTTTTAGCGATCGCCTCAGGAATGACGGTCGGGATTTACGTCCTGCTCGTGCCCGCGAGAGAGTCCTATCTGGGAATACTGCTCTACGAACGGGGATTCACTCAGTACGTTGTTGTTTTCCTCGCCTGCTTGGTCATTGTTCTCAGTGCGCTAAAGTATTATAAACTTTCCAAAGAAGCTCGTATTCTGCGGCAAAGCTGGTTTCCCGATACCGTTTCCTTTAGTGAACCCAGTTCCCCACAGCTCCTCAACTTACAGAAGAATTTGGCCCTCAGCAAAAGCGTTATCGCCATTCGCTGTAGCCGCATTATCGCTGCCTATCGCCATTCCGGTAGTCGCCAAACGGCAGCCGATTTGGCCCTAGACGACTCCTCCTTTTACCTGAGCGCTTCCGAATCGTCCTATACCCTGCCGCGCGTTCTAGTCGGGATGATTCCGATCCTCGGCTTCATTGGTACCGTCATCGGTATTACCCAGGCGGTGACAGGATTTTCTAGCTTTTTAGAAGAAGCGGGCGAAATCGAACAAATCAGAGCCGGAATTAGCACCGTTACCAGTGGATTGGCCACCGCTTTTGATACTACTCTGCTGGCTCTACTCCTGAGCGTTCTGGTCACGATTCCGCTTGCCATCGTCGAACGGCTTGAATCTCGCTTACTGCTGTCTATTGATATCTATATCAATGACCAAATTCTGCCGAGACTCAAAGTCAAATCCGACGAAGATACCGCAACCGCAGCTACTGTCCATCAAGCGGTGAGCGAGGCGGTTCAAGAACATTTCCCAGCGCCAGAAGCGCTGATTGAACCAGCCCGCGAGTATGCTCAACAAGCCGCCAGGGAATTAGCCGCCAGCTTTGTCGCGGAAATTGGTAAAGTCCAGGAAGTCAGCGCCACTTTATTAGAGCAAATGAGTCAGGCCAATCAGCAGTCCTGGCAGGATCGCCAAGAATTTATGGGAGCGTTGGCTACGCAGCAGCAAACGACAAAAGATTTGGTGCTGGATGTTCAAAGCATCATGAATGAAGTGAAAGCGAGCTATGCTTCTATTTCTATTGAACTCACCGGTCAATCGGAACAGATTGGCGCTCAGCTCGAGAAAGCCGCCAACGCTCTCGAAACGCGCATTGCGGCTTTAGAGGCCAGTACGGCAAGAGTCGGAGAATTTGCCCAGCTTCAGCAGAATCTTGAGCAAAGTCTGCGCTCCTTAGAGCAGGCGGCACAGCTCGAACACGTTCTGGTGGAGGTCAGGAGCAGCTTAGCCCAGCTCAAGCCGGTGTTAGAACAGCTCAGCAAGCCTCGCCGAATCATGCTGATGGAAGACGAGAGGTAAACCAATGCGGAGGCAACGGATATCTCGACCGGCCACTCGAATAGACCTATTTCCGTTTCTGTCAATTCTGGCCTGTACGATTGGCACCCTCATTCTGCTCATTATTGTGATTACCACTCAAACCTTTGGCAGCTCTCGCGAAGTTACCATCGTTGCTGAGAGCGAGTCAGGGGTTAACCAAACAAAATCTCCGCGGTATATTGAGTGCCGCGAGGATGGCGTGGTGCTTCATCCGAGTCTAGAGTTTGTGCCCCAGGAACAGATCGACCAGCCTAACTCAGCCCTGACCGAGTTAATTGTTGAAGTCAGCAACAACCGCGACTCTGAGTACCTAATTGTTGCTGTTCGTCCTGACGGCATTGAGGTGTTTCAAGAAGTAAGAGAGCTGATCGAGCAACAAGGCATTGACATTGGCTACGAACCCATCGACCAAAACTGGAAGCTCAAAATTCAGGAATAGAGCCGCAGGAGAGACCCGTGAGAAGAAGACGACAGCGACAAACAATTTATCCCAGCCAGAACCTAGACTCGTTTTTAGATATTCTCACCAATACAGTTGGGGTACTAATGTTTATCGGTCTGTTCGTCGCCCTGGTTTCTGCGGAAGCTGGCAATATTATTCAAACGCCGCTCGTGACGAATAGCGCTAAATTTCCGCATTTTTTTGAGGTGAGAGATGACCAGGTTGTCTATGTCGATCATCAAACAATCGATCAACAGGTCGATCGATTGCTAGCCTCTTTGCCTGCCTGTCGCCGGCCTGAAGATACTTTCTCAGATGCAGATTCGTATTTCTACGAATACTATATTCAGCAAATGCAGCAGTATAATAACTGCCTGCAAAACAAGATAGAACAGCTAGAAACGATTCGGTTTGAAACCGCTCACTACCGGGTCAAGTTTGTCAATCTCGATTCATTACTGTACGAGCCAATAGAGTCAGCCCCAGGAGAAACTCCCGAAGAGCTGTCTCAAAAGGGTTCAGAGTTTAGCACGATTTTGAAGCAGCTAGATCCGATCAATGATTATCTAGCGTTTGTGGTGAGGCCCGATAGTTTTGATGCGTTTAGAAAAGCGAGAGCCCAGGCTAGACGAGCTGGGTTTGAAGTTGGCTGGGAGCCGTATCAAGAGGAAACTCCGATTGTCTTTGGCTCTGGTGGTCGCTCGATTGGAGTCCAGTAAAGCAGTAACCAGCAACCAGTGGATTAGAGCAACTAATTGGGTCACTGGTAATGAAGCACAGTCGCTGGACACTCAGCACTACTAGCTTATTCCTCAATGCTGACTCGCTGTGTCACAATCGTCATGCCGTCTGCTCGGACTAAAACCGCTGACAGCCAGCGATCGCCAGGTTCGTCCGGGGCGTTGACAAGCTTAAAAATGCCTCCGGCAGGCAGAATATCTAACTCTAGAGTGCTGGGGTCGAAGTAGCGATCGCTCGCCGTTAGTTCCTCGGTAGCGGCTCCGAGGAGGACATCGTTCCCCAACGGTTTGTCCACAATGACATCAAAATTAAACTGCTCTCCCGACTGCACTTGCTCGGGGAGGTTGACCCAGACCTGCGGCGGGTTGTCCCCAGAAGATAGCTGCGTCTGCTCTGCCAAAGTTTCCTGCCGGACGAGCTTGAGGTCTCTAAAGTACTGGCGCGAGCGAATCGTCGAATCGAGCCGGGTGCTTCTCCCGTTGCTATTGCCCGTGCCGCGAATCACCGTCACGGTGTCTGCCACCAACTCATTTCCTTCCCGTTCCCAGGACTGAAGCTCGGTGGTATAGGTCAAGTCAGGGTAACGCTCCCAAAGCTGGGTAAGGGCTTGAAATAGAGCAGAGCTGCTCATGCCTTCGGCGGTGGTAAAATTCGGACTGTAGAACCCGCCAATCGCCTCGACATCCTGGCTATTGGCGGCAGCTTCGAGTTGAGCGATGGTCTGCTGCAGTTCTTCAGGAGCCGTCTGGGGAGGCTCAGCGACAGCAACGCTACACGATAACGAGGCTCCTAAGCCCAAGCAAAACAGCTTGAGCTTAGAAAATTTGGAAGTGGCATTACGCATTAGTGGTAGTTTGAATAACTGCTAGTCTATTGTTGACATAAGAAGGCTAGTATCTACCTATTCTAAACCCAGACCCAATCATTCTTAGTGCATAATGCGACTACTCATTGCCGCGAGCGGAACTGGCGGTCACCTATTTCCGGCCCTGGCCCTGGCTCAACAACTAGACGATTCGATCGAATGGCTTGGCGTTCCTGACCGTTTGGAACAAACTCTCGTTCCGGAGTGCTACCCGCTGCATACTGTCCCCGTTGAAGGGTTGCAGACGCGGCTAAGCTTCGGTGCTTTGCCAGTCTTCTGGCGGTTTTTGACCTCAATTTTTAAAGTCCGTCAGCTTCTCAAAGACCGAAAAATTGATGCGGTATTGACGACAGGAGGGTACATCGCCGGTCCGGCTATTCTGGCGGCTCGCCTAGAGCGGATTCCGGTCGTGCTGCACGAATCTAACTTCATTCCTGGCAAAATGACGCGCCTGTTTGGTTCTCTCTGTAGTGCGATCGCTCTCGGCTTTGCCGGAACCGCTCAGTATCTGAAAAATTCCCACACCGTTTGGGTGGGAACTCCGGTGCGCTCTCAGTTTTTAAGTCAGTCTTCTCTAGAGCTACCCGTGCCTACAGAGGTGCCTTTGATTGTCGTCGTTGGCGGTTCCCAAGGAGCGCTTGCCGTCAATCAGTTGGTGCGGCAGTGTGCCCCGGCGTGGTTTGCAGCCGGAGCATGGGTCGTCCATTTAACCGGAGAGAATGACCCCGAGGCCAAGAGTCTGCAACATCGGCAGTATTTATCGATGCCTTTTTATCACCAGATGGCCGGTCTGCTCCAGAGAGCCGATTTAGCCATTAGTCGGGCGGGTGCGGGAACCTTAACCGAATTGGCGGTGACGCAAACGCCTGCTATTCTAATTCCCTATCCATTTGCCGCAGAAGACCATCAGGCTTATAATGCTCAGGTTTTTGCCGACGCCGGAGCGGCGCTGATGTATCGCCAGGAGCAACTGACCCCAGAACTGCTAACCAGAAAGGTGTTAGAGCTGCTGCCAGCGCAGGACACCCCAGGAGATGCTCCTCATCAGCTACAGACAATGGCTCAAAAAGCTGCTTCGCTTGCTGTAACAGATAGTGCTCAACAGTTAGCGACGCTAGTGCGTCAAACTGTTGAGCAGGGCTGAAGGAAAGAGAAATGTTGAAAAAGGGCTAGGTCTGATTATTCATAGGCTTTGACAGAGGCTGACAGTTTCTGTCGCTGTCGCTTGAGCATGGTACTGATGCCAAAACCAGCGAGCATCAGCAGACTAACAACCGCCGAAGGTTCGGGAACAGTAGTGGGTTGAGGGTCAGAAGGATAAGGGTTGTCCACTAAGTTTGTCAACCCAGAACCATCGGCTTCTACCCCAATTTCAGCGATAAAATCCTGGAAATAGCTGTCTAGAAAGTCTGCCATTTCCTCATCAGCGGGGGAGCGATCGCTCGGACTATCTGGCACGACCTCTAAGTTATTTAAGGTTGTCCCTGAACCGCTAAACTCTTGTAATTCCCCGGATGCAGCGTCTAGTTTCGTTAACCAAGTATCAAAAGACCCGACGTTCGTTGCTCCTAAAGATCCCCCGGTGATTCCGGTCGCGTATAGGTTGCCAGCGTTGTCTGCCGTAATGCCGTAGGCTTGCTCCAGTTCAGCCGTGCCAAACTGCTGGATCCAAGCCTGATTGCCATCGGTATCAAAGAGAGTCGCCCAAGCATCGAAAGAGCCAGCATTGTCTCCCTCTAAGCTACTGTTGGTATAGCCGGTGAGGAAAATATTGTCGTCGGCATCGATGAACAGGTCAAAGGGTTCGTCGTCGCCGGAAGTGCCAAACTGTTGAATCCACTGCTGGTTTCCCAACTCGTCATACTTAATCAGCCAGACATCATAGGAGCCAGCATTATCGCCCCCTAAGTTGCCCAAAGTCCAGCCGGTCGCATAGACGTTCCCTTCGCTGTCGGTATCCACTCCCCAGGCCCACTCGTAATCCGTCGTACCGAACTGCTGAATCCAGTTTAAGTTGCCATCGTTATCTAGCTGAGACACCCAGGTATCGTAGAGTCCGGCGTTTTCTCCTTCTAGGTCGCCATAGGTCCAGCCAGTGGCATAAACATTACCATCGCTACCAACCGTCACTCCATAGGATTCGTCGTAGTCTTCGACCCCAGGCACATCAGGAGTTCCAAAGAGGGTCAGCCACTGGCGGTTGCCGTTGGTGTCATATTTGGCGACGATAACATCGTCGGTGGCAATATCTGCCGACGCTTCAACCCTTGTTCCCGAGACGTAGGCATTGCCCTCCTGGTCAACGTCAATGCTAAAGGTTTGCTCAATGACTTCTTCCCCAAACTGCTCTAGCCACTGCTGATTGCCATCGCCGTCGAATTTACCGATCCAGGCATCGTAGACTTCGGCTTGCCGGGGGCTGGCCAACTCGCCTTGGGTAATTCCGGTGAGAAAGAAGTTGCCTTGGTCGTCGGTGGCAATGTCGTAAGCGGTGTCGAAGCGGGAACTCCCAAACTGTTTCGCCCAAAGCTGATTGCCTTGGTTATCGTATTTAGCAACCAGCACATCCCGCAGCCCAGAGTTTTCTTCGACTGCACCATTTGTCCCTCCTGCTATATAAATATTGCCTTCGGGATCGGTTGCCGTACCGAGACTGAGATCGTAATCTGTTGACCCTAATTGCTGCGCCTGATTCAAGACTGGTCCGGGGGGGGGAGACTCTCCTTCATATTGAAAGGAGTTACTCTCCAGGTCGAGATTAGACCCTCCGAGAATAAAGCCGACCACATCAGGGACATCCTGTTGCAGATATACGGCTGAACCGACTCCAACCTCTAAAAGTTGGTAATTATTTGAAGTTCCATGAAGCTCAACGGTATCCTCTCCGGCATTAAAGTCGGCAATAAAACCAAAGTTGTTTAAACCAAAGCTGTCTGGATTCCCGTTCGCGTAATAGGGTTGGGTCCAGTCACCAAGGACAAACGTATCATTCCAGGTTCGGAAAGCCGGGTCTTCAAAAGCAAGGTCGCCGAGGAAAATATCTACCTGGAGCTCGTTGGGATTAGCAGGCATAGATTGCTCGCCGAGAAAGGTGTCGTTACCAGTTCGACCGTAGATAATTTGACTAGGCACAAAGCCTGCGGCCACGTCGCTACCTGGATTGTAGGTTTGGACGGTAAATAGTTCTTCTTCCATCTTTCGCTCCTTCGTTTAAATCTGATTAAGAAAAGTCGGTATTTTGGCCAAAAAAATGGGATGAGGCGCTTTTGTGTGGTTTGCTCTTTTAAGCAAAGCCTTAATAATGTTTCAAATAACCACAGCAAACTTATCCTGCTTCTCCCCTGAAGCAAATACGCATGGATGCGTTGGTAGCAATCGAAGCTACGGGTGTTGCTGAAGTCGGTTCGTGCCTCGTTAAGAGTCAGCGCGCTTCTATATATAGTGCTATCTTGAAGTCTTCTTCGCCGTTGGTATCTTCGCGTACAGTCACCAGGGCGGCGATCGCTTTTACTAGTAGAATCAAACTAAGCAGCGAGCAGCTTAACTGCTAGTTCCGTTAAGCTCAAGCGCTTGAGAATTAGCGGCTCCGGTATCAGGCGAAACTGGTTTCTACTATTGCTTACTATCCGCTTATTTAAGCAAGACTAAACTAGCGCCGAATTGCCTAAAAAGACTGGCTCCTTTAGCGTTTTATCAGCACGTCAGCACTAGTGATGGTGTTTCTAACGACTTGAAGCCAACCTTTAGCTGTTGCCGGACAAAAAAGGTGAAAGAAAGCAGATTAAGCATGATGTTTTTCTCCTGTAATATTGCATTCGCAGGGTGTTTTTGAAATCCTCAACGAATGGAAATGCAATCTACAGTATTCATAACTTCTATCTCGCTCAGCGCACAAGTCGCTTTTGTCAGGTAGTTGTTTTTGTTTAGCTTGTTTATACTACTCTATTTATGCGACTTGCCTCTTCAGAGCTTCGCGATAAACTAACAATTACACTGAATTTTTTTTCACGCTGACTGTCGATTACACTCAAATTTTTCTTAGATGAATAATTACTCTCAACATTCTCGTTTGAGCTGCGTTCTCGATCCTGCCCTCGGTTTGTCCCGCTTTGGGGTTTATCTGGTGGAAAACCTGGGAGAAACGATGGAATTATGGGTGGGACGAGAATTTTGGAACGTGATTGGCAATCCTAATTTTTACCAACAACGACCAGAGTTAGTGCTTCCCAAAAAAGCTTTTTCTCAAACTACCCATGAAGAATGTGCTGCTATAGAAGAAACGTTATGGTCTCTTCAGCAGTGGGAAAAACTCAAAAAGAAAACTGATCTGGCAAGGCTTAATTTGCACTGGATTGGAGATAGTCTACAAGAATCGTATTTGCCTAAAAATATTGCTCTAGAAATATTTTGGCGCTGGGAATTTTTAGCGCGATCGCTCGATGCTGAACTGAGCCACCATACTGATGAAGTCATGTCTCTTGCTTTTCGAGATACGGCAGCACTTGCTGCCAGTTTGGGGCCTGCATTCGTGTTAACCTACCAATCCCCGGAGAACGTGGCTCATAACACGCCCCCGGATATTTGCGTTGCTCTAGAAAACTGGGGCATTCCTTGCCATGCTCTTACCCAGGAGCAAACGATGATTGAAGAGCGAAATTATTTTCGCCAAATTCTGATTCGGAGTGGTTTGACTAAACTTTTTTGGACAAATCTGCACTTTATCGTTTTACATTTTGTTGCCCCTGCTGTATCTGCCTATTCCGGCTTCAGAGAGGATGAGCCAATTCAAGTATCTACTAATATTTCTACTAGCAAACCTGAGCGAACACTTATATCCCCAGACGAACTTCTCAAGAATCTAGAGTCAAAAAAATATTCTTGGCAGAACATTGAAGCATTTTGGTATCCGTTATCGTGAAGAGTCGCGTTCTTAGCGCATCGATTTAGCTATGTAAATGTAGCGATTAGGTTGTGTTTAATGGAAATAAACAGCTACTAAAGCCTAGTTATTAATAATAGCAAATGATAAACTAGTTTCACAAATGCAATTGCTTTAAATTAATTGTTTTACAATTTTTCTTACCTCTTCAGTTTTTCAAAACAAAGCCATACTTTTCTCAGGTATTTATCTTACTAAAATAGAAATGACAATGCTATTTTTTAGGTAAAATATGTTTAAACTCCGTGCAAAGTTTTTTAGAAATTATGCTTGTCTACTTTGTTTAATGCCATGAATGATTCATCCAGTCGAGACACTGCTTGTTTAAAATCGGCGGCTCAACTTTCAAGATCGAGAATTGTTGACGGTTTCCAGGTTGAAGACTCCCGATTTTTAATTGTCTCCTGCCAGGATATTCCAGAACAACATCAACATATTAGAACTATCGTTTTTGATGATTCTGCTTGTTGTGCGGTGGTCGATCGTCTTGAAATTGGCAAAAAACATTATTTAGTTGTAGAGGCACAAATAGACTTCGTCCATAATTACTCTAATCTTTCTGAGCTTTTGACAGACAGAGAGTTGCAGATTGTTGCCTTTGTTGCTCTAGGATGGTCTAACAAGCAGATCGCTAAACGGCTAGAGATTAGCGAGTGGACTGTTTCTACTCACTTACGGCGGACTTTCATTAAGCTTAATGTAGATAGTCGTGCTGCAATGGTGTATCGCTGTGCTCCTCTTATTCAGGGAATATTGCAAGAACAAGCAGTGTATTAAAGAATACTCGCAATTCTTTAATACACTGCCTATTAGAAATCAATAAGGTTTTCAAAAACAATGTTTGTTTGAACTAGTTTATCAACACTTTTTAAGGCAAACAATATAAAAACAGATCCGATAAGAGAACAAGCTTCAAGCTTCAAAGAAGCTAAACCAAATAAGAGTGACACCAAGAAATTCATTCAAACGCGCCCAGACAACACAATTTGCTTATTGCTTAATACAGCAACGTTTACATCAGCAAATTTTGTTTATTCAGGATATATTGAAGTTAAATTTGTGCTATTTGGTCTGGCAGTTACTAATAGTTGAGGCATAGAAACGCCACCTCTGAAAATAAAGTCCCGCAAAATCCACCATCCTCTCCAAGTAGCAAACACGCGCAGCGCCGGTTTGGCTGACGGATAGAGTTGTCTCCAACGGAGAAGGTCAGCGCGAGACAAAAACCAATCATCGCAGCGGTAGAGGTCAACCGAGAATCTTGCTTTCTTAAGCAGCGCAAACACATCCCCCTGACTAAAGGCGTGGAGGTGATAGGGATCGATATGTCGGGTTTCACCAAGAGGTGCAGAAAGCAACAGATCTCCCTCTGGAACTAAAAGGTGGTGAATACGCTCGAGGAACTTGTTAGGATGGGGAACGTGTTCTATCGTCTCAAAAGAAACAACAACATCGAACGGCTCTGACCAATTAAACTGCTCTGCATCGGCGCAAACAAATTCTAGGTTGTCCTCCTGATAGTTCTGCCTAGCATACTGCACCGTCTCTGGACACACATCAACTCCCACTACGGTCTGTGCACCAGCAAGGCATAATATCTGGCTGCCGTACCCCGTACCGCAGGCAATATCAAGAACTCGTTTTCCTTTCACATAGCGTGCCGCCGTTTTATAGCGCTCAAAGTGAATATTAAAAATTTTTTGACTAGCCGGATCGTTCTGGGTCTTTTTGGGAATAAAGCGTTCCCAGGTCACGGTGAGAGCCTGGTTGGAGAGCACTACTGAGTTATACTGGTCTGCTTGTTCTTGGGGGATTTTGTCTTGCATAAAAACCTCTGAAAAATTGCAGGAGTTGATGGCTTGATCAGGAGAAGACTGACATGAGTTAGTTGAATCAGCGTTGCTGAATCGGGAATGATTGAAGAGGATAGTCGTTAATGATTAACCATCAATTTCATAACGGTTTAATTAAGGTTGACACGACGATTAGCAGCCAGGCCGTTTAATAAATGCTGATAGTAGTGATGAAGCTTTTGACAGCCTTGCTCGACCGAAAACTGCTTGGCATCTTGCAATGCTCGCTGAGTAATGTCTGTAGTGTTGCTGGCTAAAACCCTTTCTAAGCAGTTCGCTAACTCTTCGACGTTATCAGGGGGAGCAAGATAGCCGTTGACGCTATCAATTAGATAGTCCGATACGGCACCGCTATTGACCGTGACGACCGGAATGCCGGATGCCATGGCCTCTACTATCGTGAGTCCAAAGGTTTCATAGGGAGAAGGACTACAGAAAACATCACCGGACGCTAAAACATTCGCCTTCGTTTCTCCGAGCAGAAAACCGGTAAAGTGAATATTAGAAATAGGTGCGGCTAGGCGTTTTAAGTGTTTAACCACCTCATCAGGACCATCTCCGACAATGAGCAAAGCACAGTTAGGGTGAGATTGTTTGAGGAGGGCAAAGGCTTCGATGAGCAAATCGACTCGTTTTTCAAAGCCAAGACGACCTAAAAAAAGCAAGACTTGGCGATCCTCACTTCCTAGCCACGGTTCCAAGTGTTTCCGATGCCGACGCTCTGGAGAATAGGTAGAAATATCAGTTCCGAAGAAAGGAATGACTTCAGTGTTCTGGATGCCCATTGCTTGGCAGCTTTGAGCCGCCGCCTGACTCGGACATACGGTGACATCGAGCTGATGATAGAGATAGCTGGGAAGTCGCAAGCGACTGAACAAACTGCGCAACCACTGCCAGCCAGGATAGGTCTCGGAAAAATTGTAGACATCCGTATGGTACTCGGCGATGTAGGGAATGTGCTGCGAGTTCGCATAGCGCTGTCCCGGTAAATGCCACGCACTCAACAAAAAAAACCGCTCTACGTCTGTTGTTATAATCAAATCCGGCTGATAATCCGCCAGCTTTCGGCTAATCTGGCGAGCGGCGGCTATGGTTGGGACATAGGTAAGTTTGTAGGGCAGCCAGGGTTTTGAACGGTAGCGTTCAACGGTCAGCTCTGAATCGGCTTCAGGGGATGCCGCTTGCCCATCTGGGGCAAACACCACGACCCGATATCCGTGCTGGGCCAACCACTGCACTCGCGCCCAGTTAAATAGAGCAGAACCACTCACTTCTGGAGGAAAAGCAGTGACAAGGAAAACAAGAGTATAAACGCGATCGAGGCTCATGGCTTGTATAAAAGAAACGTTAACTGATTCAGCTTCATATCCTCCTAGCCGCGACTGGAGCCGAAATAAACCCACTGCGGACTAAGTACGAAAAATAAGTGTCAAGCAAGCGAAAATCGAGAGGAGGGCAATCAATATTAGAGTCAGCTAGAGCAGCCAGCGTTGCTTGACAGCCGATTTTGGGTCTTTTATCTTGCTGATTCAGCTCAATATAGGTGAGGTCATCAAGCCAGCGATGCACAAAAAACGGCAGCAGCGGATAGAGGGGATTGTCTCGACTATCGTTGAGCTTGGCTTGCCAGTTGGAATACGCTTCGCGATCTATGGCATAGCCAAAGAAGCGCATAAACTCGCTCAATTGGCTCCAGTGGAGCGGTGACGGGTTTTGCAGGTGAAATGCCTGACCAAAAGACTGCTTCTGCTTTGACAAATAGACGATCGCCTGAGCGACGTAATCTACTGGCGACAGATCTAAGAGCACGTCGAGATCTGCCATACTGCCCATCTGAATACAGCCTTTGATCATGCGGCATAAAAAGCCACTAGTATTCCAAACGCCCGTGCGACTGTGCCCAGAAATCAACGGAGGGCGGTAGATACACATCGGCAGTCCGCGCTCACCGGCCTTTGTTACCAGCCTTTCCGACACCCACTTACTCTGAGAGTAGCCGAGGTAAATGCCCTCGCTTGGCACTACCAAGTCGGCTTCCGTGACCGCTTTGCCATAAAAAGCCGATGACTCAAACACCGCTACGCTGGAAACATGATGAACTGGTTTTATCCTGTCGGTAGTAGCTAATTTCAGGACTTCTTGAGTTCCGAGAACATTGATCGATTTCAGTCTGGAGTAGGGATAGACATAGCTCAAAAACGCTCCATTGTGGTAGATCGTCTCGATATGAGCGGCTAAGTGTTGCCACTGGTCGTTAGCCAGACCCAGTTGCGGCTGAGCGAGATCGCCCACCACCGGAACGATTCTCGCCCTGAAATCTTGCTGCCAGAGAGCGTAGGTGGCCAAATTTTGTTGCAGCCTTAGATAACCGGACTCGGCATCGGCAGTACGCACTAAACAGTAGATGTCGGCTTGAGTTTGCTGAAGGAGTTCGTAGAGTAAAAAGGCTCCTAAAAAACCGGTGGCTCCGGTTAATAAAACTGCCGTCGGTTCAGTAATCAGCTCAACGGGGTCCGTCCCCGGAGCAATGGTCCGCTCTAGAGTCGCTTCAGCGTCCAAATCCACCTCATTGACAACCGCCGTCGGTTTTCCCGGTGTTAGCTGCTCGGTTAAGAGGGTCAAGAGGTTAGCAACGCTCGGCTCCTCGATGAACGCTCGAATCGGTAGCTCCGCCTGGAGCTGAGTTTGCACTGCGTTTCTGAGATCCACCGCCATAAGCGAGTCGAAGCCCAAATCTTGAAGAGACTGATGGATATCGATCTCAGCGGGGGCTACCTCCAGCAGCTTCGCCACCTGACCTTGAATGTAGGTGGTTAACAGGTGAGAGCGATCGCCCTCGTCAGCCTCCTGCCACTGGGATAAAATCGACCGCTGGTTTGATGCCGCTGCCTGGGTCGGACTCACTAGTTCAGCTAACAGGGGTAGCTGAGTCCCAGCGCCAAACTGCTGCTGAAACGCCGACCACTCGAACGGCAGCACCGCCACCTGCGGCTCCAGTCCCAGCACTTTAGCCAGCGCCTGCAAACCTTGCTCTGGAGCAATCGTGCTGCCCTGGGTTACTTCCCCATAGCGGCTACTGAGCTTCGCTGCCATCCCGCCATCGCTCCACGGTCCCCAGTTAATGCTTAACCCCGGTAGTCCGAGGAAACAGCGATAGTGGGCTAGCGCATCCAAAAAGGCATTGGCGGCAGCGTAATTGCCTTGACCGGGCGAACCTAGCACCGAGGCGGCGGAGGAAAACATCACAAAGAAATCGAGCGGCAGGTGTTGAGTCAACTGATGCAGATTCCAGGCTCCTTCAACCTTCGGTGCTAGCACTCGACTAAACTGCTGCCAGTCCTGGTGCAGCAGAATTCCATCATCAAGCACTCCCGCCGCATGAATCACCCCACGCAGAGGCGGCAGGGAGGTTTGCATCTCGTCAAAGAGGGCGTTCATGTCCGAGCGATCGCTAACATCCGCCTGAACCACGCGCACCTCGGCTCCTCTAAGCTGGTTGAGAACCTCCTGAACCGACGGAGAAGCCCCCCGACGACTGGTGAGTACCAGATGCTGCACTCCCCGCTCTACCAGCCAGCGAGCCACCCTCAAACCTAAAGCCCCTAAGCCCCCCGTGATTAAATAAGTTCCGTCTGAGCGAAACGGCACGGGGGGCGAATCGCTCAGTTGACGGCGCACCAAACGAGCGACATAAAGCTGTCCTTCCCGACACGCAATCTGTTCCCCCAGCAAGTCCATCGCTGCCAACAGCATTTCCCCCTCATCAGCGGACGGTTCGGGAGCTAAATCGATCGTGCCTCCCCAGAGTTCAGGGTGTTCTAGGGCAATAACTTTTCCCAGTCCCCCCAGCGGCGCTGGCGAGAGTTCTGGCTGAGTCCCCACTGGGACCGCTCTCGTCACCAACCATAGCTGAGCAGCAGTGAAGCGACCGTGTTTGACCAATGCCTGCACTAAATAAAGGACGCACCCGCAGCCCCAGGTTTTTGGCTGCTCCCCAGACCAAATCGGTAAATTTTCCAGATATTCCTGGCCAGTCCACAGGTAAACAATGCTGAGCGGTTCTTGACTAACTGCCGATAGCTCTTGAAACAACCGCTCAAAATCTTCTCGCCGAGACGGATTGAGATAATAAATACCGTTCTGGTGCTGATAGGTTTTTCCCGGATAAACCAGAAAACACCGTTGTCCCTGCTGAGCAATGGCTGGTCCGGTTCCGGCATCATCAGCGAAAATGAGCCAGTTGCTCCCGTCTCGTTCTGAAGCTACTGGACGCGGCTGAGGCTGCCACTCTATCTGATAAAACCAGTCTTGAAGCGATGCCGTTTGCTGTTGCTCGCTCAGCAAATTTAGCAGCTTAGGCAACACTTTCGCCTCATCCGCTGATAGTTGGCCGGTCGCGAGCAGTTGCTGTTCGATTGAGCGGCGTTCGTCTGTGGGGAGCGCTAGCGAGGAAGCCTGACGATGACCATTCGCCTCTTTAAACCAGTAGCGCTGTCGCTGAAAGGGATACGTTGGCAGCACGACGCGACAACGGTGATAGTCTCGATCGAAGCCCATCCAGTCTACCGCGACTCCCCCCACATAGAGCTGCGCTAAACTTTGCAGAAGCGTTTGCCAAGGCGAACGCCTCGGCTCTAAACTAGCCAACCACCTCAATGGGGTGTAAGTGTTGCCGTCATTTTCGACCGCTAAACGTCCCATTCCCGTCAAAATTGGCTTGGGACCGCATTCTAAACCGATATCAGCTTGGGCTTGCAGCACCTTGATGCCGTCCGCAAATCTCACCGGCTGGCGCAGGTGACGACACCAGTATTGCGGAGTGGCAATTTCTGCGGTGGCCAAGGCTCCAGTCACGTTGGAGATCAGCTTAACGGTCGGAGGGAAGTAGGTGACTTCCGAGGCCACCGCCTCGAAATCCGCCAGCATCGGCTCCATCAACGGAGAATGAAAGGCATGGGAAACCGTCAGGGGTTTCGTCTTGATTCCCTGGGCGGTGAGGGTTGCTCTGACGGCCTCAACGGACTTGCTCCGGCCAGAAATAACCACGCTACGGGGTCCATTGAGCGCCGCGAGGGCAACTTGAGGGTAGGGAGCGATCGCTGCGGCCACCTGCTCGGCCCCGGCCATCACCGCTACCATCGCTCCATTAGCAGGAAGCGCCTGCATCAGCCGACCCCGAGCAGCAATCAGCTTCAAGCCATCTTCAAGGCTGAATACTCCGGCAAGACAGGCCGCGACGTATTCCCCAACGCTGTGACCCATGACTATGGCGGGTTTGATGCCCCAAGCCATCCACATCTGCGCGAGGGCGTATTCCAGGGCAAAGAGAGCGGGTTGCGTGTAGGCGGTCTCGTCGAGCAGGGCGGAGGGTTGTTGAGGATACAGCAGCTCCAGTAAAGCATAGTCTAAGTAAGGGGCGAGGATAGTAGCACAGCGGTCGAGGGCGGCGCGGAAGGTGGGTTGAGTTTCGTAGAGCTGCTGACCCATACCGACGTATTGAGACCCCTGTCCGGTGAATAAAAAGGCAATTTTGGGACGCTTTTTGCTGGTGAGATGACCGCTAGCTAGCTCCGCTCCCGTTGCAAACGCTTCGAGAGCCGTGCGTAGCTGGGCCGCATCTGTGGCGGGGACCGCTAAGCGATGGTTAAAGTGCGCTCGCCCGGTATTGGCCGTAAAGCACACATCGGCGATCGCCTCCTCCTGAGCGACAACGGCATAGCGCTGCGCTAATTCTTTCAGAGCGTCTGCACTCTTAGCAGAAAGGGTCAGCAGATGCAGCGGACGATCACAGTGACCTGCCTTCCGCCGATCAACCTTATTCGCGCTGGCGGGAACTTCCGGTGCCGCGGCTAACACGGCATGGCAATTTGTGCCTCCAAAGCCAAAGGCGCTGATGCCTGCTATCCGCTCGGGAGTATTCCAACGTTGATTCTCGGTGGGAATGCGAAAGGAAGCTTCTAGGGTAATGTACGGATTGAGCTGCTGAAGGTGGAGATGAGGCGGAATCTCTCGATGCTGAAGCGCCAGCACCACCTTAATCAGGCTCGCCAGCCCTGCTGCTGCTTCCAGATGCCCAATATTGGTCTTCACCGAGCCAATCCAGCAGGGCTGATCCGCTTGGCGACCTTCCCGCAGGGCAGCCTGAATGAATTCCGCTTCGATCGGATCTCCTAAAGCGGTTCCGGTGCCGTGAGCTTCCACGTAGCTAATCTGCGCGGGAGCCACGCCCGCGCTGTCTAAAGCTTGACGAATCACTCGCTGCTGCGAAGGACCGTTGGGAGCCGTCAACCCATTGCTCAACCCATCCTGATTGACTGCTGAGCCGCGAATCACGGCCCGAACGGTGTCTCCATCTCTGAGGGCATCCGAGAGACGCTTGAGGGCGATCGCCCCGCCGCCTTCTCCCCGCACATAGCCATCGGCCCGCGCGTCAAAGGTCTTACAGCGACCGTCACTTGCCATCATGCGGGCTTGAGAATAATTAATCGTTGGCTCCGGCGACAGCATCAGGCTCACTCCCCCCACTAAGCAGAGCTCCGACTCTCCCTGACGCAGACTTTGACAAGCGACGTGTACCGCCACCAACGACGAGGAGCAGGCCGTTTCTACCACCATGCTGGGTCCGCGCAGATTCAGCAGATAGGACAGCCGATTCGCTGCGATGCACAGAGTATTCCCGGTGCCATCGTAGGCACTAATTTGGTTCAAATCCTGCGCCAGCAAGCGACCGTAATCGTAATTCCCAATGGCAATAAATACTCCTGTTTGACTGCCAGACAGCGTTTGAGGCGCAATTCCCGCATCTTCTAAACACTCCCAGGCCACCTCTAGCATCAGGCGCTGCTGCGGGTCGAGGCGCTCTGCTTCGCGGGGAGAAATATTAAAAAAACCAGGGTCGAACTGATCTACCTGCTCCAGAAATCCGCCCCAGCGCGTATTCATCTTTCCAGGAGTGGCTGGTTCCGAAGCATAGAAAGCATCGACATCCCAGCGATTTCCTGGCACTTCCGTAATGGCATCGCCACCGCTCTGCAAAAGTTCCCAGAAAGCTTTGGGGTTGCTCGCTCCCGGAAAGCGACAGCCCATTCCAATAATTGCTATAGGTTCCACAATCGCTCCTCGATCGTCCAGTTCTGCTGCTTTACACCCATCTTGACTGTGTGCTTGTCAACAATTATTTGCTCACCGTGAAATCTGGGTGGCGGTTCTTAACCATGAACAATCAACAAAAAGCAAGGCTGTCAGTTAATTTCTTAGGCCATCGAGAACCGCTACTCTCCAACTCGCTACTGATGCATAGAGCGAGAAAACTGCTTAAACGCCTTAACGTTGTTTTGCAGAGCTTGCTCAATCGAGCCTCCAGCAGCCATCAGGCGCATCTCTCGATTGACAGCCCACAGGTAGTCAACCCCGTCGAAGAAGCGGCGCAGATCGCTCAGCAGACGCTGATGATACTTAAGATTGATGTGAAATCCTTCGTGTTCTTGACACAAACATCTTTCTAGCCAGTACAGTGAATCTTGGGCAGAGAGATTAAAGAGCGGAGACTGAAGTAGCTGATAAAACGAGAGCATAAAGGGAGCATCATGTTTGCAGATAGCCGGCAGTCCACCCGAAAGACCATTGAGACTCACCTTTTGCACCCGATAGATAGTGAGGTTAGCAACGAATTTTTCGTAGGCCGTCGGTTTAGAGAAGTCTTTATAGAGCTCTTTCCCAATCAGTTGAGAGGTGGTGGTGTGGAAAGATTCATCTAAAAGATGATAGTAGGATACCGCTGTTGGCACCGGAATAAACTCGCCAGCCTTCTCCAATTTTCGGTAGTACTGAACGTAGCGGTATTCATAATTTTTGAGCAGCAGGTTAGCGATATAGCGCGTGACGTAGAACAGGCAGGCTAAGAAGGGGGAACTGCCGCAGTTTAACGTGAACAACTGCTGTACTGAGCGGGGGGCTAATTGTCCGAGCAACCCCGTTGTTTGGGCTGGCAGCTTTTCCCCTTTAAGGTCCAGTTCTCGCAGGTACTGAGAATAACAATGGCCGGGTCTTAGCATTTGAGTCGTGAAGAAGCGAAAGGTAGATTCCTGGAGCGACTCGAATGGCTGCTGAGGCGCTATTCCTCTAGCAATCTGCTCGGTTCGTCTACCGTGACTAGCGGTTTTTAAGTCAGATCTTCCGAGTAGGGCTCGTTTTGTTTTCGATCCAATTCTTTGAAAGGCATGAATATGGGAGTATTCTTGCTCGGTTTCTAGCTGGAGCTCCTGGCAGAGGGTATCGTACCCGCCCAAGCTGGCGAAAACACCCGCCGTTACCTGATTGTAAAGCACTGCATTGGCTTCGGTTGCCGCCGTTTGGCTGTATTGCCTCATCCAGTAGAGATGGTTGAGTGCTCGTTGTTGTGAGGGGGAGGCTTCTACGTATAGCGGAGTGCCATAGAGGGTAGAAAGTTCCGGAGGACTCCAGTAATCATTAGCGTTATGAGCGTAGCTAAAGCTTTTCTCCAGCTCCTCTATTCTTTCGGTGTAGTCGGAATCAACGTTGCGCTGATAGGTAATTTCCGTTAGTTTGACGTGTTTTTTGACTCCCTGAGAGGAAGATGACAATTGGTTTTGAGGAGAGACAAGAGTATTGAGCATTAATTTTTCCTGACAGATAAAGAATCTGGTGACGATGGTGGTAGTTTATGATTGGTCTTGGCAGTCTTGAGCAATGCGCTCAGCTAACGCCTCAATGGTGGGGTAGTTATATAGCAGAGTCGGATTGAGTTTCCGCTCGAGCCAGTCTTCCAAATCTCCAGAGAGTTCAACAGCCTCCGCAGAATCAAGACCGTATTGCTCAAACGGAAGCGTTACATCAACCTGTTCTGGCTCTTCTTCTAGCAGTTCGGCTAAATAGTTCACGATCCAGGTTTGAATGTCTTCGGGTGAAGGAGATTTCTGGGTGGGGACTGAAACCGTTGATGGGGCGTTATTCGGTTGATTCATCAGGTTTTTTTAGTAGCAGTGCAGGTTGGGATTGAAGTTGCTTAGTGCTTCGATCCGGGGCTGGGGGAGAGTTGCCGGAATACCGCCTCGACCTCAGCTTGCAAATGCAAAAACTCGGCTTTATTCTGAGGATTTTCGCTCCAGTCCTCAACAACATTCAGAGTGCCGTTGAGAAATCCAGAGAGACAGGCGTACCGCTGAATTTTGCCGCTGGTTGTCCTTGGAATACTGCCAGTTTTCACGAGGACGGTGGCGTAAACCTTCAGATCGTGCTGCACGTTGACAGCTCGACGAATACTATCAACGACGTCTTTCACGTTGAGCTTGCGGAGGTAGCTGCGCTTCACTTCCTGCACAATGACCAACCGTTCTGTCCCTTTAATGGCTGCGGCAACCGCTGCCCCACAGTTGGGTCGTAGGGCGGGATGACTGTTCTCAACCGTTAGCTCAATATCTTGGGGATAGTGGTTTTGCCCGCGAATAATGATGACATCCTTAATTCTGCCAGTGATGAATAGCTCGTCATTTCGTAAAAATCCGAGGTCTCCAGTCCGCAGAAACGGTCCTGCTCCCGTGGCTAGATGAGCCTGAAAATCCCGCTGGGTTGCGTCGGGGCGTTGCCAATAGCCCTGGGCCACGCTCGGTCCCGCGACCCAGATTTCTCCCACTTGGTTTGCCGGACTCGGCATCAACGTGTCGGGGTCAACGATCAGGAGGTTTTGGTCCGTTAAGCTCCGACCGCAGCCAACGAGGGCTTGGCTCTCTGGGGCAGTGCTTAGTACTACTTGGTCTTGCTCGAGGGCCGCTCTCTCTACCGAGCAAATGACGGGCGGCGCCGTTTTTTCTCCGCCAGAGACGATCAAAGTCGCCTCTGCCATGCCATAGCAGGGATAAAAAGCTTCTTTGCGGAAGCCGCAGGGCGCAAACGTAGTCGCAAAGTTTTCTAGGGTTTGAGCGCGAACGGGTTCAGCCCCAACAAACGCTACCTCCCAACTGCTCAGGTCCAGACTTGCGCGCTGCTGAGCAGTAATTTTACGCACACAGTAATCGTAAGCAAAATTAGGAGCACCGCTGATCGTTGCTTGAAGGCGAGAGATAGCCTGAAGCCACCGGAGCGGTTTTTGCAGAAAATCTACGGACGACATCAGGGTGACGGGAAATCCGGCGTAGAGGGGCTGCAGTAATCCGCCGATCAAGCCCATATCGTGGTAAGGCGGCAGCCAGATTACTCCCTGAGTCGAGGGTGAATGAGCAAAGTACTGTTCGATGAGGTTGAGGTTGTGCATGAGGTTGCGGTGACTCACCATCACCCCCTTTGGCGTTCCCGTTGAACCCGAGGTGTATTGCAAAAACGCAATCTCGGATTTGCGGGGTTTTGCTTCCCAAGTTCCTGCCTCGTGGGGGGTGAGGTGAGCTGTCGTCAGCCAACGCAGTTTCGCTAACTCTGAATTTTCGGGAAACCACCGCTCTATACTGGTAAATAATGAGGGTGTGGTGAGAGCAACAACCGCCTGAGCATCGCCGAGAATGGCCTCCAGCCTAGCTAAGTTTTGATTGCGGCGAGGCGGATAAGCCGGAGTAGCGATCGCTCCGGCATACAAACACCCAAAGAAAGCCGCAATAAACTCTAACCCAGACGGATACAGCAGCAAGACTGGTTTTCCGGTCGCGCCGGCTTCGAGAAGAGCGGCGGCGATCGCTCGAGCCTGTTCGTCTAATTCTCCATAGGTCAGTTTCCCAACCTCTTCTCCCTGCTGCAAAAATACATAAGTTTTTTGGTCGGGCTGACTCTGCGCTCGAGCGCGCAGTACGTCTACTAAACTCCCGACGGGCTTGCCTGGGCGCGAATAGTCGCAATAAGCCGTCATATTTTACTCCTAAAAATTTTGCAGAAGCCTCTCAGCAAGCGCAAGCTTGCTGAGGGCCACTGACAGCGGACTTAGTTCCTGCTACGGTTGCGTGGCCGAGCTAAGCGCTCCCCTTCTGCTTGACCTAGCCCAGCGAGCTTCCGGGTTTTCTCTGACGAAAGTACCCTAGAACCAGTTACTACTACCACCCTAGTGATTTTGCCGCTGCCGGCCCATAAATCGCCAGCACAACGTTTCGCTGCCTGAGTCGTGTTCCAGTGGGAAAAACAGCAAGGCTCAGGGTTAGCCAGAGAAAGGCAGCTACGTTGGCTCTAACCAATTAGAATTTTCAGATGAACCGCCGACTGCTTTTGCGTTTGTAGCTCTTCATCAGCAGTGGGCTCCTGAGGATTGGCGATATAATCGTGACCAATCACTCATAAACAAGTTACTTATTAGCAACCGAAAATATGGCATAATGGCATCATCTCCGTTTGTATGTGCTTCAAGGGTGCTACATTCGGGGACATATGCCTAGGTTCAGTGGTACCAGCACTGAGCTTAGGCGCATCCACGATATTGTATTTCTGACGCAGAGCGGGTGTCTGTACGTTATACGACTAAACAACTTCTTGGTAGTGTATTAGCTTTAGTTCTAAACTCTAACCCGAGCTAAAGCAATTGAGTTCCAAGATAATATTGTTGCCATTCTAAAGACTAGTCTACCGAGCTCAGCTAAGGCAATTTGTATCTCCGTAAACACTTTACCAAAACTTTAAACAAGCGGAAAAGAAAAGCTGAGTAGCGGTTCAGGCCACCGGAAAAGGCTTGGATGAAAAACGGTGGGTTTAAATTAAAAATAGAGCAAAATTGGCTTTCAGGAGTCTTTCTCTAGGTAGAACTTATCCAAATGACGCCAGCAACTCGCCGAGAACAAAGGCGTGTCACTGTCGCTAAGAATCAGTAAACACCTTTAAAGACTGGGGATTAACCACTAACCGGACGGATATTCCTTCTGGTAGACGGATGTTTGCGGTCGTCCGAGCATACAGATGTTTGCCAGACGGAATTTCTAGGCAGTAGCGGTACTCTCTTCCTAAAAACTGCCGCTCTACAATTCGGACAGGCGAGGAATCGTCGGGGATGAGAACGATATCTTCTTGACGAAGCATCAGCTCACTATCTTTGCTGCCATTGAGGTGACTGGCTGTTGGCAGGAGCCACTCTCCGAGCTCAGTTTGCCAGCGCTCACCGGAGCGGGTAGCGGTCAGAAAATTAGCTCCGGTGACAAATTCAGCGACAAATCGAGAAGTAGGATGGGCATACAGCTCTTCTGGCGTACCAATTTGCTCAATTCTTCCCTGGCGCATCACGGCAACGCGATCGGAAATAGCGAGAGCTTCTTCGCGATCGTGAGTGACAAAAATAGCCGAAGTATGAGCCGCTTTGAGAATGCGGCGCACTTCCTGGCGGAGTCGCTGACGCACCTGAACGTCCAAATTACTGAGTGGTTCATCCAGCAGCATCATGGCTGGCTGAGGCGCTAAAGCTCTGGCGAGGGCGACTCGCTGTTGCTGACCCCCCGATAGCTGATGAGGATATCGCTTTTCTAGCTCAGACAAACCAACCAAAGCAAGCACTTCAGCCACCCGCTTCTGCTTCTGCTGAGCGCTGCCCCGCAGTCCAAACGCGATATTGCGAGCGACAGTTAAGTGGGGAAAGAGAGCATAATCTTGAAACACCATGCCAGTATGACGTTTTTCTGGAGGAACCCACCTGTGAGCGCTAGAGACGATCTGTCCGGCTAACTGAACGGTTCCGGCAGAGGGATGCTCAAATCCGGCTAGAATTCTGAGTAAGGTCGTCTTGCCACAGCCTGATGGTCCGAGCAGCCCCAGCAATTCTCCCTGATTGAGGGTCAAGCTAACGTTGTCCAGCGCAGGAGCCGCAGGAGCCGCGAATTTTTTAGTAATGTTCTCCAAATAAAGAAGTGCTGGTTGTGTCATGCCCATACCGTATTCAAAACCACCGGCTCAAACCTCACCGGCTAACTAGCTATTAAGCTCGAACAACCTTTACTGACCAATAGAGGTAGCCTGTGGCTATCGAGACTGCCTAATACTATCCTTAGCAGATTTTGGTAGCTGCTTTAAGCAAGTTCAAGATCAGGAACACTCAGCAGAAATTAAGCCGGTTGATTTAAGGTTCAATAGAATAGCAACTCGCTGTTCGCTAATCTGCTTGAGGACGCTGTGGCAGTGATTGCACGACCGGAGAAAATAGTATCCGCTATTGTCTGAGAAGCCGTTAGCCACAGCTTGAACGGAGAGCTTTAGCCCGAATAGCTTACAGCTCGTTGCTTTTTGAGCTTAGCTCCCGCTCAGGATTCTCGTGGAGCTCCCCATTTTTGGTAAATTTGACTATAATATTATGGTAAGAATAACTATAATTAGCTCACAGTAACGCTTTATCTCTGCCAGTGTTTACAACCGTCCTTCCTCAATCTGAATCACTAATGCCTCGCGATCTCTCGAGCGCGATTGACGCTCTTAAGCAAGAGCTAAAGGCAGTCGTCTTGGCTCACTACTACCAAGATCCCGACATTCAAGATATTGCTGATTACATTGGTGATTCCCTCGGTCTTTCTCAGCAAGCAGCGGCAACAGACGCGGATGTTATTGTCTTTGCGGGAGTACACTTCATGGCAGAAACCGCTAAAATTCTTAACCCTCATAAACTGGTGCTGCTGCCGGATTTAGAGGCAGGCTGCTCCTTGGCCGATAGCTGTCCTCCTGATGAGTTTGCGGCGTTCAAGGCGGCTCATCCGGGACATCTGGTAGTGTCTTACATCAACTGCTCCGCCCAAATCAAGGCGATGAGCGATATTATCTGTACCAGCTCTAACGCTGTTAAGATTGTCAACCAAATTCCTCCAGACCAGCCGATTATTTTTGCCCCTGACAGGAATTTGGGCCGCTACGTCATGCAGCAAACCGGGCGAGATTTAGTGTTGTGGTCCGGTAGCTGTATTGTTCACGAAACGTTTTCAGAGAAGAAAATAGTTTTACTAAAGATGGAGTATCCTGAGGCAGAAGTCGTCGCTCACCCCGAATGCGAACCGGCTGTCCTGCGTCACGCTAGCTACATTGGCTCTACCACGGCCTTGCTCAGATACTGCCAGCAAAGCCCCAGCGAATCATTTATTGTGGCGACCGAGCCAGGAATTATCCACCAAATGCAGAAAGAAGCCCCCCGAAAACGTTTTATTCCCGCTCCACCAACCAATAGCTGCAATTGCAACGAGTGTCCCTATATGCGGCTTAATACCCTCGAAAAGCTCTACCTGGCTATGAAAAATCGCTCGCCGGAAATCCAAATGGAGGAAGAGGTGCGAGTTGCCGCTCTGCGTCCTATTCAGAGAATGCTCGAGCTATCTTAACTCAGCGATCAGTTGTCGGTTTAGCTAATCGCTTGCTTACTGGTCACTGTTACATCAATTCAGAGTGGGGAATGTCCCCTTTAGGAAAGCTGGGAAGAGCAAAGCTCGCAATTGGGCTGTTGACAACAGAGGCACAAACCGATTGTTGCTCTTTGCCCTTTCCCCGTCACGGAGCGACTTATTTCATCCCCTCCCCTGCGGCGGCGTCTAACAGCCACCACAGTTCTCCTTGAGGCTGCACCAAGCGCGCGGGGTAGGCGCGCTCGTCTGCGGCAGCAGCAAAAATTTGCTGGAGCGCTGAGCGTTTGTTGGCTCCCGACACGATAAAAATGACGCAACGAGCCTGATTCAGCAGGGGAACCGTAAACGTAATCCGGGGTTGACCCTCTTTGTGGCCCACCGTCACCAGGCGATCGCGGACGGCCAAAGCTTCAGTATGAGGGAATAGCGAGGCGGTATGGCCATCGTCACCAAGACCGAGCAAAATCATGTCGAAGGCTGGCACCTCGCCTTCAGAGGTCTTAAAAGTCTGGCGCAGTTCCCTCTCGTACTGTTCCGCGTCTGCTTCCGGCGACGCTGCCCCCGTTGGCACCGGGTGAACGTTGGCGCTGGGAATAGAAACTCGATTGAGCCAAGCCTGACGCGCCATCTTTTGGTTGCTGTCGGCATGCTCGGCGCTGACGTAGCGTTCGTCTCCCCAAAATACCTGCACTTTTTCCCAGGGTAACGACTGCTCTGCTAGAGCTTCATAGAGGGGTTTGGGAGTACTCCCTCCTGCAAGAGCGATGGTGCATTCTCCCCGTTCTTGGATAGCTGCCTGGACTTTTTCAATGACAACCGCCAGCGATCGCTCAATCAGAGCATTTTTGTCTGGGAGAACCTCAACTTGTTGATTCATCTTCTATTCGACTCTTTTGTATTCCTACTGATAGCATGGACGAAAAATCTTAATTAATTATGGTGCTGTCGATGAAAAACTGATCAAAACTTAGCGTTTAAGCAGGCATTGACCCAGGAAGCCATCTAAGTCCCTGTAGTTCTTGAATCAGTCAATATATTGCTCCTCTTCCTGGCTGTAGTGCATGGGCGACGATGCCGTTTTTCTCAATTATTTTGCCCTCAGAGATTAAAATGTGATCTCGCCAGGGAAAACTAAACTAACAAAAAAGCTTATTCTTTTACTCAGTGACAGATAGCTATGAACACCCCCTCTCCTGTTTCCTCCTATACATCGTTATGCCTAAAGCTAGTCGGAGCGATTTTGATTCTTTCTTCACTCATTGACTACCTTGCTTTAGCAATTCCCTTTAATGCTTTAGACTCTGATTGGCAAATCAACTTTACCACTCAAATTGTCGATCGAGGAATTGTTCCGCTGGTGGGCATTATTTTTCTCCTCATCGGCTACTGGATCGACAGCAGCGTTAACACCGGAGGCAAATCTCTTGACCTTAGAGTACCCGTTTTTGTGCTCGCTAGTTTTTTGGGTCTGTTATTTCTTCTGTTAGTGCCTTTGCATCTCAATAATCTTCGCGTCGCCAGCAGTAATGTGATTGAACAAATCGAGCAAGGAGCTGGCGAAGCGGAAACGCGAATTCAAAGTCAGTTTAATCAGCTTAATGCTCTATCTCAAGACCCGCAACGTCTGCAACAGCTCAACCAACAGCTAGCACAAATTGATCAGGCTCTCAGCAGCGGTCAATTTCAGGGACAGCCGCTGCAAGCCGAGCAGCGCCAGCAGCTTCAGCAAACCAGAACTCAGCTCCAAAATCTCCGCGAGCTATCTCAAAATCCAGAAGCGCTTGAAGCCAGACTGACTGAACTTCAGGTTCAGCTCCAAGACCAAAAGCTCGAACGGGAAAATCGCGCTAGAACAGAAGCACTTAAGCAAGGTTTGCGGATTGGCTTAAGTAGCTTGATGCTGGCTATCGGTTACATTGCCGTAGGGTGGCTCGGGTTACGCGGTCTCAGTCGCTCCAAACCCGCTCGTCGCTGAACCCTGGTCAGTTTAGGGCCGGATGAGGAAGGGGGAACGGAGAAAATGTCGCTCCGCGACGGGAAAACAGAGAGCTCAGGCCTGAGCTTGGTAATTCCTTCTTTTCTCCCGCGCCTCCGGCGCTTTTCCTTACCTGCACCCGCGGTGCATCCCCAACCGAGAGTAAAATGTAAAGTAGAATGCCAAAGCCCAACAAATCTACCCAGTTCTGAGCTAAATTAGAGATATGGGGATCTTTGTCTTGTCAAGATTTGCAATGATTCTTTACAATAAGCACAACGAGTGGTTAACGGCAGAATTTAACTTGCTAAACGCAGTCCCCCGAACTTGTTCCGGGAGCCAAACTGGCCGCGCCGAACTTTCCTACCGATTCTCGGCAGGAATCTGGCGGGCGTGAACGTTTTGGTTCAGCTACAGACAGCAGCTAGTTTTGCCGTCAGCAACGCGACAATCGTTTTGCTGTCGTTAGGCCAATCCCAAAAACAGTAGCAAGACGATACTCATCAACCATAACGTATGGAGAAACTGTCTTCTGTGCTCCAACGCCTCAAGCAAGATTTCAAAAACGACCTGATAGCGGGACTGTTAGTCGTAATTCCTTTAGCGACGACCATCTGGTTGTCGTTCACCATCGCTAACTGGGTCATTAGCTTTTTAACTCGGATTCCAAAGCAGCTCAATCCGTTTGAAGGTCTACATCCCATTCTGACGAACCTGCTGAACATTGGAGTCGGGCTCACGGTTCCTTTGCTGTTTATTTTGCTAATTGGTTTAATGGCCCGAAATATCGTCGGTCAGTGGCTGTTAGACTTCGGCGAGAAATTTTTGCAGGCGATTCCTTTAGCGGGTTCGGTTTACAAAACGCTAAAGCAAATTTTAGAGACCCTACTCAAGGACTCGAAAAGTAAGTTTCGTCGCGTGGTGATGGTGGAGTATCCGCGCCGGGGAATCTGGACCCTTGGTTTTGTCACTGGAACGCTCAGCGGTCAGCTTCAGTCCCATCTATCCAAGCCGATGTTGAGTATTTTTATTCCCACGACTCCCAACCCAACTTCAGGATGGTATGCCATTATACCGGAAGATGATGTAATTACGCTTTCTATTTCCATTGAGGATGCCTTTAAGGTGTTGATCTCTGGAGGCATCGTCAGCCCCCTTGCCACTCCTTCAGTTCCCATTTCTCTTCCCAGAGGATACAAAGACAAGCAGCTCCAAAAGCTTCCTTTGGATGCGGCCTCGGAGGAGCGGCAGAGAGTGCCTCTAGAAGAAGACGCTTAGTCAACTCAGAAGCGAATATCAATCTCCCCTCATTGGCGCTCGGGAGATTTTTAGTCATGGGCGGGCGTACGCCTAGACTAAATCATGATGGACATACTATGCTAACTCGAAAACAACCCAGACGGATTTCTCGCGAACTGACCCTGCTGAGCTTGAGTCAAATTCGCGCTTCCGAACGGCTCGAACACCAAGAATTGAATAAATTAGTTTTAGCGGCTATTCGTACTCTCAGCAACGAAGTCCAAGAAACTCTAGAGACTGCCGCCGAGGAAGCAAAACGCGGCAGCGATCGCTTAGCGAGTAGCGAATGGGCCAGCAACGTCAACAGCGCCAGAGTCATGATTGATGAAGCCCTGGAGCTGACTCAAACAGCGATCAATCGCCTTGGAGCCGCCGTTGAGCTACCGGAACTGATTCAGCTTGCCAACCAGCAGGAAGTCCGGCAGTACGCTGTTGAGTTAATTGGTCTGGTGAAGCGCCGACGGGAGGAAATTGATCGGCAAATTGAAGCGGCGCTCGTCGATTGGCAGTTTAGCCGTCTCCCCAAAATCGATCAGGATATTCTCCGCATCGCCGTTGCCGAAATTCTCTTCCTTGGCGTTAAAGACAAAATTGCGATCAATGAAGCGGTTGAGCTTGCCAAACGTTATTCCGATGAAGACGGTTATCGTTTTCTTAACGGAGTCTTGAGAAGAGTGATGAACCG
This sequence comes from Cyanophyceae cyanobacterium, assembly GCA_050331735.1. Lineage (GTDB taxonomy): Bacteria > Cyanobacteriota > Cyanobacteriia > Cyanobacteriales > JBHJGN01 > JBHJGN01. Next base: position 59,210 of record JBHJGN010000049.1, read on the forward strand.
ATTAAACAGTCACCCATGAACAGCGATCGGTTACCGGTCCTTGCCTTTACTCGTGTACTGCTAGCGGGTCACTGGTAACTGTCAAGTTTGTCTCGCTATAATGAAGGGCACTGCCCCTCACGCCGATTGTCATTAATGTTTAACTGGTTTCGCCGTCAGTTTGATCGTTCTCAGCCAGAACCAGAGCAACCTGCTGAAGTAGAGCCATCGCCGCCGGAGCCTGAAGAAGACAAGCCCGATGATCCCTACCTGGAATGGGCTAAAACCGCGTTTCAAACGATTCAGCAGCGAAAAGCCGCTGAACCAGAACAGATACAGCCCGAGTCGGCAGAAAGCGTTATCGAAGCAGCGCCAGCACCAACCGCATCGGCAGACCCTGGGGGGACTGAAGCAGAGCCCGAACGTGCCGCCCCTGCTGAAGTTGAGGCAGCAGAACCGCTGGAAAACGCTGCGGTTGAAGCTCAACTAGACAACGGTGCTGCTGACGTCGACAAGGGTGAAGCTCCGAGCGCGCCTCCAGCGGAAACAGTTCCCGCCTGGATGCAGAAGTCGAATCGGTTAGCAACGCTCAAAGAAACAGCGATTGAAACGTCCAGTCCGGAGGAGTCCGCACCAGCCGCTGAGGACGCCGTCACTTTCGACGAAGAATTTGTTTGGTCAGCTCAGGTGTTGGCCGCCCAGGGTAGAAGCCCAGCAGACGTTTCCTCTGAAGAGATTAGCTGGCTAAAAAAACTGCGTCAGGGGCTCGGAAAAACGAGACGGAGCCTCGTTAATCAGCTCAAAGCGATCGTCGGCCAGGGACCGCTCAATCAAGACGCGGTAATGGAAATTGAGGCGCTGCTGCTGCAGGCCGATGTGGGCATCGAGGCGACAGACTACATCATCGAAACGTTACAAAACCGACTTCGCCAAGAAGCTCTACCACCAGAAGCCGCGATCGCTTACCTCAAAGCAATCCTGCGCGATCTGTTGGACAAACCCCTACGGGATTTAGAGCCGACCCTGGTGCCGCAAAAAGACACCCTCAATATTTGGCTGCTTACTGGGGTTAACGGAGCTGGCAAGACAACCACCATTGGCAAACTTGCTCACCTGGCTCAGAAATCTGGCTATAGCTGCCTGATTGCGGCGGCGGATACCTTTCGGGCGGCGGCGGTTGAGCAGGTGAAGGTATGGGGCGAACGAAGCCAGACTCCGGTGATCGCGAATCCGGGGAAAAATACCGATCCCGCCGCCGTTGTTTACGATGGAGTGGCGGCAGCTCAGTCTCGCAATGTAGAACTTTTGCTAGTAGACACCGCAGGACGGTTGCAAAACAAGAAAAACCTCATGGAGGAGCTCGCTAAGATTCGCCGCATCGTTGACAAAAAAGCTCCCAATGCCACCGTTGAGTCTCTGCTGGTATTAGACGCTACACTAGGGCAAAATGGTCTTCGGCAGGCACAGGTGTTCTCAGAATCCGCTAAGCTGAGCGGCGTTGTGCTGACGAAGCTAGACGGAACGGCTAAAGGAGGAGTGGCCCTTGCGGTATCGCAACAGCTCAACCTGCCAATTCGCTTTATCGGTGCTGGGGAGGGGATTGATGATTTACGTCCTTTTTCCAGCTATGAATTTGTGGAAGCGCTCTTGAGTAGTTGAAGCAGACAAAAGTTATTTGTCAACGGTCATTGGTCACAAGTTGCTTTCCTTCTACTCCGGATCGATAACAAAGCACGTTAGAAGATTTCACCAGATTGAGCATTGGCAGAAACCACAATAAGCGCTATCATGAACCAACTCTCAGTTCAATTTGGTGTTAAGCTTGAGCAGCAACGGACGAGTTGTTGAGTACTAACCCGCTGACTCTATTACTGGCACGGCCACTGCTAGCTGCGCCCCCCTTTCGGTTTAGAGTCTCTGGAATTTTAGCGCTTTACCACCGTCATTTGCATCACAAAGTGTATTTTTCCTAACATCAAATGCGTTAAACTCCTGAAAATATCGGCTTGATATCGATGGAATCTCCACTAACCTTGACACCACTCATAACTGGGTGCCAGGGATGAGAAGCCTGACTCGGCTGTAGCCCTACCGGTAACGAGTCTGTCCGTTTGATGTCTCCACCGCTTGAGATTATGACCGCTGTGCCCACTCGACAGTCATCCGTTGATGTAGAAGCTACCATTGCTCAGGCTAATACTAAGGCAACGCCGGTGTTAGCTCTTAAAGAACTGGTCGCTACTCTCCATCGAGAGCAAAACAAAATCCAGAATTTGTTGAGTTCTTTGGGCTTCGCCCTGCGTAGCTTCAACAATCTCAATCAGTTTTTGGAATTGACTCCTCTGATGGCCGCACGAGTGACGGATGCTGAAGGAGGAGCGTTAATTTTATCTCAGGCGGAGGGAGGATTTCGATTAGAACAGCTCTACGGCCAACCAAGCCAAACCACTCAAAAGCTGCGGAGCACCATTGAGCAGGCCATTCGTTCTGAACAATCTGGTGCCGGTTCCTTCTATGACTCTCTTGATGCCAAGCTAAAGCAAGATCTGAAGGGGCTTCGTCTTTTCGGAACCTCCATCCTCGTCAAAAATGTCGAACGGGGACGGCTCTACATTCTGAGCAATAAACCAGATTATGCATGGACCCCAACGCGACAAAAACTCGCTCAGCTTGTTGCCGATCAAACGGCAGTCGCGATCGCTAATCATGAATTGACCGTAGAACTCCGCTCGAAAGAGCGTCAAGAGCGAGAGCTAGAAATCGCCTCGGAAATCCAGCTGCGTTTGTTGCCCAGAAACTGCCCCCAAATCAGGGGAGTAGACCTGGCAGCCCGCTGTAAAACTGCCAATCGAGTCGGCGGCGATTACTACGATTTTATTCCGACAAACTACGACCAGCTTCGGCAGAATTCAACGGAAAACGACCTCCAGACAGCGAGCGTTCCCTGGAGCATCGTCATCGGCGATGTTATGGGAAAAGGCGTACCCGCTGGCTTGATTATGACCATGACGCGAGGAATGCTGCGGGCAGAAGTGTTGAATCGCCATTCCCCCGAGCAGGTGTTGCAGCACCTCAACCGAGTCATGTATGCCGATCTGGAAAATTCACATCGGTTTGTGACCTTGTTTTATTCGGAGTACGATCCGCAAACGGGAATGCTGGCTTTTAGTAACGCCGCCCACCATCCTCCCCTGCTGTGGAGTGCTAAAGACCATTCTACCAAGCAGCTAGATACCTGGGGGATGTGGATTGGTCTCGACGCTAATTCTGAATACCACTCCGCTACAGAACAGCTCCACCCGGGAGACAAAATTATTTACTACACAGACGGATTTACTGACGCGATTAACCAGCATGGGGAGCGCTTCGACGAAGAGAACTTACTGCAGGCTTTTGAGTGGGCTTGCCAACATACCAACACAGCTCAGGAAATGCTCGACTATCTGTTTGAGGAAATCGAAACCTTTGTGGGCTCGGGAAGCCACAGTGACGATATGACCCTGATCGTGATGCAGATTGAAGAAGTGCCGGAAGGACAGGGCAAAGGGTAAGGGGGACCAGGGAAAAACCGCCTCGCCATTGAGCTAATAGCTAAGAGCTAACAGCCAGAGCGCGGTTATTTTGTTATAGTCAGGGTGATTTGGCTAAACTAACTGGCAAAGATCGTTTTTTGACGACCGCCTATTCGAGCAACACCTGATTGACGAACCGTGACCGAGAAAAAAACCTGGAGCGATCGCTTTGAAGGAGCCCTCCACCCATTCATTGCCCACTTTAACGCCAGCATTGGCTTTGACATGGCGCTGATTGAGTACGATCTGACTGGATCGGTGGCTCACGCTAAAATGCTTGTCCATACCGGCATCATCTCTAAAGACGAGGGGGGGGTAATTGTCTCTGGCCTAGAGCAAATCCGCCGCGAATATCGAGAGGGAAACTTCACTCCCAGCATCGATGACGAAGACGTTCATTTTGCTGTGGAGCGACGCTTGACGGAAATTATCGGCACGGTTGGTAAAAAACTGCACACGGCGCGATCGCGCAACGACCAGGTGGGCACTGATATTCGCCTGTATCTCAAAGACCAAATTACCCAAATTCGCGCTCAGCTTGGGGAATTTCAGAGCGTACTGCTGAATCTGGCTCAGGCCCACGTCGAAACGCTGATTCCGGGATATACCCACCTCCAGCGAGCGCAGCCGCTCAGTTTAGCACATCATCTCCTCGCGTATTTCCAGATGGCGCAGCGGGACTGGGAACGATTGGGAGACGTCTATCGGCGCACCGATCTTTCTCCCTTGGGCAGCGGGGCGCTGGCGGGAACCACCTTTCCGATTGACCGGCACTATGCCGCCTCAGCACTAGGATTTGCCGGGGTGTATGCGAACAGCTTGGATGGAGTGAGCGATCGCGACTTTGCCATTGAGTTCTTAGGAGCCGCGAGTCTGGTGATGGTGCATCTCAGCCGCCTGAGTGAAGAAGTCATTTTGTGGGCGTCTCAAGAGTTTGGCTTTGTTAGTCTCACCGATAGCTGTGCCACTGGCTCGAGTATCATGCCGCAGAAGAAAAATCCGGATGTTCCTGAATTGATCCGAGGCAAATCCGGACGCGTCTTTGGCCATCTCCAGGGAATGCTGGTGCTGATGAAGGGGCTGCCGCTGGCCTACAACAAGGATCTGCAAGAAGACAAAGAGGCCCTCTTTGATGGAGTGACTGCTGTCAAAGCCTGTTTAGCAGCGATGACTATTCTGCTCCGCGAGGGCATTGAATTTCGCCGCGAACGTCTAGCAGCGGCTGTTGCGGAAGATTACTCAAATGCTACCGACGTGGCTGACTACTTGGCAGCGCGGGGAGTTCCGTTTCGAGAAGCCTATAATTTAGTAGGGAAGGTGGTTAAAACTAGCCTTGCTGCTGGTAAATTACTCACAGAACTCACCCTAGAAGAATGGAGGCAGCTTCATCCGGCTTTTGAAGCGGATATTTATCAGGCGATCGCTCCCCAACAGGTTGTTTCTGCTCGCAACAGCTATGGCGGCACTGGCTTTGAGCAAGTTCGACAAGCCCTTGAACAAGCCAAAGCTCAACTAAGTTCCCGTTAGCTACTCAAGATTCATCTACCCCTGCTTCTGTATGCGCCGTGCTTGGCAGTATGTTAAAACCGTTCTTGGCATTATCTTTCGCCATCCAGTCACCGGGACTACCATTATCCCCCTACTGGCCGATGGTCGCATTGTCTTGGTCCGCCGTCAAGATACGGGAAAGTGGGGGTTACCGGGAGGGATGGTTGACTGGGGAGAAGATATTGTCACTACTGTTTACCGCGAATTAACCGAAGAAACTGGGCTAGAAGTCACAAAAATTCGCCGTCTTGTCGGGGTTTATTCTGCCCCTGACCGCGACCCCAGAATTCACTCGATTTCTGTTGTCATTGAAGCAGAAGTGCAGGGAACAATTAACGTCAAGGATACTCTTGAAATTTCTGAAGCCCAAGCCTTTTTGCCCAACGAACTTCCCCTGGGAGAATTGAGTCACGATCACGACCGCCACCTGCAAGACTACTTCGACGGCTCGACAACGATTGCCTGAGTCGCTCCGCGACGGGGAGGAAAATTGTCCTTTGCCCTTTTCCCCGCGCCTGCGGCGCTACGGCGCTTCTAAAAAGGTACGAACCGTACCGTTAGGGTCGAGCATAACGCGAATTTGCGGGTTTTCTATTCCCGACAAAGGACTAACAAACTCTTCGCCCATCAGCGGCATTCCTGTGCGATCTAAATACACTTTTGAGGCCTGTCCAAGCGGGGTAATTTGCTTAATAGAGCCATCGCGGTTGAGGACTAAACGATATTCCAAAATCTGGCTCAGATTCTCTGGAGGAGACCACTCTGCTTGAAAATAATTTCTCACCTCAGCGACTTGCTCAATCTCGTCTAACAAAGCGTTAGGAGCAACATCTCCTGCTGGTGCATCAGGCAGGGCTGCTGACTGAGCTGGTGATTCTAGGACGGGTTGGGGCTTTAGGGGCGGTAACTCTGGTAGTTTTGGAGGGGAGCTACTCGCAGCGGGTGGAGTGTCTGACTGGGAGGAAGTACTTGGGGGCGTTGTCTGCGGTGTAACAGACCGCGTTGGCGGCGATGAGGGAGCAGGAACAACGGCAGTGTTCGGTGGAGTAGGTAAGGGCTGGGATGGCGGCGGAGAAACGGAGGCTGGTGGCGGCAGCGGTTCTGAGTTGGCGAGAGGAGGGACTAGCGTCGGCGATGGTAAGACCGTCTCCGGTGGCGGTGGGGGGAGAGGCGGAACGACCTCAACGGGGTCCGGCTGGCGTGGTTGCGTTTCGATGTCTTGCAGCACGACTGGCTCCTCCGCTTCAGAGGAGACGAGCATTCTGATACCGACAGGAATACCAAGCGCGACAACAATAGCCGTGGCAACTCCTGCCCACACGTACTTTCGGCGAATTTTGGCGCTCTCAAGCTGCGGTAAAGTTAAGATATCTTGGCTATACGCTTCTAGGGCATTAGCCAGATCGAACAACTGGAGGGTGCTCAGGGGAATGGTGGTTCCCGGCTCGTACACAAGTTCGTGAGCCAGCAGGCTATTCGCGTGGAGACGAGGAGGAGAGGCAGTCGGGGACTCCTCGGATACCCCAGGCGGGGAATCAAAGAGCGCGAGCTGTGGTAGCTGCAGAACGAGCTCTTGCACATAACGACCGACAACGGCGCTGAGCCGCTCTAAGCATTCGCGATCGCCGCGAACGAGGAGCTGTTGCTCCTCTGGCAGCCTGGGGTCATCAAACCTTAACTCAAATTGCAGGTCGGACAACGAAGTGGCCCGCAGAGCCCAGGTTTTCTGCGTCAAGAGGTTCAGAGTGCAGGTTGGAGGAGTATAGCGGCGAATGACTGAATAATTCATAGAGTGCTGAGTCACCGATTATAAGTCGTTAGTCGCGGCGGAACGGGCTAGCAGAGTTTGCCAAAGGTGGCGATGTCCGCTCGCAGAGCTATAGAAGAGTAGTTCGATGAGGAGTTTGAGCGCTAGCTGGTCGGAGGCTTCCCTCGCGAGGGAAGCTGCGACCTGCTTGTGGTAAGTTGTCTCAAAGGTATGGAGATAGTCTGCCAGCAGCGTGAACGTCTGTGGCTTTCGATTGTGCTCGACGCTCTGTTCTAGCAAACTAACGGCACGACGAATCAACTCTTGATGATCTTTGGCTAAATAAGCAGCGATCGCCACTAAAGCGCGCATTTCTTCAACGCTCAGCTTTCGTTCTGCCCCGTGCCGCCAAGGGTTGTATTGCCGCAGCCGCCATAGTCTAGTGCGGTCGGCAACGATCGCTTCTAAAGTGAGAGCGTGAGCTGCCTGCACCATGGCATCAGAACTGATTCCTGCCAAAGCTTCCAACGACAGAAAAATGAGGTCTAAATGATCTTTCATGCGCTCTAGCTGCTCAGTCTCCAGCGGTTGGTCTAGAGGCAATTGCCACAGCGGAAATGCTGGTGTAGTCTGACCCATCGTTACCCATTAACTCCTTGCCCAGAACATCGCGCTCAAAAACGGTTGACGAATAGTTCTATATTCGCGCAAAGATGGCACAACCGTCATTGAGCAACTTGGTAACGGATAGCTTTTGGGGCAGCTAATCGCCGTTAGCTGTTAGCTGATTGATGAGTGGCAGCCAACATCGAGACCAGAACTAACAAATTTCCGGGAGCTAAAAGCTTGCCTGAAGCTAAGAGCTCATCGCTTAGCTCAATCAAGGCAAGACCTCAGCCGTTGGGCTAGCACTTGAACATGAGGGGGAGTGAACATCGTCAGATGATCGCCGGGGACAATATGAAGCTCAACGGGGTCAGAAGCAAACCGACTCCAGCCCCAGGTCGGTTCTTCAGGAGTGGAGGCTCCACCAGCAGCGTTTTCGGTCGCCAGAAGCACAATTCGCGTGGGGATAATCTCCGGCGGTAGCTCATAGCTTGCTTGACAGTTCGCTCGGTAAACCTGTATCAAACCGCGAACCTGGGTCGTTCCAGCTTCAGGAGGCAGCAGGTTGATCCGCTGTAGTTGCTTGGCAAAGGTCTTTAACTGCTCCTCTGGCTGAAGAGGGAGAGTTTCCGCGGTAAGTCCGAGGCTCTTGCCCGCTAAGCGTTCAACCACCTCAGCAATTTGGGCCAGCCAGGTGGCATCATCCCAGTCCAGCCCAATCGGCTGACGGGGTGCGGTTGGTGCTGGAGCATCAAAAATGACTAATTTGGCCACCGGATGTCCCTGCCTTTGTAACTGCTGAGCCATCTCAAAGGCCACATGAGCGCCGAAAGAGTGGCCCCCCAACAGATAGGGCCCCTGGGGCTGGACTGACTGAATTGCTTGGGTGTAGGTGGCGGCAATCTCTTTAATATCGGTATGGGGGTCGGTCTGTCCATCGAGTCCGAGGGCTTGCAGTCCGTAGAATGGCTGGTCTAGACCCAAAGAACGCGCTAAATCGGCAAGGTAAAGGACGTTTCCTCCAGCCCCCGGTATGCAGAAGAAAGGACGCTGAGAACCGCTCTCTTGAATCGGAACCAGAGGAGACCAGAATGAGGAAACAGACTGGCACAGACGACGAGCTAACTGTTCAATCGTTGGGTTCTGAAAGAGGGTAGCTAGGGGGAGCTTTTTGGCAAAGTGCTGCTCGACTCGCGCCATCAGACGAATGGCTAACAAAGAATGTCCGCCCACATCAAAGAAACTGTCGTAGAGACCTACTTCTCGTCCTAAAACCTCTCTCCAGATGGTCGCTAGTGCCTCTTCAGTAGAAGTGCGGGGAATTCCCCCACTGCTGATTGTGGTCGGAGGAGCCGGCAGAGCATGTTTATCGACCTTTCCGTTGGGCGTTAAGGGCAGCGTCTCTAATAGCACGAAGGCAGAGGGAATCATATAGTCTGGCAACTTCTGGCGCAGGAACTCGCGCAACTGAGGCGTTAACTGAGACCATCGACGCTGTAGCGGATTGTTCGCGTAGGTCCGCCAGGGTTTGACGGGGTGCTCTAGCTTGAGCGGTAAAATTGGCTTCTTGGGCAGGGTGTTTTGAAAGAGGACGTCGTAAAAGCCCGTCCCGCGATCACTGAACTCGCTAATATAGACCGTCCCAGGAACCTTCATACTCCACCAGTCTTCTGGGTCGATGCCGTCCTCTAACTCCCGGGCGGCCTGGAGTTCGCTCTTCGTCGCTCCCTTTTTCAGTAGCTTGACTAGTTTCAGCATCCCCGACAAACGAGCATTAGGAACGTTCCGAATGCCGAGCGGTCCTTCGCTCAGGAGTGGGCCAACCGTACATAACGAGAGCTGATCTTGCTGCCAGTCTAGCCATTGAGGCTCCACAGGGTCTGGGGTGGCTTCTAGGTAGAGCCACACATCGTAGCGAAACCGCGTCAGTTCGTTGTGATCGCGTCCCCGTTTTGGCTGAATATGAACGCGAGTGATTCTGGAAAAATGCTGCTGGAGAGCCACAAAGAAAGCGGGAGCGATCGCTAATTCTTCCTCCTGAGCTACCCGTTGCTGAACGCGCTGCCATAATTCCTCGCCAGAGAGCTCTGGCGCTTGCTCGACCGCCACCGAGGCGTGGTAGGCCTCTAGAAGCGGCAAGCTACGGACATCTCCCACAAAGATTATCCCTTCCGACTGCGCTGCCCGGACGCTGCTCTCTAAAACCCGCAGGAGATAGTCGATGCTGGGAAAATACTGCACGACCGAGTTCAAAATGACAGTATCAAAAGCGGCTTCCTTGATGCCCTCAAAATCATCTGCCACTCTTTGTAAGAGGGTGACGTGCTTCAATTGCGAGCGCGTTTCTTTAAGCTGCTGTACGTGTTGAATAGCTGTGGCTGAGTAGTCTGTTGCCCAGTATTGAGTACAGTAGGGAGCAATCCGAGAGAGCAGTAGACCCGTCCCACACCCAATCTCTAACACTCGCTGCGGCTGCTGAGCTAAAATTCGTTCTACGGTTCTATTGACCCAGGTGCGCATTTCCGCTTCAGGAAGCGGTGCGTTGGTATAGCTACTGGTCCAGCCAATAATGTTGAAGGTGGGATCGGACGAGTGAGCTTGGCTATAGGTTTGTTCGTACAGAGCTTGCCAATGAGAGAGATGTTCGCTTTGCCATTGGTCGGAGGAACTAAAGTGGGGCACTACATAGGCAACCAGTTGCTGATGCCCGAGCTCTTCGTCAATCGTCACTGCCACCTCTTGGACAGCAGCGTACTCCAGCAGAACCTTTTCGATTTCTCCGAGTTCGATGCGAAAGCCGCGCAGTTTGACCTGCTGATCGAGCCGACCGAGATATTCAATGTTGCCATCCGGGAGGTAGCGAGCGAGATCGCCAGTCCGATAGAGGGTCAGGGGGAAAGGGGAAAGGGAAAGGGGGTTGGGGGTTTCGCTGTTGTCTATTGCTGTCCGGTTCCCGGTTGCCAACAAAGAGGGGGAAATAAACTTTTCAGCCGTTAACTCGGGGCGGTTGAGATAGCCCCGGGCTAAACCAGCACCACCGAGGTAGAGTTCTCCGGGGACGCCAATGGGGACGGGCTGAAGATGTTTATCTAAAATATGAACCTGAACGTTGGCGATGGGGCGACCGATAGAGGGCAATCGCCGCTCTTGGGGAGGAGAAACACGCCCAGACGTAGACACGACGGTATTTTCGGTGGGACCGTAGTTATTGATGACCGGGAAGGGAAGGGTCGGCGATGGGGACTGGTGCAGGCGATCGCCTCCGGTGAGCATGACGCGCAGAGCACCGTTTTCAGGCCATGCTAGCCCCAGTAATTCTTCTGCTAGAGGCGTAGGCAGAAACGTGATCGTAATTTTGTTGGAGACGAGCCAGCGCTGTAGCTTCAGCGGCGAACTGAAAAGGTCATCTTCTCCGAGGTAAAGCTGCGCTCCGCTGCACAGGGCGGACCAAATTTCCCACGCTGAAGCATCAAAGGCAGTGCGGGCTAGCTGAGTCGTGCGGTCTGATGAAGTGACGGCAAAGGCGCGTTGATGCCAGCAAACTAAATTACTCAGCCCTTGGTGAGTCACTAAAACTCCCTTGGGATTGCCAGTCGATCCTGAAGTATAGATGACGTAGGCTAAGTTTTCAGGAGTGATTGGGGGGTAAAGAGGGACTGTATTTATTTCTTCTCCACATCCTTCTTCCTGGCTATCCAAGCAAATTATTCTGGCCTGATGCTGAGGAAGCTGAGGGATTAGGTGCTGTTGCGTGAGCAGGACAGACACCTGCGCGTCTTGGAGGAGGGAGGATAACCGCGCGGGAGGATCGGTCGGATCTAGCGGCACATAAGCTCCCCCGGCTTTGAGAATGCCCAGCAGTCCGACGATCATGAAGAGCGATCGCTCAATACAAATACCCACTAACACTTCAGGTCCAACTCCGAGCCTTTGTAAGGAGGAAGCCAGTTGATTTGCCTGCTGATCTAACTCTCGGTAGCTCAGGTGTTGGTCGGTATAAACGACCGCTACCGCATCAGGAGTTCGCTCTACCTGAGCCTCAAACAATTCATGAATGCATTTTTGGGGATACTCAACCTCGGTATCATTCCAGGCGAGGAGCTGGTGTTGCTCAGCTTCTGTTAATAGAGGCAGCGAGAAAACCTGCTGGTCGGGGTGAGCAACAATCCCTTCTAGCAGCGTCTGGAAGTTTTGGGCGAGGCGAGAGATAGTTGAGGCATCGAACAGGTCGGTGTTGTAGATCAAATAGCCCTTGAGTCCCTCGGGGAATTCCCACAGGTGGCACTCTAAATCAAACCGGACTGAGCGGGAATCGAACTCCAATGGTTTTAGGGTAAGACCAGGGAGATGCCAAGACCCAACAGGTGCGTTCTGAAGAGCAAAAACCACCTGAACGAGAGGAGTGCGGTCTAGATCTCGTTCTGGCTGAATCTCTTCCACTAACCGCTCAAAGGGCAAATCTTGGTGAGCGTAAGCCTCCAAAGCGCAGGAGCGCACTTGATTCAGTAGCTCCAGAAAACGCGGGTTATTCTGAAGATTGATTCGCAGAGCTAAAGTATTGACAAAAAAGCCAATTAGGGGTTCAAGCTCACGGCGGTTGCGGTTCGCAATGGGAGAGCCGATCGCCAGATCGTCCTGACTGCTGTAGCGAGCGAGTAAAATCGCGAAGGCGGCGAGCAGAGTCATGAACAACGTGGCTCCTGACTGCTGGCTCAGGGATTTCAGCGCCTCGGTTAGCTCCCGGTCAAGCTGCAAAGGCCAGGTGCTGCCCTGGAAACTTTGCCGAGGGGGACGCGGACGGTCGGTAGGCAGCTCTAAAAGTAAGGGCGCTCCGGCTAGCTGTTGCGTCCAGTAGTGAAGCTGTTGGTCTAAAACTGCCCCCGTGAGCCATTGCCGCTGCCAGGCGGCAAAGTCGGCGTACTGAATGGGCAGCGGCGGTAAGGGAGAGGGTTTCCCCTGGCAGAAGGCTTCGTACAGAGCCGATAATTCGCGGACGAATAGGCCGATGGACCAGCCATCGGAAATAATATGGTGAATGTTAACGAGCAGTACCCATGAGTTTTCGCCTAGCTGCAAGAGCACAACCCGCAGTAACGGACCTTGGGCCAACTCGAAGGGGTGCTGAGCTTCAGAGGTGGCTCGCTGCTCCACTTCCCGCATCGGTTCTGGAAAAGACCGCAAATCTACCACCGACAGCGAAAAGCTCTGGCTCGGGGCGATCGCCTGGACCGGGACGCCATCAACGATTCTAAAGGTGGTACGCAGAACTTCGTGACGCTGGACAATTTCGGCGACCGCCTGCTCGAGAGCCAGAAGCTGGAGGTTGCCGCTGAGATGAATCGCGGCGGGCATGCTGTAGGCAGTGCTCTGAGCTTCGAGTTGAGCGAGAAACCACAGTCGCTGTTGGGCAAAGGAGAGGGGCAGCTCTGCGGCACGAGAAACTGGCTCAATCGGCGGGATTTCTACTCCTGGACCCACTCGCAGCGCTTCAATTGCCAAGCTAAGCTGCTCGATGGTCGGGGCGGCAAAGAGGTCACGAAGAGGCAGTTCCACCGAGAAAGTTTGGCGGACTCTGGAGATGAGTTGAGTAGCCAGCAGGGAATGTCCTCCCATCGCAAAAAAGTTGTCGTGAACGCCTACCGATGCGGTTCCCAACACTTCTGCCCAAATGGCTGCCAGAATTTCTTCCGTTGGGGTCCGGGGAGCGACAGGTTCTCCCTCCAAGGCTTTTGAATCGGGGGCTGGTAAAGCACGGCGGTCGATCTTACCGTTGGGAGTCAAGGGCAGTGCTTCTAAGAGAACAAAGGCAGAGGGAATCATATACTCTGGCAGTTTCTCTTGCAGGTCAGTCCGTACCGTCTCGAGCGTTAAAGACTGTGACTGCGGAACCAGATAAGCCACTAGGCGCTTATGACCAAAAGGATCTTCATGGGCGACCACAACGGCTTCTCGCACTTCACCATGCTGGTTCAGCACCGCTTCAATTTCGCCCGGTTCAATGCGGAAGCCGCGAAGCTTGAGCTGCTGGTCGAGGCGACCGAGATATTCGATGTTGCCATCCGGGAGATAGCGAGCGCGGTCTCCAGTCCGATACAGGGGAACGGGGAACGGGGAACGG
>JBHJGN010000050.1:0-6740 GCA_050331735.1 Cyanophyceae cyanobacterium
GCTTTGGCTCTCAAACGATTTGGTTGTCTAGGTTCGGGCGCTGTCGCTGAGGTGCTCTCAACCGCGCATTTACTACTTTAACTACTTCCTCTCTTGGTGTCAACTCTTGATCCGAAAAAATTTTCCCTGCCCTCCTCTCAGTAATCTGCAAAAAGCCCTTGTAATATAGGATTACGTCCTTATAGACCCGATGAAAACAATTAGAACCTACCGTGACAGATACTTTCCAATCAGTTATTGCCAAGCTTAATCAGTTCTGGAGCGATCGCGGCTGCTTGATTGCTCAGCCTTACGATACCGAGAAAGGAGCCGGTACCAAAAACCCGCATACTTTTCTACGAGCGATTGGACCCGAACCCTGGTCCGTTGCCTATGTTGAACCCTGCCGTCGCCCCACCGATGGACGCTACGGGGAAAATCCTAATCGCTTTCAGTACTACTACCAGTACCAAGTTTTAATCAAGCCTTCTCCAGATGATATTCAGGAGATTTATTTAGATTCTCTAAAAGTTTTGGGAATTCGTCCTGAAGAGCACGACATTCGCTTTGTTGAAGATAACTGGGAAGATGCTACAGTAGGAGCCTGGGGAACTGGCTGGGAAGTCTGGTTAGACGGAATGGAGGTGACCCAATTTACCTACTTTCAACAGTGTGGAGGAATTGACTGTCGCCCGGTTTCTATTGAGATGACCTATGGGTTAGAGCGATTAACCATGTATCTCCAAAACGTAGATGCCATTAGCAAGATTCAGTGGCACGAGCATCTTACCTACGGAGATATTCATCTGCAAGGAGAAATAGAGCAGTGTGTTTATAACTTTGAGGCTGCCAATCCTGAGCTATTGTTCACTCTATTTAATCTCTATGAGCAAGAAGCTCAACAGCTCATCGAGCGAGAACTCGTGCTTCCCTGTCTTGATTATGTGCTCAAGTGTTCTCATACTTTCAATCTATTGGATGCTCGGGGAGCGATCGCCGTCACCGAACGAACGCGCTACATTGGCAGAATTCGTCAGCTAGCGCGACAGGTCGCTCAGAAGTATTTACAGCAGCGAGAGGCTTTGCAGTTTCCTCTCAAGACAGCATGAAAAAGCGGAGAGCACTAACTCGAAAAAAGGTTCAAAAACATTACTGACACTTCTATCTACCGCTTTAACATGAATAATCTATCTCCGTTCCTAGAACCCATTGCTGACTGGTTTCGTAGACTTGGAACTCCAGCTCCAATCGTTCATTGGGGTCATCCAGTGATGATGGCGATTGTCGTATTTGTGATGGGAAGCTTTGTGGCGCTTGCTGGATGGCGGGGACGAAGAAGCTCCGATGGTGCAACCGCGTCCAGAAGTCGTCAAGACCATCGCCAACTTGCCCCTTGGCTTCTGTTTTTCTTAGCAGCAGGATACACAGGTGGAGTTTTGTCGTTAGTCATGCAGCACGAGCCAATCCTAGAAAGTCCTCATTTTTGGACCGGATCGACGGTGCTGGTATTGTTATTTACTAATGCGGCGTTAGCTTTAACCAAATTCGGTAGAAATCGAGCAGGACTACGCACAATCCACGCCTATATCGGCAGTACTGCTCTTGGCATTTTGTTTATACATGCTTTACTGGGATTGAAGCTTGGTCTATCAATTCCGTGAATCGTCACAGTAGCACAGTTCTTTGTTTAGCTTACATTATTGGCCTATTGTCTACGGCCTATCTAGATTTCTCTAGTAAGTGGGGTCGATGGCTAGGACCGATTGGGATGTTTGTCGGGCTAGGAATTGTGGCTGGTTTGCTCGGGAGAAGGATATGGCGAGCAGGTCCACTATTTAAGATTTGGTTACTATCTGGGCTAGTTGCCGCTTTAGCCGTTCTTTACCTAGAAGTGCGGTCTCCTCAGCCCCAAGCCAATGATATCAGCCAAGTTTTAGCAAAATTAGAAAATAATCAAACAGTAGCAGTGGCGGGTCAAGTTATAAGCCAGCCGCGATTAACTCGCGCTCAGCGCGTCCAGTTTTTAGTTCGAGCATCTCGAGTCAGTGTTGATGGTGAACACCAAGAAGTTACTGGAAAGCTTTACGCAACTGTCCCTTTATTGCAGGGAACGGGACTATTTCTTGGACAAAGTGTCTCTCTTTCTGGAACACTGTATGCTCCTCAGCCTGCTGCTAATCCAGGAGCTTTTGATTTTCGAGCCTATCTAGCACGTCAGGGGGCGTTTGCTGGTTTTCAAGGACAAGTTAGTTTTGCAGACTCGAGACAAACTTGGGAATTGGCGCAGTGGCGACAACGGATTATTCAGGCTCAAGTGCGATTCTTGGGGAGTCCAACTGGTCCGCTATTAAGCTCGATAGTTTTAGGAAGAAAAGCGGTCGATCTTCCTCATGACATTCAAGACCTGTTTATAACAGCAGGATTGGCACACGTGTTAGCCGCTTCGGGCTTTCATGTTTCTTTACTGCTTGGTGTTGTCTTGGGACTAACAAGACGCTTTTCAGCGCGGTCTCAACTGATCGCCGGATGTGGTGCGTTAGTAATCTATATAGGCTTAACAGGTGTCCAGGCATCAGTGATGCGGGCTGCTTTAATGGGAGGTGCAGCGCTGTTTGCCCTCATTTCGGAACGAAAAGTGAGACAGCTACGGACTTTGTTGCTCACGGCAGCGTTGTTGCTGTTATTCAATCCTCTGTGGATTTGGGATTTAGGATTTCAGCTGAGTTTTGTGGCTACATTAGGTCTGATGACGACGTTGCCTGCACTGCAAAAACGCTTAGATTGGCTGCCTGTGCCTATTACTACTCTAATTGCCGTTCCCTTGGCGGCTCAAGTGTGGACATTACCGCTGTCAATCTATGTCTTTAAGACGGTGGCGCTTTACAGCATTCTGATAAACGTGATGGCAACTCCGCTAGTTACGGTGGTGAGTTTGGGGGGAATGGTGAGCGCGATTGCTGCTACAGTGATGCCTACGGCGGGAAGTGCGATCGCTTATTTGCTTGATTATCCTTTACAGCTACTAATAGCAATAGTGCAAAAGGTAACGACATTACCAGGAAGTTCTCTAGCCGTCGGCAGAATGTCCCTGGCAGTTCTTGTCATTGTCTATGGTGCAATCTGTTTAGTTTGGCAAAATCAGTGGTGGCAGAAACGCTGGTGGCTTGTGGGCTTGTTCTGTCTGTCTCTCATTGTGGCTCCCATTAGCTACCAGCGGCTTACGCAGGTTCAGACTACCATACTGGCTGCACAGCAGAAACTAATTGTGGTTGTTCAGAATCGAGGTCAAGTAACGCTAATCGACAACGGAGATGCGAACACGGCCCGTTATACAGTACTTCCTTTCCTGGCACAGCAGGGGATTAATACCATTCATGTTGCTGTCCGTCTAAAGTCTAATTTGCACAAAGAGGGAGCACTGGATGTGTTCACAAACTTACCGCTTAATCAGTACCTGGCCTTTCAGGCAGCGACTTCAGAAGCCGAGGTAGAAGCACTAGCCGAAGAAAAATATCATTTAGCACTCGGGGAAACTTTACTAGGAGCCACTCCAATTACACCAGTCAATATCACTCCTCCTGTGCTGGAACTAAATATTGAAAATCGAATATGGAGTGTTCATTCTCAGTCTGTTGAACTATCGTCAATGAATAGAGCGCAAAACTCTGATTTACAAGTGCTGGTTTGGTCTGGTCCATCATTTGATCTTCAACAAATAGAGCAGCTTAGTCCGCAAGTGGCGATCGCTGCGGCAAGAAGCGTCGATGAAAATCTGCAACAGCAGCTACAGCAAGAACAGGTTCAGCTTTACTGGACGGGGCGAGACGGAGCAATTCAGTGGACTCCAAAAACAGGATTTAAAACTACATTAAATCTTACCGGGCAGGATTTTTCTCTCTTCTAAAAAGCTAGTCGATCTGGCTCAAATTCAATTACAATAGCCGAGGAGACTCAGCCTGGAGAGGTGGCAGAGTGGTTGATTGCGACGGTCTCGAAAACCGTTTCCGGGGCGACTCGGACGGGGGTTCGAATCCCCCCCTCTCCGTACTCCAAGCCTTCTTTGCTAATTATTGCTATAGCCTTCTATGGCGAGTTATGGCTCTAAAATGGGGGGCAATATGGGACTTGGGGACACTCATTAAAAGACCTGCTTAATCGGGTTCAATAGCTATTTATCTACGTTCAGAACTGTTCTAAATACTGACCACTAAATCAGTTTCCCTCTTCACTTCATTCAGTACATGCGTACCTATCCCTCCCTCAACTAGAAGCATTAGGAGATGCGCTTCTCAATTTTTCTGAACGAGCTGACATGCAGGCTTGGTTGAACGAGCACAGTTAGGAGCGATCGCCATGTCATTCTAACAAATAAATGATCGCTCACCGACCAGCCATCATCAAGCGATCGCCCCCAGGTGTAGAATAGCACCATGTTCGACAACATCTGCAAATACATCGCCGAACAGTACTCCGCCGACCTAGTTGGCTGCTCGGCCAGCCCGTTCCCCTCACCAAGCTCAGCCTCACCGAACTCTCCCTAGAGCCAATCTGCGCCGATACCCTAATTCTCCTTCAATCTGAAACCCTCATCCTCCACGTCGAATTTCAAACTGGACCGGACGAAACCATGCCCTTTCGCATGACCGACTACCGAGTGCGAATCTACCGCGGCTTTCCCAACAAAGATTTGCAGCAAGTCGTTGTCCACCTGCGACCCTCGCGCTCGCCCTTGATTTACCAAAACCGCTTTGAGATTACCTCTCTGCAGCATGAATATCAAGTCATTCGGCTATGGGAGCAACCAACGGAGCTATTTCTACAGGCTCCCGGACTGCTGCCCTTTGCCGTGCTGACGCAAACCGAGAACCGAGAAGAGGTGCGAGAGGGGGTCGGCCAAAAAAAAAGTGGCGCAGACTAATGACCGTCCTCAGCAGAGTGACGTAGCGGCTTCTGAAAGTATTTTGGCAGCCCTAGTATTAGAAAAGAAATTAATTCAACGAGTATTGAGGCAAGAGCTAATGCGTGAGTCTGTAATTTATCAGGAGATTAGAGCCGAAGGGGAAGTTGATTTTGCTGTTCGGCTATTGGGGAAGTTGATTTTGCTGTTCGGCTATTGCAGCATAAATTTGGCTCTCTTCCATTTGAAGTAAAGAATCGTCTTCGCAAGCCAAATATCGCTCAACTAAAAATCTTAAGTAATGTTTTGCTGAATTTTACTGATCTAGCTGACCTAGAGGCTTGGCTGGACAATTGCCATTGAGCGCGAGCCTGTTTCCAGAGAACTTTCTCTTTGGAGTTTGTAGGCTTTGGAAGCCTTAAAATACTTATTGATTTTTCAGCACTAATCGCCCTCTCAAAATAAAATAGCACTACGTTCGACACGGTCTGCGCTGCTTCTGCCAGTATCCTAGCGGGGCTAGTATTAAATAACAGTTATTGCCAATTCCGCCTATGCTCTTGACCGAACACCGTGCCGACCGCATTGTTTTACACAATCTCAGTTGGCAGCAATTTGAAAATCTTCTCCCAGTTTTAGGGGATAAACGGCGTGCCAGAGTCGCCTACCTAGATGGAACCCTAGAAATCATGACTTCCCTACCCGAACATGAATACTTCAAGACCACAATCAGTATTGTCATTGAAGATGCGGCTGAAGAACTAGCTCTTGATTACGAATGTTACGGGTCAACCACTTGGAGACGACAGATAAAGCAGGCCGGGTTAGAACCGGATAACTGCTTTTACTTCTAACATAAAGCGCAAGTACGAGGACAGCTAGAGTTTGACCTCAACTAAGACCCTCCTCCCGATCTTGCTTTAGAAATTAACTTCACCAGTAAGTCTTTAAATCGCTTCCCCATCTATGCTCGCTTGAGTGTTCCGGAACTCTGGTACTACGACGCAGGAGAACTGAAAATTTATCAGTTGCAGAGTGATACCTACCAAGATGTAAAAAACAGCACTATTTTTCCCCTGCTGCCAGTACAGGAACTCCCAGCTTTGATCGAACAGTACCGCTTGCAAGAAAGACGAGCACTCCGTCAAGGGAGTCAGAGCCTGGGCAAGAATCGATAAAGAGGGACAACAATAGAGTTTATAATCTTAAGCTAACGGATCATTCTGCTTAAAGATGCAAGAAGACAGCAGGGTTTTAGTCATTCGACACATAGAGGGTTCCGGGTTAGGGCTGCTCGAAAAATTCCTCAAGCACAAAGGCGTTCCAATTAGATACTTCAATATTGCCTCAGGAGATGCTCTCACAGACGCCGTCACCGACTATTCTCACCTGATCCTATTAGGTGGTCCGATCAGTGCTTACGAAGAAGACAAACATCCTTTCCTCCTCCACGAATTTGCCCTGGTAGAAACGGCACTCGCACAGCAAATTCCCACGGTGGGGATCTGCTTAGGTTCGCAAGTCTTAGCGAGAGTATTGGGGGCCAAGGTTTACCGGGGAGAACAGGGGAGAGAAGCCGGATGGTGTGAGGTCCAGTTTAATGCAGCGGCTAGACGAGACTGGCTTTTTCAAGACTTTCCCGAACGTCTTCAAGTATTTGAATCCCATCAAGATACCTTTGATATTCCGCCGGGATGCGTCCACTTAGCTTCTAGTGACCAATATCCTGTGCGATTCGTTGCCTAGAAACCAATCCTGAGAAGGAGAGGGGGATTAGGCGCAACGGTTCTCTGAACCTTGACAACTGATTGGTCATGTTGGTGAGTGAGAAACCAAAACTCTCACAAGTCCAACTCTGGTGGTG
>JBHJGN010000051.1:0-94683 GCA_050331735.1 Cyanophyceae cyanobacterium
TACGGTGCGCTTGGCCTGCTGGCTGCGATTGAACTCTTCGGCACTGGCGATGTTGATGTAGTCGTTGTCGCCATCGAACTCGACGACTCCGCCTACTCCTCCTTCCTCGGCGCGAAACTCGGCTCCGTTGCGCAGCTGTCCAGCGTTATCGCTCCCGGCTGGTGAGGTGTCGGCGGCTCGGCTGCCGCTGCCTTCCTCGAACTCCAGGCGCATGATTAAGCTTTCTTGATTGTCCTCTGTCATAAATTGAAAATTTCTTAGTAATTAGCTGTGGATGTAGAAGCATCTTCATCAATACAGCCTGACAAACAAATTGTCTGGCTTTTTTAGCTAGAAATACTTTTAAATTGCCAGTAATGGTGATTCAAAAAATACTTCAGACTGCCGATAAAAAACGCGGCAGTGATACTGCTTTATTTTTAAAGCAGTATCGAGTAACTTCGAGTGCTCAAATCGTGCTGCTTTCAATTAATTAGCAAACAATTTAGTAAATAGATAGAGGGGCGCTTTGAATTACTACCAGTATGAAGGACTAAGTTTTTAAAATCAAGGGGTGATAAACTCTGAATTAGCTGATTATTTGTCATTTTCTCTCGACAGGGTAACAAGGATACAGCTAATTATAAAATATTACAGAAATCACTCAAGTTTCTTGATACTTAAACGCCGATAATTTCTGGCCAATTAAGGCAGAATTACCGGCAAAATTAACTAATATTGGTGCGATAGGTACGGATTTAAACAACAGACAAGCTCACGTCAGAGGATAACATAATCTCCTGGAGAGCATCGTACTTTGGCGAACTCTCTTGATTGATGTGCTCTAAAGTTCCCCAACTTCCCCACTTGCTAGGAATACTAGCGTCGGTGAAGTTAACAAAGGTACTGCCACCTAGCTCAAACCACTTAGCTAGATACTCTTTGTACACTTCTCCCATTCGGGAGTCGCGATTAGCCTCAATAAATAATTGAGTGATTGCGTGATTTTCTTGAACCCCATTTTTCCCCACTAGGTGTTGACCCCCTTCGTAGGCGATCAGTTCTAAGTTCTCGCGATTAGCTAGCTCTACATGAGCGTTAATGCCAGCGTAGGCTTTTTGTAAAGCTCCTCCTTCAGGGCCGTTACTCAGCACTCCCCCTTGGGTAATTTCATCAAATAGCTTATCCAAACCTCCGTCTGGTTTAGTTGTCCAGCTTGCAACTTCCTGTTCATGCTGACGTCGACCGAGGTAGCTGCCAAAGTACGGAGCGATCGCAATCGCATCGATCCCATAGTCTTCGTGGGACTTGTCTTCAGAGGACCAGGCGTATTCTAGTGCTCGTTCAGCAACCCAAACGTTAGCAGCTTGAGCTCCCATGACTCCGATGACTCGCTCTTGATCGTCGCCAAATACTTCATCCCATTGCTGTGCAATTTCCGTCGTTCGTTTGCTAAACCAATTAATTTTTTTTTGGGTGTTGCCGTTCTTTGATTCAGGCCATTCTTGTTGACTTTGTTCTCTAACCCAGTGATGTTGTTCAAATTCTGGGTTCCAAACTTCATTGGAGTACTCAACATAAATTTCTAGATCTGGATCAAGATTCTCTTTGACGTACTGGGCAAATTTCTGAACGTACTCATCGGTTGCCTGGTGGGGCATAGAAAACCAGGGAGCAGTGTCCAAAAGATTAGCCAGTTCCACCATGCGCTCTACTGATACGCCAGCACTCGAAAAAGTGGCGGTTTCTGGAGACGGTCGGTTGCTCCACTCTTTTTGTTCAGAATCAGTTGTCTTCATCCAGTCCATAAACCGGAAAACTTCAAAATCATTCGCATTCTCGATAAAATCAGGATTAAATATCTCTGCCGTGTAGGTCGCTTCATCGGCTTCTGGCACGATGCGAATGTTGCGAATGTAATCTCCTGTTTGATTGGGATCGGTTTCGGTAATTTTGAGATAGATTCCTGAGTTAGAGGGAGTTACCCTCAGCACATCCCTTCCGAGTTGAGAAGCTGCTTCGTCTTTGCGAGCATCAAACCCGTATTCTATCGTTCCCTCACCGTCGTAGAGAACAATATACTGACCACCAGGATAATCTCCAATATCCCGATGAATTAACGTGCCTACGTGGGTATAGGCGAGGGGGTCATCTGCGGCAGGCAAAGATTTAACCCAACCATGCTCATCTAGATCTAGATGCTCGTATTCTCTAGTATCCCAAATTCCGGGCGTTCCTTGCTCTGGTACAGGAGCTTTTTGAGGTGTCCAGGGCTTGGCCGTCTTAAAAATGTCAAGGAAGGGCAGTTGAGAAGACCAGTGAGAGATACCAGCTAAATTAGTGCCAATATGCACTGACTTTGGCGGTGGGTCAGCTAGATGAGCAATTTCTGAGGCCGCTAAAGCACGGTTGTATATTTTTAGCTCATCAACTCGGCCTGCCAATCCGCGAGTTCCGGTACCGCTGACTTCTCCATCGTGAAATTTGGTTGAGCCATTAATGGCTCCCAGACCAATGCCATCTCCGTGGGACCATAGTTGAGAGCCTTGACCCTCTTGAAATTTAACTCCATCCAAGTAAGCAGAGAAGACACCAGTCTGGAGAGATTTTGCGCCAGCTTCGGCATCGAGAACCAGAGCAACATGATGCCAGGTATTAGAAGCGATCGCCTCGGTGCTTAGATAAGTCCCCTTCCAGCCACTCTCTGTGGTTGGTTGATTCCAGCCTCCGACATACAGCCGTCCGTTTTCTACATAGATATTTAGTCCCCGTCCGGTTCCTCCTTCTTCATAAATAACTTGTTTGCTGCTAGCATCCTTATTATCTAGGTTGAACCAAAGTAAAATCGTGCGCTTGGCGTGAGTGCCGAGGTTGATCTCAGCAGAACTGCTGAGCTTGACATAATCGTTAGTCTCGTCGAAGTCAACAACTCCAGGAGTTTGGTTACCAAATTTACTGTCGATTAATTGGGCCCCGTTGCGGAGTTTTCCTAAGTGATCTGTGCCGGAGAAAGATGAATCTGTGAGCTGGTTTCCACTGGCTTCCTCAAAGTTGAAGTACGCAACGAGGTTATCTGCTGACGCATCGTCTGTTTCTGCTGCAAGCTCAGCGGTCAGAGCTATCTCCTGGGGGCTTAAAGCGCGGTTGTACACTTGTACGTTATCTATCAGACCGCTAAAGCTTTTAGTCCCCGTACCGGAAGCTAGGCCGTCATGAAATCTGGTTTGTTGATTAATAGCGCCGAGCCCAAGATCGTCACTGTGAGACCACAGCTGAGAACCCTGTCCCTGACCAAACTGTTTTCCGTCTAGATAAGCCGCAAATACTCGATCTTGAACCCTTTTTTTCCCCTCCTCAGCATCGAGCACGACCACAACGTGATGCCATGTATTTGAGGCGATCGCCTCAGTAGCAAGATAAGTCCCCTTCCAGCCGCTTTCTGTAGCGGGTCGATTCCACCCACCTGCATAGAGTTGGCCTTTGTCTATGTAGATGTTAAGTCCGCGGGCACTGCCTCCTTCTTCGTAAAGAACTTGTTTACGGCTAGAATTTTTGTCATCAACTTTAACCCAAAGCGAGACTGACCGCTGAGCCTGGATGCTTAAGTTAGTATCTGATGAATCGTTGACGTGAATAAAATCATCTATCCCATCAAAAACGGCAACGTTACCCAACAACGAGTTAGAAAAAATAACGGCGGTTCCATTGCGTAATTCACCTGAATTTTCTGCCAGCAACGAATCTTTTCCTAGGCCTGAAAGATTTTCAAAACTTAGATTTAGAACTAAATTATCAAGCAATTCACTGACAAGCGGTTCAGAAGCCAACCCACCAATCAGAGGTTCATCGAAAGATAGACTTGAACCTCCAAAATTACCTAAAACATTATTTTCTGATTTGTCTAACATCTGTTCTCGAATATATACGTGCAGTTTATTTGCAAAGCTCTAGGAACCCTGCTTCAAATAATTTCAGGTCGTTTAATTAACAAAAGGCTTTGTATTCAGCGATTTTTTAGGTTGTCGTCTTATAGTATCTCTAAGCAAACCTCGACATGAATCCGTTTTTACACCGATTCTTTAACATCAAAGCAAGCTTCGCTTAGTCAATCTTGACCATTGAAAGTTCTTGGAATTTGACCAATTGAACGAGGATTAACTTACAAAAACTTATAACAAGGTCCGGGCAGCACCATTTAAGACCAGTAAAAAATTTAGGCTGCACGTAGATAAAGTGTTGCTGCCAAACTCAGCTACAGCACTCAGCAGGTCAATGAATTAATAGAGAACCACCATCTGCCTTCTCTGTCTAAAGAAACAGAAAGCCAAACTTCAAGCACTTTATTCTTCGGAGGAATAGCAGTGCTTAAACTAACAAAGGACACAATCGCCGACAATAGAGACAAACCTATTTCATTCTGTGCGTTCAGTTTTTTTCTAGCTAGTGCCGCATAAATTTATGCTTGAGTAATAAACATACTAAAGCTTGAAACTGATCCTGCCAGAATCATCATGTGATTTTTAATATGTACTTGTTTGTAAGGTAATCA
Source organism: Cyanophyceae cyanobacterium (assembly GCA_050331735.1). Classification (GTDB taxonomy): domain Bacteria; phylum Cyanobacteriota; class Cyanobacteriia; order Cyanobacteriales; family JBHJGN01; genus JBHJGN01. Next base: position 4,529 of record JBHJGN010000051.1, read on the forward strand.
AGTATAGTAAATTTTGTTGCTAATACTAAAACGCCTAACAATAGTGCTATGCTCTAAAATTAATGACTACATGAAGCGGTTTGACAAAGTTACATTTGGCTACACACAGCTTGAACTATTTTATTAATATCAAAGCGCTTAAGGCGACGTTGCTTAGAACAAAATTGTGCTTCAACCGATTATTGCTTCAAATCTGTTCCTTGCCAAAAATCGAACGAAGCGAACAGCTCATCAAGCTCAAATCGCTATATTATTCGTACTATTATAAATGAAGTTTTCAGAGAATAGCCACAAAAGATGTTCGAGCAAGACCTGTCAGCAACTAGAGACTCAGAAGCCTGTTCTTTAAACCTTTGGCAGCAAATTCAGGAAGATTGGATTGCTCACGGTCGAGACTGGACAAAACCGGGGTTTAGAGCAGTAGCCGTTTGCCGCTTTGGTGCTTGGAGAATGCAGATTAAACCAAAGCTGCTTCGTGCTCCTTTTAGTCTTTTCTACAAAGCCCTATATCGCAAGGTGAGAAATACGTATGGAATTGAAATTCCTGATACTGTCAAGCTGGGTCGCCGTGTCGTGATCGAACATCAAAGCGCCATTGTTATTCATGGAGATAGTGTCATTGGAGATGACTGTATTATTCGTCAGGGCGTTACTATTGGCAATCGATACCTAGAACGTCCGTTTGATGCTCCAAAACTTGGTAAGCGCGTTAACGTTGGCGCTGGTTCTAAACTTTTCGGAAATATCTTAATTGGGGATGGCGCTAAAATCGGAGCTAATGCAGTCGTTCTCTGTGATGTGCCGTCAGAGGCAACGGCAGTAGGCATACCTGCTAAAGTCATTCAAACTACTCAGTAGGATGAAAACGCTTGAGCAGTGTGATGTCTCCTTCATTGGAACAACTAGAACAAGCTAAGATATGGCAGATATCGTTTCATAACCTTCTCAAGATCAAATGTCACCGAGTATCAGTATTGGGATACTAGCCTACAATGAATCTGCTTCGATTCAAAAAACCCTGGAGTCATTGTTCGAGCAAAGTTTGATTAATGACTTTCGGTTGTGCGAGAACGTAGAGCTAGTAGTTGTGCCTAACGGCTGCACCGACAACACGGCCGATCTTTGTCGTCACTTACTAGACAAGCTTGTTAGTCACTCTCCTCATCCTCGTCTTTCCTGGAAAGTTTGTGAAGTAGCACAACCTGGAAAGAGTAATGCCTGGAATCTTTATGTTCATCAATTCTCTGGCTCTGAGGCTCAGTCCCTATTTCTGATGGATGCTGATATTCAGTTCCTCGGCTCGCATACTCTGTGGAACATGCTCAAAATTTTGGAGGAAAATGCCGATGCCTGGATTGCTACGGACTTGCCAGTTAAAGATATCGATTTTAAGAACAAGAAAAACCTGATGGAGCGCCTATCTGCCCAAACGGCGGGTTCTGATATTCACGATATCTGCGGACAGCTTTACTGTGGTCGTGCTGACATATTGCGGAAAATCTGGCTGCCGCTCGATCTGATTGTTGAAGACGGCTTTCTTCGGGCTATGATTCTTACCGATCGCTTTACATCCCCAGAGAACTTGGATAGGATTCGACGTGCCTCTGATGCTTCCCATACATTTGAGGCTTACACCACAGTTTCTTCTTTGATAAAACATGAAAAGGGAATTGTCGTTGGCATTGTCATCAATGCGCTAATTTATCACTATCTGTGGGCAAACTGCAACAGCCAACAGGATGCTGGCTCGCTGATTAAGTTCAATAATGAACAGAATCCACTTTGGGTTCGCGGTCTGATCCAACAAACCAGAGATCAGCAAGGGTGGTGGCTGATTCCACGCTCTATGCTATCTCGGCGGTTCCGTCGATTGCGCTATTCTACTCCCCTGAAAGCGGCCCTTAAACTTCCCTTTACGGGGCTTGCTTCTTTAGTAGATCTAATGGTTTTTTTTCAAGCTAACATCGAAATTCACAAGCGCGGGGGAGTGGGTTACTGGTGGAATTGATGGTTGTGCTCATTAGTTTTTGAACGACCGTTCTGCTACCCTAGCCTGCCTCAAAACCGTCCGTTCTCCGTAGTCAATCAACCGCTCCAGTCCCTCCAAACGATTTTCCCATACCTCTACCTGGTAAGGCTGCTGCTGTGAGTAAGGCTTCATCCAGAGGGGAAACTGGCCCCGAAACTTTGTCAGAGCCAGTTGGGCTGTCAGTAGGTTTTGCTGCGTCGGCTGATCTGCCAAGCGATTGAGCACAACAGCAAGATGATCGGCTTGTTCTCCCCATTCTTGGAGCTCGTTCTGCTCCAGAATAAGCTGACGCTCTGAGAGGAGAAAGCTCCACTCCTGCTGTAAGGACTGATAGCGCAGGGCGGATGCCTGAAAAGGCTGACGGTGAGGCAGCACAGAAGAGGCGGTTCCGGCGCGGCTAAAGATTGTTTGCAGATGAGGCTGCAAGTTTTCGGCAGCAAACAGAGCGTATCCCCCCGTGGGCAGATCTCGCAGAAGCTGCATCTGGTCAACGGCGATCGCCTCCGGTAGGTTCAATAGCCGAATCCCTGGGAGAATCAGCGCTGAACTGGCAACATCGTTTACCAAAGGCTGAGCCAGCTCCCGGAGCTCCTCCGTCTCCAGGGCATAGGTCATCGGTACAACCCAGTCGATCCACTCCTGCTGTGCCCAATGCTCCCAATTCTGCTGAAGCACCGAGAGCCGTTCGGTTCGGGGCATCGGAAACACAGCGGTAGAAAGAATCAAATCGGGTCGGAGCTGCTTGAGCTGTTGGGAAATGGTGGCGACAGCTCGATCGACCTGCTGAGTACGAAACTGAACCCATTGCGTCCACAGGGGATGAACGGGAGACAGGGAGATGGGATCCACGCCTGTCTGTTGGCGAAATTGATTCCGTGAAACGGTGCTATAGCCGGAGGTTTGATCGACGAGCGGGTTCTGAAACGGATAGCGGATGTAGTCGAGGTGAATGCCGTCTACATCGTACTGGGTAGCAATTTCCTCAACCAAAGCCAGCAGGTAGGCTCGCACCTCTGGGTTCGCCGGATCGAAAAACGCTTTTTTAGAACTGGAGTGAAAGACATGACCCCGCCGATTGGACATCGCCCAGTCAGGGTGCAGCGTCAGCACCGGACCCAAATAATTTGTTGGCTGCCCCAGAATAACGTTGTGGCGCTGGTTAGCAGCGGCAAACATCCATACCCAGGCGTGGAGTTCCAGGCCGCGTTCGTGAGCTAGCTTAACGGCAGCCTTAAGGGGATCCCAGCCTTCGGTCAAGATGTTCTGCTGAGGAGCCACGCGACTCGGATAAATCGGATAGCTAGCATTCACCGTCTCGAAAAACACCGTGTTGATTCCGGCAGCGGCCAGACGATCGAACAGTTGCGCTAACTCCGATTCTGACTGCGACTGCACAATGGTGCCTCGGTCTAGCCAAATGGCGCGGATTTCTGGCTGTGTCCCCTGATGTTCAATCGGATAGCGCTCCCAAAGCAGCCGTCGGGCCTCAATCCACTCCTGCTTAGCGGTTTGATAGTCTCGTTGCTCAATTAGCTGTAGAAAACGCTGATGTTTGCTTCTCGCTGCTTCCAGGGTTTGCTGGGAAGTAAGGCTCTTCTGAGCTGTCTGCTGGGGAGCTGCCTTCTCATTCCGGTTCAGGAACGCAATCACCTCTGCTAAAGGAGGATTGGGACCATAGTGGACGGCACGAGCTCGTAACAGAGCACTTTGAAAGCGACCGATGAGGTCTTCCAACTCTTGACTCATTTCCAGAGCCTGAGCCGAAGAAATCGCTCCGCGATGAGCAGGCTCAATCTGCTCCTGCTCCTGTAAAGACATCGAGCGACCTGCTTCGGACGACGCAGCCGTGGTTGGAACGGCTTGCTCTGGCAGCGGCTCGGCGACTGGATGACAGGGGATGGGGGGTGAGGGCGAGACTGCCGCCACCTGGTAGCGCCGCAGAACGGCCTGGAGCCAGGCCGCATCTAGGGTAGCGGAGGCTACTGTATCACTTCCCCAGCTCCAGCCGAGAAAAGTGGTATTCCTCGTGGTCACAACGGCTGGCGGTTTTCCCTCAGCCGCCCAAACGGCTACCGTTTCGCTGTTGAGAGCGGCTGGCAGCACTACGCCACCCTTAAACGTATCCGCGAGGTTCTGCTGTAACCACGGCTGTTGTCCGGTTGGTAAAGGTTCTAGAGTTGAGGGAGCGGCAATCGGAAACCCCCAGTAGGCCCCAAATAGCGATCGCAACTGGGAGCGGATTTCTGGCTGAGATAAACTCCCCGTCGGACCAGTGACAATCACTTTGCCGCCCTGGTCCATCCACTGCGCCAGCGATCCGACCTGCTCCTGGTTTAGCGTACTGACGTTGGGCAATAACAGTACGCTAACGTCGTCTAGATCCGTCGGCTGCTGCCAGCTAGCGGCTTCCACAATGCAGTAGTTCACCGAGGCACTTTCCAGCCGCTCGGCAATTGCTGACCACTGCCTAGCATTGTCTTGGCTTCTCACGACTCCGATTCTCGATGCCTTCGCTTCAGCACCAGTACTCAAGACCAAAAATGCAGTCAGCGCGGCCCCTTTTCCCACAAATTTGTCAAGCTGAGTCAACAACCGCGCTTTCTCTAGAAATCTAGTCAACACCAGCGGCTTCCTTCATTTTTACTGTTTTTTTACTTCAGCTTCCTATAATCAAAAGCTGGCCTGTCCAGTATATCCGACGGCTCTCTAAACTGGAAAGCGTTTCATGGCTGCGATCGCCGCTTTAGCATTGTTCACCAAAGTACTAGACAGTCCGGGAACCTGAGGCACCTGCCACAGCAAATCCACCGTGCGGCGCAGCATCCTGACAATATCTCCTTCATCTAAGCTGGTCGCTTCGCAGAGGTCGTTCCACTCGGTTCCTAAAGCCCACTGTTCCACCACCCCGCTCAGGTGTCGCTCTAGCCAAACCGGCATCGCTACGGCATAGCGATTTTGAATCTGGTTGAGCTGTCGCCGCATTTCCCACAGGTTAACCCCAGGGCTAGGCTCAGACTTTCTCACTCCCAGAGCCTCCAGCACTTCTGGAGATGGCAAGTAATCAGTCCACGTATCGGGACGAGGCGTTTCTGTAATCAGCGCACAGAGAGCGGCGGCTAGATGGGGTGGCTCTAGGTCATTCAGCGCCCCGGATGCCAGCGCTAGCCCTAACCATAGCTCATTCTCACCCCGAATAGCGGCGGCGGCTTGTCCGAGAGGCGTCGGGGTAAAGTCGTCTAGAGCACCGAACCAGCGCAGCACCTCGACCAAATTGAGAAATTCTTCCCAGTAATAAGAGCGACGGGACTGATGTTTTTGGTACTTAATCTGACTTTCGTGGAGCTGCTCCTGTAAACTAAGTCGCTGCTTGTGGCGCTTGACCACAGTGCCCGGTTTGGCGAGCTGCTGGAGGGGATGATGGTCGAGTTCAGCCTGCACCCTGTCTAGGCGCTGTTGCTGTTCTACAACTTCTGGCGGAGTGGGCAGAGCATAATCGGGGAGCTGACGGCTGACTGCTGCCGTGTCGTCTGAACCTCGAGCAATTTGCCCTAAACCGACGCTTTCTAAATCAGGAAGAGAGAGCGGCACGGCTGCCCTCAGTTCCTGCTCGTCAGAGAGAGCCTGCTGGAAAACAACAGGGCGCTGTCCGATGACTTCATCAATATCGATGACGTCGGCGTTCATGACCACGTACCAATAGTTGTCTGCTCCTAAACACACCAGCCGTGGCGCTTGACCAGACCCAGGAATTTTAGCCACCAGTACGGCGGCCAATGGAGAAGCTGCCGACACATGCTTCCCCTCCAGGTAAAGTACGGCTCCGGGAGAGAGCGCTGGAAACAGAGAAGTCACGGAGCGCCGTCTGGTAGCCTTCGCCTGCTGCTGTAAAATTTTAAGGAGGCGACGTTCTTCTTTGAGGCGTTCTTTGAGTTTTTCGTAGCGCGCTAACTGAGCAACGTTAAAAGGCGCTAGCTCTACATCTAATTTAGCGAGTTCTATGGACAGGGAGGCAATGGCCTGCTGCTCGGGCGCGAGCTGACGCTGGACGAGATACTCGGCGAAGCTGCGCTCTAGTAAATCTTTCACTTCGTCAATATCGTGCTTTTGCAGCAGATTCAGCACCATGCCGTAGGAGGGGGTAAACCAGCTTTTGAGCGGTTCTGCCTGAGCCGTCGCTAAATAGGCCGCTTCTTTGGCTCCTTCAAACGGCGTTTGTACGGTAACAACGTACCCCACTTCGTCCATTCCCCGTCGTCCGGCTCGGCCTGCAATTTGCAGAAACTCTGAAGGAGTGAGCATGGTATGTCCCGCATCGGTTCGTTTGGAGAGGGAAGAAATCACGGTTGTCCGCGCTGGCATGTTAATTCCTGCTGCTAACGTCGCCGTGGCAAACACCACTTTCACAAGCCCCAGCTCAAACAGCTCTTCTACCAGTTCTTTCCAAGCCGGTAGCAGTCCGGCATGGTGAGCCGCGATGCCCCGCGTGAGCGGTTCAAGCTGATCGACCCTGGCCACTTCCGACCCCTCCGCCAGTGCCTCAAACAGAGCTAACTTCGCGTCCGGATATTCGTGCAAATACCGCACCAGTTCCGGGCGCTCTGCGGGATCGGTAAAAAACCGGAGCAGTCTTTGGCTCAGCGCCGCATTTTCCTGAGCAAAATAGTCGATAACCTGCTGCTGTAGGTCAAAATTTCTCGCCAAAAAGAACTCCAGCAGGAGAATTTGAATCGCTTGGGTTTCCTGGTCGCTAACGAGCGTTACCCCGTAAAGCTCGTTAACGGCGCGATCGCACCCGCGCCGACTAAAGATAATGTAGATAGCGGGCAACATCTCTTCCTGCCGCAGTTGCTTAATCACCTGGGGAATCAGCGGACAGTTTTCTTTGAGGTGTCGTCGGTTTCCTTTCGATTTGGGGGGCTTGAGGCGAGCGTTGAGCTTTTGTTTACTGTTGAGTAAAGGAAACAACCCGCGTCTGTTGCTAAAGTAGAACCGCAGCGGCACTGGACGCACATCCGAGTCGATCAGTTCGCATTGACGCTGTGGTTCGGCGGCTTCAGCGCGCACCTGCTCGATCCAGTCGGCCAACTCTTCCGGGTTACCGATGGTGGCCGAGAGAGCCACTAGCTGAATCGAAGGAGGGCAGTAAATAATTGATTCTTCCCAGACCGTTCCTCGCTGGCGGTCGCTAATGTAGTGACATTCATCTAGCACCACGGTTTCCACCGCCTCTAGGGAAGTGCCCACTTCCCCAATCGGCGTTTCGTAGAGCATGTTCCGAAAAATTTCGGTCGTCATCACCACAATCGGGGCATTAGGGTTTACCAAAATATCTCCCGTAATTAGCCCAACGACATTGCGCTGACCAAATTTCTCCTGAAAATCGCGAAATTTTTGGTTCGATAGAGCCTTCAGGGGAGTGGTATAGAAAACTCGTTTTTGATGGGCAAGAGCGCGATAAATTGCGTATTCCCCAATTAGCGTTTTCCCCGACCCCGTCGGCGCACAAACGACCACCGACTTTCCTGCATCCAGAGCGGCGATCGCCCTAATCTGAAAATCGTCTAGCTTAAAAGGAAAGATCTCTGCCAGATTCAGTTGATTAGCAGCAGGATCATCTTTAACTTGTTCCATGCAACAGCAGATGCGCCTTGATTCTAGTTTTGTGACTGTAGCTCGGTGGTTCAGTTGGCACTTTTGGCTTCAGTGTTCCGACTAACTTCATTGTAAGCGACTGTCAAGTAATTCCTTACTAGTAGCGCCACAGGCGCAGGGGAAAGTTGCTGCGCAACGGGGAAAGGGAAAAGGGGAAGGGGGAAAGGGAGTAATGATTTAGCTTGCTCCGTAGTCCTGTATTTTCTAACCGTCCCGGAGGGTCAATTGCCCCTTCCCCGTTCCGGAGGAACTATTTTCCCTTTTCCACTTCCCCGTCCCTACGGGACTTCACTCCCCATAGAGCTTAGCTAGAGCATTTTGAACCTCTGACGGGAGCTGACGCATGATTTTGCCCTGCTTGGGATCGACAGCTACTAGCGTCACTCGTCCGGTTAGATAAAGTTCGTGTGCATCGGGAGACTGAATTTGGTAGTCCCAGTGGATGCGCACTCCCTTCGAGTCAGTCATGCGGGTTTTTACAATAGCGGTGCTTCCCATCCGAATGGGCAGATGATAGCGCAAGGACACTTCTACTACCGGCAAGTCGCATCCCAATGCCACTAATTCTGCAAAATCAATTCCAATTGAGCGCAGACATTCTATCCGCGCTGACTCCATCCAGCTCAAATAGGCGCCATGCCAGACAATTCCTGCATAGTCAGTATGATGCGGTTGCGCTCTCACAGGATACTCAAACCATTTTTCGGTCGTGGCCTGCAATTCTGCTTTGGGCTGAATGGCGTTAGTAGACGGCAGTTGACGAGATGAAGGCTGCTTCACGGGCTGATGCTAAACATTAATTAAGCTTTTCTTTGCTATTCTATCGCTAGCCACGCTCGCTCATCGGTTGATTGATGAGATTTGAGTCGAACCAGAATCACGGGCAACATACACTCAGTCAGGTCAGTGGAGTCAAAAAGCGTGAAGTTACTTCTAATTGTGGCAGCGATCGCCAGCGGATTCATTGTTCTTGAAGTCAGTTTGCGTCTATTTGGTTTGGGAAATCCACCGCTTTATATCCCCGATGCTGAAATTGGCTATCTCCTGGCCCCTAATCAGCGCGTCCGCCGCTTTGGGAACCGTATTGAAATCAATCAGTATGCAATGCGCACGGGGGCGATCGCTCTCCAGCGCCCTGCTGAAACTCTCCGGATCTTCTTGCTAGGAGATTCTGTCGCTAATGGGGCGTGGTGGACCGACCAGGAGGAAACAATTTCTGCTCTGATCGAGCAGCAGCTACAGACCACCGCAACCGTTCCCCAAGTGGACCCTGCTCAAAGCGACCGCCAGAGGCTTTTTTGGCGAAACGTTGAGGTGCTAAACGCCTCCGCTAATTCTTGGGGACCGCGCAATGAGCTAGCCTACCTGCAACGATACGGAACCTTTGAAGCTCAACTGATCGTGTTGCTGATCAACACAGACGATCTGTTTGCGACGGCTCCTACTTCACTCCCGGTTGGACAAGATCGCAATTATCCTGACCGAAAAACCCTGGCTTTAGCAGAAGTCGCTCGTCGATGGCAACGCCCCTCGCCCATTCCTGGCCTGGACGAGGTGAGAAAAGAAGGCGGCGATCGCGTTGGCTTCAATCTCGCAGCGATCACGCAGATAAAAGCGATCGCCAAGGAGCATAAGGCTCAGTTTCTGCTGGCGATGACTCCTCTACTGAGAGAATGCGAGGCGACTGGCCCAAGAGATTACGAACTTAAAGCCAGGGAGCGGTTAACACAGTTCGCCTCCGAGCACCAGATTTCCTACATCGATTTTCTGCCCTTGTTCAAACCCGATTGCCATCAGCTTTACCGAGATCATATCCATCTCAGCCCTCAAGGAAATCAGCTCGTCAGTAGAACCCTGAGTCAAAGGGTTACCAGCGATCAGTTACCAGTTGGCCGCTAAGAAGGCTTGGTCTTTAGTGATTGGGACTGGTCCGTTCCTAGACTAGCTACTGAATCCGGTCACTGTTCACAGCTTATGAGACCGACAGCGGTGGAGTAAACATCTGATGAGGTTCCCAATCCGAGGACTGCCAAACCTGACCGTCAAGCGCCATCTGCTCGATCAGGCTAGCTAAGCGCAGGGCTTTGAGAGCCTGTTCTCCTCCTACTGAAGGTTGGTTTCCTCCTCGGACGCAGTTGACGAAGTGTTCTAGCTCAGCACAGAGCTTGTCAATGTTGCTGGTGTAGACCTTTTCAATCAACCCATCCTGGCGATAGAGAACTTGGCCATAATCAGTGGTGCAGTTGGCCACCGTTTGCCGATGAATCAGAATCTCGTTGTTGAGAAAATCGGCTTCAGTCAGGGAATTTTTGCAGTGCGCCGCGATCCGACGGATTTTCCGATGGGTAACTTTGCTAGCTGTTAAGGTTGCAATTTGGCCACTGGCAAATCCTAATGTTGCCGTTACATAGTCAAGATAGCCCGAATCAGCAGCGCGGCTTCCGCTAGCCGTTAGTTTGACAACAGGAGCCGCAGCGAGTTCTAGTAATAAATCAATGTCGTGGATCATCAAATCCAGAACGACAGAAACATCACTGGCTCGTTTAGCATAGGGACTCATCCGATGAGCTTCTAATGCCAGTAGCTCTTCGGTTTTGAGAACTTTTCTCAGTTCCTGAAAAGCCGGGTTAAACCGTTCAATATGACCGACTTGCAAAATACAGTTAAACTTCGCGGCTCCGTTGACCAAAGCTTCTGCCTCAGCAATGCTAGCCGCAATCGGCTTTTCGATCAGGGTATGGATGCCAGCCTGCAAACAGTCCATCCCGACTCGAAAATGGAGCCGAGTCGGCACGGCAATACAAACTGCATCCACAAAAGGAAGCAAATCTAAATAGTTTTCAAAAAAGCGGACTCGATATTTGCTGGCTATATCTAGCCCGCGCTCGACGTTGATATCGGCAACTCCGACTAATTCAACATCTTTGAGCAAGTTGAGGACGCGAGTATGGTGTTGACCCATATTGCCTACGCCAATAACGCCAACTCGAAGTGGCTGCGGTCCTTTCGGTACGCTGATCGCTTTGTCTTCTGACATTATGAATGTTATTCTCCTCCACCACAGGGGACGTCGGTCGCTGAAGCGCCTAATCCTCCTAAAACCACCCAGATAGTATCACAGTTCTTTTAATTGTAAAGAATTTTAAAACGATCCGGTTTAGCTGACAGTAGTGACGCCCTAGCCTCCTAGAGCCCCAAGCCCCTGACCCCCTCCTCTAATCGGTGAGCTTTGTTCAACTGCGTCAGTCCTAGTTTAGGTAGAGCTAAGAGCGAGCAGACAGTCGGGCCTTGTTATTAACCTTCCTGGCTGCCTTCAGAGGAAAGAAAATCTAAGGGAGATGGCTCGCGGCGATGAATGCGAATTTGGTACAGGCGGTTTCCCAGAGCCGAAACCACTGTAAAATCGAGATTTTCGTATCGCAACGTTTCTTCTTGAGCGGGAATTTTTTGGAGTTGCGTCACCAAGAAACCGCCTAGAGTATGATACTCATCAGAGAGAGGCAGCTCGAGATTGAGCAGCTCATTCACTTCTTCTATGTTCATCTGTGCCTGGACGAGAAACGTCTGTTCGTCGAGCATTTTCAGCTCAGCGGCTTCTGCATTCTCGTCCTCTGGCTCATCGCCAATAATTTCAGCAATCAGATCTTGGAAAGTGACCAGTCCTGCTGTACCGCCAAATTCATCAACGATAATGGCCATTTTGAGGGGCGATCGCTGTAGAAGCGGCAGCAATTCGCTGAGCAGCATGGTTTCTGACACAAACCGAATTGGTTTAATCCATTGCTCAATGGACGTTTGGGGGGTAATTTGTCCCTTAGCTAGCGGGGCCGCTAAATCTTTGAAATCGACCGCGCCGCGAATGTCGTCGGGGGACTCGCCGATCACAGGATAGCGAGAATGACCGGAGAGAGCGACTTTAGTCAGTAGCGTTTTAAAAGAGGCGGTTGATTCTACCGTCACTAAACTGGTGCGGGGAACCATAATTTCAGCCGCTAACACTTCACCAAACTCAAACACGTTTTTCAGCAGGAGTCGTTCTTCGACTTCGAGTCCGGTAGATTCCCGTTCGGTGGTTACAATCAGCCTTAGTTCTTCGGGCGTGACTCGATTGTAGAGGTCTTGTCGAGTCGCTTTAATGCCGCCTAGTCTTAGTAGCAGACGGGTAGACTGATTAAGAATCCAAATTAAGGGAGTAAAACAGCGAGCGATCGCGAGGCTAGGAGGACCAAGGAATCGGGCCAGTTGCTCGGAGTAAAGCAGAGCAACTGATTTCGGACAGAGTTCCCCGAGAACAATTTGCAAATAGGCAATCAGACAGAAAGCAACGGGAATGGTGAATGAGTGCGCAATGGCATCGGTTAACGCTTCTGGCAGGGGCAAGCTGACCAGCGGAATTCTCACTAACGCCCCCATTGTACTTTCACCAATCCAGCCGAGAGCCAAGCTCGACAGCGTAATGCCTAGCTGGGTGGTAGACAGGAGGCGCTCGATACTTTGCTGGAAGGATTGAACGGTCTGGGCCTGCAAATCCCCAGCCTCAACAAGCTGGATAATTCGCGAACGCCGGACCGAGACAATCGCGAACTCAGCCGTGACAAAAAAAGCGTTAATAGCGATTAACAGTAGGACAGAGAGCAGCCGTAGCCAGACATCTTGACTAGTCATCAACTCATGGAGCAGTTCAGCATGGTCAGGGGGTGAGATAGGAGCACCGAAGTTGACCAACGCTCACCGCAGGCAAGGACACGGTGCCGGAGAAGTCCGGCTGGTGAGCTTCCGCTCCGCCGTGAAACGACGGAGTATTCGGGGACTCAATCTGTTGGGTCAGCACCTCAGCCTTTGCTGTTCCTCTATCCTGCCTCCTTTACTCTTACCTCTTTACCGGAATTTTGGGGATGTTTAAACGAATATTTTGATTGGGATAGTCTGTCAGCAGCAGAGAAAGCTGCTCGGTATCTTCTAATAGGGCCAGCGGAATACTGACCGTTCCTAGAAATTTCTGGCCCGTCGGCGGTAACTCTCCAGGCAGACCATCCGCGATCACCCCCAGCGCTCGCTCGTTATCGTCTTTGACCTCCATAAAGCTATAGAGAAACTGAACCGTCTCCTCGCTATTGTTTGCCAAGCTGACCTGAAGCTGGAGGGAGCCTCTCTGCTGATTCGTCTCGACGATTTCCAACACGACTCCACTATCCTCAGCCTGGAGGGGAAATTTCGATTCAGGCGGCTCAGAAGATTTAATAAAACTTCGCGTTTCGTCTTTAACTTCTTTTATTTCCTGGGCCGGGGGAGACGTTTTTTTGCCGTGGATCTGATCGTAAACCTTGACTAAAATTTCTTTCTCCGGCACGACGGTAAACTTCTTCGCTTTGCCCTCTGTCTTTTGCCAGCTTGCTCTCATCGGATCGATTTTGGGCTGGGAAACGCTTTTTAACGCTTCGTGACCGAGAGTGTATCCCATCATGGCGCTGAGTGCTCCAGCCCCTGCCATCATCACCAGAAGAATAGAAGTCAGCACTGCGGTTGACCTGAGTTTCATGATTTGCTGAATTTGAGCGACGTTCTCTATAGCAGTCAAGTCAGTTTAATACATAGAATATATAATAAAAAATAATTTTGGTTCTCGGGATTGTCATTTTGGCATATCCTGCTCAAAGTTATTCTTTGCCAGGGTTGGCCGAGCGGTTGAGGCAGCGAACTCATAATTCGCCCTAGGCAGGTTCAACTCCTGCACCCTGGACTAAGGATTCAACTGCCGCTGACCAGTGACTCAGCACAATTGCTGAACACTCAGCACTAACTATCGGCCACTGGTCACTGATTGAGTATAGGCTGTCGAACGAAACTACTTACTGCGGGGAGCGGAGGATTGGCTCTTCAAAACTTGGGTCAAGTTCGGTCGCACGATACGCGGGCTCGGAGTGCAGCGAGGTATCGAAGGGATTGTCTAAGTCAGCAGTGCGGAGCAGCGGTCCGCTGCGACCCTGCTGAGTGAGAGCCGTCCGCAGCAAAGCATTCAGCAGCTCTGCATCTTCGGCTATTTGGGTTTCCGGAAATGACTCAAACCCGAGGAGAGTATTGAGCTGACTCCCGATGGTAATGGCGTCGTAGAAGTTGCCTGTGTTGGTAAAGAAAACGTGATTGAAAAGCGTTGATACATTAGCCGAGTCAATCGGCTGACTGTGGTCGCTGGTAGTAGCCGGAACCTCAGCCCGAGGTTCATTCGCTCTAGCAGGCAACGGTACGCCCGCTAGGATCGTCAGGGCAGATACTAGCAAAATCCGCTTAGACATGATTTTGATCTCCGTTTCAAGTCATTAGGTGTTTGTGAAGTTAAAAATTTTCACTGAGCACTCAATTGTGTTTAAATAAATCGAGGCAACAGTGCTCCCCTTCAAGGAGGCTTCGCTGCGATCGCAGTTTTTTGCGCGTCTCTAGTTCAGTTTTACTCGCTCTTTGAACGAATGAAAAGATCGCCGTCCGGCTCGGTTGCTACGGCAGAACTTACGGCTGTTCGCCAGCATCTCCTCGAGTTGTTTTTTCGCCTTGCCTATCGCGAGGGAGATTTTCTGCTGTCCTCCGGGCAACGGAGCTCCTATTACATTAATGGTAAGTTGGTAACGCTAACCGCCGAAGGCGCTTTGGCGGTGGGCCGCCTCCTGCTATCGATGCTGCCAGAGGATACGGGGGCTGTAGCGGGCTTAACGCTAGGAGCCGATCCGATTGTGACAGCGCTCAGCGTCGTGTCTGCCTACGAAAACCGCCCGATTCCAGCACTGATCGTTCGCAAAGAACCCAAGGGACACGGAACGCAGGCCTATATCGAGGGACCGAATTTGGCGGCTGGCACTAAAGTCGTTGTTTTAGAGGATGTCGTAACCACGGGTAGGTCAGCTCTACTAGCGGTGGAACGGGTTCGCTCAGCCGACTACTGCGTTGAGGAAGTGATTGCCTTAGTAGATCGAGAGCAAGGCGGCGCTCAGCTCTATCAAGCAGAGCAGCTTAAATTTCGCTCGGTGTTTTCGATCAAAGACATTCAAAACTTTGGCAGTAAGCAGCGAGCAGACTAACCAGCTAATTTGATAGCCGATCGCTGGCATGACCGATAACTAGCTAAGCAGACTCGCTGAATACTCAGCACTAATCATCGGGAACTGGTAACTAGTAATTGATAATCGACCGCTGATTGTTAGGTGTAATTTCCTATTGACTTTTGAAAAGGCTATTGACGCCCCTAAAGTTTAGAATACTTCACGTTTTTGAGAGAATCTGTTCGTTAAACTAGGGATATAACCAAGATTTAAGTATGACTATGAATGCTATTTCTAACCGAAGCTTAAAGTCAGTAAACTGGTCGACTGTCGTAATGTTTGCTTTGGGTTTCTGGTTAAGCAGCAGCCTTATTATCGATACTCTCATTATTCCCGGTTTATTAGCGGCTGGAATGATGGCTCAAGATGGTTTTGCTAGTGCCGGCTATCTCATTTTCGGGGTATTCAATCGCGTTGAGCTCCTCTGTGCTGCCGTGGTGTTAACGGGATGTTTTGTTTTGCGTCGCCATCATCTTTTTACTCATCACCAAGAACGCTGGGCGATTCTATTATCAGGAACTTTACTGGCGGTCGCTCTGATTTATACCTACATCCTTACTCCGCAAATTAGCAGCTTAGGATTGAATCTCAATTTGTTTGAGGCTTCGCGAACGATGCCGACGGCCATGACTTCTCTCCACGAAGTCTACTGGGGATTAGAAGTGATCAAATTTATGGCAGGAGCAACGTTATTGCGCTGGTGCTATCACCGTTCTTGCCCGATTGCCTAGAACAAGACCCCAAAATTAGTGTTAATTGCAGGTGGGTCTAGCCCACCTTTTTTATTCGGATTCAGGTGAGACCCCTTCCCTGTGGTTCAGGACTCTATAGACCAAGATTGTCTCAGAGCGTCGGTAATTGACGGCAAATGATGTTCCCTTGGACCATGAACCTGAAGCAGCGATCGCTCAAAAATCTCTTCCACTGACGGGGTTGAGCGATCGCACATAGTATGACCGCTAGCTCTTTCTAGAGCAAAATACTTCGACTGCTAATAAGCTTGGTTAACATGCTTATTTGACTATCTTTGTCTAGCGTAAGAGCAGCAGCACCGCTTGAAACACCCCAACCAAAAAGCCAAGGAATCCCCCAAGGTTAACAATAGCCTGAAGTTCATTTTTAACAATCCCCTGCGTTGCTTCTTCAAGCTGTTCTGGGGAAGTTGCCCGAACTTTCTCGACAATGACTTCATCCAAAGACAGGATGGGAATAGCTTGCTCAACCAGTTTTTCTAAATCTTCTTCTAAATATCTCTCCAGAATCAAGGCGAGTTCTTTACTGATCGCTTCTAGGGAAGAAGTGACGGCGGTCGAAGACTGTAGTCGGCTAATAATTAACACCGCCACTCCATCCCAGTCAATAGACTGCCCTAACTCTTGCAGTACTTCGGCTCCTTTTGCCTGAATATAGCTACGCACGGTTTCGCGGGTGGTTTTTCTGAGCTGCCGTACCGTAGACAGGGGCAAATTTTGTAAGGACAATTCTTTGAGCCAGTTGCGCAGGCGATCGCGCACTTCTAGCGTGAGAATGAGTTCCTGTAGACGAGCGTTGGCTACTTCTTTTTCATCGAGGCAAAATGCGCGTAAGCGGGTCAAAGAATTACGCAGCCCAAACAAATTCGCAACCACCCAGTAGGTGCCGCTGGTTCTCTCTCGGAAACCTTCATCAATAATTTGAATATTGCGATCGCTTAGAAAATCCACGAGCGCCTGACGCAATAGATCTGGAGGCAGGACATCCTTGATCAGCCAGTCTGAAAGTTTCCTCGCTTGGAGATCGCTTAGCTGAAACTCAAGGAGAATCCGATCGAAAATTTGATTAATCTGAGCCTCTAAAAAATCCTCGCGGCGGGACAGCACTTTGAGAACGCGGGGCAGCGATTCTCCAAATAAATCCCGTAAAATTCCGGCTAAGATTTTAGCAGTTTTCTGTTCCTTATCTTCTCGAATCTGCGAGAGGGCTAACTGAAGGAGCCACAAAATCGCTCCCTGAACGCGCTCTGTTTGTAGTAAACGCCGCGCTAGGTTCTGAATTTCCTCTGGCGTGAGCAGAGATTTCATAATTGTATTGGCCACGTTTTTAGCCAACCGTTCCTGACTGCGCGGGATCAGTCCCGGCGTGAACGGGAGCTGCTGCTTGCCGATATAGAGGGGTTTATAGGGGCGAAACAGCATTTTAATCGCTAAATCGTTGGTGAAATAGCCAATGATTGCTCCCGCTACGGGAGGAACCACAAAAATCCAGAGACTTGTTAACTCCACAGCCATCTAAAACTTATTCGGCAAGCGGTGACTTCAATTCCGATACTTATTTTCCATTATCTCTCAAGCGTTCGTCAGTACCAAAACTCCCATAATGCCGCCCGCGATTTTGTAGTGGGTTGCCGACTCAAAACCAGTCTGACAGGCTAGCTTAACCTGTTCTTTACTAGTGGGAAATCGCTCTAGGCTCGGCGCGATATAGGCGTACTCTTGGGTCAATCCAAAGCTTTGAGCCGTTGGCACGACTAAGTTTTGTAAATACCACTGCTGAAAAGCCTGCATCAGTGGCTGGCTTGGGCGATGAAAATCGAGGATGGCTGCCGTTGCTCCCGGTTTTAACACTCGCCTTAGTTCTTGCAAACAGCGAGGAATATCGGTAACGTTCCGCAACCCATAGCCCATTGTCGCGCAGTCGAAAAAGTTTTCTGCAAACGGCAAGCTCAACGCATCGGCTACTATCCAGTCAATAGCAGCAGTTCTCTGGGAAGCGATCGCCAACTGTTCTGGTGAGAAATCTACCCCGACAACTTTCCCCGTCTTCCCCACCCGCTGCGCCAGCAGCAGCGCCAAATCTCCGCTACCGCAGCACAGATCCAAAGCTACATCTCCCGCTTGGGGTTCGCACCACTTCACCGCCATCAGCTTCCAGACGCGATGCAGCCCAAAACTAAGGCGATCGTTGAGGCGATCGTATACGGGCGCAATGCGGTCAAATAAAGCTTGAATGTCTGAAGAGGAAGGCTGCCTGTTTACTTCTGCTTCGGGTGGCATTAGCTTACTCCATACCTACATAGTTGGGATGAGATGCTATTCTAGCCAACCAAGCCTGAATCGCTGGATATTTTGAGAGCTCAAAACCACCTTCTTGAGCTACGTGCGTGTATCCGTACAGAGAAATGTCTGCTATCGTCATCTGTTCGCCTACTAAATAGGAAGTTTGAGCCAGTTGCGTCTCCATAACAGCTAACGCCCGATAACCTCCCTCCTGTTTAGATTCATACTCGGCTTTTCTATCTTCTGGTAAGCCGAGATACTTAGCAATAAACCGGGCTACGGCTATATAGGGTTCGTGACTGTACTGCTCAAAAAATTGCCATTGCAGCACCTTCGCCTGAGCAAAATTCTCCTTTGGGAGATATTCACTATCCTGAGCTAAATAGTTGAGAATAGCATTCGATTCCCAAAGGGTGCGTCCGTCATCCAACTCTAGAAGAGGAATCTTCCCGTTCGGATTTTTGGATAAAAATTCGCTAGTTTGAGTTTCGCCAGCTAAGATATCCACATCAATCCATTCATGCTCAATATTTAGAAGAGATGTGAGTAGCTTGACTTTGTAACAGTTACCGGACTGAATATCTCCGTATATTTTCATTGACTTCTAAATTTTTAAATTTTCTTTCATTAGTAGACTAGATTGAGTCATTTTGCCCGGTTGACGCTTGCCTGGTTGACGTAGGCTCCATCTATTATTGTCGGAACGCAATCACTGACATTCAATTCTGCTGCCAATTCAACATCGTGCTCAAAGCCTCGCTCAAGTAGTTCCCTCCCAGAACCACATTGCTTGAGCAAACCCCCTAGGCTTTGTTGAACTCCCAAATAGGCGTAGACGGCAGCTTGTGCCTCTGGAGATAACCGTCCCTGAAGATCGTTAATAATCGCTCCTGCACCAATTAAATCCTCAAACGAAGGACGAAGACTGCCATCATGCCATCTTTCCCCGGCTGGCACAACAGTAATATGTTGACCATAGGTCATTGCAGAATGGGCGATCGCCTCAGCATTTCTCAAGCACCCAGTCAAGGTTGGAGTCGTTCCCGTAGCCAAACTCAGGGATGAACCATTAAGAGAGGGAAGCACTAGCCGAGTTCCCGTTTCAATTTGTAACAGTGATGCTGGCGAAAGTGAATAACTGCTACTACCACGCTTGTCTGCCAATTTTGCACCAACAGAGCGAGCGAATGCTTCTGCTGTTTCATTTCTACTCGGACAAGGGAAAACAATAGCTCCTCGGCTGCTGGCAATGTCGATACAGGTTGAAAACGAGAGAACATCAACAATAATAATGACATCACTGATAGGAGCTAATGTTAAAACTCCCTGCTTTCCCCACTCACAGCGCACTTCAAAATCAGCTTGGTCAAAATTCATCACGTAATTTGGTATCAATTAACTCTATGACGGCAAAAATACCACTTTGGCTTGTCAATTTGTAAAGCAGCAGCAGACTAGGATCAATTTAACAACTTTGATCCTGATTAACTTATGAGCCATTCCCTCCAAACTCCCCATAGCGGATTCCACTGGGACGGAAGCAGCAAGCGCTTCTTTGAAGGGTGGTACGATCGCGTGACCCTTCCTCAGCAAAAACAGACGTTTGCGTTTATGTACTCCATTGAAGATCCCATCGGCAACCAGCCT
This sequence comes from Cyanophyceae cyanobacterium, assembly GCA_050331735.1. Lineage (GTDB taxonomy): Bacteria > Cyanobacteriota > Cyanobacteriia > Cyanobacteriales > JBHJGN01 > JBHJGN01. The sequence continues at coordinate 23,983 of JBHJGN010000051.1, forward strand.
CACAGCGGCGGTGCTGCTCAAATTCTCGGTCCCGATGACCAATACTTGTGGCGCACTTTTCCAGAGGTTGGGGGATTCTGGGGAGCGCAGGACAGATTAGCGTTTGGCCACTGGGGTAAATCAGATTTAGCTATTCCTCCTCAAGAATTGTCTAACACTGAATTTGAGCAACACGTTCAGCAAGGATATCAGTCAACGGCGACTCTTAATCAAGGCAGTATCCGCGATCCAGGTAAAAATTTTTACTGCCGCTGGTGCTACGGTATTAAACCCATCTACGGCTGGGGCAATCCTCAATCCCCACAACAATCTACTGCTGGCTGGCTGTCGTATTTACCTATATTTGAACCTGGCTGGCAGATTTTGATGGCTCACGGGTTAGCTACAGGCTGGATCGACTGGAACGGGAAACGCCACAAATTTACCGACGCTCCCGCTTACAAGGAGAAAAACTGGGGGCGCTCGTTTCCGCAGAAGTGGTTCTGGCTGAACTGCAACAGCTTTACAGATACGAGCGATCTTGCCCTGACTGCGGGTGGCGGGAGAAGAGAAGTATTAGGTTTTATGGAATCGGTTGCTCTGATTTGTCTACACCACAATAATAAATTTTATGAATTTGTTCCTTGGAACTCCCAGGTTTCCTGGCAGATTCAGCCTTGGGGTAGATGGCAAATGCAGGCTGAAAATCATAACTATCGAGTAAAGCTGACTGGAACTACTGAGCATTCAGGAACTCCTCTTCGTGCTCCTACCGAACAAGGCTTGATTTTTGCCTGTCGAGATACGATGCAGGGGCAGCTAACCTTGGAATTGGGCGATCACCGAGGCAATACGCTCCTGAAAGCCAAAAGCGATCTGTGTGGCTTAGAAGTGGGCGGTCCTTGGGATGGGGAATGGTGTAAGGACAGTGAGCAGTGAGCAGTATTCGGTGACTGACCCTTTTTGCTATGATTGGATGTGATGAAGGGGTTGGTTTAGCCTCTCCTTCAATTTTGGGGCTGTGGCTCAGTAGGATAGAGCAAGCGCCTCCTGAAGTATCGGGCACCATGAGGGAAACTTTATGGATGAATGTGGTCAAATTCAGGGAAGCCTAAGTCTAGAGGATAGGGTAATCCTGAGCCAAGCTTTACTGTCCCCGGTAGAGAAGGTGCAGAGACTGGCTGTAGAGAGTCAAGGGGAGTAGTCATTCCTCCTACAGCGTAACGGCCACCACCTAAGAGCAAGTTGCTTAGGGTGAAGGGATAGTCCAGAGAGTGGGGAAACTCACACCAATCTGAAGCGCTAGGTCGCCGGTTCGAATCCGGCCAGCCCCGTAGAAACAACCTCACATAGCTTAGTATACGGTACTTATCGCTGTATACTCTGAAAATTACTACAGAATTACTACACATGGTTTCTGTATCTTCAGCCTCAAGTAGCTATGTGAGAGTGACCCAGAACAATGGGTATCTCCGCCTACAGTTCAATTCCGGTTTAAGCCGTCAGGTTTACAACAAACGTCAGTTTTACAAAGGCTTAGGCAAGTTAGACACATCAGAAAACCGTAAGTGGGCAGGACGGATAGCGGCTCGCATCGAGGCCGACCTGCTCCATCCAGACGCGGAGAACCTGTTTGACCCAACGCTTAAGAAATATCTGGGGGTAGGAATAGAGATTGCCGCAGCTGCGGATAGTCAGTCGATTCTGCTTGAGGAGTTATGGACCGACTACTGTGACTACAAGCTGAAGACAGGGCAGATCTGCGAGACAACCTATAAGACTATCTACAGCAGAAGTTATAGCAATTGGCTCACTCCCTATCTCAAAGAAACGATTAGTTCAGAGCTAGCGGAACGTATCGTGTTCGAGCTGCTCAGCAAGAATGTCCACAGAGGAAATCTCAAAAAGCTGATATCGGCCCTTAAGTCTGCTTCCGACCGGGCGATCGCTCAGGGCAAGCTCAGCCAAAACTATTTTGTCGGATTAGCCGACAATATCAAAACGATCAAGAAGTCACAGCAGCTAGCAGATGAAGAAGACTTCAGAGCCTTCAGTAAAGATGAGCGTGATCTGATTATCGACACGTTCATTGCGTCAGATAGAGCTTCGGAACGTCATATAGCGCCGTTGATTGGCTTTCTGTTTCTCACTGGCTGTCGGGTGGGAGAAGCGTTTGCTCTCCGGTGGAGCAACATTAAGACAGACTGGATTATCTTTGAGGAATCCTACTCTAGCGAGACTAAGATTACTAAAAGTACAAAAACCAACACAGTTAGAATCTTTAGAACCAGAGGATATAGCCGGCTGCGATCGCTACTGGCAGTGCTCGGCAAAAAAACTCACGGACCGAACGATTTTGTGTTTACGACCATAACGGGCAAGCAGTATAGTCGGCACAAGCTTAGCGCTGCCTGGATTGGCTACGACAATCGCAAGCACGGTAAAGGTTCCTATTATCCTGGCGTTGTTGCTCGGTTAGTGCAGCAGGGAAAGCTAGCTCAGTATCTTAAGCCATCGGCTACGCGGCACACTTTCATTTCGCTTCAGGCCCATAGCGGCACAGACCTAAAGCTGTTGGCTGACTCCGTAGGAAATAGCGTGGACGTTATTTATAACCACTATCTTGGAGTCAACCGAGAAGCCACGATCGCTAACGTCTGAGAATAGCTTTAGCAAACTGTCGAGCCTGCTTAGCCGTTTTGCTCTGGCGACCGACCTTAAAATGTTGACTAATCAGATTTTCAATGTCTTTGTCGGGTAGCTGACTATCGCTTGTTACAGTGATTGAGTGACCTTGATCTATTTGATGAGCAAGCTCCAGGACTTGAGGAGCGATCGCTTCTGGCAGTCGATAAAGCTTCGTTTTGCCAGACTGCCATTTAGAGGCAAAGGAAACAAGGTTTTCTTGTTTAGGATTGGGGTTAGCCATTGGCGTGTAACAGAGAAACAATGGTTAAATCATACCACAATCACTTTCTCTTGTAACAGTGAATAGGTTGCTATTCGTTTAACTTGAAGTGTATTAAGGTAAAGAATCAGCAAATAACCGCAGTACTGCCGCTTTTTGCCGATTCTGGGGGAAAACTAAGACCGATACCTCTTAGTTCCTCAAAAGTATTATGTCAGCCCTAGCGACTAATCAAATTCCCACTTCTGTCGATACAGCAGAGCGTTTGCTTTCCTACTCAGCTCTTATCCTCGCTCGCGTTAATCCTGATTTGCGAGTGTTGGAGGTGGCTGGACGGACGCAAAAAGCCGTTGAGGTCGTCGTTACTCCAGCCGATGATGGTTCTTACCGTTTAGTGATTCGCGCTTCGCTTGCCCTAGCTCCCGATTTCGCTTCCGATACCGCCACGCCGTTTTTCCTCAAGACTCAAGAGCTATCTAATATTGCTGTTCCCTCTGGTTTCTTGGTCGCGTAATGGTTTTAGCTTTTATTGCACCCCCACCACCGCCGCCGGGGTTGGGACTTGGCGGTGGTATAGGACTAGGCTCTGGGCTTGGCAGCCTTGTTGGGGGCGGGATTGCGGGGGGGTTGGCCGGCTTTCTTTGGGAATTAGCGTTTCCCCCTCCCGTTGCCGATGCGACCGTATCGGGAAATCTAGACTTGCTCACGCCACCCGCACCGCCGCCGCCAGTAACGACAGTAGGACCACCGCCGTTTACGGGCGGTCAAGATGCTAATGCTGAATATCGCGTTGTGCTTCAGTGGACCAATCGCACCGAATATAATTCAGGAACAGTTACGTATTTTTCACAAACCAAAACCTATTCATCCTTAGACGGAAAGCTAGTCGGTTTCTACACTTGGGACCGAGGTGACGGACGACTTAATCTGTCTTTTCGCTACCGCTCGGGCAATAGTGGTGTTACCTTGACGGGTTGGTATCCTCGGTACTACAGCAACAAAACAATTTATCCGGATAGCTATGCCGTTTTAGAAGTAAGTCGTACTGACGGGCAACCCGACACCAGTGGCGCTCCGCCAGGAGTCCCGCAGCAACAGCAGCTACCGCCCCCACCAAGACCGCCAATAGTTTTCAACCAAACCTTTAATAACACAACAAACAATTTTGCGGGTCCGTCGTCACCACCGCCGCCACCATCTGAACAGCGATCGCCTACTCCACTAGGACGGGGCAACGCCGGTTCGTCAGGTGCTAGTGGCGCACCAGGAGGACCAGGACCAGACGTGTATCAAGGGGGCGCGGAATGGGGTGGAGCACCACCGCCTCCACCGCCTCAGTTTTTCTTCCCTGGAGTAAGAACTGTTGGGGGAGGAATCGGTTTTGGAACTGGCACGGGCACAGGTACGGGTACAGGCACAGGCACGGGCACAGGAAGCGCTTCTAGTGGAGCGCCAGAAGGATTAGGCGATCGCCAACCCGAAGGCTTGTCAGGGGGGCCGCAGACGCGCACCCGCTACGAGAGAAGGCCAATAACTCAAGACATTGGTGCTGAAAGAATTAAGCAAGAGCAGGAACAGTGGAAGCTCGAACGAGGCTGGAATCCTGAGACTGGACGATGGGAAACAGTCAGACGAAGCGGACAATCCTTCAATACCGGGACGCAGACCGGCACAGGCACAGGAACAGGGACGCAGACCGGCACAGGCACAGAAACAGGGACGCAGACCAATCGGAGGGAGATTAGCGACTATTTTCCAGACTTTAAGCGGGGCGATATTATTCAGCCGCCGCCATTGCTATTTCCGCCGCCAGCTTTAGACATAAAAGATGGGTCTAAAGCTGGCAAAAAAGCGATTAATGGTCCTGAACTAAGCGATCCGCCAACGCAGGGCAAACCGTCAAGCTGTAATAATCCAGGAACCTGTAGCGGCAAAATCCTAGACGGCATTAGCGACATCAAAAAAGATGCGGCCAATAACGCCAATGCTTTACTACAGGGACTAGACCTATCATTGCTTGGAGTTATTAACAACAAGCTGGGGCCGCAGCTACCAGACGGAGGCATTAGCTCGTTTATGCAGCGAGCTTGGAAAGCAACACATATGGACAAAGCACTCAATGCTCTTAATACCTTGCTCTTGCTTCACAATGCTGCCCTTTTGTCCCGCAGCCTGGTAGAGACACTATCGGAGCTAACCGGACAAGCATTACAGATTATCGGCATCACGGATGAAAACGAAAGCCAAATTGATATTCACGGCCTTCTTACCAATCGCCTAGAGTTCATCGCTCGAAACGTAGTAGGAGATGATGTCTATGAGGGCGTTTCCGAAACGTGGCATAAGGCCAGCCGCATCACTAGCGCCGCTGCCAATCTCATGTGGTCAGTGCGGAGCATCATGGACAGCACTCAGGAGATCGGAGAATGGACAGCGGAAAACGTAGGCATTATTGGTAATGCCCTTAAACGCTTCCGCGTCGTGCCGCCTAACGCCTATCGCTGGATGAGCGAGAATGTTAACGCCCAGTCAGGAATTCGCCGTCGCTTCCAGCGGGTAAGAGAACAAATTGACACTGTTGATGATGTGGCTGGTTCTTTGCAGGGTGTTTTAAGTGAGGTACGTAGCGTTCAGGAAGAGTTTAACGAATGGGATGAGAACTTTACTCGCTTTAAGGACGAGGTGAAAACGTTGGAACCCAAGAGTAAGGAAGACAACGAGCCGATTCTAGCTCAGTCGCAGCAGCGAGAAACCGCCTCGCAGCCGCCAACTAGCGTTGCAGATGTCGCAAGAGGAGCAGGAGGACAAAACGATGGCGCTACCTGAAGGCTTTAGCGAAGCAGAAAACTTACAGGACGTAATTACTCTGGTTGTTAATAAAGAAGTCCGCCAGTGGTTCAGTGACGTAGACCTAAACGAAGCGGACCCCGATCTGGGTAATGACCGGGCGCGGCTGCGGTGGGCCTGCACTCACAAGGAGCAGGACACTATTGACATGACCATCTTACGGCTGCGGCTGTTTGATACCGTCTGCGGATGGGCACAAGAAGGATTGGGAAAATATTACGGGATGCCGATCTATGACTTTGACATGAACTTCCGCTATAAGCCGCAGATCTCTTTGCACTTCTGGGAAGACAGGCAGGATGTCGCTGACGGCATGTACCCAGTTAGAAGCAGAATCAGCTTCCGGCTGATGGGAGAAACCAGCGAAAACATGACTAGAGCAGAAGTTGAACGCTTAGCAGACCGCATTGACCGGAGCTTTAACGTTGGAAGCGGTTTCATTTGGCGCAGAGGCAAGGACATGCTTACCTATAATGACCGCGATCGCGGCTACTGGATGCAAATTTTGTGTCGCTCTCAAGCCGAAGGACGGCGAGTAGTAGAACAGGTGCTTGATGTACAGCAGCATACTCCTGATTGGTCGCTTGCCGCCTACAAGGAAAATTTGGAACCGACACAGGCTTATCCGACCGTCCCGCCGCCGATGCGAATCTTAAATGAAACCTACCGAGAACCGCGCCGCCGTCCTATCGCCGATGTCCGCTTTCGCTATGCTTTGCTGCATTTATGGGGAAAGCCGTATCCGGTAACGCTTGTAGACAACACGAATCAATTTAGAGACGCTATTGCCTCTTAAGTCAAATTTACAAAAAATGACGCAAACCCTTAAGGGCTTGCAATACGATATTCGCTGGCTTTCAGTGCCATAGTGGGCGTATTCATTCGATTACACGCTTTTACTTATGGCTGCAATCAAAGACTTAACTTTTCAGCAATTACAGGACGCTATTGGCGTTGCTGATGCCATTACAGTCATCGGCACTGCTCCCAATGAAACCCTGAGTATTGACGTTTCTAAAGTGACAGGGGACAGCATCCAGGCACTCACCGATACGGGGGTATTGGAACTGTTTGCCAAGCTTTACTATGCCTGTCGTGACGCTCAAGCCACCGTCAATGAAGGACAGGTAGATGGCGAGCGTTTAAACGCCATTCTAGATCCGGTCACCAATCCAGTGAACGCGGACACCATTGAAATCATTATGCAGAGTCAGGTAGAAGTGCCTATCTCTAGCAACCTGCTCGTCGTTTACGGACCTAATAACTAGGAGGATTAACTAATGGCTCAGAAGGTATGGGAAGCGCAACGAAATCTAGAGTACGTTCAGGCGCGGAATAATTACTACTCCAATTTGCAAAGACCCAGAAAGTCTACGGTAACGAGACAGCCAAAGGATACCTATCTTTATCGCTCCATGCTGTTACGTCAAAACGGCAGTGTACCAACCTACGCTGTTCAAGTGTCCCGTCCTGCCAAGGAGTTTTTTGCTGGAACCGGAGATCCGGGAGCGCTAGGACTATCCGCACTCAGCAATGAAGACTTTTATCCAGGACCGCCGCGAAACTTTAAGACCTCTAAGATTAAAGCTATTGTCGGCGATGCTACTCCAACAGTCAGCAATGCGTTTGACGATCCTAATGGCAGACGCATTATCAAATACTACGGCAATACTGCTGGAGATGCTCAAGCGCACTATCAAGCGCCTATCTGCGCTCGCAGCGGCAATAACGGTCCTCAAGACGTGATCAACCAGTTTCGTGAGGTAGCAAGAGCCAAGGCTGGAGCAGTAATACCGCCATACGGGAAAATTCATCTCCAGTTTGAGCAATATACCCTCAGCGGCACATGAAGCTGATTGAGTTTGAGACTCCGGCCATTTGGACTCCTAACATGGATGACGAGGAGCGAGAGTTTGAATTAGATCGGATGCTGGCCCGCTCTCTGGCTACGAAAGACTGGCTAGAGGGTCGGCTCAACACCGCCGACTGGATGGATTGCATGGATTATTACGGCGTGGATATTTTGCAAGCAGCGCAGGATTGGAACCAGGGCATCAGCTATATCTAATGAGTCTCTATCAGGTTGAGGCAGACTACAGCTATAGCAATAATTGGACGCTGATCCGGGAAAGCTACCACCAGGAACAAATCCCCATTTTCCCGCCCAAGTCGCCGCGCATTTCGGGTTTTTGGATCTCGGGTACTCATACACAAATTGTCTGGGCTGCTCAGATAGAAACGGAAAAGTACAAGGATTCGTGGCACACGGGTGGATGGCTGAGTCAGCGGATTGACGTGCCAGGGGTGTTTAATTCTGGACGGACGGCCAAGGTCCAGATCCCTCTTAATGAGGTGTATTTATTTACTTTGCCCTCTGTCAATCAGGAGTATCGACTTTACTTTGCTCCGGCTCCCTGGTTGATTGATATGACCTTCCGTCTGTGGAAGTTTACCGGGGAAGTTAAAGGTAATGATTTGGTTACTTAACCCTCACACTAAAAAACGCTTTGAAGTCACTGGCAAAGTATTTAGGGTGGGCCGATCTCCTGACTGCCACCTTACGATTAACAGCCGCAGAGTGAGCCGGGTTCACTTTACGCTCGTTAAGTTTAGCGAGGAAGAGAGCGGCTATACGTTGTTTGACGGGGATTTTGAAGAGGCGAGGCCGTCGCGGAACGGGGTGAAGGTAGGCTGGACTTGGGTGGTGGGGAGCCAGATCTTGAAGCATAATGACCACATTATTTTTGCCGGCCAGTCGCTGATCTATCAGCAGCCCGGTTGGACCCGGCCACCTCATCTGACGGTGTTCTAATGAGCCTACAAGAGTTTATCGGACTACTGTGTGTTATCGTCCCTGGCGTGTTTTGGTTCGCCACGATTGAGGTCCGACTGCGGACCATGCAGCTTGGCCTGACCGAATACCTGCGAGCGCAGAGAATGAACGATGGCAAGCACGATCGCACGTTGATTAAACATCATGCCCGACTGGACCAGCTAGAAAACTTCCTAGAGAAACACCATGAGTACCGCATCCGGCACGATTAACCTAGAGAACTTCTTTCACTACTACGATCGCCGCAATCCGCAGCATTTGCTGGCAATCCAGAGATTGAGTGAGCAAATGAGCGCAGCGCTTCAGATGGATAGTTCGGACTGGGTAAAGATCTATCGGACTCCGCTGCAAGCACCGGCGGCTGAGGAAGGGAAGTCAATCGCCGCCACAGAGTCGGTGCGACAGCCCTATAGCGGCGTGATTGACTGGGACGATCCAAACTCCTACGTTTCAGAATACTTTACGGTGAAGGAAGTGACGCAGGGAGACCGGCGACGGATTCCCCAGACCGACGACATTAAGCAGAACATTGTCACGCTGGCGAAGTACATGGACGAGGTGCGTAAGCTGTGGGGCAGCGCGATTGGGGTAACGAGTTGGTACAGGCCGCCGCGCATTAACGCGATGGTTGGTGGCGTGAGGAACTCTCAGCACATTAGTGGTCGGGCCGTGGACGTGTATCCGCTCAACGGGAAGTCGGCGGAGTTTGAGCAGTGGCTGGACCAGGTGGCGTGGAAGAACCGGGCGCTTGGCTATGGAGTCGCTTCGGGCCGTGGGTTTACTCATTTGGATCTGAGACCCAAGCGAATCCGATGGCACTACTAACCCATATCGTCAAAAGCCTCACCACCCGCAGTACAGTTGTATTACTGCTGCTTCTTGGTAGTCTGTACTTAGCTGTGACAGATACGAGCTTTAGGCCACTGTTTTCTGATTTGGCTAAAGTGGGTTTGGGCGGATATCTAGGGCAGCTACGTCCAGAGTCTAAAGAACGATAGTGACTATATACGTTTTGGTTGATCTGCACACTGGCTATCCCTACGATGCCTTTAAGACTTTAGAAGCAGCACAAAATTACTGTCGGCGCATTGGCAAACCCGAGGTTAGACCGTTTCGGGTTCCGCTGCATGGCAGTGAGTGTGAGCCGGGATGCTTGCTACCGCTTGTGCCGATTCCTCAGCTAGCGATTGCTTAGGGCCGATGGAACGACGCGCCAACATTCGGTATCCAAAGACAGCATCTCTATGCTCTTCTGAATCGCACCGGTGCGAGTTTCGGTGGAGCAGTAGAGAAACCGATAGTTGGTAAAGGCCGATGGCGTAATCCGTTCTACCTGCCAGCGGTAAGGGGAGAGGGTGAGATAGATTTCGTCGCCCTCTTTGAGCTGGCTGATCGACACGAGTTGGGTTCTAGGTTTCATCTTTCTGCAAGTCTGTTTGCGGAATGGAGCCGGTTTCTCCGGGCTTGCCTTCTCTCTGGCAAATATAGCGAAAGTCTAAGGCTGAGGTAGGCACGACTTCTTTGACAATGAGTGACTGATCCTTGAGGGATTGATGGCGATCGCCTACGTAAACCACGCGATCGCCTTCTTTGTACTTGGCTAGCGATGGTGCTTGATTGTAATTTGTCTCAGCGTGAAGATTTCCTATATCCCTGTTCAAAACATTCAGTGATCCTTCACTTTTAAGATCACTAAAAAAAATTGTGCTTTTTTGACGAGGATCACTTTGAGGATCACATTGATTTTCCTTGTCTGGCAAGGCTTCTGACGGCTTGTGATCTTGTGATCTCGCTTTTTTCTGATTTGAGCCTTTTGTTGAAGAGGCTTGACTCCCATTTTTTTGTGATCCAGGATCACAATTGCCCTCTAGTCCTTGTTTGTCAGTAGTTTCGTCTGTGATCTCTCTAGTGATCTCTGCTTGAGGATCACTGTTGTCTCGGTCTAGGAAATATAAAAACGGGCTGCGCTGATGCGACTCGCGTTCTCTGTTGACAACTCCTTCATTAGCCAAATCTGACAAAGTAGATCTCACGTGATTCCATGTGCCAGGAACCCACTGTTCAAACTCTTTAGCTTTAAATTTTGCGTTAGGATGCTCGCGCAGGTGCTTGATGATAGCTTCTTTAGTTTGCATGTTCTCTATTCCTCCTTATTGGTCTACTCTCCCGTGACAGGTTACTGAAAAGTCTTCAGTGTTAATTTCAATTTTGGTTGCTCCTAAACAACGAGAGCGAGATTTTTCGTGAATGAGCAAGCGAACAGTTGAGTTTAGATCGTTGTCCTGCGGATCTCGCATGATGTGCAGGACTTCCGAAACAGAAGCCACAATAGCGCTTGACCCCCTTGATTGCTTCTCTTTGCTGTCGTGATGAAGAATAAGGATCGTCGCTCCGGTTTCAGCGGCGATGTCTCTCAGCATCAGAATCGGACGGGCATACTCAGCATCGTTTTCTGAGATGAGAGAGTTTTTGCTGACGCTGGTTAACGAATCAATGACCACAAACTCCGAACCGTGTTCAATGATTTCCTTCCGCAAGTGCTGCATGTGGTCTACAGTCCACTTTGTTTTGACGCGGATAGGCATACCCCCCTCAATGCCTCGGTTAGCAAGCTTCCTCAGCATGTCACTGGGAGCCTCGTCGGTCTGCACAATTAGGCAGCGGCGGGAGTCTTTTGTTACCGAGTAATTGCCCCAATGAGTTCCTGTGGCTAGATGAAAGACGAAGTTATAGGCCGTCGTCGTCTTGTTGTCACCAGCAGCGCCGTGCAGAAGGACTGTTTTGCCAACAGGCAACATACCCTGCTGAAGCCACTTGTTAACGTCGTATCCGTACTTAGCAATTGCCTCTTCTAGGGGCATCGATGGCTCATTCTCCTGAGCAATCAAGCTCTTGTAGTAGAGGTTCTTAAGCGCGTTTACGTCTCTGCGGTTATGTTTGTTGGCTAACTCCTGAAGCAAAAACTCTCTATGGTCGGGTCGGTCTACCTCTAGTTCTATGCGCTGGACTTCAGCGACAAGCTTGTTGCATTGCTCAATGGCATATTCATCGCTAGAGCTATAGCGATGGCGTGACTGCGTTACTCGGTGAGTTAGAGCTTCGATCTTCTGAAGAAAGTCTCTGACGGGAGCGGCAAAGGTGTAGCCTACTTTTTGAATCTCAGCGCCAAGACCAATTGCTTCCCGATGAAGCATCTTGTCTATTAGAAGGCGAGCTAGATTATCTATGTTGGCAGCAGACACACATCGATCTATGAAATGCGCTAGCTTGCTTGCCCCGCCTATTTTGTCAAGCTTTTTGCGCTCGACCAGATAATTTGTGACCGTAATCAAATCGGTCACTTGTTTTTCTTCGGCAACGTGGCAAATTGCCTTGTATATCTCCTGATGGTCCTTGAGCAAGAAAGCTTCAGGAACTAGGATATCCTTGACTCTGGAGTACGCCTCTCGGTCAAAAAGTAAGCCTCCCAGCACTGATTCTTCCGCGTCAATGCTGCTGGGCAGGGGATAGTCAAGAACGTTGGTAAAAGTTGTATTATTAGGATACATATTGTCCCTCCTATGGGCAATCTAGAGCAGAACAGGAGTGTGGTGTCTGGCCAAGACGAGAACGCTCCTGTTTTTGCTTTTTAATATTGTGCTTTTGATTTTACCCTAGTTAAGGAAATGTGATCTTCAATCAGTGATCCTCCTTCCGTTTTTTAAACCCTTTCCTTGATTTTCCGGTTCTGGTCTTGCTCAGTCATGACCTTCCTCCTCATTCCAACGAGTCAGGCGAGTCAGAATAGCGTCTAGTTTTCCGTTAGCGGCTTTAATTTCTTGCTTGACTTCTGCCAGCTCCGCATCAAAATGTTCTTCTAGCTTTTCAAAGGCTTCACCAATCCAGCCCTCCGGATCGATAACGCGGTCAAACTCATCTTGGGTTTGCTCGAGCTTAGCTATGCGTCTCTCCAAAGCCGCTATCTTGCGAAATAGTTCGCCGCTATAGCCATCAGTCATGATTAACCTCCGGCTTTAGTCTGCCCGACCTGGCGGCCGCCACCAAATCTTCTACCCGTTGGCTAGCATTACCACTACGCTTAAGCCATTGAACAACATCGGGCATCAAGGTAAGAGTAATCTGCTGTTTGCCTTTAAACCTAGCCGATGCTCCCTTCTCAAGATTGGCTAGGGAGTTAGGATGCATTTTTCTTTTAGCTTCTGGCATAAATCTAATTACACTGGTAATTAGATTTTAGCAGGGGATTGATACAAAAAGCGATCACCCGCAGCACCGAGCGATCGCCAGTAGCAATTATTGATTTTTCCCAAAATAAAAGCCGACAGCAGTACCAATTAACGTGCCTTGAGAAGTGATAATTAACGTAATAACTTCTTGTCTCTCGTCTTTGTCTAATCCCCAGAGCACAACGCCGAAGCAGCCCACCAGGGTTAAGGCATAAATTATCAGTACAGCAGGAGCTAAAAAGCTTCTGGTAGCCTCCTGAGACTCTCTGATTCGAGTATTGGAGGCTTTAATGTGATAATCATAATGCCGAGTTGGGGGTTCTTCATTAAGGGAATCAATGTTTGGCGGCTCTGAGGGAGAAAGACTGCTGTCGTCTGGCATTACCTGAAGACCACCTCACGATAGTTGTCTTCCTTTTGCAGCAAAACCTTATTTCCTTCCTTGATCGCGTTTTCGATGTAGTCTTCTGTGGTAACAGCTCGACGAATAGCGTCAGTCATTGTCAGGCCGTGACGGTTAGCGATAAGCTTAATTTTCTCAATAGTTTCCAATGGGAGAGCAACAGTCACTTTCTTCGTGACTGGCTTGTCTGTAGTAGTCATGTTTCCTTCGCTGGCTAAACTAGAACTGGTTATACTAACAGAATACAGCAAATATTAGTATCATACATGCATAAATTGTATGACAATAGACAACAAAAAGCGATCGCCCGCAGCACCGAGCGATCGCCTGGACACCATATCAGATTTAAATTTCGTATATGAATAGCTCAGTTATAGCTCACCATATGAGAACACCGTCATCGCTCACATGGTCCTTCCAACAGTCCTGTATCTCTTCAGAGACGTAACCCGTTTCAGAGGCTGTAACTATGGCTTCTTGACAGCGTTCGCTCTTGCACGCCAAGTCATGCTCCCAGGTTACGCACTGCTCGCTATGGGCAAATAGAACGTCTGGGTCGCCGGTGCGGTCGTGAACGTAACACATCACAGCTTCAACGAGTTCAGCAGGAGTGCATTCTGTGCTGTCACAAACTTGCTCTAGCTCGTTGATAACTCGCTGCACATACTTATCATCGACGATAGTTGGTTTCCTTTGCATCGTTTTACTAGAAAATTACTACAAACCCGCTTCGCTATAGCAGTGGCCTAAACGTGCTTAAAAACAAAGATTTACTACAGAGTTACTACACTCGCAAAACGTCAAAATGCTACAATTATTAGTACAGCTAGCGTTGAGGGCAAAAACCCGTGAGTCCGGCCAGTCCCGTGTAAACGCTCTTACATAGCTTGTCCGACAGCACTTGTGGCGGAAGTTTTACGAAAGCCTAGGCAAGTCCTACTATGACGAATCGGTTAGCTTGGAGCTAGCCGAACGAATCGTCTTTGACCTGCTGAGCCAGAACGTACAGAGAGGAGATCTTAAAAAGCCGACTATAGCCGATGTATTAGGGAAAGCCAACTTGACCGAGTTTGCTAACTTTGTGGCCTTTGACAGGCCCAATGGCTTCAGCACTTCTGGTGGCCGGACCCTCACCCCTTATAGTCCCGGTCCTGTTGATGTGGGTGGGTCTAGTTCTGGTTCTGCGGCTGCCGTTGCTGCTAACCTCCTTTTAGCGATTTCAAACTTTTTGAGATAAGCTTTTAACCTGATTGCGATCGCAATCAGGCTATGAGCAGCGGATTTCTAGATAGCGGTGAAGATACTCTGTGATAATTCCATGTAACATTAAATCGCGAGCAGCTTGGAAAGGGCTATTTGGAGCTAAAGGATGGCGATTTGTGACGACATGGTTCCAGCTAGGATCGCCAGTGATTTTACTAACGTAGAGAGCAAAATTTTCATCAAACTGTAGAGATAGCACTGCTCGGGCAAACTCATCGCTCGTTAAACAGAGAGAGTAAAACACTTTAAATAACTCAATTGCTGATTCCAAATCGAGAATTCTCCAGGGGGGACGGTTCTCAAAATCTACATCCACCTCTATCGGCACAATGCTGTCGTAATCCAGTCCACGTCGTTTCACTTGTTCGAGGTACTGGGGATTGACCTGTAGCGCCTGATGATAGTCAAAAACAAAGTTATACAGAATGAGGTCATGCTCTAAAAAAGCCTGTTTCTGACCTAAATCGTCAACTGTGCGGGGATAAAGTCGGGATTTTTCGATTGTTGGGTTAGGACCATTATCTATCAGAAAATTGATGATGTTAGAGCCAAGACAAATGTGGCGGATAATTAAATAGCAGGCTTCTGGCGAGACAAAGTGCTTGAGAAAAAACGCCGCTGAACGGTGCATCAGAGTATAGGCATTAAACTGAGGCAGCAAGCGCTTAGCAATCAGGATCAATGCCAACAGAACATTCGCCAGTAGCTTAATTGGGATTAACAGATAGTTGCGAGTCCAACTCTGCAAGTCCCGAATCATGTAGGCTTTTGCAACTAGGTCAACAGGAATGGACTCATCCAAGTAGAGGACATCCCAGGCATTGGGGTTACGCCGGTTGTACGGTTGCGGTGTCCAGGTTGTGGGTTCTTGGGTTGGTGCTTCCCGCTGCTTTTCCTGCATTACTGAATCTCCTCTAGCTGTAACTGGTACAAACGAGCCGTGACTTTCGCTGTTTTGACAATTTTTTGGGCAATCTCGGCGTTCATCCAGTCTGCGTTAATCATTGTCTCTAATTTGTTGATATGAGACTCATCATTCGCACCGTGGTAAGTCAAAAAGGAAACTTGCTCAGGGCGCAACTCTAAAGTTTGTTGAATCAGAGTTGCCCACTGGTAAGCTTGACTGCCCAACCCCTCGATGATGAAAATGCTGCCGATGAGGTCAACTGGGTTTTCCTGCGATGCCTGATGGAAGATGAATGCCGAGAGTGCTTCTGAGCCAATATTCTTTTGAGCTGAGACAATTTCTGCTAACTCACCTCCAACATCAACATAGTTGCTCTCTAGCATTTGATAATCGCGATGCTCAGAGAGCGCATGACCAATGAAGGTGGAGCGCAACTGGAAATCTATCATGTTTGATGCTGCACGAGCAATCCAGCGTGCTCCCTCCACCACTTGGGGGCGGAGATTTCTCAACAACGTTTTATAGTCTTCTAGAGTAAATTCACCCCGGTGCAGTTTGCGGATAATTGGCACAGAACGAAGCTTGCGCTCAAATTCTAGCCAGACTAACGCCAACTGTTTCAGCAAATCAGCGCTAACAGACTTGGGTTTGGCTTGAATAGTGTTAAGCGGAAAACGAGCAGAGCCTGATTGCCTACTTTCGTTGTTGAAAGTTGGGGGAGTTTCCCCAGCAGTCGATGCCTCGACGACACTCAACATCATATAAGCAGTCGTAAAGCGTCCACTTTCTGGCACAAAACAGAAAATTTTTTGCCCTGAAAGTAACTTGCCAGAATGAAATAACTCTTCAAGCATTAAATAGATTGAAGCACAGCCTGTATTGCCTCGGCTGTATAGGTTGGTAAACCACTTTTCTTCTGGAATCATGCAGTCGGCTCCCTCCAACAGCTCAATTATTTTTCCTCGAAAGAAGTGGGAGGAGTAGTGACACAAAAGCCAGTCGATTTCTTCTGGGTTTACTCTCCCCGCTGCAATCAACTTTAGCCAACCTTCGACTCCTAATTTAATCACATCGTCTAGTCGCCGAATGTTTTGCCGGAGATTCATTGCTCCAGCGGCGGCGGCATGAGCCCAGGAGGGATAGTCCATCCAGCTTTTTTGACCTGTTTCATCCTCTGTACCCGCATACATACAGAGAGGATAGGCGTTAGCGTGGGAAACCAGTTCAATCCACTCAACTCTTAAGCTAATGCCATTAGCTCTCGGTTGATTCTGAATTAAGAACGAACCAGCACCATCTGAGAGCATCCAGCGCAGAAACTCTGTATCAAACGATAATTTTTCTCCGGTTGCAAAACGAGATTCTGCTTCAAAGTGAGTGTGTTTAAATAGTCGAGAAGCTAATTCGGAAGCAACCGCAACGGCAGCCCGTTTTTTGTGCAATTTCACTTGAGATACGGCATAGTTCAACGCTGCCACTCCAGCACAACAGACGCCTTGAGTGGAAACAATTTCGAGTGGGGGGAATTCTGGCAATTCACCGTGGACCATGCTGGCAAATCCAGGAATTAACACATCAGACCAACTGGTACTACAAGCAAGCAAATCAACGGCGGACGGTTCTAAATTCACTGTTGATAGCGCATCGCGGACGGCTTCTGCTGCCATTTGGCTATTGAGATAAAGGGTGTTTTGCTGTTGGTCAAGGGCGTAGTAGCGCTGTTGAATGCCATTGCTTTTGAGGATGCGATGTCTAACTTTTGAAGCGCATCCACCAATTTTGCCTAGGTAATCTTCCATCTGCTCGTTACCGATTGGTTCACCGGGCAGAAATTTACCAATACTGTTTATGTAAGCGCTTTCCATAGATAATTTACTGAGGAGAAAATTCAAGTTACATAATTTTTATTATTAGTGAGCTGACTTACTCTTGAGAGTTTAGGTAGGACAATATCTTAATTGGCAATTAGAACAGCCCTGCTTTCTGCCTGAGTTTTACTCAGGCAGAACAGTTGGCATAACCAGTAACTGTATTCGCGGCTGCCTGCGGCTCATGGTGTGGTAGTGCTGGGGCTACTGCCGTTAGCAACAGCCCGACTGGCTCACACCCTACCCCTAGAGCCTGAGACTATTTATTAGTTGCTTTCCCCTGGTTTAATCTAGATTAATACTACTGATTCAGCAATACTGAAAAGACCTTTTTCATTTTTAACTCACCAAGGAATCGCCCCTGTGAAACACATTTTGATCGGCTTTAAATCAGTCGTTAATCAGTTAATCCGACAGCGAGGCGCGACTGGCGTGGTTCTCCTCGTGGGGTTGCTTCTAGCTTCACTCCATCTTCCCCAACCAAACCCAGTGATGCTGGCGCAGGAACCGCCACCCAAGCTAGGCGCGGCTGAAATAGAACGGCAGCTCCAGACACTCCCGAATTGGACGATCGCAAACCACCAGCTTCGCCGTACCTACCAGTTTCAAGATTTTGTTGAGGCGATGGCGTTTGTTAATCGTTTAGTCGAGCCTGCCGAAAGCGCCGGACATCATCCTGATATTACGATTTCCTACAACCGGGTAGCGATTAGCCTCACAACTCACGATGTTGGCGGCATTACGCAAAAAGATTTTGACTTGGCTCAGGTGATTGCTCGCGTCGCAGAACAGCTTTAATATTTGTCACACAAACTTCATACGGCTGTCATCGAAAAGCCATATCTCCTCCATATATTAAAAAGTGTCAGCTCAAACAGATTTGAATCGATGCTCCTTCAGGCTTGAGCTGACTTTTCTACTCTTCTTAACCTGTCTAGCGTTCGTCGAATTTGATAAGAAGCTATTTTAAAGACATGAAACCATTCTCTTCAGAAAAAAATTTCTCCTCGTCTTCAACCTCCTCTCAGATGCCCTGGCGGAAGGCTGCTACCACCGCTTCTTTGGTAGCGATAGGGGCGGGAATGGCCTTGGGAGGGAACTATTTGGTCAATGCTCCTCTGGAAGCACAGACAGTCGAGCCAGATGCTGAAGTACAGCCCGCTCGTCCGGCACTCAATACTGTTACGCCGACTAATTTCGTTTCAGAGGTCGTCGAACAGGTCGGTCCGGCGGTAGTGCGGATTAACGCGTCTCGCACAGTGAGTACCCGCCGCCCGGAAGTGTTTAACGATCCGTTCTTTCGGCGGTTCTTTGGGTCTCAAATTCCCGACATGCCTGATACTCAGATGCAGCGAGGCACGGGCTCTGGATTTATCGTCAGCGAGGACGGCCAGATCTTAACCAATGCCCACGTTGTTGATGGAGCCGACCGCGTAACGGTAACGTTAAAAGATGGTCGGACTCTAGAGGGAGAGGTGATGGGAACCGATCCGGTGACGGATGTTGCGGTGATTAAGGTAGAGGCAGTCAGTCTCCCCACCGTCAGCATTGGTAATTCTGAGCAACTGCGTCCGGGAGAATGGGCGATCGCCATTGGCAACCCTCTCGGACTGGATAATACCGTCACTACCGGCATCATTAGCGGGACAGGACGGACCAGTTCCCAGGTGGGCGTTCCCGATAAACGAGTCGATTTCATTCAAACCGATGCCGCCATTAATCCCGGCAACTCTGGCGGTCCGTTGCTAAATGCTCAAGGTGAGGTCATCGGCATCAATACCGCGATCATTCGCAATGCTCAAGGACTTGGATTTGCCATTCCCATCGATCGTGCCCAGGAAATTGCCGATCAGCTTATTGCTAACGGAAGAGTCGATCACCCCTACCTTGGCGTTCAGATGGCGATGCTGACTCCAGAGGTCAAGGAACAGTTAAGCAGCCAAGGATTAACTATCGCAGCCGATGAAGGAGTGCTGATTGTGGATGTTGTGCCTAATTCTCCTGCCGCGCGAGCCGGATTAGAGGCAGGAGATGTCATTAGAACCATCGATGGCAGTACCGTCACCAGTCCAACTGATGTTCAGCAGGCAGTTGCTGAGGTTGCCGTGGGAGAGAATTTACCGCTAGAGCTACAGCGAGAGCGGAGAGTGGTGAACCGATCTGTCCGGGTTGGTGTCTTGCCGTCCTAGGCTTCAAGTTTTCTCAAGTTTGACTGTTAGTATTGGCTAGTTGCCCTCGGTTAACCGAGGGCATTTTTTTAGCGACTGACTCAATCAAAGGGTAATGTCAAACTCTATTGATCTCTCGATTTTCGCAGTGATTTATTAATTCTGAACTCCAAATTTTCTAGTCTCCAATCGCTTCCCGCACTTTACCAACAATTTCTTCTAATGGACTAGTTTCGGGAACTTTTTGTCCCTCAGCGCCAGTAACTCTCTTGTAGGGAGCTGGCATATTTTCGGGATTGTTTCCCTCCTGGACTTCTTCTTGAAAAAACTCCTCTTCCATGCCCACGCCTTCGCGCAAATCGTAGGCGCGATCAATTTTTTCTTCAGGAGTGAGAGGCTTATAGGAAGAGGTTCGCGGCGTTAACGGTCGTTCGGGACCAGGATTTTCTGGCTGAGTATACAACGCTGAGGCGGCAAAACTGGGCTGCTGAAGACCCATCAGGCAGGATAGCATGAGACATGAAGCGAGAGCGATCGCCAAAATGCGGCGGCGAAGCTTGTTTAAAGTGGGTAGGAACATCATCAAAACGTCTCCTTGTCAATAAGGTATTGGTGGGCAAACACCTGAGTGAGGTGCTGCTTGCCAGAGTGCATTTTATGGAGCTGAGGAAGTTTCCGTCTTCTGCCAGAGGATACATTTTTCGGTCGCTGGCTTCTTGGCGGTATTTGCTGACTTTGGTCTTTCGAGACTGCTTTTAATTGTGTGCACTTCAGCCTTGAACTGCTGTTCGCCCGTAGCCGCCGCCGCCGGGAGTTTCAATCACAAACTCGTCTCCTGGCTGCATGGCTACCGTTGCGGTGCTGGCTAACTTTTCGACGCTGCCATCTTTCCTCGCCACCCAATTTTTTCCCACCGCCCCGGCTGTGCCTCCCTGCAACCCAAAAGGAGGCACGACGCGACGACTCGATAAAATCGCTGCGGTCATCGCTTCGCGAAAGCGAATGCGCCGCACAACGCCATTGCCTCCGCGCTGCTTGCCGTTGCCCCCACTGCCGGGACGAATGCCAAAGCTTTCTACCACAACAGGATAACGCCATTCCAAGACTTCTGGATCGGTCAGACGCGAATTCGTCATGTGAGTCTGTACGGCATCGGTGCCGTTAAAGTCGGGTCCGGCTCCAGATCCCCCACAAATCGTTTCGTAATACTGATATTTCTCATTGCCGAAAGTAAAGTTATTCATAGTTCCCTGAGAGGCAGCCAGCGCCTGTAGTGCTCCGTAGAGGCAGTCGGTGATGTTTTGAGAGGTTTCGACGTTTCCCGCCACCACCGCCGCCGGGTACTGGGGGTTGAGCAGACAGCCTTCGGGGAGGACGATTTCTAGGGGTTTGAGACAGCCTTCATTGAGGGGAATATTGTCTGCCACTAGAGTCCGAAAAACGTACAGCACCGCTGCCTGACAGACGGCGGCGGGAGCATTAAAATTATTGGCCTGTTGGGGAGAGGTTCCGGTAAAGTCGATGGTGGCGCGGCGATCGCCTCGATGAATCCGCACGGCGACCTGAATCTGCGCTCCTGTATCCAGTTTGACGGTAAAGCATCCGTCAGTGAGTACATCGATCACGCGCCTAACGCATTCTTCAGCGTTATCTTGTACAAACCCCATATAGGTCTGCACTGTTTCTAAACCGAACTCCGACACCATCCGGCGCAACTCCTGTACGCCTTTTTCGTTCGCAGCGATCTGCGCCCGCAAATCTGCTAAATTCTGTTGCGGGTTCCGAACTGGATAGCGAGCGCCACACAGCACCTCCAGCAACTCCTGTTCGCGAAAGTGTCCGGCTGTCACAATCTGAAAATTGTCTAGCAAGATTCCCTCTTCCTCCACCGAGGTGCTGGTGGGAGGCATCGAACCAGGAGTGATGCCGCCAATATCGGCATGGTGTCCCCGCGAGGCGGTATAAAAGATCAGTCCGGCTTCGTTAAACACGGGCGTAATTGCCGTGATGTCGGGTAAGTGTGTCCCGCCGTTGTAGGGATTATTGAGGAGATAAACATCCCCTGGCTTGAGATCGTCCCCCTGAGCTTCAATCAGAGAGCGAACGCTGCGGCTCATTGACCCTAAATGGACCGGAATATGAGGCGCATTAGCAACTAATTGCCCTTTTTGGTCAAAAATAGCGCAGGAAAAATCTAGCCGCTCTTTGATGTTTACCGAGTAGCTGGTATTCTGGAGCGTGGTTCCCATCTGTTCAGCAACGGAACGAAACAGGTTGTTGAAAATTTCCAGCATCACCGGATCGGGGGCATCGGCTGGTTGCTGAGTTGGGCTTTGAAACTGAGAGCTGTTGGCGTTGATTTTGTTAAAAACGAGATGGTTGCGTTCTGTAATGCGAGCTTGCCATCCGGGCTCAACGACGTTTGTTCCGGTCGTTTCGATAATTAAGGCAGGACTGGCAATCACGTCCCCTGGCTGCAAGTCTTCTCGCTTGAATACGGGAGTGTCGTGCCAAGCATTTGCTGCATACATAGATACCGTAGCGGCGGGACGAGGCGAGGCTTCTGTCTGTCGGGTAACGAACGGTTCTTCGGGAGTATGGGTGGCACAAATTAACTCTACAGAAACCGTATCGACAACCAGTGCTTTATCTGTAACGAAGCCGTAGCGCTGCTGGTGCAGTTCGGCAAACTGCTGTTTCATAGAGTCAAGAGCGGCATAGTTAACAATCAGAGGCGAATCGGTGCCGGCGTATTTCAAATGGACTCGGCGAACGATCTGCGCGTCGTTTCCGGCGTTTTGGCGGTCTAATTCGGCTTCTCCTTGACCTACCAGGGCCGATAGCTGCTGTTCTAGCTGGGGCAAGAGCGGCTCGGTTAAGTTGGCTTCTACAGTCTGTTCCCGCAGTACGCGAACATCGGCGAGACCAATGCCGTAAGCAGAAAGCACTCCGGCGTAGGGGTGAATCAGAATTTGCCCGATATCTAAAGCATCGGCAATCAGGCAGGCATGCTGTCCCCCCGCACCGCCGAAGCAGCAGAGGGTGTACTGAGAAACATCGTAGCCACGCTGGAGCGAGATTTTCTTGATGGCGTTTGCCATCTTTTCAACGGCGATCGCCAAAAATCCCGTCGCTACCTCCTCGGGTCGTTCGGACTGAAACTGGCTAAATTTCTTCTGGACTACGGCAATATCGAGAGGCGCCTTGGCATCGGGACCAAACACCTGGGGAAAAAACTTCGGCTGAAGCTTCCCCACCATCACGTTACAGTCGGTAATGGTCAGGGGTCCGCCTCTCCCGTAGCAGGCTGGACCGGGATTGGCTCCCGCCGATTCTGGACCGACGCGA
Organism: Cyanophyceae cyanobacterium; assembly: GCA_050331735.1. GTDB lineage: Bacteria > Cyanobacteriota > Cyanobacteriia > Cyanobacteriales > JBHJGN01 > JBHJGN01. The sequence goes on from JBHJGN010000051.1 coordinate 46,733, forward strand.
TAGCGAGACCCGTCGAAGCGTACTACCGAACCTCCTCCCGCCGCCACTGTATGAATCGACATCATCGGCGTACGCAGTCGCGCCCCGGCGATTTCGGTTTCAAAGCGGCGTTCGTACTCGCCGCTGTAGTGAGCCACATCCGTTGAGGTGCCGCCCATATCGAAGCTGATAATCTTGTCAAAGCCAGCAATATGACTCGTTTTGACCGCTCCTACAATCCCCCCAGCCGGACCGGAGAGAATACTGTCTTTGCCGTGAAACACTCCGGCATCTGCCAGTCCTCCGTTAGACTGCATAAACATCAGTCGGGGTAACAAGTCTGCCTCGGTTCTGCCGCCCCGCAACTGGTCTGTTACCTGGTTCACGTAGCGCTCTAAAATCGGCGACAGGTAGGCATCGACAACGGTAGTATCCCCGCGACTGACTAGCTTAATCAGAGGACTGACGCGATGGGAAATAGAGACCTGGGTAAAGCCGATTTCCTGAGCTATTTCAGCAACCGTTTGTTCGTGTTCGGGGTAGCGGTAGCCATGCATGAAGACGATGGCACAGCTACGAATCCCCGTATCGTAGACGGCCTGAAGGTCGTGCCTAACCTGGGTCGCGTCAACGGGGCTTAATTCATTACCCTGAGCGTCAAACCGCGCGGCCACTTCCACCACTCGTTCATAGATCACCTCGGGCAGCACGATCTGACGAGCAAAAATATCGGGGCGGTTTTGAGCGCCGATCCGCAGCGCATCGCGAAATCCTTGGGTGATGATGAGAGCTGTGCGATCGCCTTTTCTTTCCAACAGAGCGTTGGTCGCCACCGTCGTCCCCATCTTGATCGCGTCAATTTGGTCCGAGGGAATCAGCTCATCGGCTCCAAGGCCCATCACCTCGCGGATTCCCTGAACAGGAGCATCCTGATATTGTTCCGGGTTCTCCGAGAGCAGCTTGTGAATCACAATTTCTCCGTTAGGACGCTGGGCAACGATATCGGTAAAGGTTCCTCCCCGGTCGATCCAAAATTGCCAGCGGCGATGGGCAGTTGTGCTCATGGAATAAGATTAGCTTTAGACAGTAAAACTTCTGTAGTCAGCAGTAGCGCTAACCATTATTCTACCGAGCGACGTTTTCAAAACGGTAAACAGCAAACAGTATGGGATTTCTCCGATGAGTGCGCTAGTCACTTATCGGAGCAATTGCTATCTGACTCGTCTCAACAGAGAAGAATTACAGCAGACTAGTTCGCAGATTAACCAACAGGAGTAACCGGAGTCATCAAAGTAATGATGCTGGAGGCTAAGTTCAACACCCTTGCAATGGTCCCTAGAGCCTGCCGCAGGCTTTCGACGGCCATCAGAAACTCATCAGCTTCATCAATTGCTTCTCCCAACTGTGCTAATGGCTCTGTTATTCGGTCGATGGCGTCATGCGTAATCAGAGCACTCAACGATACCGAGACCCCCCTCAGCGCGTTCTCCCGAGTATTCAGCGTTCGTCTCTGATTCACTGTCAACTGTGTCCCGAATCTGACTCGAAAGTTTTGGACGTCATCTGCTAGCTCCATCAGAGCATTTGGAATTTGGAAAGGATCAATATTAGTCATTACTGTATTTCCTTGTTATTTAACGCTTTGGATTTGTCAATGAAATTTTTAAGTGCAGCCGAATTTTCGTCTACAATACTCTGCACCTGTTGTTCAGTCGGAGTTTCTCCATTGGTGAAGATCTCAAACAAAAGTGTATGTCCGCCTGATAGGGAATCTAATACCCCGATGTAAGCCTGGGCTAGTTCCCGTCGTGATTGAATGAGTTCTTTCTTTTCATTCCAGGAGTTATCGAGGCTGATCAAATGATTGGTCACAGAAATGACGTCAGAGCCAGACCTAAATGTATCGCTGGTTTCTAGAGCCGTAATATATTCTTGATAAGTTTGGTCAAGTGCAGCTTCTTCGGCTCTCAGCAGGCTTTTAATGTAGAAGTTATCAACAATCAGTTCTAAACTGTCTAGAACCTCTTGAAAATCAGCATTTGAACCGACAATCATTGTTTCGAGAACTTCTCGGCGCTCCCCTTCCATAAAGAGTTCAGTCACAAATCCGAAGATGTTGACTACCGCATCGACTTTTCCGGTGAGCTGTTCTGGAGAAATAACGGCTGGAGGAGTATTAGGAACAGATGGCTGCTGAGTAGCCAGAAATAAACCGCGAGCACTGCTAGCAACGTTATTTGCACTGGCCCCAAGCGTATCGAATTCAGCGTCTAGATTAGTTAAATTAGGATCGGCAACCAGGCCAAGTTTTTCGACGTAACTAACAACGACACCATTAATGCGCGTAAAGTGAGGACCAATTTCTTGTAAATCAGGAAGCTCTTGTTCTGGATGCTTACCGTCACAAAAGCGCTTTTTGAGTTCTATTCGTTGAGCCAGGGGCTCTTCTGAAATAACAGTACTACCTGGATTGTTGACTTCACCTAAATCACTAGAAATAGCAATCGTTGGTTCTTCACTAGATGGAAGCGGACTAACAGGGACATATTGAACTCGGCGGAGGCAAGAGCGATAGAAATCTCCAGCAATTGCCGGAAAGCGCTCTTTAGCCTGATTAGACAGCGTAGAAAATTCTCGGATTTTTGCCAAGTCTGCTGCGCTAGTACAGCTTGTGAGAGCTAGAACACCAGACAAAAGCAATAGTTTTTTGAAAAATGGTTTACAAGACTCAAAAACATTGTTCATGCGAATTTTGGAGCTTTTCCTCTTCTATGTAATTTTTGTTAGGATTAGCAAAACATTTTTGTTTTTTACAGTCAACAAACATTAGTGCGCGGGTTTGTAAAGTTTCTGGCTATAGAAAGTATGGGAATGGCAAATTCAAAACCTGCAATAAATATGGTCGATTTAATGGTCTTCATGGTACTTAAATAACTTTGAGAAACGAAGCTTCAAGCTTCTAAATATCACTCGGATCCATGCTTTCTCTTTTATGCAAGGTGTTTGGTTTCTTAACAATCTTTGGTATTTTTGGGTTTGCAGAGATACCTTGCCTCCTCAGCATCCTCTTTGCCTTTCTGCATTCTTCAAACTCTCAACCAGTTATTTTTTGATGACTAGATGACTCTCCGATCAGCTCAAGAAAATTTTGCAACACTGGCGTAGTTTGTCAACTTTTGGACTGAGTAGTAGATGACCGACTCCAAGTTTTATCTTTTAAAGGAATTTGTTCACGAGAATCACTTTGTCAAGCACGAACGCATAGACACGACATTTCGAGCAATAACATTATGTTTAATGGTATTACTGTCGTCGTTCTAGTTTTTACCGCTGCGTCAGCCTTTGTAACCTCGATTTCCTCTGCTCCAGATTGGATTGCTGCCTTATTTGCTGGTTTATCAGGTGTCCTTGTGGCGACGGAACCTGCTCTCGGTTGTGGTGCTCGCTGGCGTTTCCACCGAGAAATGTACTTTGCTTACGTTGCCGTCATCGATAGGCTTGAGTTTTATCAATTTATCCCTCAGACCGCACAATCTAAGTATTTGCGCGACATATTTACGGCCCTCTATGCTGTGCGCTCTCGTGAGTCAGCGATTTCCAATGCTGGGGAAAATCCGGCCTCCGTCACTCAAAAAACAAGAATTATGGGGCTTTCGCTTCAAGTGGGTATCTTCAAAAAGAAAACTAGCGTTTTTTTGCGTAATCGCCTTCTTGATTCTACTTGATTACCTCTCAACCGAATTTTCGGCGGCTTTGATAGAGACAGGAATCAGTAATATTCTCCTTTACCCTTTTCTCCACCTATGAACCTGTAGACTAGCTAAGAACGGTATCGTTTTCATTGTCGCCGACTCCGATAGGCAAAGCGTTGCGAACTGGCGTTAAACAATAGTTCCAAGTCGAAATACTGCTCCCAGTTGTGCGGGGTCATAAAGGCACAATAACGAGCGCTCATCTCCGGTGTCATTAGCTCCAGCAGAAAGCGATTTTCTACCCACACTTCAATGACCTGATAGGCAGCAGCCTGCCGCTTTGGGAAAGCAAGTCCGCGCTGGCACACTAGCGATCGCCATCCTTCGCGTTGAGCAATAGCTATGACCTGCTGCTGATTTAAAGGAACGGAGATCGCTGCATGGACTTCACTAAAATGCGTAGAAGCGCTGGACTTGACAACCTGAACAGGATGACTGGCAGTACCGGGAATCAATTCAGTTCCAAGGGGATACAGTTCTATACAGGTTCCTAGCTCGCTATCGCCTGGAAAAACGACGTAGCTATTTTGTGAGGAAGGAAACGGCAGCCAGCGTCCGCTCCACAGCTCGGAGAGCACTTCGGCGACGTGGCGAGGGTGACGAACAGGAATTGATAAATGGTGAATCATTGAGAAGATCTTAGATGAAAAAGCGTGTAGTTAATGTTCCCAGTTGCAAGAAAATTTCTTTCAACGGAGTTAGGGCTAGGACTTATCTAATTGATGCAAATGGAAAATTCTGCTACGCCCTCAACTCAATAGCAAGTAGACATATCAAATCGGTTTATTAAATACAAGGTATCTCGATCGAGGCAGCACACAGAATTTTAAGCTCAAGAATGGCAGGAAGAACAGAAAAAACTGTTATGCTGGCTGTGACTATTTATAACAGAATTAACTGAGTTTGATATGAGAAGCATGCTCATAGAAGCGATCGCCTCTGATATCCGTTACTGTATAGACTAACCGCCCTTCCGCTTTTGCAGGAATAGCTATTTACTTTTAGTTAGTCACCGCTACAGATTCTATGAGTGCAGCCGTAACCCCGTTTAGCCAGGACGAAGCTCTAGCTCTTATCGACACAGTCATTAAACAATCGGTAGCCGAGGGCGTATTCGTTAACCTCAGTCAGAGTGAGGAAGCCCTCAGTCGCTTCAGTGAGAACCAAATTAGTCAAAATATCAGCAAAACTCGCTTCAGCCTGACCGTTACTAGCTATTTTGGCAAGCAGAGCGCTTCTGCTTCGACCACCGAACTCAGCGATGAGGCCACTGCCCAAACGCTGCGTCGCTCTGAGGAACTGGCCCGCTATGCTCCTGAAGATCCCGAGTGGATGCCGCTGCTCGAACCGCAGCTTTACGAAGACCGTACCCCTGCTTTTGATGAAGCGACTGCTACGCTGGCTCCTTTGAGGCGAGGAGAACTAGTGCAGCGAGTGTGTTCCCTAGGTCGTCAGGCCCAAATTGAGGGTTCCGGTACGTTAAGCACCAGTGCGTCTGTGCGGGCTGTTGGTAATTCTGTCGGGCTAAGGGCGTATCACCGGGGAACTGAAGCAGACTTTAGCTTCACTGCACGACAGGGAAACGGATCGAGCTGGAGCCAGCGCAGCGCCTGGGCGGTAGACCATTTGCCCTACGAGGAAATGGCGGCAGGGGTAATCTCCCAAGCTCTGGCCTCTCGTCACCCCCGCGAAATTCAACCCGGTATTTATCCAGTGGTCTTTGAGTCAGCAGCGTTTGCCAGTTTACTGCCCTGGGTGATCTGGAATCTCGATGCTAGGGCTGCTGATGAAGGTCGTTCTTTTATGTCTGTCATCGATCGAGGGACACCGGCAGGCAATCGTTTAGGCGAGCCGCTGTTCAGTCCCCTGGTTCAGGTCCAGCGTCATCCCGGCCATCCGCTGCTGTGCTCGAGCCGATTCTTGAGGGACGGCATGAGCAATCACCCCTTAACTATTGTTCAAGATGGCATTCCCAAAACTCTCTCCTATAGCCGCTACTGGGCAGAAAAGCAGGGCCAACAACCAACAGGAGCGCTATATCCCATCGTCATGACAGGCTCAGAGCAAAGCATCGCCGGCTTAATTGCTCAAACAGAAAGAGGCATCCTGGTTAGTCGCGCTTGGTATGTGCGCTATGTGAATCCTCGCACCCTAGAAGTCACGGGCATGACTCGCGACGGCACTTTTTGGATCGAGGATGGACAAGTCGCTTACCCCATTAAAAATCTGCGTTTCAACCAAAGCTTACCGGAAATGCTCGGGAGTGTAGAAGCCGTCAGTACCGTTCAGCGTCACGGCAGCAGCATTGTGCCGGGAGCGAAGGTGGGAGCATTCCGGTTTAGCAGCATTACCGATAGCGTTTGATCCGTCTAAGGTTGTTTGCCCACAGGGAAGCGCTCTAGAGTGGGGAGGCAAAGGGTAGGGGAAAAAAGGGAGAAAGGCATTTAGGCTCTACTAACCCCTACACGATGGCACGACGATTAGAGCAAATAGATTCCAGCTAGAATAGCAGCTAAAACGAGGACAGCCACTAGTATTAGGACTTCGCCAGTTGCAAAAAGCTTGATGATTTCTCTTAGCTGACCAGAAAATTGCCTTTTGGGTTTTTGGGGATCTGTCAAGGTACTTTTCCTTTTCAACTCAGGGAATGATGAGGCAGCCAGAGAAAATTTAGAGTTAAATCATTCAATGATGCCTGATGTTGGCTTGCCGAAGAGACAATCATCAACATTATAGCTAAGGCGATCGCCTTAGAAAGAGAAACACGTTCCGTCAAGCTCCAGTGCGATTAATCATCGTCCAAATCATTCAGGAGATATCAATAGAAACAGTAACGCGCACCACTATTTCAAAGTGCATGACGGTTTCCTCCTTAAGACAACCTATCTAGAGTTACAGAGATAAACAAGCTGGCTTAATTTTCATAAACTATCTGTTCTCGTTTTTCCCTTCTCCTCAAGGAAGGAGCTTCGGAGTACACCGATTGAAATCTGCATAAAGTAGGAAGAGGTAACAGAAAGCGACTAGCTAACATAGTCCAGGAAAAGGAAATATTCGTTTCTCTTTTTTGCTGTACCGAAATCAAGAAAATTACCGATGCCTGAGACAGGATTACTCGCATTTGACCATACCTTACAAAAAACCCACATTTATCTCAACGACCTTGCCGCTCAACTCGGCATTGAGGATAAAAAAACTGTTTTTCAAGGCTTACGCGCGACTCTTCAATGCTTGCGCGATCGCATTCCGCCAGAAGAAGCCGCTCAGTTAGGCGCACAGCTACCAGTTCTGCTCGCTGGTTTTTACTATCAGGGATGGAAACCCGGTGCGTCCCCGTCTAAGGAGCGTTCTTTAGAAGAGTTTTTGGATAAAGTCCGCTCCGCGTTGGCCAATGACGACAATTACCCCATTAGTATCGAAGAATTAGTCAAAGGAGTCTTCACGTTTCTCGCCAATAAAGTGACTCAAGGAGAAATTGAAGACATTGCTAATATGATGCCTGAAGATCTCAAACCCTTGTGGCCAGAAGCGGTCAGATCTTAGTTTGATCCCGGTGGCTAGTGCTGTGTAGCTTTAAAGATGGGGAAAAGGGTAAAGGGGAAGGGGGAAAGTAAATATTTCTCCTCGCTCATCAATGTGACCCGATTGAGTATTTTTAGCTTGCTTCAATCTCTGCGAGTAGCTTTTCCCTCCGAACTAATGCTTCGGAGGGAATTTTGTTTTACAGACACACGGGCTGATTCGTTTTAGAGAGGATGCTTATTCTGGCTGTTGCTCCATTGAGAAAGCTGTTCGATCTGCCGTTTCAGGGGTACAATCTCAGGGATTTTATCGCTGTAGCGCCAACTCATGTAGGCCTGAGAAATATTGTCAATGATTTGAGCGATCGCATCTGGATAGTGCTGGCGGCAAGTTTGAGCGTATTCTAAAGGCGTTTGCGCCGGATGCTTAGGATAACCTGATCGCTGCATCTTTGTGAGCATTTGCCGATAGATTCTGGCGATCGGCGGGAGTTTAGCAAGTTGACGGCGCTCTTGCCAGTGATGGAGCCAGTTGCGTCCAAGCCAGCCGCATAAGCCGAGAACCACAAGAGCGATCGCCCCGGAGAAGAGTCCGGTAGCACTGCTGGAGAAGAACCGCCACAGCCAGAGAGCAAAGCTTACTAACTCACCGAGTTGGCGTCCCAAAACGGTCAATAGACTCGTTACCGGAGACGGGAGCCATCCGGCTACCCAGTGCCAGATCCGGCGCAGCGTACTAAACGTTTGCGATTCTTCCCAAGATGGCGGAATCAGTTCGTGTCCTGGAATCGGGTCGAAGGCAAACCAGCCGTACTGGGGAAAGTAGACTTCCGTCAACGCATAGGCATCGGTGTTGCGGACGATATAGTATCCGGTGAATGGATTGAACTGTCCAGGCGCAAAGCCGACTGCCAGTCGTGCGGGAATCCCCAGCGATCGCAACATCACCGTTAACACCGTCGAGAAATGGTCGGGGTAGCCGCCTTCGTGGCGTAAAAAGGCCGTCGCTAAATCTTCTCCTGGCTCCAGCATCGGCAGGTCTGGCTGGAGCGTGTAGTTTTGCTTGAGCGCCTGGGCGAGAAAGAGCGCTTGTTCGTAAGGAGTGTTGAGGGGACTGGGAGATTGCTCCAGTAAAGCTTCTGCCTGTTGACGGAGCTGAGAAAAAAGAGCGGGAGGGACTTGTAGATAGAATTCGGCGATTCGATCTGAGTAGGTTTGGGAGGCTTGGTTGAGCAGAGCGCGATCGCGTTTTGGCACTTCAGAAATGACGGTGTAGGTTAATCCCTCTGGCAGGACCGCAGGCGCTCTCAAGCTTCCCTCCGGATCGAGAGCGACGGTGGGAGCCGGGAAAAACAGATGCCTTGGAGTTGCGAGAGCCGGAATCAGGTTGGGAAACTCGGAGACCGTTGTATAGGTTTGCACAATCTTGTTGGTTTTGCCGCTGGTCGGTGGTGGAGAGAGAGTGAAGCGGTACGTCCAGCTTGGACGATTAATATCAACAAGCTGGTCTTCACGGGAGATTTCCCACCCCTGTCCGGTGTAGCGGTCAAACGCGAGTACGCGCCAGAATCCTGGGGCTTGCGAGCGAACGCGCAGCATGGTTTTTGGCTCCATTTCCCCGCGCAGATTCTGATTGATTTGGCTGTTAAAGCCATAATAAAAAGTGGGGTCGATTTCTGCTTGAGCTTCTTGAGCGTCTCCTGCTCCCCCACCGGTTTCTGCTTCTGCCGGCCCGTAACCCGGGTTGACAATTCCCGGTTGCGGATCGATCTGGCTATCTAACTCGATGGGGCTACTGGCGGGGAAGGTCTGAATTTGATAACCCGGAAACCGGGGCATCAGCGCAAAGATCGCCAGTCCCAGCAGCACAATCATGATTAAATATCGCCCTAAACGCGGTAGTGAGCTTTGCCAGTGGATCTTCTCCCTCACCCCCAAGCGCGAGCGATAGTCAAACACCAGCGTGGGGAGAGCGATTCCTAAAAAGAGCAGGGGTAAAACGGCAAAGCTAGAAGTTTGAGAAACCGTTCCCGCAACTCCAAGCAGAATGAGCCCAATCACCATCGAATAGCCTAAATCTTTGCGCCTCGGCAGATCGAAGCTGTGGAGAACCTGGAGCTGAATCAAGAGCTGGGCGAGCACCATCCGGGAGTCATTAAGGTTACCCAGAAGATTATCAAAGAAAATCAGCAGCACGGCCAGCATGCCAATTGCTAGTAAGAATTTCACGGCGATATTTCTCTGCCGTCGCCGATACCAGCTCCAAACTCCGCCTATGGTGCTGATCGGAATGGCCCACCAGCTTGTGTGGGTTTGGGCTGCCCAGTCAATCGCGACAATTCCCACGACCGCTAATCCCTGCACCAGAATGCGCAGTCTGATTGAGTTCTCTACGGTAAACGGAGTCGCCTCCCGGCGCTGCCATAATTGGAAGGATTCACTGAGCATGAGTACAGAAATAAATAAGACTTTGGCAATCAACTTTCACGGCGATTTTTGCAGCGGCCAAGTATATTCCGTGGTCAAGAACCATCAACAAAAATTTTAGGAGATGAACCTCAACCCCATTCAAGTAGAAACGACCAAAATCATTATTCCCCGCTCGCTACTAATTGTTTACTCCGCCACCAAAAAATAACTGTTAGAATTGAGAAAAATCAGATATCTCATCGCTTGACTTCGTTTATGCCTTCTGTGATTGCTGTTGAAAAGAAAAAGTTAGCTAAGCCGCCTCTCACAATTCACACATTGGGCGATCGCGTTCTCCGTCAGCCAGCTAAGCGGATCGCCAAGGTAGACGAGGGTGTTCGCGCCTTCGTCCGCGAGATGCTACAAACGATGTATAGCTCCGACGGCATCGGCTTGGCGGCTCCTCAAGTTGCCGTCAATAAGCAGCTCATTGTGATCGATTGCGAACCCGACAATGCAGCAAACCCGGCTTTGGTACTGATTAATCCGCAGATCAAACGCTACAGCAACGATTTGTGCAGCGCCGAAGAAGGCTGCCTGAGCATTCCTGGTGTGTACATGGACGTGATTCGTCCCCAGGCGATCGAAGTGGCCTACAAGGACGAAAACGGTAGACCGCAGAAGCTGAAAGCTACCGGGCTGCTGGCGCGAGCGATTCAACACGAAATGGATCACCTCAACGGCGTTTTGTTTGTTGATCGCGTCAACAATAGCCTCGCTCTCACAGAAGAGTTAAACAAAAAAGGATTTGCTGTGTCGGCGGTGCAGCCGATTGCCTAACCGCTCTTCCTTCTTAACATAGAGGAAGAAGCTCGATCGTATTTCAAAAGGAGCGAGGAGTCATGATGACCCCAAAAAGTGGTGTGTTTTTACTGGGATCCTGCGTCACGGCAATCGCCGCTGTCGGATCAGTGTTTGAACTATCTTCAGGAACACCAGATTTGGGAGGGACAACCACAGGAATTATTCTGGTCGCGAGTATTCCTCTGACGGTGGTACTCTTTGTGGCAGCGGTTAAAGATACCAGAGCTAATCAAAATCGCTAGGCTATTCAAAATTCGGCAGGCGAAGTTAAAGGATACGCTACGGCTCGTGCTTCTTGCCAAACGAGTTGGTTGAGCTATCAATTTCCGCTGCAAATTCCGAATTTTTGTTGTGGTTACCTGCCTTCCGTCTGAAGATAGGTAAGAGCATAGTGAGCGATCGCCATACTTAGACGAGCCTTATCGGCGGCAGAGAGCTCCTCCCAAGCCGTTTTTTTGAATTGGCTATCTCCTCGGATTGCCTGAGCGATTGGACGAGCTAGCAAGGTGAGGTCTTCCTCGGCCCAATCAGCGAACAGAGGCTTCACGCATTCAACTAGTTGCTGAACGCGAGAGAAGCTAGTGCCGATGAAATCTTTAGCCCGACGCGCAATAATTTCTAGCCAGGAGACGGGCGCGTTACTAAACCGTGCAGACAAAGAGACTTCGATTTCGGCATCTACGGCTTCCCAGCACTGCTGAAGCTGCCCAAAGAAAGCTTCCGCTTGCTGGTCAATTTCCTCTGGCTCAAAACAGTCAGTCAAAGAAAATGTTTGTTCAAGGCGGCTATAGTAAGCGTCTGCTTCTGGAGCAGCAGGATTCCACGGATAAGCGCTATCTTCGGTGGTAATCTCCGCTCTCGACTCATCGATGGTTTGACGAGCGGCCTCATCGGCAGACAAGTCTTTCCCAACGGTCTCGAACGACATCGACTGGAATAATTTTGCTTCTGATTCCTCACCCGGAGAACGATTTGGTTCAGCAGACATAGTAAAAGATGATTTCCGTTAACTTAGATACCAATAGCTACAGCATGCTCTTTCACAATTCCGGAATCTGCATAATTTTTATTTGTTCCTTAATTTTAATCTTTTGTTAATCATTTTCGTCGGAGTCCGTTGACTTGTGACCAAAAGCGATGACAAACACTGCGCTCATTCTAACGATTTGTTTCGGAACTTCAGCATCTAATTTAGAATCTACATTAGATAGTATTGGCAGGGGGCAAACGCTGCCACTGATCCTCTGGCTTACTTGAAAATGATGAAATATTGGCATCCACTGCTGGTTACTTTAGGGATTGTTGGGTCTACTGTGCTTCCCTCCTCGGCTGTAACCGCTCCGCCTCCGGGAGAGGCCTCTCAAGCTGCATTATCTTTTCGTCAAAGCTTGTCAACGGCTGAAGCGGTCGTTGAGGAAAGTCCCAACACAGAATTCGCTCTCGATGAGATTTTAGAATCTGATTGGGAGTTACTGGCTCAAAACTCAGAAACAGCGGAGACGGAGGCGGAATCTTCAGCAGAAGAGACAGACTCTCCCGAGGAAATAGCGCGACGAGAAAAGCTGGCAGAAGCCGATCGTCTTTATCAAGCCGGAGAGGTAGCAGAAGCAGCGCGACTATATCGAGAAGCCAAAGAACCGTTTGCTTTAGAAGCTGAAGCCGAGACAGAACAGCCAGCAGCGATTTATGAACCAGCGAACCTTCCTCCAGGGGGGGTGGTCTACTGGCGAGAGTACCAAACGGGATTAGCCGAAGAGCTAGAGAGCAAAATTTTTGCTCCGCTGAAATTGCTCGTTGAACAGCATCCAGAGTTTATTCCCGGACATATTCAGTATGCTCAAGCGCTGGCGGAGGCTGAACGGGAGCAAGAAGCTCAATTGGTTCTCCAGTCAGCGATCGCCCTTTATCCAGAAGAAGCCAAGCTCCTCCAGGCCAAGCTGGAAGCAGATGCCGCCTCTGAGCGCTGGTTAGAAGCTTCCTTAGCGGCCCGTCAGTTTGCTCTGTTCAACCCCGAACATGCTCAGGCGGAAGCCTTCGATCGCTTAGCCGATCAATACCTGGAAGAATACAAAAGCGACCTCCGTTCGGACATGACCTGGAACACCGTCGGTAGCGTTATTACTGGCGCTTTGAGCTATGCGCTGACGGGAAATCTGTTTGGTCCACTGTCGGCGATCGAAACCACGGCGCTGCTGCTTCAGGGGGAATCGGGCATTGGCGATCGCTATGCGGATAGGCTTCAAGAGCAGCTACCGCTCGTCGAAGACGAAGTCGTTCTAGAGTACGTGCGCGGCATCGGCAATAAGCTAGCGAGCGTTGCGGGACGAGACGAGTTTGAGTACGAGTTTTATGTGGTGCTCGACGACCGTCTCAACGCCTTTGCTCTGCCGGGAGGGAAAATCTTTATTCACACAGGAGCGATTCAAAAAGCAGCCTCCGAAGCCGAGTTGGCCGGTCTGCTCGCTCACGAACTGGCCCACGCAGTTCTCTCTCACGGGTTTCAGCTAGTGACTCAAGGGAACTTAACGGCGAACGTCGCTCAGTTTATTCCCTATGGCGGCACGGCGGCTAACTTGCTCGTTTTAGATTACAGTCGCGGCATGGAAAAGGAAGCCGATCTCCTCGGCACAAGAATCTTGGCGGCGGGCGGCTATGCAGCAGACGGACTGCATAACTTAATGGCAACGATGGCAGAGGAAGATCGACCAACTCCGTTTGTCTGGCTGTCTACGCACCCAGACCCAGAACGGAGAGTGGGATACCTAGAGGAGTTTATTGTCACCAACGAGTACAACCGTTACACCTACGAGGGCATCACTCGGCATCAGCAAATTCAAGACCGGGTCAGCAAGCTTTGGGATGAATACAGGGAAAGCGAAGAGTATCAGGAGAGAGAGAGACGTTGAGCGCTATTGAGGCTATCTGGTATCTTCTGATTGTGGCAAAGGCGTTGGCATGAGCCAATAACGACAGTGGGTAAGCTGTGCTGCCTTAATTCAAGCCCTGCTGTAGAGCACAAATTGCGTCACAATAGAATTTGTCGTTAGTTTTCTCATCACTCTGAGTAGACAAACGACAACTGACGAATGACTAAGGACAAATAGCCCCGATGCTGAGAGCCGGAATTGTCGGATTACCCAACGTTGGTAAATCTACCCTCTTTAATGCCCTCGTTGCCAATGCCAAAGCAGATGCTGCCAACTTTCCTTTTTGCACCATTGAACCGAATGTTGGTGTAGTTGCGGTTCCTGATGAGCGTCTGGCGGTGCTGGCCAACATTTCCCAGTCGGAGAAGATTGTCCCGACGCGCATCGAGTTTGTCGATATTGCGGGGTTGGTGAAAGGCGCGAGTCAAGGAGAAGGTTTAGGTAATCAGTTCCTCGCCAATATTCGCGAAGTGGATGCCATTGTGCATGTGGTGCGCTGTTTCGACAGCGAAGATATTATTCACGTGGCGGGTTCTGTCGATCCGCTACGGGACATCGAAGTAATTAATCTCGAGCTAGTGTTAGCAGATTTGGCGCAGGTAGAGCGCCGTATTGAACGGGTTCGTAAGCAGGCCAAAGGCAACAATAAAGAAGCGCAGGCCGAATTAGCGCTTCTGGAAAAGCTGCTTCCACACCTGAATGAAGGGAAAGCCGTTCGCCAGATGACGTTTACCGAAGAAGAAGCGGCTATGCTGAAGTCGTTGGGTTTACTGACCTATAAACCTATTATCTACGCGGCTAACGTCTCAGAAGAGGATCTCGCCACTGGGAACGACTGGGTAGAACAGGTGCGATCGCTCGCCACCACCGAAGAAGCAAAAGTGGTAATTGTCTCGGCTAAGGTAGAATCAGAGCTGATCGAGCTATCCGATGAGGAGCGTCAGGACTTTTTGGAGTCTCTCGGCGTAGCAGAAGGGGGGCTAAAATCCTTAATTAGAGCCACGTACGATCTCCTGGGCTTACGCACCTATATCACCACAGGCCCGACTGAAACTCGCGCCTGGACGATTCGCGCTGGCATGAAAGCACCCCAGGCGGCGGGAGTAATTCATACCGATTTTGAGCGAGGCTTCATCCGCGCTGAAACCGTTGCTTACGAAGATTTAGTGGCGGCTGGAGCCATGAACGCCGCTAAGGAAAAGGGCTTAGTGCGCTCAGAAGGGAAAGAGTACGAGGTTAAGGAAGGAGACGTGCTGCTCTTTCGGTTTAACGTATAGAGAGTTTGTAACGCTTTGACAAGAGTTTTTAGCTTTTCCTGATTGGTCTCCCGTTGTTTGAAGAAGTCAATCTAGCTCTCGTCTAAACGGAAGCAGACGAAACTTGAGCGATTACTGTTCGATGGCGAGGGCTATTGCAAGTCACTGTCGGTGAATCAAATCCTGCTGCTACCAAGGCTTGCTCTAAATCAAGCGAAAAATACTGGTCGAGATAGGGTTCCGTACTTTTGAGCAGCGTGAGGATGTAGGGCGGCATCTTTTTGTAAGCCTCTGCTTGGGGATTCATATCCATCATGGCAAAGTACCCTCCTGGACGCAGCAGGCGACGCGCCTCTCGAAAAACCGCTTGAGCGACCAGTTGAGGCAGTTCGTGAAACAGCAAACAGGCAGATACTAGGTCGAACGAGGCATCCGCTAATCCGGTCGATTCAGCAGCGGCATGAATCCAATTAATTTGGGCTTGGCGCTCTCGGGAACGATAGCGGGCGACGGCCAGAAAGTGGGGCGATAAATCAAGTCCCGTCACCTGAGCTTCGGGATAGACAGCCTGAAGAGCAAAGGTACTCATGCCCACGCTACAGCCCAGGTCTAGAATATTTCGTGGCGGCAACGGCATAGGTGTGAGCACATTATGGTAGCTTTGCCTCAATTGAGAATCGCCCTGCGCCCCGGCATCCGCCCAAATGGTAGCGTGAACCGCATGAGCCGCCGATTCGACTTCTAAAGCCGCCTCCCAACACAAGTTGCCCTGGTCGTAAGCATGAAAGGAGCTGAGATAGTAATCAGGATAGGTCGATAGAGACTGGACCTGCTTCAGTTCCCCCCGCCAATCGTGGGAATGCAGACTGGCAACATTTTCTCGCCAGGGAACGCCAATCGCCTCTGCTCTTCTAATCATCATGCTGCGGGCGCGATTTTTAGCGAGGTCAGCTAAGGGTTTAACCGAGAGAATCCCGTTGACAAGGCGTGAGGCTATTCCTGGTGGTTTAACAGTAGCGGACATAGAAATAGAATTAAAATAAGTATCTACTACATATCATGGGGCTAGGGTGATGCGGCTTGATGATACACAATTTTTTAGAAGCTGTCAGCTCTCCTCTCACAGTTGGAAAGTAGAGTGGCCAATAGCTAAACGGGGAAAAGGGTCGTCTCAAATCCGTTTAATTCCCTTCTAAACGGAACCTTCTGCCGTCTGCCTCCTGCCTTCTCAACGCTCTCCTCATTATGATTACGTTCGATGAAGCGGAAAGAAATGGTCTGAACTAGTCTTTTATTGGCCATCGGGAGCAACGATACAATTCAACTATCTCATTAAATGGCAGAATTTTTGAATCGATGGAATTAACAATCGGCTGGCTTTATCCAACATTGATGAGTACCTATGGCGATCGCGGCAACGTTATTTGCCTTCAGCAGCGCTGTCGGTGGCGCAATATCAAGACCGCTGTGACTCCGCTCGACCGCCAAAGTCCAGCATCTGAGTTTGAGCAGGTTGATTTAATCGTTGGTGGAGGAGCGCAGGATCGCCAGCAGGAGATTGTCATGCGAGATCTACGGGGAGCTAAAGCAGCGGCTCTCCGCGCTCAAATTGAGGCCGGAACGCCGGGAGTGTTTACCTGCGGCTCTCCCCAATTGCTGGGTCACTATTACGAACCGGCCCTCGGGCAGCGCATTGAAGGACTCGGCATCTTTGACATGGTGAGTAAACATCCTGGTCCTGACGTGCCGCGCTGCATCGGTAACGTGGTTTTTGAGCTCACCGCTCCCCTCGCTCAGGACTTGAACGGCTTACCCGTCGTCGGCTTTGAAAATCATGGCGGGCGCACCTATCTCGGTGACGTTCAGCCGTTGGGACGAGTCCTCACCGGCTACGGCAATAACGGAGAAGACGGTACAGAAGGAGCCTTGTACCGCCACGCGATCGCCACCTATGCCCACGGCCCCCTCTTGCCCAAAAATCCTTCTTTAGCAGACTGGCTAATTCACACCGCCTTGCAGCAGAAGTATCAAACCACCGCTACCTTAACAAAACTCAATGATTCTTTGGCTGAGAAAGCGCGTCAGGCTATGTTTGCACGACTTAAATTAACGAGTTTGCTCAAGAGCGCCTAAACTGTTGATAGAACTCTTTTCGTGCAATATCCATTAAGATGTTGCTGTCGAAAAGATTCTTCATGACAGTACCTAAGTAGGTAGGCGTAATCAAGTGTAAAACCTGAGAAAGCAAGGAGAGGCACGAAAAGCTAAGAGCTAAAAAGCTAATCTACTTTTATTTTCGGTTTAATTCTACCCGCCTACCGATCTAAACATTTGCCCTTAATTCCATACAGCCAGAAATTATGACTGGAAAAGTATTAGATAATGGGGTTCCGGGTGCTCTTATCCTGCTAGTGCCGCTCGCTCTAGCGATGGTTGTTCTCGTGACTGCCTGGCCGTTCATCCTGGGGCTGCTCGTTTTTGGTCTCGGCGTACGGTTTTGGCAAAACTACCAGTGGAAACAGTGGTGCAAACAAGTAGATCCCTTTTTTCATCAACTGATTCGAGAAAATCGGGGTTGTATCACACCAATGGACTTATCCATGAAAGCAAACCTCACGGGGAGAGCCGCCAAGAAATTTTTGGATAAGAAAGCCGAAGATTACGGAGCCCAACGAAAAGAAGAAGAGCACACTGTCTATTACTTCCTCACTGCCAGCGCCCTCGGCAGTATTTTCGATGACAGTGAACCTCTAGACGACGAAGAATTAGAATCCCCATCACAGCTCGCTAGCGCTTCAGCGGCTGTTGAAACTCTATCTGCCGATGCCCCTCAAAATGAGACAGAGGACTCTTCAGACGAAATTGCCTCAGAGTTCGTCGCTGCTGATGACAGCGATCGCTCCAGCCACTCCTCTGTATCAGAGACCTCACCTCCTGCTCGAGAATCGACGGCGTCAGCCCCCGCTGCTGAACAGAAGACGGAACCGGAATCAGCGGCAGAGACCACTGTAGAAACACCGACGGCATCAGAATCCAGCGCTGAAGAAGTGGAACCGGAACCAGATTTAGCACCACACTCTGATGGCAATCATACTAGCCAAGCCGACAACGGCAGAGCTGTTGCTGATGGCGAATCGGAGTTGGAATCAGCAGTGCTCGCTGAGCAGGAAGCAGATTTCAGCGGAGCAGCAACACCCGACGACTACCCACCGTCAGCACCAATGTCTGATTCCGATGACTCCTCGCTCATTCAGGCTGAACTGGCTAAACGACTTGATATGCACTCGAGTACCATTGGCAAGCGTAAATCAGACCCCGATTTTTCAGAATGGAGTCAGAGTAGAGATCCACAAGGGATTGCCTGGACCTATGTACCAGAAACTAAAATGTTCGTGCCGATAGAAGAATAATTTCAGAAAACGTGGGTAGCATTCACCTTGCTGCTAGACGCTATTCATTAAGCGGTTCGTAGTCTTCGACTTCTTCAATCTTTAGAACTTGCTCTAATAGTTCAGAAACTCTGCCCCAGTAGGTCTTCAACTCCTGGGGCAGTCCTAATTCGCTCTCGTTCTGCAAGGCAAAGTCCCGTAATTCCTGCACAACATCTTTAAACCCATGTTTGGAAATTAACGCATTGATCTCCTGTCTATCGGATGGCGTTTTGTGAGCTGAAATGCTGCTCTGATCCTCGGACTGATGCATTGTTCTTAGTTAGTGTGTGGTTTAAAACGATTGTACCGACTCGACTATCAGTTACGAAGGACAATGCACAGTTGTTGGTTTAGCTCATTACTTGCTCACTGCTAAAGGGCCACAGTTTGCTTCTAAACGATAGACTAGATTCGGGCGGGACTGCCTTTGGCTTGACAAACTACTCCTTAAAATCAACCGAGAATCAAAATGGCTTTTTTTCGTCAGTACATTGCTCCTTTCTTAGTCGTGCTCGTGTTTTTAGTGGCTTTAATTGCCGTGAGCGCGCGAATTTTCCTCCCTTCAGATTTGGCAGCACCGGCCCCCATAGAAGACGTTGAAGTAGGGTCTGCCAATCTTCCTCGTGCCAATTGACGTTGATTAATCAAAGCCTACCATCCGGGTATCAGTTCAAACGAGGGACGGGAGTTGATCGCGCTCTGTTGGTTCGGTTTATGCACTTAACGTATCGAGAACTGTTTCCTCCGCAGCAGGATTTTGCGCATCTAGCCCTCACCGTTGAGAAATACCTATCCTCCAACACTCCTTTGTGGTGGGTGCAATCATCAGCTCAGACGGTGGCCTGTCTGTGGATGGGCAACGCCGTCGATCAGGTTAGCGGCGCTCGCTATACCCATATTTTCCTGCTGTACGTCCTGCCCGAACATCGTCAACAAGGCATCGCCAAAGCGCTGTTGCAGCAGGCGCAGCAGTGGGCTAAAGCCAGAGGCGATCGCCAAATTGGTCTTCAGGTGTTTCCCCATAATCAGCCCGCTCTTAATCTGTACCAGCGACTAGGCTTTCAAACTCATTCTCTGCTTATGCTCAAACGTTTTTAAGGGGAGGAAGCTGTCAGCTCTGAGCGGTGAGCTATTCGCTTGATGAGTTAAACAATCCACAGCGAACCGCTGAGCAAGGCTGGTTAAAATAATCGGAATACGGTAAGTTATCAATTATGCATGATGACGACGACCTCAGTGTACTCAATCTTGATGTAGAGTTTGCTAGCCCTCTGGATCGCATGGAGCCAGTAGCGGAGTCAGAACCTTCCCCGCCAAATCCAGAGGTGATGTTAACGCTGCTTCAGTCCTCACAAGCATCACAGCGGATGCTAGCGACGCGGGCTTTCTGTGAAATTCAAGACCCAAGAGCCGTTCCGCTGCTGATTGAGTTACTCCAGGATGTTTGTCCGTTGGTGCGCGTTAGCGCTGCCTACGCTCTTGGGCGTAACCCCAGTGCCGAAGCGGTCGTTCCCCTGATCGCTCTTCTTAGTGAGGAATGGAACGGGTACGTTCGTAAAGGCATCGTCTGGGCGTTGGGCAACTGCCGCGATCGCCGTTCTCTAGCATCTCTGACCCATGCTCTGAGAACCGATATTTCTGCTGTTCGGCTGTGGGCGGCCAGCAGCCTCGCTCAGATTGCTAAGCTAGAGTATGAAGATGTTGTGGCAGCAATCCCGCCGCTGATTGAAGGTCTCAGACGAGATCCGATGGCGGCAGTTCGCAGCAACTGTGCGTGGTCGATTGGTCAACTCTGCCGCGAACTTCCTGTCAACGTTGTGTCTGCAACAGCGGTAGATGCACTGATTGAAGCCCTCGTCGAAGATGAAGATATGGGCGTGAAAGAAGATGCGAGAGCCGCTCTATTAAAGTTAGGCGATCCGCGGGGCTTACAGATGATTGAAGAATTAGAACTCGAAGGACTCGTGTAAATCGAGTTTTCAGTGATGATTGAGTCGCTATTAATCTCAAAAGCGATTCTCACTGGCAAAAGTCGTCAGAGAAAGTAGGTAGGCGTCGATAAGTTGAACACAAAATCAATCTGGAAAAGAGGGAAAAGCTAATAGCCACTGTCTAATCTAAATTTAATTCTATCTAGCTACTTATCTATGACAAAACCTCTGATTCTCGGTATTAGCGGCGCATCCGGCTTAATTTATGCTGTGCGGGCCCTGAAGTTTTTACTTCAGGCAGATTACGTCGTGGATGTAGTGGCTTCTAAATCGGCCTACATGGTTTGGCAAGCTGAACAGGATATCCGGATGCCTCCCGACCCCGAAGAACAAGAGCTATTTTGGCGACAACAGGCAGAGGTTAAGAGCAGTGGGAAATTGCGCTGTCACCGTTGGGGAGATGTGGGAGCCACCATCGCTAGCGGTTCTTTTCAGACTGTCGGCATGGTTGTGATGCCCTGTAGCATGAGCACCGTAGCCAAAATCGCCGCTGGTTTGAGTTCCGACTTGCTCGAACGAGCGGCTGACGTTCAGCTTAAAGAAAGTCGCCCTCTCGTTATTGTCCCTCGCGAGACTCCGTTGAGCCTGATACATCTCCGTAATCTAACGGCTTTGGCAGAAGCTGGCGCTAAGATTGTCCCGGCTATTCCGGCTTGGTATCATCGTCCTCAAAGTATTGAAGATCTAGTTGATTTCGTGGTTGCCCGCACGTTGGATCAGCTAGGAATTGACTGTATTCCCATTAACCGCTGGCAAGGACACTAGCAAAATAATTCGGCTCGAATCAGCTACTTGAGGCGGTAAATTTTCTCCGAGGATATTGATGGCGATCGCCTTTTTTCTATTCTGTAGAGCTGACATCGTTTATGCTGATGGTGTGATTAACGGTAGTGATGAAATTAATCTTGGTTTCTTTGATTTTTTCTGGACTTTAAGCGGTATCGCCTTAGCCATTGGTGCTGCCAAAGAATACGATATTTCCATCAGCCGCCGTCGTTATCGCTAGAACATTCAACTGAGGAAGGGCTTTGCTAACGAAAGGACTTGTCGCTACTGTTGCTTGCTTGAGCTTATCTGTGCCGGGGGTAACTGTCCCTGAACCAGCAGAAGGGGATTTTCTTGATATTCCCATTGAACGACCGGAATCCGTTTCTTTCGATCGTCGGCTTCATCAGTTTGCTGACGAACTGAGAGAAAACTTGGGAATCAAGGAAGGAGAAATTGACGATAGCACTGAAAATTTTCTTCTGAAGCACAAGCTATTGTTTCTGCTGTTCGGTCTGCTGTTTTGCTGGATGACAGTTGTCAGTTTAAGTAAAAACTAGAGAAACGCTCTTTTTCTTAAACAGAGGCTGACAAGCTGTACCTGGTTGAGGAGGAGAGACAAAAGGTCAAGGGAAGAAAACGTGTTTCCTGTCCCCCTTTGCTTCAGATGCATGACCACTAACTCGTAGTCGGTACGATTATGATTTACCATAGAAGCATGCTGTTATAGAGAAGTAATGAGTATGGTTAAAATTGTTGGGATTGGAGGCAGTCTGAGAGCTGAATCGACTAGCTATCAGGCACTAGAGCTTGTTGCTGAGCGGCTGAAAGCGCTCGGGGCATCGGTAGAAATTCTCGATCTGCGAACGATGGAGCTGCCCTTTAGCAATGGTGGAGATGAATATCCCGATTATCCGGATGTTAAGCGCTTGCAGGAAACTGTTAAAGCCGCAGATGGCCTGGTTTTGGCAACGCCAGAGTATCACGGTAGCGTGAGTGGCGTCATTAAAAATGCCCTAGACCTCATGAGCTTTGAACACCTCGACGGTAAAGTTGCTGGCGTGATTAGTGTGCTGGGAGGACAGTCTAACAGCAACGCCCTCAATCACATGCGGCTGATTATGCGCTGGGTTCATGCTTGGGTCATTCCCGAACAAATTTCCATCGGTCAATCTTGGAAAGCGTTTACCGAATCAGGGAAGCTCACGGATGAAAAGCTGTCTCAGCGCTTTGACCGATTTGCCCAAAGTTTAGTCGATAACACCCGTAAAATTCGCGGTATCTAGCATGAATCGTGCCGCAGCGGAGCAACGGTTTCCCCTTGCTCCGCTGCGGCAGGTTGTCTAGCTCACTACGCTGTAGAGTTATTCTAGACAAAGCCCCCGATCTAGCGAGTTTACATGCTAAAAGTTCTGCATCTTTCAGACATTCACATGGGCAGTGGTTTTTCCCACGGTCGCGTTAATCCGCAAACAGGTCTGAACACACGTCTAGAAGATTTTGTCAAGACGCTGGAAACCTGTATTGACCGAGCGATCGCTGAACCCGTCGATCTCGTTCTGTTTGGCGGCGATGCCTTTCCCGATGCCACGCCGCCGCCTTTCGTTCACGAAGCCTTTGCGAGCCAGTTTCGCCGTCTGGCTGATGCCAACATTCCGACGGTGTTGCTTGTCGGCAACCACGACCAGCATTCTCAGGGCAGTGGAGGCGCGAGTCTCTGTATCTACCGAACTTTAGCGGTTCCCGGGTTTATCGTTGGTGACAGCATCAAATCTCATCGGATATCAACCCGCAGCGGCGAGGTGCAGGTGATTGCGCTTCCTTGGCTAACGCCCGCGACGCTATTAACTCGGCCAGAAACAGAAAAACTGTCGCTAGCTGAAGTCAACCAGCTCCTCATCAAGCGCCTCGAACCCGTTTTAGAAGCCGAAATCCGTCGTCTCGATCCCGAGATTCCCGCTGTCTTATTAGCTCATCTGATGGTAGAGCGAGCGAATTTAGGAGCCGAGCGCTTCTTGGCGGTCGGAAAGGGGTTTTCGATTCCGCTATCGATGCTCCTTCGCCCCGAACTAGACTATGTGGCTCTTGGTCACGTTCACAAGCATCAAAACCTCAACCGCACCAACGATCCGCCGGTGGTGTATCCTGGCAGCATCGAGCGCGTAGACTTCAGCGAAGAAAAGGAAAATAAAGGTTACGTTTTGGTTTCTCTAGAGAAAGGTCAGGTCGAGTGGCAGTTCTGCTCTGTGCCAGCTCGTCCCTTCTGCACAATTGCGGTGGATGTTTCTACTCAAGAAGACCCTCAGCAAGAAATTTTAGCAGCGATCGCCAAAGTAACGATTACAGAAACGGTGGTTAGATTAATTTACAAAATCAGTTCAGAGCAGCTCGATCTGATCGATACAGCGTCGCTTCACAACGCCCTACAAGAAGCTCATAGCTACACGATTCGCCCCGAATTAGTCAGTCAGCTAGCGCGTCCTCGCCTTCCTGAACTAGGAGTTGGCAATAGTCTCGATCCGTTAGAGTCTCTCTCAACTTACCTGACAAGTCGAGAAGATCTTAAGGATATTGCTAGCGAGATGCTTGAGGCAGCACAACAGCTTCTCAACGGAGAGCTAGTCGCAAATTCTGATTCTGAGCAGCTTCGCCTGCTGATGTAACCGACGCTTGAGAGACAAGGAGCTTGATTTGAATTAAACAGCGAAAAACAGGTTAGGCTTACAAAGATACACCCCACTGATTTTGATGGGTCGCTGACTGCTGATGAAGATAACTCAAATCGCTCAGTTATGTATGTGGTTGCTGGGAGCTATCGGTTTTTGCCTGTTGATCGCTCAGTTAATGCAGACAGCGCCGCTGTCCCTATCGGCAGGCAAATCGTTGACGGCAGAACTGAGTGACCAGCACGACCAAACTCATGCAGAAATTATCTCAGCCCTCACCCAGGCTGATATTGTTTATTTAGGAGAAACTCATAACAGCGTTGAAGACCACGAAGCACAGTATCATATTATCGCTGCCCTCTATGAGCAAAACAACCAATTGGCGATTGCCCTAGAAATGTTTCAGCGTCCCTACCAGTTTGCTCTCGATCAGTATCTAGCCGGAGAGATTAGCGAAGGTGAACTCAGAACCAAAACCGAGTATGACCAGCGTTGGGGCTTCGAGTGGGAATACTATGCTCCCATTTTGCGCTTTGCTCAAGCACACCGCTTACCGCTCCTAGCTCTCAATACGCCGACAGAAGTCACTCGTAAAGTAGCCCGTCAGGGGCTTGCTAGCCTATCCGCCTCAGAACGTCGCACCATTCCTCCTCTGTCAGAGATTCGCACAGATAATGCCGAGTATCGGCGGCTGCTTCAAGATGTTTACGCTCAGCACAGTCATGGAGAGCAAACAGAACGAAGCTTCGAGAATTTTTTTGCGGCTCAAGTGCTGTGGGATGAAACAATGGCAGAAACGGTAGCTCAGTTTTGGCAAGCAAACCCGAGCTATCAGGTGGTTGTCTTGGCAGGGCAAGGACACATTATTTATGATTATGGAATTCCGAGCCGCGTCGTGCGTCGCTTCGCCAACAGCGAACGGAGTGATGTCGCAGCGACATCCGCTCATTCTCAGCCAACTCAGGCAACTGTTTTATTGGGGACTACGCCAGATTCAACGCCAGGAGAACGGCCAGCCGCCGATTATTTTTGGGAATATTAGCAATCAATTAACCGCTTTTTTAGAGAGCGGCTTGACAACGGCAGCAAGTCGTGAAAAGCTTTTCAGCCCGAAACCCTGCCATTTAGGAGTAGCCAGACGAGGAAAGACACTTTAATATTAATTAAATATTAAAACTGACGGTTAATTTAAAATAATGACTAGATTTCGATCAAGAAAATCATTACAATGGGTTAAGTTCAAAAAGTCAAGAAAACTTAACATTGCTATAAAGCCGCGTTTGCTACATTGTTTACTCTGAGGTAGTTCGGGCTATTTCTAGAAGAAATAAAACTAATTTTAAATAACGATTCGTAGACAGTTAGAATTGAGCTATAATCTGACGACCAGCCATGCCAACTTTAGAGGTAAAGGCTTCGCCTACTCATCACATTTTACTCATCGCAAGGCGGAATCTTAGACAAGTAATTTTTCTAAAAGAATCTGTCTATTCAATCGGTCGTCATCACCGCAATTCAATTATTCTTCCTTTTGAGCAGGTTGCTCATCACCATGCAACGATTGTTCGCATCAGCGACGAGCGCACTGACCAGTATTCCTATTATCTATTCGATGGCAATCTCCAAGGAGAAAAGAGCCAATCCGGTATTTACGTTAATCAAAAAAAATGTTCTGTTTGCGAACTTAAACACGGAGATAATATCGAGTTTGCTGCTTCTGTGAAGGCTCATTACTATGTCTTCTCTGATTCAGAACTGCTCTCAAGCTTAGCGCTCTTAGAAAAAGAACCGGCTCATCCTCCTTCAGCTACCAATGCGGTTGCCCGTCCCCCGACTAATACAGGCTTTGCCTCTAAAGATGAATTAAACCAGGAAGAGCTGGTCAAGCTCGCTTCGATTGCCGAACTGAGTCCGATTCCGATCGTGGAAATAGATTGGGAAGGAACGCTGACCTATCTCAACTCTGCTGCTAAAGCTAAATTTCCTGACCTCAAGCAGAAACACCTGGAACATCCAATTCTGAGGGGACTCCTGTTTCGCTCCAACCCGCTGCTGAATGCCTTGCTATCTTACCAGAGTCAACCACGAGATCTGATCGTGCGGGAAGTTAGAGTCGGTCCAGAAATTTTTGAGCAGTATATTCACTATCTCACTGAGCGAAAGCTGATTAGAAGCTATCTGTTCGATCTCACCGTGCGGCGGCGGACGCGGATGATGGGAAAGACCGAAGAACGCTACCGCGCGGTGGTTAAGCAGACGAGAGAGGGAATCCTGCTTGTTGATGCCGCAACCAAGAAGATTTTAGATGCGAATCAAGCGTACTGCCAGCTCCTCGGCTACCAGTCTAAGGAAATTTTGAAGCTGACTCTTTACGATATTGTGCCCGTAGAGCGGGAAATTCTCGATCTTAAGTTTCAGCAAATTATCGATCAACAGCAAGATATGGCCGAAGAAACACAGCATCGAAGCAAGGATGGCACGTTAATCGATATTGAAGTTAGCGTAAGCTTGATTAAGCACGAACCAATGCAGATGTTTTGCCTGGTGGTTCGCGGCATTACAGAACGCAAGCAGCTCGAACAAAAGCTACAGTACCAGGCTTTTCACGATTCTCTGACTGGCTTGCCCAATCGATTTCTGTTTCGAGAGCAGCTCTCAAAGGCGATCGCCAATGCCAGACGATATCAGCATTCCCTGGGCGTGATGTTTCTCGATCTCGATCATTTTAAAGAAATTAACGATACGATGGGTCACGCGATGGGCGACCAGCTTTTGCGGGGGTTTGCCGAAAGATTAGCGTCCTGCTTACGCTCTAGCGATCTGCTCACGCGCTGGGGGGGAGACGAGTTTTTGGTGCTTGTCACTCAGCTACGAGAGGAACAGGAAGCCGCCACCATCGCCGGACGGATTTTAAACACGCTGAAGCATCCGTTTCAGCTAGAAGAACAGCAGCTAACGATTAAAAGCAGCATTGGAATTGCGCTATTTCCCCAAGATGGCGAAGAAGTAGAAGTCTTAATTGAACGTGCCGATGAAGCGCTTTATCTTTCTAAAGAACAGGGACGCAACAATTACAGTTTTTACACTCCGGTAAAAGCGGTTGAGCGCTAATTGTTTCTCTCCCGTTCAGTTGCATTAATCCTATTAAGTAGCAATCAGCATTGCGTTGTGAGCTCTACCCTAGATACAATAGCTGATGGAGATATGGCTCTGGGGTGCATAGCTCAGTGGATAGAGCATCCGCCTTCTAAGCGGACGGTCGCAGGTTCAAATCCTGCTGCACCCGGTTTAGCGCTTCGTCATGCGCCATTGAACTGCTGTTCCTTGTCCAAAGGTTTGATGACGCGACAGCCGCGCCCTGTCGGAACGGCAATGAACCTACGGACGCTCGGCCTGAGCCTGTTGGCAGGTTTTGTGTTTCTGAAACCTTCCCTCCTGGACTTTACGGCAGAGCCAGCGTGTCGAGCCATCTTGATGTTCAATGAGCTGCCAGTAGTAACCATTGCTGACGGCTCCTTCTTTAAGCACTTTAGCCTCAGCCGTCAAGATCAAACAGGCAAAAGATACAGCAGAGATTAGTAAAGTGGCAGTTGCTATTCTCATCGTTCGCTCCGGGAACTACAGTTTTAGAGTTCCCTTAAGAGCCAGTTGCTCAACAGTAAGCAGCAATTGTTAAGCAAATCAGGATGTGCCATAATAATCCGATTATCCTTTGATGCTCTGCTATGGTTCAAACGTCTCCCTCGCCTGACGAAATTGTGACAGCTCTGGAAACCCCAGTAGACTTTAACTTCAACATTCCCGATCCAGAAGACGAGGACATTCAAGAGTCTGACTTTCAGCAGCAGCTAGACTCAGTTTGGCAGATTTGCGATCGCTTCGATCTGCAAACCGACATTTGGCGCGGTCGGATCTTAAGGGCGGTCCGGGACCGGGAAAAACAGGGCGGTGACGGACGCGGCACCGGATTTATTAACTGGCTCAAAGATCGGGAAATTACCAAAAGCCAAGCCTACGCGCTCATTCAGCTCGCCAATAGCGCCGATACCCTGCTTGCCGAAGGCCAGCTCGACCCTGACGCGATCAATAACTTCAGCAAACGGGCCTTTATTGAAACGGCCAAATCCGCGCCAGAGGTACAGAAAATGGTCGGCGAAGCCGCTCAAAAAGGCGATCGCATTACTCGCCGGGAAGTGAAGCAGCTCTCCGATGAGTGGACGGCCATGACTTCTGAACTCCTGCCCGAAGAGGTCAAAGAAAGAGCAGCAGACGGCTCGTTGCCTCCTCGCCACCTCGCTCCTCTGGTACGGGAGATGGAAAAGCTCCCGGATTTGCATCTCGATGCTATTCAAAAAGAAGTGGCGCTCAGTCCTGATGTAGATACCGTTAAAACCCTCACTTCAGACGCTCGCAGCTTATCGAAATATCTCGATGCGGCGGCTCAAGTCCAGACCATCAGACAAGCCTCGATCGATGTCGAAATGGCTCTTGAAGAGGCCCTGCGGCTAGACTGCCTCAGCACGGCAGCCGAGTTAGTCAAACAGGCCAACCAGCTAGAGCAGAGCGTGGGGAAGCTCTACACCACCTGGAAACGCCTCAGCAACCTCTCAGACCGTCTATACGTGGATACTGGAGCCAGCAATCCTCATCTGCGCTCGCTCCTTACCTGTTTAGAAACGCTCACCAGCGAACTAATTGAGGTCCAGCTCGACGATGCGGGCGAACTGATGGTGCGCCTCAAAGTCATGGCTGACGCTGATTGATATTAATTGTGGCAGATAACCAGTGAAGTGTCCCTTGTCCTAATCAGAGGACCATGAGCAATCAACAATCAGCAATCAGTAGAAAGCGACTCCCCAAAAACTATCCGGCAAACACTTTGCTTCTAGCCGAAGACATCCATAAAGGATTTACTCTGCACAATCAGGGCGGAATTCATTTAAGCGTCTTAGCAGGAGTTTCTCTCAGCATCGGTGCCGGAGACTGTATTGCCCTAACGGGGGGATCCGGTTCCGGAAAATCGACCTTCATGCGATCGCTATACGGCAATTATCGCGTGGAGCGCGGTTCTATTTGGGTGCAGCACGAGCATCGCTGGGTAGATATTACGCAAGCTGAACCCCACGAACTGATTGCCATTCGACGCAAAACTATCGGCTATGTTAGTCAGTTTCTGCGCGTCATTCCTCGCGTCTCTACCTTGAATGTGGTCACAGAACCCTTGCTGGAGTTGGGAATAGCTCCTCAAACAGCCACCGAAAAGGCGCAGCATTTACTGGCAACTCTCAATCTTCCTAAACGTCTGTGGCAACTTTCCCCAACCACCTTTTCCGGGGGAGAAAAGCAGAGAGTGAATATTGCCCGAGCGCTTTCGGTTGACACCCCAGTGTTACTCCTTGACGAACCAACCGCCTCTTTAGATACTCGCAATCGCCAGGTTGTTATGGAATTATTAGCCGAGCGCCAAGCCTCTGGCTGTGCGCTGATCGGCATTTTTCACGACGATACCGTTAAGGACTATCTGTGTACAGGAGAGCTGTTGTTTGAGAGGACCATCTCAAGTTAACAACGAAGACTCGTCAATGAGATCAGCGCCACCAAAGTATGCTCTTTGATGGCTAAAGGTTTTCAGGATCAATGCCAAGTTCAATCAGTTGAGCTGCCAGACGTTCGGCTCGCTGCCGTTCAGCATCGGCTCGCTGCTGTTCAGCATCAGCTCGCTGTCGTTCGGCTGCTGCGAGTTCTTCCGGGAGGGGCACAACGTTGCCCTCTGCGTCATAAAACCTTAGCCAGATACAGGTTCCCGTGAGCGGCTCTCGACGGAGCTGCCCTTCCCAAGTGCCGAGCCATAGCTGCAACGAGCTACACCACAGCCAGCCGTTCTCGTTAGGGAGAATGGGTTGGTAACGTTGATTTGCGTCTAATTGCCACCCTTGTAAGGAGTTAGCATCAAATGGGTCGTAGACGAAGTAGTTAGCCGTATGAAAAGTGCGCTCGTACAGGTCTTTTTTGGCTCCCGTATCGACTGTTGCCGTACTCGGAGACAACAATTCAACAATCACGTCTGGATAGCGTCCCTCTTCTTCCCACACGACCCAGCCTTGGCGTTCGCGAGTGCCATCTACGTCCAGCGCCACAAAGAAATCTGGTCCCCGAAAGTCTCGGTTCATCGCTTGGCTGCGGCTGTAGTACACAAACATATTGCCCCCCGCAAAAAAGTCGCTACGGTCGTCTAGAGCGCTATTGACGGCATCGATGAGCACGTTCATCGCGATCCGGTGTCGATTACTTTCCAAGGGTTCTCCATCGTCAAAAACTAGGTCTGTCGGGGGCATATGGGCTTCCCAGTCCGCTAGCTCAGCTCTAGATTGAAGCTCGGCAGCATCGGGTGACATGGCAATCATTTTCTGGTACAGGTGTATTAGCTATTTTATCGGTAGATAGACCTGAAGAGCGCTTTATTGTGCTAATCGTGAGCTACCCAACCCGTTCATAAATCTAACCTGATACAGACGGATAAATTGACAAGTCTTTTTTAGGATTTGAGAAGGTTTGTAATTATGCCAGTCTTCTACTTACAGAGACAACCTCTTAACTAAGATTTACTAAATTTTTTATGTCTTCTGAAAAACCAACATCCGCTAAAAATTCTCTGAAAGCCCATTTACTGAATAATTTCGACAGATCAGCAGCGGCTGTTGACCATCAGCCGAGACAAAATGGCAGCAATAGCAGCTCAACTCCTCGCGGAGCTTCTGAACCGACCAATTGTCCCAATGGGGAAAAACCGAGCATAACTGCCAAATCCCCGGAAAAAACTCCTTGGAAAAACTACTGGTGGCTCGTTCCCGTATTGGGAGTCGTCGTGGCGATTGGTGGCGTAACGGTGATGCGCCTTCAGGAAAATGCTTCCGAAGTGGAGACAACCGCTCCGGCTCCCCTATCGGTGCAAACCGCAACGGCTCAGCAAGAACCGATTCGAGCCTGGGTCTCTAGCGAGGGAACGGTTCAGGCTGCCGAGTATCAGCATCTCACGTTTGAAGTTGAGGGCGATATTACCTATCTTGCCGATCGCAACGGTCGCCGACTGCGCGAGGGCGACTTGGTGCGAGAAGGTGAACTGTTGGCCAAGGTTGACGATCGCGAATTGATTGCCGACCTTCAGCAGGCCCAAGCCGCTCTAGCCGAGGCCCGACAGCAGCGAGCCGCTGCCCAGGCCCAAGTGGCCCAGGCCCAGGCGCAGCTAACGCGCCTCCGCTCAGCTCGCGACCTCGCCGAAACCCAACTCGAACGCTACCAGTTTTTGTATGAAGAAGGAGCCGTGGCTGCCGCTGAGCTAGATACTCGTCGCAATACCCTTCAAGAGGCAGGGGCTAACAGACAGGCGGCCCAGGCAGAGGTGGCAGCGGCCCAAGAACAGCTCCAGGCAACCCAGGCGCAGATCGACACCGCCAGAGCGCGAGTCACTCAGGCGGAGGTGGCGCTGGAGGGAGCCAGAATTTATGCGCCTTTTGATGGCGTGATTGCCTACCTCAACTATACCGAAGGGGAATACTTCTCTCCTCAAATCGTCACCTCTCAACTCGCGGGAGATTACCAAGGAATTCTTGAGCGAATCCCGATGGTAATTATCGATCCTAGTCTGTATGAAGTGATCGTCGATTTAGCTGGTCCAACGGGGGAAAGTGTCGATGCGGGTCAAGCCGCCTTTGTCGCTCCCGAAACGGCGATCGCCCAATCCTCGATGGACAATACCGAGAGCGATCTGACTGCCGCTGCCAGAGCAACGGGGGCAGTGTTTGCCGTTAACCCGGCTATCAGTCCGGGCGGACGCGCCATCGAAGCTAGAATCCGCCTCAATCCCGCGACGACAGAAAATGTTCGTCACGGCGAGCAGGTGCTTACCTGGATTGCCGTAGAGGAAGACCCCAGTGCCGTCGTTGTGCCCCTCAATGCCGTCGTGTACCGCGATCAGGTTCCCTACGTTTTCGTCGTGGAGGAAGACACCGTCGAACAGCGAGAGGTGGAACTGGGCATCCGCAGCATTACTAACCAACAGATCGTCAGCGGCGTTCAAGCTGGAGAAGCAGTCGTCACCCAGGGGCAAAATCGTCTCGTTGATGGTGCGCCTGTTCAAATTGTTAGTCGCAGTGACCAATGAGCAATCAGCAATGAGCAGATTAGAGGAACATAGCTATTCCCCAAAGAACGAACCTCCATATTTCCACGATAACAAGTCTGATAACGCCCAAAAAGCCCCACGTTTAGCTCGTTTTTTCTTTCTCAACACCATCTTCGCCATTTTGTTGAGCTTACTGTTTGTTGTTGGTGGGGTGCTGGGCTACTTGGCAATGACGAAGCAATCTAACCCAGACATTGACATTGCCGTTGCCAATATTACGACAACCTGGGCAGGGGCTGACCCGCAATCGATTGAGCAGCAAGTAACCGACGAAATCGAAACAGAAATTAGCTCGGTAGAAAATGTTAAACAACTGAGGAGTGCTTCCTATACAGGCTTCTCGGTAATTAATGTTGAGTTTACGAGTGATGCCAACGTCGATCAGTCCATTCAAGAGCTGCGGGAAGCGGTTTCCCAGGCCGAGCCAGAATTACCCGAAGATGCCGAGCAGCCTATTGTCGAGCAGGTTTCTGTTAACGATGCCCCAATTATTACCCTAGCGCTGTATGGCGATATCGATCCGACGGTCATTTCTCAAGCTGCTGAAAGAATCCAAGATCGCTTAGAACAGGTTGCAGGAGTGAGCGAAGTGAACCTTGGCGGTGCTAGAGAAGAAGTAGTTAGCATCCAGATGGACCCCTTTCGCTTGGCTACTCTAGGCATTTCCCCCACTACCGTTGCCAACCAAATCCGCACCGCTAATCAGGATGTTCCTCTCAACGAAATTGAAAGCGATCTTATTGGAGCACAAGTTCGCTTCTATGGCAGATTTCGCACCCTTGAAGACTTGCGCTCTTTACCGATTACTCGTTTGGAAGGGCGGGTAGTTCGTCTGGAGGAAATTGCTTCGGTGCGTCGAGAACTCGAACAAGAGGATACGCGCGCCTTCATTAGTACGCGAGGTGAAGACTACCAGCCTACCGTCACCGTCGGCGCGGTCAAAGTCCCGGGCCAAGACTCGATTGAGGTGATTAACAGCGTACTGGAAACTATCGACGAACTCCAGCAAAACCCTGATATTTGGCCTTTTGGAATGGAGTACCGCATCATTGCCGACGAGTCGGAAATTATTTGGGAACAGTTGGGCAATCTGTTTACCAATGCCCTCCAGGCGATGGCGGCGGTGTTTGTGATTCTGTTTATTGTGCTGTCTTGGCGGGAGGCGCTGATTGCGGGGCTGTCGATTCCGCTCACCTTCTTGGGAACGCTGGCGATCCTCTGGCTGACGGGTCAAACCCTCAACAACATGGTGCTGATTGGCATGGTGTTGTCGTTGGGGATTTTGGTGGATGTGTTCATTTTGATGATGGAGGGGATGCACGAAGCTATTTTTATTCGGGGACTAACTTTTGATCGGGCCGCCCTGGAAACAGTCAGAAATTATGCCCCACCTGCTTTTGCGGGTCAGCTAACCACGATTCTCGCCCTCACCCCGCTCTTAGCCATTAGCGGGACGCTCGGTAAATTTATCGAGCTGCTGCCCTATACCGCCATTATCTGCCTGACCCTCAGTTTTGCGATCGCCATCCTCATTGACATTCCCCTGTCTCGCTACCTGCTCGGCAATATCAAAGGCGTAGAAGCCAAATCCCGCATGGATCGCTTATCGGAAGCCGCCTCAAAGCGCTTCCAGCGCTGGAGCCTCAACCACACCATTAAAAACCGAGCCACCGCCCGCGCTTGGGTACTAGGAACCGTTGCCCTGTTTGTCTGCGCCATCTTCGCCTTTACCCAAATCCCCGTGGAATTTTTTCCCCAATCGGACCAGCGCAATTTTAGTGTTAATGTCGAACTTCCCCCCACAACCACCCTCGCAACGTCTCAAGCTGTGGCGAACGAACTGGGGGAAATTCTGCGCGAGAAAGACTATCTTGAAAGCGTCATCAAATACGTTGGTCAGCGTAGTAACTTAGTTCCCTCTGGCGAACTCCAGCCCACCGAAGGCAGCTACCTCGTCGGTTTTTCGGGTGTCCTGCTGCCCGAAGACGAGCGAGAGAAAATTTCCTTTGAGTACCTCGACGACCTGCGCAGCGAACTGCAAGCCGCCATCAATCAATATCCGGGGGCATCGCTCATCTTAAATGAACAGCAGGCTGGAGAGGCGGGAGATCCGATTCAGGTTGAACTCACCGGAAGCAACATCGCTCAACTGCGTCAGATTTCCCAAGAAGTTCAGCTAGCGCTGCGGCAAATTCCGGGAGCCACCGATGTCCGAGACAATCTGGGGGCGTTACAGTCTGACCTGCGGCTGGTTCCCAAACGGGAGGAACTCAGCTTCTACGACCTCAGCGAGCAAGAACTGGCATCCCAAGCACAGTACTACACTAGAGCCATCGATATTGGTGATTTTGTTATCGGCGGCGATGAGGAAGATTTAGAAATTCGCCTCAGTACGGCTTGGCCCTCCCGTAACGGTCGCGTTGGCGGTCCGACGCGCCGGGACGAACTGTTGGCGGTCCGCTTTTTTACCGATAGCGACACCGAAGAAGTCGTCTCCGCCCTCGCCGTGGTCGAACCCGTACAGGCGGAAGCGCCCCTGTCGATCACCCGTCGAGACGGACGACGCACCGTTACAGTACTCGCGAAAAATGAAGGCAATACCGTTGGTCAGATTTTGGATGCGTTAGAGCCAAAGCTCCAAGACATGCAGCAGTCATGGCCCCAGGGCTACAGCTACAGCTTTGGCGGCGAGTCGGAAGACCAGGCAGAAACCTTTGGTTCAGCAGGTCAAGCGCTGGCGCTGGCGGTGTTTTTGGTGTTTGCCGTGCTGGTGCTGCAACTCGGTTCCTTTCGCCAGCCCTTTATTATCCTGCTGGCGATTCCCTTTGCTACCATCGGCACGTTCGGCGGCTTCTTCCTGGTAGGGATTCGCTTTTCCTTCACCGCCTTTATCGGCATCATTGCCTTGGTAGGGATTGTGGTGAACGATGCCATTGTCATGGTCGATACGATGAACCGCTATCAGGAAGAGGGGATGCAGAAACGGATGGCGGCGGCGAATGGCGTGGCTGACCGCTTGCGCCCTGTACTGACCACTAGTATTACGACCATCATCGGCTTGATTCCCCTCGCCTTGAGCGATCCGACCTGGATGCCCTTGTGTAGCGCGATTATCTTTGGCCTGATTGCCGCCACCTTGAGTGCCTTGCTCGTCGTTCCTTCACTGTATTTGCTGCTGACGCCGAAGACAGAGGGGAACGAGTCTGAGGCCACTTAGACCATTGGCTTACTGCTCGTCCGATGATTTTATGGCCATTAGGTCAGAGAGACCCCGCCGTAAGACGACGGGGCTTCCGCTGACTTCGTCAATTCCTCCTTCTCTTGATGGAGGTTTTCATCACAGTGCCCGAACTACGATCAGCAATATCTCAGGGTGACCTGATGATACTATTTCTGGAAAGTAAAGCTACAGATACGGTGTAGGGGAAAAGGTTTCAGCGTTCTCTGTTCGTGTAGCATCTACCTTAAGAAATAGTATGAATACAAAGATACAAAGATTTAACTTCAAATTATGCAATATCGAACAACAATAGCGTCATCACTGATTACTTCGGGAATCGTGACTCTCCTGCTCAAAATCCTTCCGGGTAACTCCCTGTGGTGGGGCATTGCTTTTCTGGCTATCGGCACTGCTGTCCTCTTCATCAAGAAAAGCGATCGCGTTCCCGCTCCTTAAACTGAACAAGGCGAGCACGACAATATAGCGCCGGGCAGCATGATGCTATGCGAATGAGGAACCACCGCTGCCATTGGCGCTTTGGTCGGTCGATTTGATTAACAAATTGCTCATGAGTATTTTTTATCCTCAAGTCTGCTAAGAACCAGGGCCAACAAATCTAACTTTTCTCACAAACAAAATGACAAAGAGCCGTTGCTGTTTGTTAATCAACGAGCGTCAGGAATAGTAATTTTGATCTATTCTTGCATCATTAACACCTGCAAGCTAATCTTGGTATCAAGACTAAACAAGGTAAACTCGATGAACAACGATGCTAACCAAGTTAACTTTGATATTAAAGGAAGTTTTACTAAATCAGGTTTTTTGTCTGGTGGTTATTTTGAAGGGAGTTATTCCTATACTGCTGACACGCCAGATTCCAACAAAAGTCTAGGAAATGTTGGAGCCTTTAAGATTTCTGATTTTGAAATTAACGTTTTTGACAGCCGCTCAAAGCTTGTCGATACACTCAACGAAACGAACTCAACCGCTCGCATCATCTTGTCAGACCTCTCCTCCGCAATTCCCGGGGCTGACCAATATAAATTTACGACAACCCAAGATACAGAGGCAAACCCCAATGCGTTCTACGAGGTTGGCTCAATACAACTGACGTTCGATTGGTCTGCCGGTGGCAGTACGAAATCTGCCCCGGCAGAAGCACCGGAAGCCTTTCAAGACGGTAGATTTTCCAGCTATGGGGCTACCGATAGCTGGGAAAGTTTTACGAATCCGCAATCGATTGCTGGTGCCAAGATTTTACCTTTTCGTGAACCAACCTCTCCAACCGATGTGACCGGACTTGAGACTGACTCTGAAAGCAAACTTGAAATTGGTCTTTACGACGCGGACAGCAATACCCTCATTGCTTCCCTAGACAAGGAGCGGCAAATCTTGGCAAGCGAAGTCGCCGATAAGAAGCTGACAATTGCTGCGTCAGTCTCAGAAGAAAGCCGCTACTTCGGGCAGGTGGAAAGTATCTTCCTCAATCTTAACGATGGACAAATCACTCGAACCGAGAATGTAGAACCCTATGCTCTATTTGGTGACCGGAGCGGGGATTTAAACGGAGGAAGTATCTTAGAAGGAGACAACACCATCTCTTTTGAGCTGTATGACCAGAATCGCCAGGGAGGAAATCTGCTCGATACGGTCACTGTAGACTTCACCATCGTCTAAGCACTCAGGTTCAATAGTATTTAGCAAACTCAAGCATTTGAAGACTGAGTTCCGGTTTAAAGGATTGTTGAATTAGAGGCGATCGCTAAAGCTCTGTAGCATAGGGTTTTAGCGAGCGACCGCGAGGCTATTTGGTAGTCAGTGCCATTAGGGCTGTGGTCGGCTGCGTTGACCCATCAGTAGCTCATTGGCGATCGCCGTTCCCAACAACACTAGCCCACAGCCGACAATCATTGACACGGTAATCGTCTCTTTGAGAATGATTGCTCCCCAAAACATGGCGAACAGGGGAATCAAATAAGCCACTGTGAGGGCTTTAGTGGAGCCAAGATTGCTGATTAGTCTGAAATAGAGAATATAGGCCAAGGCAGTAGAGAGCAGCGCTAAAGCAATCACCGCCACCACCACATCAGCAGTCAGTGGTTGCTGGGGAACCGTAAACGGAAGCGCTGGTAACAGCAAAAGCGCTGCTCCAAGCTGACTGACAGTAGCTACAACTAGAGAAGGAACCGCGGCTAGCTTGCGTTTAGCGTAAGGGGCAGCGATCGCATATAGAACAGCAGCACCTAATCCTGCCAGCACGGCCAGAAAGAAATTAGGTGTAGCAGCAACGGCTCTCCATCCAATCAAAATCACAACCCCGATAAATCCGATGACAAAACCGATCAGGCGAGAGGTGGTTAACTTTTCCTGAAGCCAAACCACCGCCACAACTGTGCCAAACAGCGGTGCAGTAGCATTTAAAATAGCTGTAAAACCCGCAGGCAGAAAGACAGACGCAAAAGCAAAGAGCAAGAAGGGAATCGCAGAATTAATCCAGCCGACAACCACCAGGGGAGCGAGATGACGGCGCACCTCCGGCAGAAGCTGCGCTCTTACTAAAATTGGCAACAAAACTAAACCTGCCAGCAAGACGCGAAACTCGATTAACCAAACCGGACCTAGTACTGGGGCAGCAATCCGCATCAACAAAAACGAGCCACCCCACAACGCTGCTAACAGTAACAGTTCAGCAATATCCGAAATTCTCATCGCTAATTCTCTTCGAGATCCTACATTACGACTCAATCTTTTCTCCATCGGGTAGAGGCGAATCAAAAGCAAGTTTATCAACGGCTTCCTTTGCCCTTTCCCCGTTCCGTAAGAACGATTTTCCCTTTTCCCGTCGCGCAGCGACTTAGCGATGCTCTAGCTCCAGCAGCAGACGCTTGCGCCACAGTCCGCCGCCGTATCCGGTTAACTGCCCATTTTTACCGATGACGCGATGACAAGGAATCAGAATATTGATCCGATTCATGCCGTTAGCTCTAGCGACGGCACGAGCGGCGGTTGGTTTACCAATGCGTCGAGCCAGCTCATCGTAGGCAATAGTCTTCCCGTAAGGAATGCGCTGTAGCTCTGACCACACCTGTTCTTGAAAAGTCGTCCCGCAAACCACCAGTGGAACAGAGAACTCAGATAGTTCCGCTGCAAAATAGCGAGCCAATTCCTCGCGCAAACGCTCAATATGACTATTCGTAACGGGCAGAACTGGATAGCCAAACTGTTTGCTGAGCGCAGCGTAGTGATGCTCTAAGGCCTGTTTATCGGCATACTCAATCAAACAGACTCCTTCTTCAACTGCCCCAACCAGCAACGCTCCGAGAGGAGATTCTAAGATCTGTGTGGCTACAAAATCACCAGTATGGCTCTGTCCTGGCGGAACCCCAAAGACTTTACCAAAGGCTTCTCGAAAGCCACTGTGGGATTCATACTGATTGTTGAAGACGACATCATCGATAGCAGTTCCCGCTTGGAGTTGCATGAAAGCCTTGGCCAAACGCCGTCTGCGACACCATTCTACAAACGTCATTCCGTAGTGTTCGCGAAACCAGCGCCGGACTCGTTCAGGGGTTAAACCGAGTGATCGCAGCTCTGCGGCAGTGATTTTGACATCAGGAGTTTCTACCCGCTGCATCAGCGACACCACCCAGTCTGGTAATGCTCCATAGACTTCCAGCGGACGACAGCGTTTACACGGACGATAACCCGCAAAAACGGCCTCCCGAATCGTCGGCAAGAATTCGATGTTTTCCAGCTTGGCGCGGGAAGAACAAGAAGGACGACAGAAAATCCCTGTAGTGCGAACAGCGACAAAAAACACCCCGTCATAACTAGCATCCTTACGCTCTACCGCCCGCTCCATTTCAGTGCGGGATGGCGATAACTTCAAAGACATCTGAATAGAAACACAATTTGATTCCATATTGACTACAGCAATTCTAAAAGAGCGTGATGTTCTGGCAGTAATCAGGAGACAATCAACGGTCAACCATCCACAAAAAACTAGCAAGCCAGACCATCTAACAATCGCGATGCTATATCTTGACAAACCTCAAGAATGGCTGTCTACCGAAAAAGCGACAAATTATTAGTGTCTGCTGCTGTGGCTACTTCTTATTTCTGGAATTGACGGTATAAGTGAGGTGCAACCAAATAGAGCTGAGATAGAAATGGACGACATTACAGAAATTTGGGAAGACTTGGCAATCCCCAGGGGCGGCAAAATTATCTATGTCGTTTTAGATGGAGTCGGCGGCATCAGCGCTCCCCAGCAAGGCGGGACGGAATTACAGGCTGCCCAGACTCCTCATCTTGACGAACTAGCGAAGCGCTCAAGCTGTGGACTGTTAGAAATTGTCGGTCCCGGCATCACTCCCGGTAGTGGTCCGGGGCATCTGACGCTGTTTGGCTATCATCCCCTCAAGTATCGCTTGGGGAGAGGCGTACTCTCGGCATTAGGCATCGATTTTGACTTGCAGCCAGGAGACGTGGCGGCCAGAGTCAATTTTGCCACCATCGATGCAGGCAGCGTCACCGACAGAAGGGCTGGCAGAATTGCCACAGACCTCAATGAGCGACTGTGCCAGAAAATTCGGGACAAGGTTGAGCTAGACTTTGACGGAACGTTTTTCTTTGAAACCGTCAGCGAACACCGAGCCGTTTTAGTGCTGCGCGGTTCAGGATTGGGAGGTCAGATCGAGGATACCGATCCGCAAACAACGGGCGTAGCTCCCCGCAGCCCGGAAGCCACCGCAGAAGATTCTCAATTTACAGCATCATTAATCGATTCTTTTGTCAATCAGGTCAAGGAAGTCCTTGCAGACGAAGACTCTGCCAATATGGTTTTGCTCAGAGGCTTTGAGCAGTATCACCCCCTACCTTCTTTAAAAGACCGCTTCAAGCTTCGAGGAGTCTGCATTGCCGATTATCCCATGTATCGGGGAGTTAGTCGCCTGATTGGGATGGACGTGCTGCCTAGACCGGGCAGCCTGGAAAAACGGTTTGAGGCTCTGCAAAATTGCTATGGAGATGAGTACGATTTTTACTTTTTGCACATCAAAAAAACCGATAGCCTCGGAGAAGATGCTGACTTCGACAGCAAGGTGAAGTTGATTGAGCATGTTGACGAGCTGCTGCCGCAGGTTACGGCGTTAGAACCGGACGTACTCGTTGTTACAGCAGATCATTCTACGCCAGCCGTAATGGGTCAGCATAGTTGGCATCCGGTTCCGGTGATGCTTCAGGCCAAATTTGCTCGCCAAGACAACGTGGCTACTTTTGATGAATATGCCTGCGAATTTGGCACGTTAGGAGTGCGTCCTGGAATTCACATTATGGGTTTAGCTCTAGCCAATGCGGAGAGACTCCAAAAGTTTGGGGCTTGACTCGTCGCTGCGCAATGGGGAAATCTGTCTTTTCTTTCCTCGATCGAATCTAGATGTAATTTGTCGCTGATATTCAATCCGCTTGATTAGTGTTTATTTGCAAGGGAATAGCTTGAGTTAGTGGTTAGTGAGAAACCATCTTTTTTGGTAACGACTAACGACTAACTCTCGTCCAGTAATATTACGGCTGTTTAAACAGATTTGATGTAATTTCTCAGTCTGAGCAGAGTCCTGCTACCTTTCGCGAGCAGTGCCCCGATACCCTGACTTTTTTCCTGAGCCATAAGCCTTTCCTCACACCGTGGTGATTAGAAGCGATACCAGCTTTATAGATCTGGTCGGGAGAGCAGATAGCGTCCGTGTCCCCAGCCAACGACTCGCGGCACTCCGCCTACCCATACTCCCCCGGCGGCAGGTAAATGCCCTTCAGGCGCGTTTAAATTGAAGGTGAGCTGAGCGTAGCTAAGCCAATTGTCTCGACCTCGCCAGCCAACGCGATCGCCAAAGGCTTGCCAAATTTCTTCGTTGTATTCGCGAGTCCCGCCCAAATTTTGGTAAATCCGCTTCTGAACGCTGAAGCCAAACCGTCCGCCGCTATAGGCCACCCACAGCCGATCGATCGCGCGCAAATCTGGACCGGGGAAATCGTCGATATCGGTATGACGCAACCATCCCTCTCGTTCTCGGTCAGCAACCTCAAGAACCACACGGTAGGTTTCCCAGTCAGCGTCTGGATAGTTTTGAGCCATCAGCAAGTCCTGAAGACGATTGTAGTCAACCATTCCTTCAAGCATGATGGGTCTATATCGCTCCTCAAACACCAGTGATGTGATTTGTTGTGGGCGCAGGCGCGTCTTGCGCTTCGCCATTCTTGCCGTTGGGAACGTCACAGCGATCGCGACGACGAGTCCCCAAACGACCCAGCCCCTAGTGTTGCTGCTAAAGGTGGCAATGTTAGAGCATACCACTTAAACATCATTAACGGTTTTGGCTCGACGACATTTTAGGCAATATGCTTGCCAATTTCAAATTTTTTCGTTCTGAAGGAGCATTTTTAGGGAAGAAAAGCATGGTAGAGTTAACGGCACTCTGCTGTTGAAGCAATCATCTACCGCTGCCGATCTGAGGAGAGCCGCCCATGACCCTAAACGTCACGCAAAAACTCATTCAGTCTCACTTAGTTTCTGGAACACTCCAGCCCGGAGAGGAAATCGGGTTGCGAATTGAGCAGTCACTCACGCAAGATGCGACCGGAACGATGGTTATGTTAGAGCTAGAGGCTATGGGCTTAGAGCGGGTCAAAACCGAATTGTCGGCGCAGTATGTCGATCACAACTTGCTGCAAACCGACTATAAAAACGCCGACGACCATCTCTTTCTGCGTTCAGCCTGTCAGCGGTTTGGCGTCTGGTATAGCCGGCCTGGAAACGGCATTTCCCACGCCGTACACATGGAACGCTTCGGCGTTCCTGGAAAAACCCTGATCGGCTCAGATAGCCACACTCCCGCCGCCGGCGGCCTAGGAATGCTGGCATTTGGAGCGGGTGGACTAGAGGTCGCGTTAGTGATGGCGGGAGAGCCCATGTTTATTCAAATGCCGCAAGTGCTGGGAGTTAAGCTGACTGGAACCCTGCCGGACTGGGTGAGCGCTAAGGATGTGGTGTTGGAGATGCTGCGGCGGTACGACGTGAAGGGCGGCAGAGGCTTAATTATTGAATACTACGGACCCGGATTGCAGAGTCTCCGGGCGATGGATCGCCACGTCATTGCTAATATGGGCACAGAAATGGGAGCGACGACCACGGTGTTTCCCTCGGATGCAGAAATCCGCCGCTTTTTAGTCACTCAGGGACGCGGGGAGGACTGGACCGAAATCGTGGCCGATGAAGGGGCAGACTACGACCTCCATGAGGAAATTAATCTCAGTGAATTAGTGCCGCTGATTGCCTGCCCGTCGAGTCCGGGGAATGTCGTTCCGGTCAGAGAAGTCGAGGGAAGAGAGGTCAGTCAGGTCGTGGTGGGTTCGTCTGCTAATCCAGGACTGCGGGACTTTTGGATCGTCAGCGCCATCGTCAAGGGCAAGCTAGTCAGCGATCGCGTTTCCTTTGATGTCAATCCGTCTTCTCGTCAGGTGATTGAAAATTTAGCGGCGCTAGATGACTCGTTCCTCAATCTGCTCCACGCCGGAGCGCGGTTCCACCAAGCGGGCTGTTTGGGCTGCATCGGTATGGGACAGGCTCCTGCCTCTCACCAAATTTCCCTGAGAACCTTTCCACGTAACTTTCCAGGGCGTTCCGGTACAGCAGACGATCGGGTCTATCTCTGTAGTCCCGAAACCGCGGCGGCGACCGCTCTCACTGGCAAAATCACCGACCCGCGAGATTTAGAGCAACTCTATAACATGAGCTATCCGCAGTTTGTGCTGCCGGAGCCGGAAATTATCAATACCGATATGCTAGTGCCTCCCCCGAGCAGCGGCTCTCAGGTAGAGCTAGAAAAAGGACCAAACATTGATTCTTTTCCGATCTTTGAAGGGCTCCCGAATAACGCTCGTCTCCCAGTGCTGCTTAAGGTCGAGGACAATATTTCCACCGATGAAATTATGCCGGCTGGAGCGCGAGTGCTGCCGTTTCGCAGTAATATCCCCGGCATTAGTCAGTTTGTATACTACCTTAAAGACGAAACCTTTGCCGAACGAGCACAGGTGGCGCAGGAGAAACTGGGCGGACACGTTTTAGTGGCGGGAGAGAACTATGCCCAAGGCTCAAGCCGAGAACACGCGGCGATCGCCCCGCGCTATTTGGGTCAGTTTGCGGTTCTCGCCAAATCCTATGCTCGCATCGGCTGGCAAAATCTCGTTAACTTCGGCATCCTTCCTCTTGAGTTCAATAATCCTGACGACTACGACACCATCGACGAAGCCGACATGATTGAACTAGAGGGTTTGCGGGACGGTCTGAAAGACGGGAAAATCTCTGTCAAAAACACGACCAAAAACTTGGTTTATCCAATGACTCACCGCTTGAGTCCGCGTCAGCAGGAAATGGTGTTGAGTGGCGGATTAATTAATCACTACAAAGCCCAGTTACAGAACTAAAGGCTCTACTGTACAGGGAACAGCACCATAGGCGCCGGGAAAGGATTTTAGCCCGGAGCTATTTTTTGTTTAAAGCCACCACTGTTTAGACTAGAAAACAATCAACCATCAACAGTCAGCCACAATGAGTCTAAAAGAGCAGATTACAGAAGACATTAAGTCCGCCATGAAAGCCAAAGATAAGGTGCGGCTAGAGACAGTGAGAAGCATTAAAAAAGCTCTGCTAGAAAAAGAAGTGGAGCTACGTCCATCTGGT
Organism: Cyanophyceae cyanobacterium; assembly: GCA_050331735.1. Classification (GTDB taxonomy): domain Bacteria; phylum Cyanobacteriota; class Cyanobacteriia; order Cyanobacteriales; family JBHJGN01; genus JBHJGN01. The sequence goes on from JBHJGN010000051.1 coordinate 90,433, forward strand.
CAAGCGTCCCTAACGGAAGACCAGGAACTCGAGCTGCTAGCTCAACAAGCGAAACAGCGGCGAGAATCAATCGAGCAGTATCGCCAAGGAGGACGAGAAGATTTAGCGCAAAGAGAAGCTCAGGAATTGGCAGTGATTGAAACCTATCTGCCTCAGCAGCTTTCTAAAGAGGAGCTGAATGCGGTTCTCGACGAGATTATTGCTTCTGTCGGAGCGACTTCTCCAAAAGACATGGGGAAAGTGATGGGGCCAGCAATGAAGCAGCTTAAGGGGAAAGCAGACGGAAAGCAGGTGCAGGCGATGGTTAAGAGCAAGCTCGATGGTTAGTCTGAGTCGTTCATTTGCTCTTACTCAAGGTAGCCGGGGCATGGTTCCGTATGGCCTTTAGCATGCGCCTTTCTGCGGTCGGCGTAGCGCGAAGCGTCTCCGTAGAAGTTGATCTCCTCGGAACGTTAGACATTCGGTTCGCACTCCCGCTGTGTGACCTGATGGCGATAGCAAAACATATCCTTGAGTCGCGCATTTACCCACCACTCCAGCAGTAATTCGCTAACCCATCCTCCCGGAAGTTCGTACTCAATCATGTCGGTTAGGCGAGTCCCGCCGTTTTCTGGAATAAACAGATGACGATGGTTCCAAGACTCCATTGGTCCCTCTGTCTGCTGGTCAACAAACAGGCGATAGGGTTCGCATTCAGTATGCTGAGCTAGCCAGCGCACCGGCACCGGACCCAAAAGCAGGCGGAATTCAGAAATGGCGCCAATTCCTAATCCTCCTTCGCGCCGCACAACTTCAACGGGTTGCCATGGGGGAGTTAGCAACTGTAGGATATCCGGTCTTTCATAAAAGTGCCAAACCTCTTCTACTGAAGCATTAATGAAGCTGGAAAACGCAAAATGCAGCATGGGGAGCAGGGAACGGTAACCAGTGACCAGTGACCACAATATCTAATGGTCAGTGTTAACGATTTTAGCTGACTGTTCTTCTGAGGCGAGGATGAAGAATTAATTTTCTTCGCTGGAGAAATGATGACAACTTGCTAGTCTAGGAGACTTTTAATACTAATCTTGATACTGGCATCCTCTGTCACGGTTTCCTGTAATGCGTATTTTGTTTCTGCACCCGAATTTTCCGGCTCAGTTCCGTCATTTAGCCGTAGCTTTAGCCCGAGAACGTAGCCATCAAGTCGTTTTTGCCACCACTCGTCAAGAAGGAAGCCTGCCGGGAGTTCATAAGGTTCTCTATCAGCCTTCCCGAGACGCCCGTCCTGAAACCCATCACTACGTGCGGAACCTCGAAAATGCAGTGCTTCAGGGTCAGGCTGTTTATCGCCTGGTTCACCAGCTTAAGGCGAAGGGGTTTGTTCCCGATGTAGTTTACGGACACTCCGGCTGGGGTCCAACGTTATTTATTAAAGACGCTTTTCCCAAAGCCAAGCTGCTGTGCTACTTTGAGTGGTTCTATCGCGCCCACGGCTCTGATGCCGATTTTGACCCGGCTGAACCGCTGACGCCAGATGATGAAGCCCGGATTCGGACCAAAAATGCGCCCATTTTGATCGATCTGTATAGCTGCGATCGCGGTTTATGTCCGACTCACTGGCAGCGTCAGCAGTTCCCCCCAGAGTACCGTCAGAAGATCGCTGTGATGCACGACGGCATTGACGTTGGTTACTTTAAACCGGCACCGGGAGCTAGGTTGGTGCTGCCGAGAATCAATCTGGATCTGTCCCACGCTGAAGCCATCGTTACCTACGTAGCGCGAGGCATGGAGCCGTATCGAGGGTTTCCCCAGCTAATTGAAACGGTGGCCCTGCTTCAGCAGCAGCACCCACATTGCCATACTGTCGTCGTCGGGCAGGATCGGGTCGCCTACGGCAAAAAGCTGCCGGAAGGACAAACCTACAAACAGCTCATGCTCGAACAAATTCCTCTCGACCGCTCGCGGATTCATTTTACCGGGTTGCTGCCCTACGGCGAGTATCTTCAGGTGTTGCAGGCATCTTCAGTACACATCTACCTTACTCGTCCTTTTGTGCTGTCCTGGTCGATGCTGGAGGCATTGGCAACTGGCTGTGTCATCGTCGCCTCTGACACGCCTCCAGTGACCGAAGTCATTACCGATGGAGTCAATGGCCTATTGGTTGACTTTTTCTCTTCCCAAAAGATTGCCGAACGCACCCTAGAAGTTCTCAATCATCCTGATCGAATGGTGGCCCTGCGCCGCAAAGCCCGGGAAACAGTGGTCAAAGGCTACGATTTAGCGAAGCTACTGCCGCAACAGTTACAGTGGCTGAAAAGACGATAATCGGCTTTCTTTAGCCAATAAACATCGTCCGTTCGGGACATTTTTAGATAAGGTGGTAACGGGCGCTTAACTGCTTATGCGGAATGATGCAGCCCGTAACAATGAATTGAAGAGACGAAAACTATGTGCGGCATTGCTGGTGTTTGGGGTCAGGCTGAGAAAACAGAAGTGCAAACAATGATGAATGCGCTAGTCCATCGCGGACCAGATGCCGATGGTATGTTTGTCTCCCCCACCGATAGAGGGATTCTCGGACATCGGCGGCTGAGCATCATGGACCCAGAGGGCGGAGATCAGCCGATTTACGGCGATGGACGAGGAAAAGCAATCATTGGTAATGGCGAAATCTATAATTTCCCCCAACTGCTGCCCCAGCTACAGGAGCGCTACAAATTTCGCACCAAAAGCGATACTGAGGCCATTCTTCACCTTTACGAAGATGGAGGCATCGCGGCGGTGGACCAACTCGACGGCATGTTTGCCTTTGCGATCGCCGACGGGAATCGGTTTTTTGCGGCCCGCGATCCGATTGGTATCAAACCCCTCTACTACAGCCAGCACAACGGGCGGTTTGTCTTTGCCTCCGAGCTGAAGGCGATCGCCGATCTCTGCGACGATGTGCAAGAATTCCCTCCTGGAACCTTTTTCTCCTCGGAAACGGGCTTTTCGACCTACTACACCGTACCGGATATTCAGCCAGAACTCGATCCAGATGTAGAGGCCCTCATTCAGGAAGTGCGGGAAACAGTGGAAGCATCGGTCGTCAAACGTCTGATGAGTGACGTTCCTCTAGGGGCATTTCTTTCTGGCGGTTTAGACAGCAGCATCATTGCCGCTGTCGCCAAAAAGCACATGGCTGAGCTTCATACCTTTTCCATTGGCACCGAGGGCAGCAAAGATCTACAGGCGGCACGTTCTGTTTCGCGCCATATCGGTTCGATTCACCACGAATACGTGATTACGCCCCAGGAAGTGACGGAAAAACTGCCAGAAATTGTTCATTCCTTAGAATCTTTCGATCAAGATTTAGTCCGCAGCGCGATTCCCTGCTACTTTACTTCCCGACTCGCCGCCGAACACGTCAAGGTGATTTTAACCGGGGAAGGCGCCGACGAGCTGTTTGCTGGCTACACCTACTATAAAGATATTCCCGACGACGACACGCTGCACCGGGAGTTACGGCGCTCGGTAATGAGTCTGCACGACATCAACCTCCAGCGGGTAGATCGCTTAACAATGGCTCATTCTCTAGAAGGACGAGTCCCGTTCCTAGATCTGAAAATGATCGAGTTAGGACAGCGCATTCCGGCGCATTTAAAAATAGCAGGCGAGCCGCTGATCGAAAAATGGATTTTGAGAAAAGCGTTCGAGGATCTGCTGCCGAAAGAGATTGTCTGGCGCATCAAAGAACAGTTTGATGAAGGCAGCGGCACGGTCGATCTATTAACCCAGATGCTCGCAGAAGTCATGAGCGATGAGGAAGCCCAGCGGCATCAGCAAAACTCTCCTGTCCGGCTGCGATCGCCAGAGGAGTGCCATTACCATCAGGTGTTTATGGACGTTTTCAACCGTCCAGAGTCTATCCTGCCAAACGTAGCGCGCTGGTCAGAGCGACCCGTATAACCTGACTCTAGTCTACGCTGGTTTGTGAATTGCCACACCTACCATCACGAGTAAAATGCCAACCAGATCTTTGAGGGTAGGAATCTGACCAAGGACGATCGCACCAACGATTGTTGCCGTCGCAGGAAGCAGCGTTAGCAAGAGCGCAAAGCTGTTTCGAGGAAGTCGAGACATCGCTAGCTGCTTGTGCCTAGAGTGACTATTCCTAGACTAAACTAGACAAAGCTCTACAGAATGTCTAGAAAAGATGAGACCACATGAATTTGCCGAGCGTCTAGGAATCACCGTCAAAACGCTGCATCGTTGGGATGCTGCTGGCAA
>JBHJGN010000052.1:0-26750 GCA_050331735.1 Cyanophyceae cyanobacterium
ATCGCCTCATTAAATTCTATGGCTTCAGGTTGAAATAGGCGGACTACTGACTCGACTCCCATAATTAAAGCCACCACAGCCAAAGCTACAGCACTGGCAAAGCCTCCTAAAACGTTAACCTTTCCCGTACCGAAAGTGTAAGTAGGATCTTTTGCGTGTTGTCTGGCATAACGATAGGCAAAAATGGTGATGCCAAAAGCAGCGACATGAGTTGCCATGTGCCAACCGTCAGCCAGCAATGCCATCGAACCAAACCAACTTCCCGCTATAATTTCTGCAACCATTGTTGCTGCTGTCAGCCACATAACTGTTTTGGTACTTTGCTCCGCACCCGTGCGATCGCTTGAAAAGTCGTGTGAATGCTGCCATTCTTCGAGCGTGTGGAAGTGCATAGAACTTTTGTTTCGGAAAGGGAATGGATTTTGAGTCTAGCTTAAATATAGTCGCAAAAAGAAGTATATAAAGTGAGATAGCATAGTAACCTGTCCATCAAAAGTAGTATGATACTGACCCTTTGTCTATCATTGGTAAAGTGGCTTATTTAAGTCTCAAGAATGATTGCCTATTTTGTTGCCTACTGTTAAATTATGAATGTGAATAAATAAAATTCTTTATCGGCTGGGGGTTGTGTCGCTGTGACCCATAGCTTTTTACCGAAGGAGAGCGAACTGTCAGGTAAAAAGACGATAAAGTTATGTTGCGAAATTGGCTGTAGCGTTGTGGAGTTTTTATCGCTTCCTCTGCTTAACTACTATCGAGGTGGGGCGCAATCCTCAATCAGAGTGGTCTGAGATAGTAGACGCAACAAAGTCAGCTTTATTTTATTCAATAAAGCATATAATAAGCATTTTAACTGCAATCTTTATATTGCCATAGTCATTTTTACGGCTACTGGCTTTTTTTTATAGCCTACAGCGATTTTCAGTATTGGCTATTTTCTTGGGATAAGATGTAGCTGACAATAACCAAATTGCTCGAACAGTAGCTATTTTTGGTTTCTGCGATCGCTAAACTTACGAATATGTTAATGAAAACTTTACAGATTGGGTTGGGTTGGTTTCCTGAATGTGCAGGTGGTTTAGATCGCTACTACTATGACTGTGCCAATCATTTAGCCCAAGCCGATATTGAATTTAGCGGTTTAGTGGTCGGTTCGGAAAATGTCGAGCGAGATTCCCAAGGAAAGGTTAAAGCGTTTGCCGCGTCAGATGCTTCGTTGGTGAAACGCTGGTTCGGAATCAGAAAATATTTTCTCCAACAAGTTACCCAACAAGACCCAGATTTAATCGTTTCTCACTTTAGTCTGTTTGCCTTTCCAGTATTAAATCTTATCAAAAATCGCCCTTTAGTCACTCATTTTCACGGACCTTGGGCATTAGAAAGCGATGTCGAAACGCAAAAACCCCTCGCCATTAAGGTGAAAAGCGTAGTAGAAAGTGCCGTTTACAGGCGATCGCGTCAGTTTATCGTGCTGTCTAAAACCTTTCGCGATATCCTCCACCAAAAATATCAAGTTCCTTTAGACAAGATTCACATCATTCCAGGAGGAGTCGATCTCGATCGCTTTGATATCGACCTTTCCACTACTGAGGCTCGTCGCAAGCTTGACTGGCACCCCGACAGACCGACTATTTTCTGTATTCGTCGTCTCGCCAGACGCATGGGATTAGAAAATCTAATCGCCGCCATAGCTAAGATACGCGATCGCCATCCCGATCTAATGCTGTATATTGCTGGTAAGGGTGCATTAGCCGCAACTTTACAAAAACAAATTGCCGAACTAGAGCTAGACAACAACGTCAAACTTCTGGGGTTTGTATCGGATGAAGACTTGCCTTTATGCTATCGTGCGGCTAATTTTTCCGTCGTTCCCACTCTATCTCTAGAAGGTTTTGGTCTGATTGTCGTCGAATCTTTAGCTGCGGGAACTCCCGTTTTAGGAACTGCGGTGGGAGGGATACCCGAAATTTTGCAGCCTTTTTGCAGTGACTTGCTGTTTGAAGATTCTTCGGTTGAAGAGCTAGCAGTAGGAATAGACGAAGCACTGACTGGACAGAGAAAATTACCCAGTCAAGAAGCTTGTCTGAACTATGTCAAAGACAACTACACTTGGGAAAAAGTAGCTCGGCAAATCAGGGAAGTTTACCAACTGGCTTTATCAATGGATAATGGATAATTGACAATTGATAATTATTCAATTTGGTCTAAGATTGCGTAATGCGGTTAACTATTGAATGAAAGAGTCTTTAATTCTCAGGATAGCGATCGCGTTGAAAATTTTTGTGGGTTGGGTAGAACTGAATCGTAAAACCCAACCAAAACTTAGTTACTCGCCGAGACTAATAGACGAGGACTAAAGTCAGCCTACCAATAAGAATCGAGCAAACGAAGTAAAATTAGTACTTGCGACTTGCGACTTGCGACTTGCGACTTCCGCGTAGCGACATTAGCCCATAAAAAAGAGTTCGTAAATATTCAGCAAAACTTCGACAACAATTAAAATTACAATGTACCACTCTACTCTAACTGCGCTGCGGTGCTGCATTAGATCGAGTACGATTTGGGCGGTACGAGAAATTAACTCTAGTTTGCGTTCTAGAGCCTTATTGCGCTCGCGAATTTCGTATTCATCTTCTAAACGAACATAAAGACGTTCTAAATTAGGATAATCCCAGAGCTGTTCTGGCTTATCTTCAATTGCCACCAAACCAATCATGGTTTGCTGAACCATAATATTATTACCAATGAGCTTTAATAGGTCTTCTCCTTCGTGACGACCATTGCCAAAACGTTTGATGCTAGCAGCAATGGGCTCAATTTTATCAAACACTAAAGTAATAGTATTTTCGTAGTGACTTAAAATCACGCTTTTAGCCAATACATCAGCTACAATTTGTAGCCGCTCGATGCTAAATTCTTTTAATTCTATGATTTCATTTTCTGCTATAGCTTCTTTTTCAGGATTTAATTTGATTTGTACTTCTTCAAATTTTGGCTCTTTAAAAGGTTTAGTAATCCAGGGTTGCAAATTATTAATAAAGGCCGCTTCTTCTAAAGGATTGGTTCCGAACAAAACAATTGTGCCATAGCGCTGTAGTATGGCACATCCATGTTCGCCTGCCGCAATAGTTAAAGGTGAATCTCCTAGATACTTAGTATTTTCCAAAGTTCGTAAATCGAGCTTTTCCCCAATGAACAAGGCGCGGACGCTGACAGTTTTTTCTCCCGAAAAATCGACAATATTTATTTTGACAGTATCCATTTTTTGACAATCAATTTTGTAATTCAATAGCCATTTAGCTGTGAGTAGTTACTTCAATTTCCATGTCTTTGATCATTTCGTAAATTTGTTTTTGTCGTCTTAGTGGCCCCCATTCGTACAACAATAATTCAATCGGATACCACAAGCCAACCCAACCAGCAATTAAAAAACCTTCGTTTAAAAATCTGTGTACTAGTATTGGCAAGTATTCCACTCTATCAAACAAGGTAGAAACAATCAGACAAACTGCCAAAAAAAGGAGACCCCTTCTTAAAGCACGCATCCCCTGTCCTCGTAAAGAAGCTATATCGTTAGATATCTTCTCAATTTTAGTATTACAGTAATGCTGTAAAGCATTGATAATCGATTGTTCTAAATTATCGGAAAGCTGGTGGTCTGGAAGCGAAATTTTCGTTCGTACTTTGTCTGTCAAAGATGTTGGTTTGAGTTGGTTAACAATCCGCTCGATTCCAGAACTAGAATCTGCCTGTGGTATAAAAAGATCGAATTCTGGCTCCTTAAACAAGTGGTTAATATTATCGAGCTTTAGCGTGAAGTCATAGTAGCTATCGGTCATTTATCTAGCAAAATCGTCGCTCCGGTTTATTTTATATTGTTAACATCCTCCACTCTTCAACTTGCCGCCCAATCGGTAGCCGCATCTCTCGGGAGAGTTGAGCAGGCAGGAGGCAGACGGATCTCCCTATCCCTAAAGGCAGGCGGCAGTCACTTTCCCGCTAGTAGAGGGGGATGAGTTTACTCTGTGCCTGCACCGCTGCCCCACCGTTGAGACGCTTCGGCGATGCGTTTACCAAAACGCTTAGCAGTCAGGCGATCGCCCGAGTCGATTTGAGCTGGTGACTCACTCATATCGAGTTCGCTTTGCCCCATCACGCCGAGAAAGGCTCCCAGGCGATTTACGCCGTCATCTTTGCCCAAATAGTTGCTGGGGAGATCTCCCACATTGATCCAAACCATGCTGTGCTGAGCAGCGTTAGTTGCCAAATACAGTAAAGTTCCCTGTTTATCTCCGCTAGGAGAGCTAGAGTGGGTAAATCCGGCGGCTATTTTGTCTTTCCATCCCTGCTCAAACCAGACTTCACTAGCGGCATCAATAAATGCCTTAAATTGAGCCGCAACCCCGCCCATATAGGTCGGGGAACCAAAGACAATGGCATCGGCTTGGTTGAGCTTCTCCATGATTTCGGCGTTCTGCCAGCGACCATCAACAACTTGCTCGCCCGTAATTTCGAGAACTTCAACCTGAGTGTTGGGCACTGCGCTGGCCCCCTCGGCTAAAGCTTTTGCCATTAATTGAGTATGACCTGAACCGGAAAAATACACAATGGCTACGGTAGACATGGCTAATCCTCGATCTTTAAGTTTTCCTTCTTTAAAGTAGTGTCAACGCCTGATACTGGCTGTCAATCCTGTGCTCAAACGATCATTTTTTTAGCGCTCCGTTTCTGCTTATCTAGGAACTGATGAGCCATGTTGCCCGATAGACTGTCGGAGACACTATCGGCCACTGACGGAAAGTCGCGCTGAAGTGACAAAGACTTTTAGCCGTGAGTTTATGCTAATTTGTAGATTCATTCAACTCTGGGAAAACTGCTCCCAATGTTGGTTATCAACTGGCACTTGAATCAGCTAATTTAGCTAAGGATTGGGCAATAGAAGCTAAGTTTTCTGCCAGTGTCACTCTGACTTCACTTAGCTTTTGAACCAGCTCAAACCTGGCTCCTTGATTGCGAGCAAGCTGAGCAATCTGCTGGTCAGTGCGGGCTAGTTGCGCGTCTATTCGTCGTCGATCTTCGGCTAGTGCTTCAATCGTCCTCGCATTAGATTCAACTAGTCTTTCAATCCGGCTGAGGCGCTCTTCATTGCTATTCATCCTGGCTTTTCTCCACAAATTTCAACACGCTCGCGTACTCTCCCGATAGTCAAAAAGTGCTAGCACCAAATCTGATTTTAGTCCCCGTTTACAGTAGCTAAGGCTCTACCCATCTAAATCTCCTTCCATCACTGTCGCGATCGCTCGGTTGGTACTTTCCTTGAACTCCTTAACGCTAACGCGGTTCAACAGCCCAATTGCTAAAATCATGCCGACTGCCTGAAGAGCAAATACTAGTCCGTAAGCTAGAATTGGAGCCGTAAATATGGCCCTACCAATATCTAACACGACACCTCCAGAGAACGTAGCGATCGCTCGCGAGAGTGCCTGCGCGAGACCCCATGCGCCGATAAACGTTCCCGCCGTTGCGGCTGCTGTGAGATCGAGCATCAAACTAATGGCCCCGATAGTGGTCACTCCAGCGGCAATGCCGAATAGAACCATGGCGGTTTTGAGTAAACTCTGCTCCTGCGTTAATCCGGCTAGGATAATTAGGCAGAAACAAACTGAAACCAAGATACAGCCAATTTTGGTCGTTTTCTGCTTGCCTAATCGAGGAACAACGAGAAAACCAGTGGTGCTATAGCCGATTAAAATACCGATCCCCCAAAATGAATTCAGCAGAGTTGTTTGAGCAATCGTCATGCCAAACACTTCGCCACCGTAGGGTTCTAAGACGGCTTCCTGCATAAATAAGCTGATGGTCATCACCAGCAGAAAGCTGAAGAAAATGCCGGTTTGACGGCTAGCGGTGAGAATCCGCAGCGCCCTGCCCATCGTGATCTGGTCGTCTCGCACTACCGTAGACGAGCGAGCCGCAAACCGAGAGTATTTTTTCTCGACTCCCCAGGTGGCCACACAGGCGATCACCCCAACCAGCAGCGGCACGACGATAAAAATCGTGTTAATTGGAGCCTGCAACGTCGCTAGCGGTACGGCAGCACTGCTGCTCTCGGGCTGCACCGATTTGAGGATAATGCTGCCGCTGATGCCGCCAATGACAATCCCCACCATCAGCATCGACCAGACAACGGCCACCAACTTAGAGCGGGTATCTTCTTCAGATATATCAACTAGCAGGGCCGTAAACGGCGTCGAACTGGCGCTCACCGCCAAACCATAACAAGCTAATACCAAAGCCAGTAGGGCCGTCCAGCCTAGCGTCTGCGCGTTCCAACTCCAGCCGCCGCTGGCTCGGACTACCCCCCCAAGCTGCCAGACAATCTGCACTGCGATAAAAACAGCCACGCCGAAGCAAACAGTTCCCAGGCGGACATATCCGGTGCGATGCAGTCCAAACAAAGGCTTGGTATCTGAGAGTTGCCCAAACCACACCCGCGCGGGAGCAATGAACTGCGACATGGCCAGCGTTCCCGCCGTTACCGTCCCTGGGATACCTAGTTCACTAATCATCACTCGATTGAGCACCGCCAGAGTGAGCACCGCCATCAGCCCGAGTCCGAGGTTAAATAACCCAAGTCGAAAGACTGTCAGCAAGCCAACACTGGGCAGGGAACTGGCGGTTACCGAGGTAGGAGCAGAATTACTGGAGGCCATCTTCTTTCAAACAGCGTTCAGGAGTACGTTGGTCTTTGCCTATTTTAGGTGATCGCCTGCTTAACGCCTCAACGTCAGTCTGAAGAACAAGGAACCAATGATATCAGTTCACTCCAGCCCGTAATCTAGCTGAAGAATCCCCATGCCTAAATCCTGGGCTTCTATGGCTTTGGCCTCAAACAGCGCCAGCATATCTTTCAGTTGCGGGTTGCCGCGAGACACTCCCGTAACCCCCATAGCAATGACTAAGCCACAGTAATTTCGGGTTTGCTGACAGCGCCGATTCCATTTCTGACGAGCTTGAATATGCTGCGGACTGTTACTGTCAAATTCTCCAAATAGATGCAGTTCTCCGTTGCCTGTTTTTAAAATCCCGATATCGTACTCCATTTCGTTGAGCCAATCTTCTCCCGGATTGAAGCAAATTGCCTCTAGTCCCCCCGCCGCTTTGAGCGTTTCGATCAGGACTTTGGCCTTCGGGCGAGAGGTTTGAATCAGAACCATAGGCAGACCTTCTCCAGCCGGGGTGCGATCGCCGCTGGCGGCAGGCAGTTTTTTGAAATAGGTTTTGGAACGGTGAGACAGTTGCTCGACCACTTCCCACGGCAACATGCCGATACTGTAGATCGCATCTTTCGGCACTAAGTCGTCCTGAATGGGGATGTTGAGCAGTTCTTCGTTCTCCTCGGCTACTAAATCGGCAGCCTCCATTGTTCGCAGCTCTGTTACGAAGTCTGGTAGAGTTGAGACTGTTACGGAGATTGGTGTAGGAGCAATGGCTTCAGGAGCGCTAATTTGGTAGGTTTGACTGAGCGGCTCCATCGGATCTAAAGCAAGCTGTTCTTTGGAGGATTCCAAGAAGCGGACAAGACCCTGAAGCGCTGTATAGACGACCTTGGCTTCTTCTTCGTCTCGCAGCGGGTTCATTCCTTCATAGGGATGAATGCTGCCGAACAAGGGACTAAGCTCGGCATTTTCGCTGTCCTCATCCAGCTCGAAGTTTAAAAACCAGCAATTTTGAGCCAAAAAAGCTCTTTCAAGGGATTCGACGGATTCCTCGACCAACACCGCCTCTCGAAACTGTCTCACAGAATCCAGGGAGCGATACAAAATCACGCCATATTCTCTGCCAAGCATTCCCATGACGCAGGCGTAGAGCGTATCAATCTCCCACTGATTAATGGCGATCGCTAAAATGTTGTCGTCGGTCAGGACATCCCAAGGTGCTTTGTGCCAAAGTTCCTGAGCTGCTTGTACGAGCAACTGCTCTTGCTGAGGCGAAATGGTTGGCGGGGCACTTTGATTCGCTTGCTCAAAATGCTGAAACAGCTCGTCGATCAGGGGAAGCTGTGGAACGTATTCTACGGCGATCTCGAGGTCGTGCAAAGCTCCCCGGAGAAAAAATTGAATTTCTCGGTCTCGGACGATAATTTTTTGCGGTCTTGCTGGCTGGGCCGGATTGTTAGGATTCTCAATCGCTCGCAGTAACGTCCGCACCACGGCCTCTAATCCTACGTCGGTAGGAACCACATCCATCGCTCGAACGTGTCCTTCTGAGCCATCGACCCAGATAATACATTCCCCGGTACTCTCCTCCTCTGGGTCCGGTTGATTGCCGGAGAGATGACGACGATCTCCTTCCCAAACGCTAAGGGTTTGGGGCAGTTTGTTCAGCCGACGGAGCGTCATTGGCAGTAGAGTATTCATACATCAGGTTCCAGGTCAACGGTCAAGAATCAGGCCAGAAAAGACTCGTTAGCGGCACGAGCGCCACAGAAAAGCTTGCTTACTGAGAAGCGATCGCTTCTTGAGATGCAGACTGCAACAACAAGCCGTACTCAATGCCTTCCACCACTGCCCGATAGGAGGCATCTAGAATATTGGGCGAAACCCCAACGGTTGTCCAGCGTTCCTGTCCGTCACTCGACTCTACTAAAACGCGAGTTTTGGCTGAGGTGCCAGCACCGCCGTCGAGAATTCTCACCTTATAGTCGGTCAGGTGAAAAGCCGCAATTTCAGGATAAAACTTAACGAGCGCCTGTCGCAACGCTCTATCTAGAGCCGAAACGGGTCCGTTGCCCTCGGCTACTTCCAGCATGGTTTTTCCGGTCACTGCCACCTTAATCGTGGCGAGGGCATTGCTATAGGGCGTTTCTGCTCCCTGAAGCATATCGCAGTGAACCTGAAACCCCATGAGCTGAAACCATTCTGGCCGCTGTCCGAGAACAGCCCGCATCAACAGCTCAAAACTCGCTTCGGCTGCCTCAAACTGGTATCCCTGACTTTCTAAGGTTTTGAGACGCTCTAGAATCTGACGACTGATCGGGTCTTGTTTGTCTAAGCGAATCCCAAAACTCTGCGCTTTCGACAAAATATTGCTCAATCCCGACTGCTCAGAAACCACAATGCGGCGCTCGTTGCCAATGGTTTCTGGCTGAATATGTTCATAGGTCACGGGATTTCTCTGCACGGCTGAAACGTGCAGCCCGCCTTTATGGGCAAAGGCCGAGCGTCCGACGAAGGGCGCATGGTCGTCAGGAGCCAAATTGACAATTTCGCTGATCGAGCGGCTGGTGCGAGTAAGCTGAGTGAGCTGCTGAGCTTCAATGCAGGGGTAGCCCAGCTTGAGCTGAAGATTGGGAATGAGCGTACAGAGATTGGCGTTACCGCAGCGTTCTCCGTACCCGTTGATGGTTCCCTGGACCATCGTGGCCCCCGAACGCACCGCCGTGATCGCGCTGGCCACCGCTGTCCCAGTATCATTATGGGTATGAATCCCGAGTGGGGTCTCGGGCGCGAGACTGTCGGCCACCTCTTGCACAATAGCGCCAACCTCATGGGGCAGAGTGCCGCCGTTGGTATCACAAAATACTAGCCATTCGGCCCCCGCTTCCACGGCTGTTTTCAAACACTGAAGCGCATACTCCTGATTGTGCTTGTAGCCGTCGAACCAGTGTTCGGCATCATAAATAACCCGTCTACCCTGCGAGCGCAAATACTCAATCGTATCCTGAATCATGGCCAGGTTCTCTGTCAGACTAGTTTTCAGCCCGGCGGTGACGTGAAGATCCCATGATTTGCCCACGATCGTCACCCAGCGAGTCCCCGCTGCTAAAATTGCCTGGAGCATAGGATCTTCGGCTGCCTTAATTCGAGGACGACGAGTAAAGCAAAAGGCAACGGCTTCGGCTTGCTTGAGGGGTTCTTCCTGAAGCTTCCAGAAAAACTGCACGTCCTTGGGATTGGCTCCGGGCCAGCCGCCTTCAATAAACGGAACTCCCATCTCGTCGAGTTCGTGAGCTATTTTCAGCTTGTCTTCTAACGACAGCGAAATGCCCTCTCTCTGGGAGCCGTCTCTGAGGGTGGTATCGTAGATCCAAATCCGGTTAGGGGTGCTCATGGGATGAAGTATTTGTGGGCGATTAACCTATATTAATAAGAAGTGTTGAATAATTTAAGGGGACGATGGCCGACAGTAACAGCTCGATGAAGACACGATTACCGCTGATGGCGGTGCAGAGTGCGAGGGATTCTGTTGCTTTGTGGCGCTTGCTTCTCACTACCCTAGTTGGCAGCACCGAGGCGCGAAGGCCGGAAACCGTTGCCGTTGCCCCTAACAAGCAGGGCCAGTTTCTTCATTTTCCTACAAAAAACCGATGTTTAACGCTAACAATATTTTAAAGAGTAACAGCTCAGTGGATCAGGACGGTCAAGGAGGTCAGGCTGCCCTCTCAATCTAGAGATATTCCTCTGTATTCAACCTGATTGAACTTAAGTAGGTAGGCCGAATAAGGGGTAAAACCGAAGGAAAAGCGAAGAGCTAATCTGCTTTTATGGTCGGTTTAATTCTACCCACCGACTGAACCACTCATCAATTACTGTCCTCATCGTGCTCTGTTCAGCAACGCCCAGTTTATTAAAAAGCAAAAATTGTGACTCGGATTTCAACTCAGCCTCAAACGGAACTGTCTACCGATACCGTCTTTTATATTTCCCCGCTCATTCGCGTGACGCTCGCCAGTTTATATGTCGCGCTGACGGTGCCGCTACCTTTTTTAGCCGAGTTTACGGCAGCTCCCATTCCCCCCCTGCTGCTGTGGGCCGGAATTGCCTTGGGGCTAGTGGCTCTAATGGGAGCTTTAAGCGAACGAGTGGTTTTAGATGAAGAGCAGATTCAGGTCGTTTATCCTCGCTGGATGCCGCGGTTTTTTCGTCAAGGCTGGTCGCTCCCCTGGTCGGAGATTAAAAGCTTAAAAATGCGCACGACGGGTCAAGGGGGACTGGTTTACTATTTCGTGAGCCATTCGTCGGAGCAGGCGTACCTGTTGCCAATGCGGGTAGCGGGATTTGCCCGGATGGTCAAGCTAGTTGAAGTAAAGACAGGCATTGATACCGCCGATATTCGTCCCCTGTCGCAGCCTTGGATGTATCTAATCCTATTGGTGTTTACTGCACTTCTGCTGCTAGTCGATGGCTGGACTATTTGGACCGCCACCACTCTTGCTTGGCGATGAGCAATCGCCCGTTGCTAGAGCTGCGGCAGGTTGGTTTAGAATGTTTACGCGCTCCTCTGTTGCAAGATATTTCCTTGACAGTGTTTACAGGCGATCGCCTCGCAATTGTCGGTCCTTCCGGGGCCGGGAAAACCACGCTTCTCAGGCTGTTGAATCGACTCAGCGAACCAACCAGCGGAGCCATCAGCTTATCGGGCCAACCACTAGGTAACGTTCCGGTGGTGCAGCTACGGCGGCAGGTGGTGTTAGTCCCGCAGGAACCCAAACTGCTCGGCATGACCGGTCAAGAGGCACTTAGGTATCCTCTCCGGCTGCAACAGCTTTCCAAAGCCGAAATTCAGCAGCGCCTAAACACCTGGACAACCAAACTAAACATTCCGCAAGCATGGCTAGAGCGCACTGAGCACCAGCTTTCGCTGGGTCAGCGGCAGCTAGTGGCGATCGCGCGGGCACTGATAATGCAGCCGCAGGTATTGCTCCTCGACGAACCCACCTCTGCTTTAGATGCAGGCAGCGCCCGAAACTTGATGGCAGTGTTGAGCGAACGCTCTCCACAGCAAACAATCATTATGGCAAACCATCAACTGGAATTAGTCGAGCTGTGGGCAAATCGGGTGCTTTATCTACAGAACGGGCAGCTATTAAAAGATCTGCCAGCTAATCGCCTGAACTGGAAGCAGTTAGAGGAGCAGGTAATCCAGTCACAGGCTCAGGAGGAACAGGAATGGCTGTAATTTGAGAAAATTGGCTGTGCCTCAAAATCAAATAATAGTTTAGTTGATGATGGAATATACTTTTTCTGAGGATTTTCTATAAACTGACGGCAACATTCTTTACATAAATGTTTTTGTTTTTTGTGATGAGGGCTGCCATTTTTAGAAATGTGAGTAGACCAGCAGTAAGGGCAAGGTGGACGGTCATCTTGAGAATGATTAGCCATTAGCAAACATGAAACTGATTTAGATAACTTGATTGTTTACAGAGATTATCCCGTATCAACCTTTGGTGCTTTTTAGTTACTCAATGTTTAGCTCGCTTGCTTTTTTTAAGAGAAAATGTCTCAACTTATAAATTTTCACTACATATAATATACTGCCGGAAAAAGTTTGAACAAAACAAGCTAACTGACCGGACGTTTGACTGAACTGGAAGCACCGACTGCTGCTATCGTGACTAGCACAACGGCAGTCAATGCACGGAGTCCTAGGGTTTCTCCGAGCAAAACAAAGCCGACTAAAGTAGCGATCGCCGGCTCCAAGCTCAACAGCACCCCAAACACCTGCATCGGTAACCTCCTCAGGGCCTCTAGTTCTAAGGTGTAGGGAACGGCAGAGGAGAGAATCGCCACTCCTAATCCAATGATTAAGATTTCTGGTTGAACCAGTGCCGTGCCTGTAGTGAAGATGGCGACTGGTAAAAGTGCCATCCCGGCGATCGCCATAGCCGCTCCTGCTAATCCTAGCCCGCCGACACCAACAAACACTTTGCCGACTCTAGCAGACAGAATAATATAAATCGCCCAAAAACTAGCGGCGAGCAGCGCTAAACCAATCCCAATCGGGTCGAAATCCAAGCCGCCGACAGGCGCAAGCAGAACGATCCCCACGGCGGCGAGACATACCCAGAATAAATCCAGTAGCCGTCGAGAATTAGCCGTCGCTACACCAAGGGGACCGATAAATTCGATGGTGACGGCAATCCCGAGGGGCAAGCGCTCAATCGCCGCATAAAAGCTGAGGTTCATCGCTCCCAATCCCAAACCAAACAGCGCCAACAGCCAGTAGTCCGCGCGAGGACGTTCTTTAAGCTGGGGTCGCTGAATGAGCAGTAGGGTAACCGCCGCTAGTCCAATGCGAAGAAACACCGCACCAATCGGACCGAGTTCTTGAATCAATCCCTTAGCAAGTGCTGCCCCAATTTGAGTAGAGGCGATCGCCCCCAGCACTAACAGAGTTGACGGTGGCGCTAAGGAGTTCAGCTTCATGGACATGATGATTGATATTCCACCTTAAAAAATATGGGCGCAAGCAAAAGGCGGGAGGGGGTGAATCAAACGCTGTTCGCCAACGGCTTAAACCTAGACTTTGCTAAGGGCGTTATCCCTTTACCCTTTCCCATACTACGCATTCGTAACTTCACTGTTCAGAACGGGGATGAGTCGAGATGCCTCTGCTCAAGCCAAACTCGCATTTGCTCTTCTGAAACCCGAGTGAGCGATCGCCCGGTATGGGGATCGTAGGCATTCCACCAGAGTCTACCGTGTCGGTCGGTCGTACACCAAACTTGCAGTTCTGGTGGTTTTACTAAAGCCGCGATCAGACCCTGCCAGATAGTTCCCAGCGTTAACCGAAGCGATTGTCGCTTTCTCAGTCTAGCCCTCGATCTTGTTTCTAGACGTTTGTTTAATAGTTGAATAGCAAACTTCATGCAATCCCTCAATTAATACCATTTACCGAAAGTAGTCAGATAGTTCCTTAAACTAACCAAGCATTGGAGGTTCAAGGGCAAAGAGCTGCTATGCTTCCCTTTCCCCTTTACCCCTTCCCCTTTCCCCCAACTCATCAAGTCTCCTATTACTTTTTCTAATTGGTATAAGAAGTAATTACACTGTAGTCACCGCACCCAAGAAGAACAAAAGAGAGGCTTCATCACGTCCATCAACAAATTCGATAGATCAGCGCGTTATTTTTCGTTTGTTTTTGCAAAAATTGAGAAAATTACCGATAGAAAGCAAAAGAAGAGCTTGCCCCCTTTACCCTTTCCCCCTTCCCCTTTTCCCGCGCCGACGGCGCTTTTCCCTTTTCCCGCGCCGACGGCGCTTTCCTCATGGGACAGAATCGACATCAGCTCAAGCTGTTTCAACTGCAAGTTCTGATTGCCGTAGCAGACTGTAGCAGCTTTAGCGAAGCCGCTCAGCAGTTGCAGATATCGCAGTCTGCTGTGAGCTACGCCATTGCCACCCTCGAAGAAGAGTTAGGGGTGGTGCTGCTGCTGCGGGGACGCTACGGCGCTCAACTGACTCCAGTGGGAGAACAAATTGTCGAGCGATCGCATCGGGTGGTAGATTTGCTCGATGATATCTTCAAACAGGCCAATCTAGCAAAAGGTCTTCATGGCGGTCACGTGCGCCTTTCTTCATTTCGTAGTGCTGCCACGCAGATTCTTCCTGATGTTGTTGCTGAATTTTGCCGTCGCTATCCTGAAATTGCCATTAGCATCTCCGAACACGATGACCGCCCGGAGGTTGAAGAGGATCTCCGTAGAGGACGAGCCGATATTGGCATGATTTACTTGCCCACGGGGGATGACTTTGAAACCTGGGAATTAATGAGAGATGAATTTGCCATCCTCTATCCTCCCAACTTTGAACTGAAGGAAAATCAACTGACCTGGAAAGAGCTGAAGGCGTATCCTTTGATTATGGCTCCAGAAGGAGACGGCTGCGATGCTATGGTTTACGACCACTGCGCCAAGTACGGAGTCAAATTACAGGCCACCTACCAAATTCGTTCCGATGCCACCATTGTCAATATGGTAGCCAAGGGACTCGGAGCCGCCATTACTCCCCGCTTGGCGGCTGAGCCAATTCCGTTTGGCTTGAAAGTTTACAGCCTGCCCGTTCCCTGCTTTAGAGTGATCTGTGCAGCCGTGTTAGCCGATGCCCTGCTCACTCCTGCCACCTATGCGTTTCTCGATCTCCTCAAAACCACCTTTCAGCATCAGCGCTCACATTAACAATGAGCTAATGCGTCTTCAGTAAGAAATATCTAAAAAATTAGCAGAGTTGGCTGGCAGATTTGAGCTAAAGAAGCACTGTTTCATAGCGTTTTGCCAACCGATGAGGAACACAAACGCAGTATTGGACCATCAACAATCAACCATCAACAGAAAACGAGAATGTCAGTCGGTACTTCATTAACGTGTCATCTGCTATCAGTCATCAATAGCCTAAGCTAGAGTCGTTCCCTTCCCCTCGCTTCTCCCCTAAAATAAGGGGCAAAAACCATTGCTTAATCATGACTGAACAGAAACAGCGTGGATGGGCTTCTCTTCAATTTGTCGGCAGAGTGGTTTTAGCAGGGGGGATTCTCGCTTGGTCCCTCGCGTTAGTAGGTGGGGGAATTTGGCAGCTATCCCGGCAACGCCCTCAGCAGACGCAACCTCAGCAGGCTGCTCGCCGCTTTGCTCAAGTTCAAAACGTTCCCACTGGACTCTTTAGCTATGGAGGGAGTCCAGTTTGGGCTCCTCTGCGTCTGCTTGTCGATTCAGCAATTCAGTCCGCACGACCGGAGTTTCAGTTGCGCTACGTTGACTCAAACAGCAGACCGCCTGGCTCGACAACCGGAGTGGAAATGTTGCTTGACGAGCAACTCTCCTTTGCTCAAACGGCTAGACCTTTACTGGAGAAAGAGTATGAACAAGCTGAACAGCAAGGTTTTCAGCTAGAGCAAATTCCGGTCGCGGTTGTCGGCATTGCGGTCGTGGTGCATCCCAGTCTTGATATTCCTGGTTTAACCCTAGACCAGTTAAGCGCCATTTATCGCGGTCAGATTACTAATTGGCAGGAAGTTGGCGGTCCTAATTTGGAGATTACGCCCTACTCCCGTCCTCTGGGAGCTGACAGCACGATAGAGTTTATGCAAGAAGAGCTGCTTCAAGGTCAATTCGGCAACAATGTTGAACTGAGCGCCACAACGACCCAAGCGCTGCGCAAACTTGCTCAAGATCCGGGCGGAATTTATTACGCTTCTGCACCGGAAGTCGTTCCTCAATGTCAGGTTAAGCCGTTACCGATTGGTTATAATTTCGAGCAACTGATTTCTCCCTACCAGGAGCCGTTAGTGACTCCCGCTCAATGTCCTAATCAGCGGAACCAGCTCAATATTGAGGCTTTTAGGACTGGCCGCTATCCCATGACTCGCTATCTATATGTAGTTATCAAGCAGAATGGCCACATTGAAGAACAAGCTGGTGAAAGCTATGCCAACTTTTTGTTAACTCCCCAAGGTCAGGAGCTGATTGCTCAGGCAGGATTTGTCCGCCTTCGCTGAGGAGATTCGCTCGTTCTCGCCAGCGTTCGCAATTGTCAAAATTTCTCATTAATCATCCAAATTTAGCCGAAATTTAGCGTACTTCTCTCTGCCTGTTCTGGAGCGGCTCGCTCAAGTCAACCCATGCCTGCTTCGGCGGAGCGTAAAGTCACAATCTGGGTAATGTGACAATTTTTCCTAAAACTTAACTTTGTATTCACATTTATGATTTAAGAGACTTGCAAAAATTTGTCAGTCTGTGCTGCTACAGAGTTGACAAGCCTTAAGTAAAAATACTTAAGAGCCTTGAACGGCTAAATACTCTACTGGGTAGCAGAAATAGTCAGCAACCGATCTCGCTTGGAGGGCCATTTCTCACCATGACTCAAGCCTATCCGCATCAAAATAACGAGCCGCATCAAAAGGAGTCGGAGAGCAACGCACCTCAGATACGCCCCCCTGAGAAGTCGGCTCTGAGTGGGAGTCAATTAGATGAAGCGGCCTATCTTCTTGAGACCCAGCAATCGTCCGTCTCCTCTGCGTCTCAGCCGCTAGAAAAGCAACCCGCTCCTCGATTTCAGCAGCAGCTCCGGCCACCATCAACTCAAACGGAAGCAGGGGTTAAGGAGGACTTGCATCAGCGTCGGACTCCCAAGCACCTTCATAGTAAAGCCACCGCTACGGCGCTTATTGTGGGAATGCTGCCTGCTTTAGCCATCGGAACAGCGACCTACTACTTTGGCAACAGAGCCATCAACGAGCAGGTGACAGAGGCGAGACGAGCGGGGGCGGTAGAGCTAGCTGAGGCTCAGCAGCAGCAATTGCTGCTGCTGCTCATCGGCACGGGAGCGACGGCTTTGCTAGCGGGTGTGCTTGCTGCCCTGTGGGCTAACCGGACGATTCAGGTAGCGAAGACGACTTTTGAACAAACACCAGAGGAGATTGAAAAGAGTCGGCGGCTCGCTCACTACGTTCAGCTTGAGCAACAGGCAGCGACGGAAAGACAGTGGACGCAGTATTTTGTCGCGGCGGCGCAGCGGATTCATGCTTCTTTTCAACAGGAAGAAATTCTCGCAACCTCGGTCGCTGAGGTACGCCAAGTGCTAGGGTGCGATCGCGTGGTGGTCTACGGATTAGAAGAAGGCTCGCGGGAATTGGTCATTGCGGAATCGGTCGCTCCGGGCTATCCCAGAGCGTTGGGAGTCACCATCAACGATCCCTGCTTTGAAGCCAGATACAGTGAGAAATACCAGAATGGTCTGGTGACGACCATAGACAACATTTATGAAGCTAAGCTCACTCCCTGCTACATCGAACAGCTAGAGATGCTGGCCGTGAAAGCTAACTTAGTCGCGCCCATTTTGCAGCAAGGCCAGCTCCTGGGATTACTGATTGCCCATCAGTGTTCGGGTCCGCGTCACTGGCAGGAGTTTGAAATTCGCTGGTTTGCTCAGATGGCCATGCAGATGGGCTTTGCCATTGATAATGCTAGGCTGTTGAGTCAGTTTTCTCGCCTTCAGCAGCAGACGGAGACAGAAAGACAGTGGACGCAGTATTTTGTCGAGGCCGCGCAGCGGATTCATACTTCCTTAAACGAGAAAGACGTGCTGGCGGCGGCGGTGGAAGAGGCGCGCCGCGTGTTAGGGTGCGATCGCGTGGTGGTCTACGGATTAGAGGGAGATTCGCGGGAAGACATTACTGCTGAATCTGTCGCCCCGGGGTTCCCGAGAGCATTGGGAATGTCTTTTCAAGATCCCTGTTTTGAAGCTAGATATATTGACAAGTACCAAAACGGTCGCGTTAAAGCCCTAGATAATATCTATGAGGCGGAGCTAACTCCCTGCTACATCGAACAGCTAGAGTCCCTCACGGTTAAGGCTAGTCTGGTAGCTCCCATTGTCAATGAAGGCCAGCTCCTGGGATTACTGATTGCCCACCAGTGTTCGGGTCCGCGTCACTGGCAGGAATTTGAAATTCGCTGGTTTGCTCAGATGGCCATGCAGGTGGGCTTTGCCCTCGCTCAGGCCAAGTTATTAGAGCAGAGTCGTCGAGCGAACGAGCAACAGCAGCGCTCGATAACGCTGCTCCAGCGCGTCTCGCCACTGCTCAAGGAGAGTGAAACGGCTGTTGCCGCCCTGTCAACCGAAGCGCTACGGCAATCTGAAGCTATAACAGCTTTGCTCGCTCAAGCTGATCCTGCCCATCTGAGAGCAACGGCTCACCAGCTAGAGCGACACACAGAGCAAACGGATGAGGGACTCAGCCAGGGACAGCAAACCACCAGCCGCTGTGGAGAAACAATGGCTCACCTTCACCAAGCTGTGGCTGAGGCGGTGAGTAAAGTTCGGCACCTGAGTCACTCTACGGCAGAGAACCAAGAGGCACTCAGCCTGATTCATCGCTTAGCCGAGCAACTGCACAACGAAAGTATGAATGTAGCCATTCAAACCGGACGCTCTGGGCAAGTCGATCAGGCAGCAGTAATGGCGATCGCTGAAACCGTTCGTTCCTTGACGCAACAGCTCGTTGACATTTCCACTCAAGCGCAGCCGCTAGCGCTGGACGTAGCCAGAGAAATTAAAGCAGCAGAAGACCTGATGGAAACCGGAGCGAGTCAAGCTCTTGCCGGAACTGAACTCATAGCCAAGCTGCAACAACAGCTCAATCGAGTTGCTACCGTCAGCGAGCAAATCAGCATCCTGGTCAAGGACATCCATCAAACGGCTACCGAGCAGACGCAAACGGCAGTGGATGTCCGCCCAACGGTTCAAGAATTGGCTAGTCTGGCGGCTCAGTCTGCCCAGCAAGCTAAAGCTTTGGCTGAGTCTCGGTATCAGCTAATGACCGCTGCTCAAATTCAGTCTGACGGACTAGGCACGAAGAGCTGATCAACATCTACAGTGCTGTCTGCTGCTTTAATCATCACAGGAGTCTGGCTATGGTCCTCAATTCTCATCGGCGTAACCCCCACGCTCTGCTTCAAGAAGCTTTAGCTCTCTGTGAGCGGCTTGAGCAAGGTTTAGGAGAGCTTGCGGACAATCATCGTTTCTCCCGGATTGACGACCTGATACAGGTAACTGATGCCCTCAAAAATCTAACGGCTCAGAGCGATAGAAAGGTTGCTCGTTTAGCCCATCGTCTTGAAACGATTTTTCGCTCTTTAGCGCAGCAGCCAGAGGTTAGCTCCGAATTGGTAGAAATGGTGCTACAGGCTTACGAGTACCTGCGCTTACTGCTCATCGCTCAGAGTCAAGCAGATGGCTCAGGCATAGGCGAAGCTTTCGCTCAGGCAGAATCTGTTTTTACTCGGCTGGAGCAGCTTGCTTGCCCGGACGGGGCGCTAGGCTCTGTACCGGAACCAGTCAATCCAGCAGCTCAGTCTATAGCTGGTGCAGAAGTCGAGCAAATTTTAAACCAGCTAGCAAAGATCCTCAGCCATCCGAGCGAGCAGCTCGTCGAGGAACTGCTGTTCTGGCTCCATCGCTTGCTGGAGCTAGGCAAGATGCTGGAAATTTTAGAAGTGGTGGCGATCGCTCGCAGCACTAGCGCGGTTATAGAAACTAACCCTCAGAGCGCTTCAACCGTCGGAAAAATCGCCTTAGCAGGCTTGCGTAGTGTTCAAACAGCCTTAGATAACGAAGCTTCAGCCAACACGCTGAGCCAGGAGAATCAGAAAACGCCCTTAAAGTCGCCAGCGAACGAGCTACCATCGTTTCATTCAGCTTCAGAAGAGACAGAAGTTGTTCCTGAGCGACTCAAGCCCACCGACTCGGAAGCAGATTTGAGGAGCAAGCAACCTCCCGAGCCAGCCTTGAGCACGCTAAAAATTACGGAACTCTTCGTTTGGAGAACCGCTTCGACTATTTTTACCCTCCCCTACACCTGCATCGAAGAGCATCTGACCAAGGCTGAATTTGTGCAATTTGGAGAGCAGCAGTTTTTGCACTGGCGGCAGCAAGTTATTCCCGTCTATCAACTCGCTCAGCTATTGCCTGACTTGATTCTGCCAGCAGAGGCTGTAATGTCAGTGACTCCGCCCTGGGAGTTCAATCGCTTACCCCAGTCAGCAGGAAGTATTAGAGCATCCCCAAACGGGAGGCGACCTCCTCTTAAAAACCAGGAGCAGACAATTGTTCCATCCTCTAACCCTGAAAGAGACTCTCAGCGCCAGTCAGTTTTAATTCTCGTCCTCCGGCAGGAACAGCTTATGGCGCTAGAGTCAGAAATTGAGTCTCTAATCTCAGAGACAGAGCTACTCGTGATGCCTTTTAACAACGGGGTCTCCTCTGATTACTGCCGTGGCTATACCACCCTAGCCAACGGTGAGCGGCTTCCTGTCATCGATGCTGCTGCCCTGCTGCGCCAACGGGTTGAGCTTGCTTAAAGCAGCCGGAGCCTCTTCCGGCGGTTTGAGCAGCACTAGCAGAATTCTTCTCAACCGCAATACTCTTTGAATAGCCCCCTAGTTTCCTATGGAAGTAATGCGCTTGGTTGTAACTGGACCGACGGGTGCTGGCAAAACCACTTTAATTCGCTCGATTTGTCAAGACGTAGTAGATACCGAGAAGCGACCGACAGACGAAGTGGCTCAGCAGAAAAGAAGAACCACCGTCGCTTTAGATTTTGGCGATTTTAAATTAGAGCCTAACCTGATTATTCATCTTTACGGAACTCCTGGGCAAGTTCGGTTTAGCTTTATGTGGGAGATGTTGATTCAAAAAGCGCGGGGCTACATTTTGCTCGTTGCCGCCAATAGACCGCAACAGTTTCTGGAAGCCCGTCGCATTCTCCAGTTTATGAACGAACAAGTAGCAATTCCCATGATTATTGGAGTAACCCATATTGACTGCGTTGATGCCTGGAACCGCAGGCAGCTTGCTCTCGCTTTAGGATATTTAAACCCGCAACATTGTCCGCCGTTCGTGCCTCTTAATGCTACTCAAAAGGCGGATACTCGCAAGGCAATGACAATTCTCGTTCAGCATGTTCGGCGGGATGAGCGTCATCAACGAACAAAATAGCTCGATCAGCCAAACTTTGGAAAAAGCACCAACCGCTCTTTCAAAGCTCTATCAGCATTCAAGTTACTAAAGCTTTTCAGTTGCTAACCTAAGTCCTAAGCCAATAAAAACAATTCCGGTGAGCCGATTTAACTGCCTGCCTAAAGAACCATTTTGGTGCAGATGGTGGGCAATCGAGGTACTGCTCATAATCAAAATCAAGTCCCAAGCTAAGGCCATGAAAATGAAGCTGGTCCCGAGAGAAACAAACGTCACCGCTTTCGATGGAATAGCCGGGTCGATAAACTGAGGCAAAAAGGCCAGGAAAAAAATAGCTGATTTGGGATTGAGAAGATCTACTAAAATTCCTTGTCCAAAAATTGCCCAACTGCTCGTATCTTTTTCCTGGTTGATCTCCAGTTCCCCTAGGTGAGTTTGAGCAAAAAAGGTTTTAACTCCTAAATAAATTAAGTAAATCGCCCCGATAGATTTAACCATCGTGAAGGCATAAGCTGAAGTCGCGAGAATAGCCGACAGCCCTAGCGCGGCGGCGATAGTATGCATAAAAGCTCCTGTAGAGGTTCCCCAAGAAGACAGCAGTCCGGCTTGGCGACCTTGAGCAATACTGCGACTGATAACGTAAATGGAATCAGGACCAGGAACGACAATTAAGGCCAGGCTAGCTGCAATAAACAGAGAAAAATGATGAATGTGAGGAAGCACTAGTACCATTGTGGAAACGCGATGGAGTCAGGAAAAACAGAAACGGCTTGTCTATTGTATTGTGTTTAAACACGATTTATATTTGTCCCCAGGACGATCTAGCCTGTTTATTGCTAAAGAAGACAACAGTAAACTTTCATACCAACATTACTGCGATCGCAGACAGTCGTACAAGCGATACTGATAGCCAGAAACCTTGCCCTTAAAGTCGGATTCCACCAGGCAGTTTTGCCCTTTTAAGTCGGATGAAGCGGCAAAATTAACGATCCAAAGCTGAAAAGGACGAGGCAGTTCCGCGATCGCTCGATACAGCGTTTGTGCGATCACTTGTTCATCAGAAGACTGATGCGCCAACAGAAACCGGAAGTTTTCTAAAGACTGAGAGCGCCTCTGCAACTCCCAGGCAAGACCGATCATTTCTCCGGTTTGTTCGTGGGTTTTATGCACCGTCGCAATGAGCACCGAAATATCAGACTCAGAGCGCTGCGCCTCCAGCATCAGAGGAGCCACTAAATCTGGGCGATCGGCTTTTTGATAACCAAGATTATAGATGACAATAACTCCACTGATGAAGCTAGCAAGTAAAGTAACGCTCAGGACTCGCTTGCCTCTAGACAAAAACCAGGCTGATTTGACAGAGGTTTTCTGAGACTGCCAGCTATCTGCCAGCACAAGTCCGATTAAGACTAGAAACGCGGGAAAATAAATGAACTGGTAGCGAGCGGCCAAGGTTAAGTCTGTCCCGATCGTGTAAGTAATGAGGAGAAATTGAGCGAGCACCCCAATCACAAATCCCCCTAGAATTTGTAGGGTCAAACGAGAGGACGGCTGCTGCATTTGCCGTTGCCAGCTAGCAACAATCAGGGGACACAGCCAGAGCAGCAGACAGAGAATCACTACGCTAGAAATAATCGTAAGCAGCAGCGGCGTTCCTTCTACCGGCAGCAGAAACAGCATCGTGACAATCCAGGCGCATAGCCTACCAATCGGTTCAAAAAATTCACTGCCCAGCGGATTGCCGTGATAGATCCACTGCGTCAAATCATTGTCGGGAATACTGCGCCAAGCCGATAGCCATACCGCACTACCGATGAATGTTCCGACAACAGCCGCATAAATTCTTAACCAGTACCGAGTCAGTCTTTTTTGAATATCCTGAAGCCAGAACCCCAGCAGAACAACTATTTCGCCACTCAACGTTAGAGCAAAAAAATAGTGGGTAGCCACGCCCAAACTATTCACAATTACCCACGCAGCGATGACCAAAATAGGAGGTGGAGAATGCTGCCGAACGTGCCGAATGGCTACGATTAAGCAACACAGAGATGCAATAATCCACAGGATGGCTAGCGTATAGTGACGCGCTTCTTGGGCTAGATAAATCCCGTAGGGAGAAACCGCCATCAGCGCCGCCGAGATTTGACCGACAAATAGCGATCGCCCCGCCAGCCACCCCAACCCAAACATCGCCGGAATTGCCGCTACCCCGAACAAGGCGCTCAGCGATCGCACAGCCCAAACCGAAACCAGTCCTGGCTCGGATGTTAGCTTCAGCCACCAGTGAGTGAGCACAAAATAGAGTGGCGGATGGGTACTCTCCGTCATTAAATGTTCCACCACGTCTCCCGCCTGAGTCGTCCCGTCAAGCTGAAGCGGCTGCAACAACGCCTCCACTGAAATCATTTCATTAAGAGGAACCGAACGAAAGCTATGGCCCAAGCTAAACACGATGGTAGCCCATTCATCTGCCCACGGAGGCTTCAACTCCAGATTCGTCAAGCGCAATCCAGCCCCAACGACAATCCAAACTAATACTAGGAGTAAATTGTTGATTGTTGATTGTTGATTGCTCATTGTTTACTGGTCACTGATAACTGCTGTACGTATTGACTCAGTGCCAGTAAGGGAAAGTACTGCTGGTAGAGGTGATATTTTAAATAAAAGTGTCCGGGAAAGCCAGTGCCTGTAAATTCAGATTCATTCCAGGTTCCATCAGAATGCTGAGTGGCGAGCAGGTATTTAATGCCTCGCTCAATCGTTGGCGGTGGAACCTTTGCCGCCTTCCTTGCCGCCAGCAAAGCAATCAGCGCCCAAGCTGTTTGAGAAGCAGTACTGGTTCCCTGTCCTTTTAAGGAGGGATCGTTGTAGCTGCGGCAGGTTTCGCCCCAGCCTCCATCCGGGTTCTGACAACCGACGAGCCAAGCAGCTCCTTTTTGAATGGCATGCTTGCTCATTTGAGGAGCTATTTTAGCTAAAGCAGACAGAGCGCCGCTCGTTCCATAAATATAGTTAACCCCCCAGCGCCCAAACCAACTGCCGTCTGCTTCTTGTTCTTGGGTTAAATAAGCGATCGCCCTCTCAACCCGCCCACGCTCTATCTCTGCGCCATCTGCGACCATTTCTAGTACCCGCGCCGTCACATCCGCCGTGTTGGGATCGATCATTGCTTTCAAGTCGGCATAGGGTAGAGCGTTAATCCAGTCTTGATCGTTATCCACATCAAATGCCGCCCATCCTCCGCCTCCACATTGCATGGATGCAATCCACTGAGCGCAGCGGGCGATCACTCGCTGTTTCAGTGGCTCGTTGGGCAACTCGATCCCCGCCAGCGCCATTACCACCACCGCAGAATCGTCTACATCTGGATAGAAGCGATTGACAAATTCAAACGCCCAGCCTCCTGGCTTACCCTGCTGATTTTTGACTGCCCAATCTCCGTAGTCGAGAATCTGCTGATTCAGCAGCCATTCACCCCCACGGACCAACGCCGGATGCGCTGGATCGAGTCCTGATACAGCGAGTGCTCTCATTGCCCAAGCGGTATCCCACACCGGAGAAACGCAGGGCTGCACTCGATAGGTCGTTTCCGTTTCAATGGCAAAGCGATCGACTGCTGCGAGTCCGCGCTGCACGATCGGATCGTTAACGCTGTAGCTGAGAGTCCGCAGCGCCAGCAGCGAGTTCAGCATGGCGGGAATAATGCCTCCCCAATCTCCCGAGGCTTCTTGTCGCTGAAGTATCCATCGTTCTGCCGCCTGAAGACTCTCTTCACGCCAGGGAACTAAGTTAAACTCCTCTGACCACTTAAACACCTGATCTAGCCCGATAAAGATATCTGTCCAGTCATTGCTGCGCGGTAGCTCAAATCGAGCATTTTCAATGCCTTCGGCGTACAGTTCATCTAAAGTCACAGCCGGACTGGTGGGAAAAACGGGCTGGCAGTCAAACACAATTAGGAGGGGGACAGTACTGCCTCTGGCCCAACTCGACATTTCATAGATAGTCACTGGAAAATGTTCGGGCAGGAGCATAATCCAGGGAGGAATCGAGGGAATCCCTCGCCACGAGTAGCAGCCAATCAGCGCGAGGTGAAACTTAGTAAAAATCCGGGTTTGGCTAATGCCGCCGCGTTCGAGAATAAATTTTCTGGCTCGCACTAATGCTGGATCGCTCGTTGGCACTCCTAGCAGCCTCAACGCCATATACGCTTCTACTGAAGTACTCAGTTCGCCCCCATCGCCATAAAAAAGCTCCCAACCGCCATGTTCGCGCTGCTGCGATCGCAGATACGCCTCGGCTTTGTTCAGGGGACGGTCTGAATCGGTTCCCCAAATCTTGTGCAGCAACACCACTTCTGCCGTCATGGTGACGTTTGCTTCTAGTTCTGCCCACCAGTACCCATCAGGATATTGTCGCGACAGTAAATAATTTTGACTTTTGGCGATCGCCTCCGCCAGCTTAGCTGTTTCTTGCGTTTGCATTTCCGTTCAACTCTACCACCTTTGATACAACGGTAGCAGGGATTGGCGGAACCTTACTGAGGAGAACCAACTATAGCGTTTCTTGAACTGGTAAGGTACATCAGGAAGTATGCGAAGAACCATCAACCATGAACAATCAACAAAAAACTACAATGTAAAACTGTACCTCATTGAAGTGAGAACTGCTATAAGTCCGTTTGAGAGCGCATAGGCTAGGGTTAGTCTGCTTGAGTGGAATAGATAGCCAATCCGATGCAGAGTAGTATGACATTGAGCAGTATTATGGCCTTGTTCGGAGCCATGTTTGTTCTGGCTATTATCCCTAGTCCGAGTGTCATGGCTGTCATTGCCAGATCAGTTGCCTCTGGATTTACTCAGGGTCTTGCCACAGTCGTCGGCATCGTCATTGGCGATTTTATATTTATAGTCGCAGCTATTTACGGCTTATCAACGATTGCCGCGATGGATAGTCTGTTTATCCTAGTGAAATATTGTGGGTGTGCTTATCTAATTTGGTTAGGAATAAAGCTCTGTCGGTCTCAGTCAAGGACTATAGAGATTAAAGGGCTTCAAGAATCATCTTGGTTGTCTAACTTTTTGAGCGGACTCCTAATCACTTTGGGCGATCAAAAAGCAATTTTGTTTTATCTCAGTTTTTTCCCAGCATTTCTTGATATGGCTAATGTATCTCTTCTCGACCTTGGTATCGTCATGGCAGTCTCTACTGTCGCTGTAGGCGGAGTAAAGCTCGGCTATGCCTATTTAGCAGATCGAGCGAGGTTTCTTTTTAAAAGCTCTCGGGCGAGGAGAGCCATGAATGTTACTGCTGGTAGCGTCATGATTGTAACTGGCGTTTTCATATTGGCAAAAACTTAACAAGAGGTCGCGGAAATCCCCTTCTTCAAAGCAGTAAGGAGGGGATGGACAGCGACGCTACGACTTACCGTTTTAGTATATAATGGTAAGTGTGATTAGAGTCACTCAGAAAGTCCGCATCTATCCTGAACCT
>JBHJGN010000053.1:0-30317 GCA_050331735.1 Cyanophyceae cyanobacterium
TGCAACTTTTCTGATCGAGCTATCACCTTTTTCTACGGCATCAATTATCTTTTCTCGCAAATCTAAGGAATAAGGCTTCATCTGGCAACTTATTTTTACAATACTAGAGATTGTCCCCTATTTAGCTGCAAACTGCTGTAACTGATAGGTTGAAAAATCTTTAGCAATGAGAGGGGGTGATCGCCAGTACAGTAGTAAAGAAGAAAACGAGCGACTCTATGATTAACTGGAATGCTTTAGCCGATTGTGCTCTAGCTGGCAAACAAATCTCCCGCGAACAAGCCTTGGCCACTCTTCGCGCCCCGGATACGGTGCTGCTAGAGCAACTGGCGGCAGCGTACCGAGTCCGTCATCAAGCCTGGGGAAACCGTGTCCGGCTCCACTTCCTGATCAATGCTCAAAGCGGTTTGTGTCCGGAGGACTGCCACTATTGCTCCCAGTCTAAAATTTCGACAGCACAGATTGAAAAGTATCCGCTGGTAGCCAAAGCACAGTTTCTAGATGCGGCGGCTCGTGCTGCCGAGTTTAAGGCGGGGACGTTCTGCTTTGCTATTTCTGGTCGTTCGCCCAACGAAGCCGTCTTTTCTAAAATTTTAGAGGCAGTCCGGGAGGTCAAAAGTCAATATCCCCTCAAAGTTTGCTGTAGCTTGGGATTACTAAGCGCTGAGCAAACCCAGCGCTTAGCAGCAGCGGGAGTCGATCGGGTCAATCATAACCTCAACACCTCAGAAGCTCATCACGCCAATATTTGCACCACTCATACCTTTCAAGATCGAGCGGCAACCGTTAAGAACGTCAAAGCAGCAGGCATTACGACCTGTTCCGGCGGTATTCTCGGTATGGGAGAATCGGACGAAGATATTATCGACCTCGTGCTGGCTTTACGCGAACTCAATGTTACCAGCGTTCCGGTGAACTTTCTCCATCCAATTACAGGAACTCCTTTAGCGGGAATGCATGAACTGAACCCGCGTCGCTGCTTGCGTATACTTTGCCTGTTCCGTTTCCTGCTGCCCACCCAGGAGATTCGTATTGCTGGAGGAAGAGAACTTCATTTGCGATCGCTGCAACCTCTGGGGCTGTATCCGGCTAATTCTATCTTCATCGGCAACTACCTCACCACCGCCGGACAAGCGGCTCAGAAGGATTTAGAGATGATCCGAGACGCTGGCTTTGTGCTAGAAGCTCCCGATGGCTCTGTTGTGGAGAAACCGTTAAATGGTGCGGAGGCTTCTCTGGTGTAGCGATCCTGGCTGCCTGACAGAAGTAAGTGAAAGGCAATGAGTGAGGGAACTTTGGAAAAAAGGGTAGTGAAACATGAGAGGCTAGAGCTAGCTTCTGCTTTTTCCCCAACCCAACTTAGCTCTGACGGCATTGCCTCAGCCTGATTGTTATGATAGTAGTTGCTGTACAAGTGTTTGAGGTGGTAAAAGGTAGAAGAATCTACATCACTCTATCTTGACACCCCACCACCTTCTTCGCCTGACCGTGCTCGTCAAACTCTAAACTGTAGCGATCGCCCTTCACCACTCTCGCCATCACCTCAGTCCTGAGTATCGGATCAGCCAACCACTGATTTAACTTCTTAAGTTCGTTCTTTGGCTCACGCTCTGATTTCTGCGGCTGCGTCATTTGAGTAGCAGGGGTGCTGCTCGCTGCGGTACTGCTCCCAGGCGATCGCGCTCTTCGTGCTTCTAGGTTCAGAGGATGGATTGCAGTGCTCGCTCGACTAGCGCATTCAAGCTAATCCCTTCCTTTTCAGCTTGAGCCGCTGCTTGCCGATGTAACGTTGGCGCAATCCGCAGGTTAAATCTCCCAGAATACGGCTTCTCAGGTTTTTTTCCCATTCTTTGGCAATCTTTTACATATTCATCAACGGCGTTGTGAAAAGACTGCTCTAGTTCCTCCACCGATGTTCCGTCAAAAGCAATCACGTCGCGAGTGTTGAGCACCCGGCCAACAAACAAACTATCCTCGTCATCGTATTCAATTCTCGCTTCATAATCTTTGTACTTCATCCCTCTACTCCTGCGTTATCTAGAAAATCTCTAACAGCTTTAACCTGGTATCGTTTTAGCTCCTTTTGCGGATGAGGGGAATGAATATTGAGCGAAACGCCATTCAGATCAAATCTGACTCTCGAACCAGACCCCTGAAGTACCTCTCCTCCCAATCCTTTTACTAGAACCACCACATCACTCCAGTCAACATTGCGGCGAATTGGCTCAGCAAAAATTGCGTCATAGATTTTGCGGTGCTTCTTGTTCATACTTTTACAGTACCACTCTATAGTACCAAGTTGATGCTAAACTTGTCACTGTATTATCGTTTCAGCTCGTCTTTTGACTTGTACATCGACAGCTTCTGCGCCAACTCCGCAAGCTTCTCCTTGAACTGTTGTGGTGTGACTTGCTCTCTTTCGACTGGCTGCGGTTTCCACTCTTTATAGGCATCGGGGTTTTCTGCAAAGCCATAGCTATCAGTGGGCAAAGATAATGAGCTGGAACTACCTTCAGATAGGACAGGAGCTACTTGAAAAGAGGAATTAGCTGTAGCACCAACAGTAAGCATTTCCTGATGGCTAGAAGCGATCACATCAAGCTTTGAGCTTCCAGGAAAAGCAATCACTTTCGCCGGTAACACAGGCATCGCCATACCTTTAGACCCAAAGCCAACTCGCTCACTCTGTCCTACAGCGGTCGCACTCATCTCTTCCGGTAGCCCCTCAGTTATCGCCCTCGCATAAGCTAATAACTGCTGCTGTTCTTCCGCCTGAATTGGCATCCCACTCTGCACTCGCAAAGCTGCGTTAGAGTAACGATGGTATTGCTCCGATCGGTACTGTTCCCAAGCTATAGCTAAGTTTGCTGCGTCCTTTTTGAAGTGGCGTAAAACATCACTGCGCTTTTTGTGGATGTCGCCACCATAAGCTTTGATCCAGTCACGAGCTTGCCAGTCTACAAAGTTGGGATCGAGTTTGCCATCAACTAACCAAGGTCCATCAGGAACCCAATCGAATTGTCGCTGCTGCCTGGACTTGCGTTCTTCAGGAGGACGAACAGCTTCAGTCGTCAAGGAACAGTTAGCAGTAATCAGTGGTGACGAGCTTTTTCCGGTAGAAACTGGGCTATTTTCCCCTAGCCGTTTGCTTGATGACTGTTGACCGATGACTGTTGACTGACCTGCTTTGTGTTTCTTAACGTTGCACGGCGGCGGGGCGGAAGATCTGTCCTCACTCGGATTGAACTTTTCTTCCAAGCAGCCAGAGCAATCCGGTTTGTGAGGTAGGGAGTTTAAACTGCCCTCAAGTTCATCAGGAGCTAGAGCTGTTTGACCTGATTCTTCTTCCAGCTTGATTTGCTGATTTTCTTCCCCTCTCTCTTCCTACTCCCTTGGGGGAGTAAGAGGGGGATTATTTAAATCATTTATTATTTCTAGATCATTATTTATTAGCGGCGTGTTTCTCGACGGACGAGGTTCCCGACAGTCGGTTTTGCCGTCGGTCAGGTTTACCGTCGAACGGGGTTCCCGCTGAACGGGTTTTCGGTTCGACGGAGAATCATCCGGGTTCTCCTTCCATTGCCGACAATCTTCCGGTGTCTCGAAAATATAGGATTTCTATAAGCCTTTCCCTTTTAAGAGCCAACTCTTTGTTAGTTAGGAGAACTATCTCACTACTTTCGGTAAATGGTATTATTTCAATACATTTGTATCACGCAAGGCGGAAGGATGAGACAGAGACCTCTAGTAATTTGCATTGGGTTGCCAAAAACTGGGACGACGAGCCTTTGTGCAGCTCTCAGTGAATGTGGATACAGCAATATAATTCATTGCCCGCACCGTCTTGCATTTGAAGACGATGAGATTCAAAAAGCAACTCTAGAGCAAGCTGATGTGGTTGCTGAAATCTTTGGGCTTTTAGACTTCAAAAAGCTTAAAGCTTAGTTCCCGGATGCCAAACTGATCTGCACCGAACGTGAAATTTCATCCTGGCTAGATTCCTGTTCAAGACAATTTGCTCCAGACTTATCAGCTGACGAGATCATCTATGATGGTGAGCCACTGCGACGGGGGCGTGAACTCCGTTTTGGGCAACCATACTTCAGCGAGGAGAGATTTCGAGAAATTTACAACGAGCATACATGTAGAGTTCAAGAGTACCTTGAGGCTCATCCAGACGAAGAAATTCTGCGGTTGAATGTCTTTGAAGGAGATGGCTATGCCAAACTCAAGCCATTCTTAGGGCTTGATGTGGAGAAGCATAAGCCTTTCCCCTATAAAAATAAGAATATTGAGGATACGGTACACATGCAGTTAAATCCGCAACAGCAATATACTTGCAGCTTTAGCGGTTGAAAGCATTTTATGGTAGTGTTGAACAGGTAATGATGCATTGTAGTGGTGAATAAAGTTCCACAGCAAGCCAATGTGGTTTGTCACACTCTTTGAAAACGCCAAACTGCGCCGGACAAACCGTGACACGCGCTGCCTGAGAGTGCAGTTGAACCGTTCTATATAACTCGTCCTGCCGCTATCTTTGTTGACCACTTGATGTCGCTTGCGGGGCAAATCCCCTTGATAAGCTTCCCAGTCGTCTGTATAAATCACAGCGCACTGCCGATAGACTTTTGGTAGTGAAGCCCACAACCGCTTGGCGCTCTCTCGGCTGCGGTCGCCTACATAGGCATAGATCTGTTGAACTAAGCCTTGTTAGTGTTAAATCCATTTCGAGACATACCGATCCTGACAGTTCAAGAGTTTTTGGAATCAGAATTATTCTAAATGCTAGTGAATAGCAGGCTAGCACCACGTTGGAGTGGGTTGTAGAATATTAAATTGGCGTAATTTACGCTAACACTGCTCAATCTGAGATTACTAAGTCAATTTATGGGGCGTACCAAATCAGCAGGGCGATCGCCTATTTACACCACCTTTCCTCTATCAGAATATAGCGAAATTATTGACGTGCGATCGCCTGGAGAATTCACAGAAGATCGTATTCCTGGGGCAGTTAACTTGCCAGTGCTCGACAACGAAGAACGAGCCAAAGTGGGGACGCTCTACAAACAGTCCCCCTTTGAAGCCCGTAAACTAGGAGCCTCTATTGTCTCTCAAAATATTGCTCAACACCTCAGCACTTACTTAGCAACGAAAGATAAGAGCTACTCGCCGCTCGTTTATTGCTGGCGAGGCGGACAGCGTTCTCATAGTTTCGCCCTCGTGCTCACTCAAATTGGCTGGCAGGTAACGGTGCTAGAAGGCGGCTATAAAACCTATCGTGCATACGTCCGCGAGCAACTGTCTCAACTGCCTCAGCGCTTTACTTACCAAGTGCTGTGCGGTTTAACGGGGACGGGGAAAACCCATATCCTCCAGCGGTTAGCTCAGCGAGGAGTGCAGGTTCTTGATTTGGAAGGATTAGCCAACCATCGCGGTTCTTTGTTAGGTCAAGCCTGGGACGACAAGCTAGAGCCGCAGCCCTCGCAAAAGCGATTTGAATCTCTACTGCTGCAACAGCTACAGTCCTTCGAGGAGAATCAGACAGTATGGGTAGAGTCGGAGAGCAACAAAATTGGTGATGTTCATTTACCTCCAACTCTCTGGGACAAAATGAAGCAGGCACAATGTATAGAAGTGCAGCTTGCTCAGCGAGAAAGGGTGGAGTTCCTGTTGCAGGAATATCCTCATTTAGTCAACTATCCTCATCTGCTTAAAACTCAGCTACAGCAGCTCAAGTCTCGCTACGGTGGTTGCAAGCTGAACGAGTGGTTGAGGCTGATTGATGAAGGCAAATGGTACGCTTTGGTCGCAGATTTATTAGAAAGCCACTATGATCCTGCCTATTCGCGGTCGATGCGCCAAACGTTTCAACACCCAGAAAAGAAACTCAAGCTTGCTGATTTATCTGCTAGCAGTGTTGAAGCGGCGTTAGACGTTTTGTGCAGTAGCAGCAGCGCTGCAGGCGCGGGGAAAGGGAAAAAAGCAGCGAAGCTGCGGGCAAAGGGCAAAGGGGAAGGGGGAAAGGAGTAATGAAACAGTTTGTTTCTTAATCCTATGTTCTGCTTGGTGCGCGAGCGCAACCCGCCGTCCAACAACGGCGCTATCGCATTCGCTTTTCCCGTCGCGGAGCGACTAATGTCCCTTTACCCGTCCCGGAGGGACATTTTTCCCTTTCCCCCTTCCCCGTCGCGGAGGGACGTAGATCTACGCTTCATCAAGAGCCACGATTCCCGGCAGCTCTTTTCCTTCGAGCAGTTCTAGGCTAGCACCGCCGCCAGTGGAAATGTGGCTCATCTGATTCGCCACGCCTACTTTCTCCACCGCCGCGACCGAATCACCACCGCCAATGATGGTAGTTGCGCCTTTTCCGGTTAATTCAGCCAACGTGCGGGCAATGGCTTCCGTTCCCTTGGCAAACTGGTCGAACTCAAACACGCCCATCGGTCCGTTCCAAATCACGGTTTTACAGTCCGATAAAGCGTCCTGGAATACTTTAATAGAATCAGGACCAATATCTAAACCCATCCAGCCATCGGGAATATTTTCGACGCTCACGGTTTGAGAGTTCGCGTCAGCGGAAAAGTTATCGGCGACGACAACATCAGTAGGTAGCAGAAGCTCGACTCCTTGCTCCTTTGCCTTCGCTTCTAAGGATTTTGCCAGCTCTAGCTTGTCTTCTTCAACCAAAGATTTGCCAACGTTAATCCCGCGAGCTTTATAGAAGGTGAAAATCATGCCGCCGCCGATGAGGAGCTTGTCGCATTTTTCAAGCAAAGTTTCAATCACGCCAATTTTGCTGGAAACTTTAGAGCCACCGATAATCGATGCTAGAGGAGGCTGAGGGTTCTCGACGGCGTTCTGAAGATAGTTTAGTTCCTTCTCAATTAAGTATCCGCCAACAGCAGGACTGAGGTGGTGAGTCACGCCTTCAGTGGAAGCGTGAGCGCGGTGAGCCGTACCAAAAGCGTCGTTGACGTATAAATCTGCATTAGCGGCTAGCTGCTTGGCAAACTCGGCATCGTTACTTTCCTCTTCGGCGTGGAAACGCAGATTTTCGAGGAGCGCGATATCTCCATTGTTCATCTGATTGATGGTCGCGGTGACCGACTCTCCCACGCAGTCGTCACACATCTTCACCTCTTGCCCCAGTAACTCTGAAAGGCGCTTGGCAACGGGGGCTAAACGGAGATTATCTTTAACCTGTCCTTTTGGACGACCCATGTGGCTACAGAGAATAACCTTGGCCCCTTTTTTAACTAAATCTTGAATGGTTGGCAGTGCCGCCCGAATGCGGGTATCGTCAGAAATCTGACCGCCATCGTCTAACGGCACATTGAAATCGGCCCGTACTAAAACACGCTTTCCGGATAGGTCGGATTCCGATAAATTTGCTACAGTTTTTTTGGGCACAGCCAATTTCCTCCTAATTGCGTTTGTGGTCTCAAAGCTTCAATCAGTAAACTGATGGTTTAATTCACCCTGATGATTAAATAAATGAGGGCGCGATTGTTTCTATGCCGATTGTACCGGAGTGAGTGTACCGGAGGGAAAGAGAATGTTTAAAACAGTTCTGTTTTCAATTGACCAAAGCCGAGAAGCCCGCGAAGCCGTAGATACGGTTGTCGATCTTGTTACGAGATATGACAGTCGCCTGGTGCTGTTATCGGTGGTAGAGCCACCCAAACAAGAGTCCACTGATCCTGGCGTCATGAGTTCCACGACAGCCGTTGCTAAGCTGCTAGCAGAAGCTCAAGCTCTCTTTACTGAAAAAGGAATTCAAGCAGAAGTCATTGAGCGAGAAGGCATGCCTTCGTTTACGATTTGCGATGTTGCTGACGAGATTGACGCGAACCTCATTGTGATGGGCTGTCGAGGGTTGGGTTTAACGGAGGAAGGAGCCGAGGATAGCATCACCCATCGAGTGATTAATCTATCGCCCTGTCCGGTTTTGGTGGTTCCATAAATTCATGAAGATCGTTTTTTTTGGCACTCCTCAATTTGCTGTCCCAACTCTAGAGCGTCTGCTGGCGCATCCAGAGTTTGAGGTGGCGGCGGTTGTGACTCAGCCCGACAAACGACGGGGGCGAGGCAAGCAAACCACACCGTCTGCGGTGAAGAAAGTTGCGCTCGCTCATCAGATTCCGGTATGGCAGCCGCCGCGCATTAAGCAGGATAGCGAAACCATCACTAAACTCGAGGCGGGGGCGGATGCTTTTGTTGTCGTTGCCTACGGACAAATTCTCTCCGCAAAAATTTTAGCAATTCCGGCGCTTGGCTGTATTAATGTTCACGGCTCTATCCTGCCCAAATACCGCGGAGCAGCTCCGATTCAGTGGAGCTTGTACAATGGAGATTCAGAAACGGGAATCACC
The DNA here is from genome assembly GCA_050331735.1 of Cyanophyceae cyanobacterium. Classification (GTDB taxonomy): domain Bacteria; phylum Cyanobacteriota; class Cyanobacteriia; order Cyanobacteriales; family JBHJGN01; genus JBHJGN01. The sequence continues at coordinate 8,373 of JBHJGN010000053.1, forward strand.
ACGATGCAGATGGACCGGGGCATGGATACGGGTCTGATGCTGCTTAAAGCCACTACGCCTATTGGTCTTTTAGAGAATGCCCATCAGCTTGCGGTCAGGTTATCAGCTATGGGAGCAGATTTACTGATAGAAACGCTGCTCAAGCTGAAGCGTCAAGAGGTGAAACCGATTCCCCAAGACGACTCCCAGGCGACCTATGCTCCTCTAATTCAGAAAGCAGATTACAGACTAGACTGGTCGCGTTCGGCCATCGAGCTACACAATCACATCCGGGGCTTTTTCCCCAACTGCGTTACGTCCTTTAGAAATCAGCCGTTAAAAGTTTTGTCAACCGTGCCTTTAGGAGAGAAATATTGGCCGCAGCTTCCGCCAGAACTACGCTACAGGAATAGTTCATCCCCTGAGCATCCCGGAACCGTTGTTCAGACCGTTAAAAAACTTGGATTTTTGGTTCAAACTGGGGCAGGAACGCTGCTGCTGCGAGAAGTTCAGCCCTCTGGAAAACGTCCTCAGTCGGGCTGGGATTTTGCTAACGGGATGCGTCTGTCTTTAGGAGAGCGATTGAGCTAGGAAGCTTCGTAGAAGCGACAGCCCTGGCAAGGGCCCTCGGGGTTGACGGCGCAGCGCAGCATTTCTGAGTGAGCATTGAAGCGACAGGTCGCCTCTCCGACGACCCAGCGACCGTTGAGCAGGCTTTTTTCGCTTGGTCGCGTGGCTGACTGCACGTGCAGAGAAATTTTGTGCAGACAATACTGGCCTGCTCTGTATTGATAGTGATGGTGACGCTCGAGGACAAGGTAGGTTTGGTCGTAAATGTCTAGATAGTGACCGGGTTGGGGCATCCAGTCGAGCTGAAATTTGCCCAGAGACTGACGGGGATGCGCGAGCATGACCTCTGTCAGAAGAGAGTCCATAAAACTTGCTGGGGAAAGCTACATTAAGAAATGTTAGCGCGATCGCCGCCGACTGAGATTGAAGCCCAGCTAGAAGCAAGCCCTTCAGGTTGCCTGCTTCCTGGTGATTAATCGAACCAGCCGAGGTCTTGATCCGACAACGATTGAGAATTACTGCGGCCAAGCGGTCTGTGGCGCAGTCCGTAAACAACTCGGCTGAGCTTCACTGGCGGTTCTGGTTCCTGTGACGGCGTTTGCTGGGGGAGAGCTGCTTGCGCCTGCTGGTGCTCTAACTCCGCATCACGGGTACGCATCTGCTGTAACTCCTCTTGATTTTTTTTGCGCTGCTGTTGTAGTTCAGTGACTTCAGCTCGAAGCTTGTGGACGAGCTGCTCCTGCTTCTCCAGCTCGGAGTTGCGGGCGCGAGTTTGCTGCAATTCCTGTTGCAGATTCTGATTCACCAATTTTTGCTCGTTTAGCTTCTCCTGGACAGAACTTGCTTCTTGTAGTTGCTGTTGAAGAGTTTGTCCCCAAATTTTTTGTTCCTGTAAGGTTTTTTCAAGAGCATTTACCTGTTTTTGCAGCGTGTCAGCCTGCTGATTAGCTGCTGCCAGTGTCTCTGTCAGCTCCGCCACCATCTCTTCTAGCTGTGCTTTAGTCGTTCGCTTAGCTCGAGCTCTAGGCGGTTCCTCGGCAGTGGCCCCCTCATTAGCAGAATCCATTTCCTTCTCCTGGGGAGCTTTGTGAGCCTCTTCTCGAATCAGGTCAGATAAGTTTCGTTTCGTCATAGCTGACTCCAGTCTTGTGCTAGTTCTTTGACAACGCGGCGATAGTCGGTGGCGGCTTCGCGGGCGTGTTTGCCGCGCCACTCTGTTACCGACACTCCTTCTAAAACAGCTTGCTGATGAGCTTTATACGTTCTAATAAAGCCTCGAAAAGCCGGGATTCCTAATTCTTGAAGCGTATGTTGAGCTTCTTGAGCTTCTTTTAAACTTCGAGAATCCACTTTGGTCAGCAATACTCGATGGGCAATTCCTTGAGGCATCACGGTTTGCTGGACGGTTTCAATTAAAGCGCTCAAATCCATCGGCGAGGGGGGAGTGGGCAGCAAAATATAATCCGCCGTCGCCGCAATCGACCCGAGTATTTTAGAGCCTAACGCCGGGGGCGTATCAACAACCACCACATCGTATTGACTGAGCTTTTGGAGATTGGCCAACAGCCGATAGTCGCTTTCTTGGGTGAGGTCAAAATCCGTTTCTTGAGGGTTGCGTTCAACCCACCAAGTGGCAGAGCCCTGGGGGTCGGCATCTACCAAGAGAACCTGCTGTTGCTCGGCTAAAATAGCGGCCAGATTAACTGCCGTCGTCGTTTTGCCAACTCCTCCCTTGCCGTTAATCACCGCCAAAATTTTTGTTGTTGAGGCTGATGATGCCAAGAACCGTCTCCAGTATTGATATGTTGGGTGAATGTGCTAACACTATACTCCTTATTGAGCCGTTAGCTACTCGCTTTTATGACTGATTCGCTTCTCCAATCTGCGAACTGACTAGCCGATTCATCCATCCTTCTAAATAAGCGCGATTGCTTTTTTGCTGTTCTAAATCTTCGGTGTCTAAAGAATAGGGAGCCAACCCCTGAATTGCTGCCGTCGTTACGCAGTACATTGACTTTTGAAAACTGACGCAAATTTTCACCAGGAGGTCATCTTCTCCCCGGAGTTCCTGCTGATAAACTTGGCGCAAATAATCGGGAAGGAAATGACGCATATCCTGCATCAGCAACGTCGGCGGAATTCCCGCCCCCCCCACCGGCAGCGGATCGGCAAATAAGGCGCCGTACTCAAACAAACTTTGATCGTAAGGGATTTGATAGGCTTGGGCGTTGTAGGAAACTGTGCCGGGGAAAGGCGTTCCTCTAAAAAAGATAGCCTCTACATAAGGAACCGCCGTATCCGGCAGAAACGTTAGCCCAGCAGCTTCTGGAATCAATGTATAGACCCGCTCGTTAATCATTACTTGGTAAGTAATCGGCTGATTAGCCGCTGCTACCAATCCATCCAAAATGTGCTGAACGACTTCCGGAATCGACCGAATTTCTCCTCGGTCATAGCGATCCGATAAACTCAAAAACAGATCGCTCATCACCCGCCAGAACTGACCCAAGCCGCTGTAGTAAGCCAGTTGCCGTACCTGTTCGGGCAAAAAGTCGGGGAAGATTTTGTGCAATCCCAGCATCAGCCAGTTATTCTGCAATTGTGCGCGAATGGCCTGCTCGGTTACCAACTCAAATTCAGGAGAATCGAGGTAAGCATCTAATCCGCCGCCACCGTGCCAGAACATTGTTTTCATGCAGTATTCAGCGTATTCGTAGTTGATGCGATTTCCCCACCAGTGACGCAGAAGCTGCCGAAAAGACACCGAGCCGTTGAAATACTTGAAAAACGGAAAGAGAACTAAGAATTGGTGTTCAGCGATGTAGCACAAGTTGGTAGAGTAGGCATCTAAAACGACGCCGTAACTTTTTAAGATCCCCACGACCTCTAAAACGTTTTTAGGAGTATCTTTGAGTAAAGCGCCTCCCGACTCTAGACGAGCAATATATTCAGCAAGGGGATGTTTAGAGGATTGCAGCGCTATGCTGACCATTCGATGTTTTTCCTAAATTAAACTTTAAGCGCAGGAAGCAGGTTTCTCGTCAGAAATAGTTCTCCGTCAGTAGATGGCGTTAAACAATCAGTTAGGACAGTTGGCAGTCAGATGTCATGTTCGGAAGCTTAACGTTTCTGCCTCAATAGCTGCGTCTTTGTATAAACATTTTTTCATTGTACAAAGACTCAGCCAATCTACTGCCCCTAGAAGAATGCTCTTTCTCTCTGCTGCCTGAAATTTTTTTACAAAACTGATGGACGAGATTCAGCTTGGCCGGTCAGTTCCCAATCATTGGTCACTAAGTCGGTGGCTTGTGTTTCACTCCAGCGCACCATCCAGTCCGGCTGTAGACCGAAAGCCACAATAATTGCAATCAGCACAAAAGCCGGGATGTGCTCGGACCAGGGAACCTGGGGAAGCTGAGCGAGTTCTGGAGTTAGCCGACCGAAAAAGACGCGATTGACGACCAGCAAAAAGTATACTGCCGTCAATCCAGTTCCTACCAGACACAGGAGGGTAGAGATGGGAAAAATCGGAAAGCTGCCGCGAAAGACTAAAAACTCAGCAATAAACCCAACCATGCCAGGAATTCCAGCGCTGGCCATCACTCCCAAAATCATCAGGCTCCCAACAATGGGCATTCCTTTTTCGGGGTTGAGTAAACCCCGCAGTATCTGAACATCGCGACTACCGGTCTTGTTGTAAACCACGCCGACGAGCAGAAAGAGGAGAGCAGAAATTAAGCCGTGGCTCACCATTTGAAAAACTGCCGCCGTTAGACTCAGCGGCGTACTGGCCGCAGCGGCTAATAAAATATAGGCCATGTGAGCGATAGAAGAATAGGCAACGACCTTTTTCATATCCTGCTGGGCGATCGCACAGCAGGCTCCATAGAGAGCGCTGACGGCGGCTAAAACGGCTAGCCACGGCGCTAGCGTTACCCACGCCTCCAAAAATAACCCCACTCCAAACCGCAGTAAGCCGTAAGTGCCTAACTTCAACAAGACTCCAGCCAGCAGAACAGAGATGGGAGTAGAAGCTTCAACGTGAGCATCCGGTAGCCAGGTGTGGAACGGAAAAATCGGAATTTTGATGAATAACCCCACCAGTAACGGCACCAGCAGCAGCAGTTGGGTGTGGAGCGGGAGAGCCGCAGAGCGCAGCGGCTCGTAATCGAAGGTAGCAGCTCCGCTTACCAGGACTAGCCCTAAAAATGAAGCCAGCACCAAAATGCCAGAAACGGTGGTGTAGAGCAGGAATTTCATGGCCGCGTAGCCGCGGCGTTGGCCCCCCCAGATGGCAATGAGAAAATAGAGCGGAATAATTTCTAGCTCGTAAAACAGAAAAAATAGCAGTAAGTCCTGAGCCAGAAACGCGCCAGCGGCTCCAGCACTGAGCAAAAAGAGTAAAGCGTAATAGAATCGGGGACGTTCGATTTCTTTTGGGCTGCTAATGACCGCTACAAGGGTCAGGAGGCTGTTTAAACAGATGAGCGGAAATGATAAACCATCGATCCCCAAATGGTAGTTAAAGCCCAGCCAGTCAATCCAGGGGACGTACTCAGTAAACTGCATCTGAGCGGTGGTTGGTTGAAACTGACTGCCTAAGAAGACGGTCAAGAGCAGTAAGCCGCTGGCGATGAGGAGGGCAACCGAACGAACTTGGGACGAACGGCGATTGGGGAAAAATCCCAAGACCGCTGCACTCAATAAAGGGATCCAAACTAAAGCACTGAGCATGATCGTGTCGATTCTGATTGTTGTATCCGAGGAGGAGGGCACTCACTGACTAATGACTGATGACCAGTAGTTGGTGACGATCGACCACTGACCATTCAGGACTGACCAGAGCAACACCCCAACTCCTAAGACAATCGTGAGCACATAGAACTGGGACTGACCCGAAACGTTATACTTGAGGGCATTGCCGCTGAAAATTGTGGCCAAGCTGACAAAGTTGACGGCTCCATCGACCAAGTACCGGTCGATCCAAGACGTGATTTTGGCCGAGAACGCCACCGCCCAGACCACGGTCCAGCGATAGATGCGCTCGATGTAGAAATCGTACGCCAGTAAATCTTGCCAAAATCGCCAGTAGAGTTTGGTCGGTCTGGCCCAGGCTCGCCGGAGCCGCAGAGATGCACCGACGAAACATCCTAACACTCCAGACCCTACAAGCAGGGGCATTGCTAGCTGAGCCGCCTCCTGACTACTGACGAGGGGAGCCGTGGGACTCAGCCATAGAGGCCAGTTGAGAGGAACCGAGGGTGCGAGCAGCGTAATGATGCTTAAAGAGACCATCGGCACTGCCATTGGCCAGGGCACTTCTGGCGCTCGGCGAGTTTTGGGCTTTGTTTGACCGAGAAAGATGAGGCGGAACAGGCGCGTGAGGTTTAATGCACACAGAGCATTGACAAACAACAGCACTCCCAGCAGCCACCAGGAGACGGCCCAAGAGCCGCTAAACCAGCGTACTAACGTCCAAAACATGCCCAGGGGCACCAGCGCCACGAGTCCCGCACCGCCAACGACAAACGCCGTGGTGGTGGCCGGCATCCGCGACCACAGTCCTCCCATTTCTGTCACGTTTTGATCGTTCGTGGTTAGAATAATCGAGCCAACGCTCATAAACAGGAGTGCTTTGGCGACAGCGTGGGTAAACAGCAGCAGAAAGGCAATATCAACTTGACCTAAGCCGACAGCGATAAAAACGAGTCCTAAGTAGGCACTGGTGGAGTGAGCAAGCGCCCGTTTGAGATCGATTTGGGCGATCGCTATTAAAGAGGTGCCGATGGCCGTAACGGTGCCAACAATAATGAGAGCATCGCTGGAAACAGGAGAGAGCGTAAACACTGGCTGGAGCTTGATCAGCACGTAGGCTCCAGCCGATACCACCACCGAATTTCGCATGATTGAAGCGGGGTTTGGTCCCTCCATCGCTTCGTCTAGCCACAGATTCAGCGGAAACTGCGCACACTTTCCTGTCGGACCCGCAACCAATGAGAGCCCCAGGAGGGCCGCCGTGGCCGCTGGCAGCGGAGATGTCTCTGCCCAGGCTTCGAGTTGGGAGAAGGTTAACCCTGCTCCATAACTGGATAGGGCTACTAACCCCATCAGCAAAATAATATCTCCGACTCTTTTCGTCAAAAAGGCATCTCTGGCTGCGGTAACCACGAGGGGTTGGGCATACCAAAAGCCAACCAGGAGATAGGTTGATAAGGTTAGCATCTCCAGAAGCGCATAGGAGAGCAGCAGAGAATCGCTAATGGCAATTCCCCCGAGCGCGGCTTCAAAAAATCCCATGAGCCCGTAGAATCGAGCTAAAGACCAGTCTTTCTCCATGTAGCCAAGAGCATAAACCTGAGCCAGCAGACTAATGCCGGTAACCACCTCCAAGGCTCCTAAACTAATGGGAGAAAGTTCGATCGCTAGAGATAAATTCAAGTCCGCAACCTGAAGCCAGTGAAAGACAAGCTGCCGGGTTGGTTGCTGCCAGATTACTGAAAAGACAATAGAGCCTTGGATAAAGGCAATCAGGGTCAGGATGAGATTGATATAGGCGGCTGGTCGCGGTCCCGTCTGGCGAATAGTGCCTAAAGACCAGGGCAGGGTCAAAATAGCGCCTAGCAGACCATATATAGGAATCAGCCAGGTCGTGTTTAATAAGAAGTCAGCCATCCAAACTGCCTTAAGTTTTACAAAGTTGCTTAAAGTTGCTTACAGATTTATGTCTATTTGTGATTTTTTCAAGAAAACAAACGCCAATTTTGTCGAAGTTTGTTGGTGTCCTCTGAAAAAAATTTGTTTGAATTATCAGTATAGTTGATAATACTTATACTTGTCCTTAAACATTAGGAACAAACTAACGAAGGTTGAATGAACTCCGCTGATAAAAAGCAGCGGACCAGCGAGCAGTGACTTTGCTCAAGTCTTTTCTCTGTCTATGCTTTCTGAGCAGAGGGCTGTGAGAACTATTACCTAGCTGTTGCTCATTCCGCATTCAGTTCTCCCAGGAGTAAACAAGCGACATCTAGAGAGAGCGAGGCAGCGAGCTCAAGACTTTAGTATTGAAGAGATTATAAAACAGTGAGAACAATTCGTGGAAGCTGCCGATTTCTGTACACAAGCTGCTACAAAAAGCAAGTATTAATTTTCGTTAACTTAAATATTAAAAAGTATCATAATGATTTATATTGTCAAAGGTGACAGGGTTTCCTACCATTTTTGTATGGACAAAATTAGGACTTCCTGTCACCAAAGTCAGGCTAGTTTAAAACTTATTTCCTGATTTTCTGAAATTAGTAGGAAATTTTTCGGCTGAAGAGCAGCAGGATTCGATTTTGGCTCGAATATGCTGGCTCTAAAGCAATGCCGCTAGCGAAACCATTTTTGATCGACTCAAAAATTTCTGGCGGTTTGTTGAAATCAATTTTTAGTGAAGCAGAACGAGCGAGGACAACTATGCCAATCGCAGTAGGAATGATAGAAACGTTGGGTTTTCCAGCAGTTGTTGAAGCAGCGGATGCGATGGTCAAAGCAGCCCGTGTCACCCTGGTCGGCTACGAGAAGATCGGCACCGGACGAGTAACAGTAATTGTCAGGGGCGATGTCTCTGAAGTGCAGGCTTCAGTCTCAGCCGGAATTGATGCGGCCAACCGCGTTAATGGAGGAGAGGTGCTTTCTACTCACATTATTGCCCGTCCCCACGAGAACCTGGAGTACGTTTTGCCAATCCGCTATACCGAAGAGGTAGAACAATTCCGCACCTATTAGATCTAGTAGATCTCGCTCAACCAATAGAAAGAGCCAGCAAATTAGCGTAGTCAGCAGTCTCGCTGATTTGCGGCGTGACCAGCAGTTTTAGGAGGAAAAATGTCAATTGCAGTCGGAATGATAGAAACGTTAGGTTTTCCAGCGGTTGTTGAAGCAGCGGATGCGATGGTCAAAGCAGCCCGCGTCACCCTGGTCGGCTACGAGAAGATCGGCACCGGACGAGTAACAGTGATTGTTAGGGGTGATGTCTCTGAAGTGCAGGCCTCAGTCTCGGCTGGAATCGACAACGTTCGACGGGTCAACGGTGGTCAGGTGCTCTCTCACCACATTATTGCCCGTCCTCATGAAAACCTCGAGTACGTCTTGCCCATTCGCTACACAGAGGCGGTTGAGCAATTTCGAGAAAGCGTGAATCCGCAACCGTTGAGAAGACCATAAGGGAAGCAATGCAAATTGCCAAGGTCCGAGGCACAGTCGTTAGTACTCAAAAGGTCCAAAATCTGACAGGAGTCAAACTGCTGCTAGTGCAGTTCGTTGACGAACAGGGACAACCGTTGCCTAAGTACGAGGTGGCAGGGGATATTGTTGGGGCGGGAGTCAATGAGTGGGTGCTGGTCACCAGGGGAAGCGCGGCTCGTCAGGAAGGCGGACACGAACGCCGCCCTCTTGATGCTATGGTCGTTGCCATTATTGATACCGTCACTGTAAGCAATAGTTTGCTCTATAGCAAAAAGGACGAATATCGCGCAGCAAGACGAATTGGCTCAGGCGATGCTCAGACCTAAACAATTAACGGTAGAGATAATGTAATTAGGAGAATTTGCCCATGGCAGTCCGCACAGTAGCGGCTCCCCCGACTCCTTGGTCGAGAGATTTAGCCGAACCCCACATTGATCGAAGTGCTTACGTCCATCATTCTGCTAACGTCATCGGCGATGTGACCATTGCAGCCGATGTTATGGTCGCTCCCGGCACCTCGATTCGGGCGGATAAAGGCGCTCCATTTTATATCGGAGAAGACACCAACGTTCAAGATGGAGTGGTCATTCACGGACTCGAGAAGGGGCGAGTCGTTGGCGATAACGGCCAAGAGTATTCGGTTTGGATTGGTAAGCAGGCGAGTATCACCCACATGGCGATTGTTCACGGACCGGCTTACGTTGGGCAAAACTGTTTTATTGGCTTTCGCTCGACAATTTTTAATGCCCGCATTGGAGAGAACTGTATCGTGATGATGCATGTCCTCATCCAGGACGTAGAAATCCCCCCGGGAAAGTACGTGCCGTCAGGAGCCATTATCACGAGTCAGCAACAGGCCGATCGCCTGCCAGATGTAGAGGAGTCAGACCAGACTTTCGTTCGTCATGTCGTCGCCATGAACGAGGCTTTACGCGCTGGCTATCAGTGTGCCGAAGACTCAACCTGTATGACTTCAATTCAGCATGAGCGCAGTCGCTCAACCAATGGTGCAAGCACAGATAAACAAAATTCTATAGATATGGTACTAGATCGGGATATAGCCGGACAGGTGCGATCGCTCCTGAAGCAAGGCTGCAACATCGGCATCGAACACGCGACTCCCCGCCGCTTCAAAACCAAATCCTGGCTGACTGCCGCCGCCCTCGGCAGCAACAGCGAAGGCGAAGTGCTCAGCCAGCTTGAAGCCATGCTGCGGGAGTACCAAGGCGAATACGTTCGCCTGATTGGCATTGATCCAGGACACAATCGCCGAGTCGTAGAAAGCATTATTCAGCGCCCTGGGGATTCGGCTATTGAACAGGGCAGCTTAACCTCTGGTTACGGAAGCAGCTACGCGAGTCAAACCGATAATGGCAACGGCGCACAACGCCATTCCCGTGCCATCAGCGACGAGAGGGACTGGAGTGCCCAGGTGCGCTCGCTCCTCAAGCAGGGCTACCACATCGGCATCGAGCACGCCACGCCGCGCCGCTTCAAAACGAAGTCCTGGCTCACCGCTGCCGCTCTCGATAGCAGCGAACGGGACGTGGTTCGCCAAATTGAAGGGATGCTTAACGAGTATCAGGGGGAGTACGTGCGCCTGATCGGGATTGACCCCGAACGGCGACGCCGGGTGACCCAAACCATTATTCAGCGCCCTGGAGAGTCCCCGCAAAGAAGCTCGTCGCGGCCTGCTAGCTATGCCAGCCATAGTCAAAGCAACGGGAGACACTACGACGATATCAGCCTCAGCGACGAGAGGGACTGGAGTGCCCAGGTGCGTTCGCTCCTCAAGCAGGGCTACCACATCGGCATCGAGCACGCCACGCCGCGCCGCTTCAAAACGAAGTCCTGGCTCACCGCTGCCGCTCTCGATAGCAGCGAACGGGACGTGGTTCGCCAAATCGAAGGGATGCTTAACGAGTATCAGGGGGAGTACGTGCGCCTGATCGGGATTGACCCCGAACGGCGACGCCGGGTGACTCAAACCATCATTCAGCGCCCTGGCGGTGCGGCAGCTCGCGGACAAAGACATTCCTCCCGCCAGTCTGTCGACGAAAGCTACTATCGCACTTACACAACCCGCAGCACGGGCGCAAGCTATGAAGTGGCTGAAGTAACCGGTGGTTTAGACAAGCAAACGGTGGAGCAGGTGCGCTCGCTCCTGAGTCAGGGGTATAAAATTGGCACGGAACATGCCGATAGACGGCGATTTAAGGTGAAGTCCTGGCAAAGCTGTGCTCCAATAGACAGTACTAACGTCAGCGAAGTGCTGAACATTTTAGAAGCCTGCTGTGCCGAGCACCAAGGAGAATACGTCCGTCTGTTCGGCATCAATCCGCAAGAGAAACGGCGGGTCGGTGAGACGATTATTCAGCGTCCTAACGACAACAAACCCCACTCGATTGTCGCCGATCCGCCTCGTTACGATAGCGTCACCAGCGGCGCAATGGAGCAAATGGAGCAGCTCGATCCGAGCCTCAGCCCGCAAACGGTGGAGCAGGTGCGCTCGCTCCTGAGTCAGGGGTATAAAATTGGCACGGAACATGCCGACAAACGTCGATTTAGAGCTAAATCTTGGCGGAGCTGTGCTCCAATCGATAGCCGCAGAGAAGGGGAAGTGCTCACGATTTTAGAAGCCTGCTGTGCCGAGCACCAAGGGGAATACGTCCGCCTGTTCGGCATTGACCCAGAACAAAAGCGACGGGTCGCTGAAACGATTATTCAAAGACCCTAAAACGGTGATGGTAAAAGATTCAGAAGGCGCTGCGTCCTCATCGGGGATACCCTTAATTGCTAGCAGCCTCTGAATCTTTCCGTCTATAGTATGTGAGCTTAAAGTCTCTATGTCGCAGTCTCCACAACCTGCTATGCCGGATGCCATCGTTGTTGGAGATGTCATCATTCATCCCAGCGCGGCGATCGCTCCTGGAGCAATTCTTCAGGCTGCGCCCGACAGTCAAATTATTATTGGCGCTGGCGTTTGTATCGGCACAGGAGCCATTCTACAGGCCTATCAGGGAGTCATTGAAGTCGAAAGCCGGGCCATTGTTGGAGCTGGAGTTCTCGTCGTTGGAACTGCCAAAATTGGCAGTCATGCCTGTATCGGTGCTGAAACAACTATTTATAACGCTTCTATCGATACCACAGCAGAGATTCCGCCAAGATCCATTATCGGCGCTCCGTCTCGCCAACGGCACTCTCAAACCGAGACAACGACTCCAACAGATACTGTGGCAACAGAACTGGTTGAGGAGGCTGTCCCCCCAGAAACCGCCACCGCAGCAACACCAACCGCTTCTCCTCAAAAATCAGTTGTCGGTCAGGTCTACGTCAACAATCTTTTACTTACGCTTTTTCCTCACCGGAATTCCTTAAAAAACGAGCGCAACGGTCAATAATTTTCCAGGTTTAGCTAAATTAATTCACTCTATTGAATCGGCTTAGACTAGCTATCGTTTGTTAGTTAATCGTTTGTTGGTGGCTGCCAGGGAAGCTAGTTGGTCTACGACCAGACTGCAATCGACGCTTGTTCTCTAGCTCATAGCTGTAGAGGTAAACGCTGTCGGCTTGGGATGATCGGGTTTTCTGGAGGGGGAATGCATAATTTCGATTGATTTAATCGAGATATTAATCTTCGATAAAAAAAGTTAATATCTCTTTAAAGAAAATGCAATCTAGCTATACATTATCTCCTGCGAGAATTGCAGTAGAAATAATCAAAACTCATGGTAAAATTAAAAGCTAAAGAAGTAATTTGGTTTGGGTTTGGGTAGTTTGTAAAAACCAAACATCTCAAAAGATTCTTTGACAATTTACTCTTAACATTGCTCTTGCCATTCAAGAGTAGGCATGCCTTTTTATGGAGGAATAACTACATGGTGCAATCGAAAGCATCCGCAGGGTTTGAGGCAGGTGTAAAGGACTATCGCCTCACTTACTACACCCCGGACTATACCCCAAAAGATACAGACATTCTGGCTTGTTTTAGAGTAACGCCGCAGCCTGGCGTTCCTCCTGAAGAAGCTGGAGCTGCTGTCGCTGCTGAATCTTCTACCGGAACCTGGACAACAGTTTGGACCGACGGACTAACAGACTTAGATCGGTATAAAGGACGCTGTTACGATATTGAATCCGTTCCCGGAGAAGACAATCAGTACTTCATGTTTGTTGCCTACCCTCTCGATCTGTTTGAAGAGGGTTCAGTCACCAACATGCTGACCTCAATCGTTGGTAACGTTTTCGGGTTTAAGGCTCTTAAGGCTCTCCGCCTAGAGGATCTGCGGATTCCCGTTGCTTACCTGAAGACCTTCCAAGGTCCTCCTCACGGCATTGTCGTTGAGCGGGATTTACTCAATAAATACGGTCGTCCTTTACTAGGATGTACAATTAAGCCCAAACTGGGTCTATCAGCCAAAAACTACGGTCGGGCAGTTTACGAGTGTCTGCGCGGGGGCTTGGACTTCACTAAAGATGACGAAAACATCAACTCCCAGCCCTTCATGCGCTGGAGAGATCGCTTCTTGTTTGTGGCGGATGCCATTCATAAAGCTCAGGCAGAAACTAACGAAATTAAGGGTCACTACCTCAACGTGACCGCTCCTACCTGCGAGGAGATGCTGAAGCGGGCTGAGTTTGTCAAAGAACTCGAGCTGCCCATTCTCATGCACGACTATCTCACCGGTGGTTTTACAGCGAACACTACGCTGGCAAGATGGTGCCGCGACAATGGGATTTTAATGCACATTCACCGGGCGATGCACGCCGTGATCGACCGTCAGAAGAACCACGGTATCCACTTCCGCGTGTTGGCGAAGTGCCTGCGGATGTCTGGAGGGGACCACCTTCACTCCGGTACGGTTGTGGGTAAGCTCGAAGGTGAGCGTAACATCACCTTGGGCTTTGTAGACCAGATGCGGGAAGACTTTGTCGAAGAAGACCGCTCACGGGGCAACTTCTTCACCCAAGACTGGGCCTCGATGGCTGGCGTGATGCCCGTTGCTTCTGGCGGTATTCACGTTTGGCACATGCCTGCTTTGGTAGAAATCTTTGGCGATGATTCCTGCCTGCAGTTTGGTGGCGGTACTCTCGGTCACCCTTGGGGGAACGCTCCTGGCGCTACCGCCAACCGCGTTGCGCTTGAAGCCTGCGTTCAAGCGCGGAACGAAGGTCGTAGCCTAGCCCGCGAAGGCAACGATGTCATCCGCGAAGCCACTCGCTGGTCTCCTGAATTAAAGGTTGCCTGCGAACTGTGGAAAGAAATCAAGTTCGATTTTGAAGCGGTGGATACACTTTAATCCGTCCTTGGCCGTTAGCCAGTGGAACTCATCTGTGATGCTACTGGCTAACAGCTTAATATCAGATTAATTGGGACAGGTAAACGTTCATGTATCCAAAAAAAGTTGCCCAAGAAACGGCTCAAGTTTTACAAAGTTATCTTACCTATCAGGCAGTCCGCACCATTATCGATCAGCTCTCGGAAACGAATCCTTCTCTCGGAATTTGGCTTCGTCAGTACTCTTCTCGAAACCGAGTTCAAGATAGCGAAGCCTATCTAGACGGTCTGATGTTGGAACACAAAGACCTAGTCCTGAGAATTATGACGGTTCGTCAACACCTTGCCGAACAGGTGCTAGATTTCCTCCCCGAGATGGTGCGCACCAGCATTGAGCAGGAAAGCTTAAACCGCCGCCGTCAGCTTTTAGAACGTCTTACCCAGTCTCAATCTTCAGATTCGGAATTAGACATCAACGAATCCTCCGACTAGCACGTACTTAAAACACCATGAAAACATTACCAAAAGAGCGCCGTTACGAAACTCTGTCCTTCTTGCCTCCGCTATCCGACCAGCAGATTGCAAAGCAGATCGAGTATATGCTCGATCAGGGCTACATTCCCGCTGTGGAATTCCAGGAAGACCCCAAGCCCACTGACCACCACTGGACTCTGTGGAAGCTGCCTCTATTCAATGCCAGCAGTCCTCAAGACGTTCTCAACGAGGTACGGGAGTGCCGTTCTGAGTACTCTGATTCCTACATTCGCGTTGTTGGTTTTGACAACATTAAACAATGTCAAACCGTAAGCTTCATCGTTTACAAGCCCAACGGCAGACGATACTGATGCTATTGGGTTGCAGAGAGCTATTAATTAAGGAAAGGGCTCAACGGCCTTCTTCCTTTAGCCCTATCTAAACTCACTTGGCAACTCACAAGGCGAATGGAATAAATTGAATGGTTAGCTGAAGGTTAACTCGGGTGGCGTAGTTTGCGTCACCTTTTTTCATGTAGTTACTTCTCACTCCCTAATTCCTAGATCAACCAAGCTTGCTGGACAATGCAGAAAGCCAATGTCAAGCTACCTGGAATGGCTAGTACAATAAAGATTGTCGCAAGCGCTATACGGCTCCGACTCAGTTTGGACTCTACAGGCAAATCTGACAGCCCAAAATCGAGTGTAGACGCTCCTCATTGGCAAACAAATGCAGTGGATTGATCTCCCGATTCTGAGTCACAAATTTAGTGACGATGAGCTTCCAGTCGTTAAGCAAGGCAACCGCTTATCGGTAATGCCATCTGCAAAGGCGATCGCCAAACAACTTTTAGCAATGGGTTGAGCACTGGATTTATAGTGCTGTGCTTGGAGAAGCTGAAAGTATTACTGTCAAGCGCTTTTCAATATATAGTGAGTCTTTGCCTACTGCACAAAGCGATCGCACCTCTGCAAATTTTTATTTTTTACTCTTACCGAGAAAGCTTAAACATCTGTTTTTGATTCTGCTACCAATCGTTTTGTAGTGGTATAAAAACCCTGATTTCTTGGTGAGGCATTTTTCATGTACTGGAAGCCAGCATCTATGCTTCGAATACAGGGGCTGATTGAGTTTTTTTCTAATAAGGTCGTAGTTTTTATGTCTGCCATGAATAATTTTAACGGACTGATTTAATGTTATAAAAAAAGGAGTTCTAGCATTCCAAGAATGAGCAAGAACATAAATTTTAGCATCTGATTTGAGCCAAGCTTCCATAAAGGAAGTTTGGTCGTTTTCTCGATGAATCTCTTTATTGATTATTTTATTTTGGTAAATATCGAGCCATTCCCTAAAAAGAGTTTCGTTTTTCTGATTTTTTTTAAATGCAATAACTCCAGTATTATAAGGAGCACAAGCTTTTATTCGTTTTAAAGAACTAGGAGATTTGGCCCAAAAAGGATCTGTTGGATCTGGTGCAATTGCTATATCAAAAAATTCTAAAAGCTCAAATAGGCTATCACAGCTTTCGCACACGTAGGTATCACTGTCTAGGAAAAGAGTTTCCTGATAAGGGGACGACTGATAAATGTTCTTTACCTTATACAGTAACCCCTCTTTGCGTGTTTGAATATTGGCTGGCTTGATCACTACGTTATCAAACAGACCAGAATCGAGGTGTTCATCAGTTACAAGGGTAATATGAGCTTGCTTATCTATCTTTCTCAGGCTTTGAGCTGAGCGGGTGGCTTCTTGAATAAATTGTTTTCCTGTTGCTGTGTATAAATATCCTTTCATCATCCTAAAATTGCCCAATATCGAGATAAGCAGTATGGATTCAGAGCCAGCAGCCTCGCCATCTTATCTTAAGTTGACAGCGCTTTAATACACATACAACACTATTTAATAGTTTTATGTTTTTGAGTTTACAAACCAAGGTATGTATTTTTTGTCTATACCAACAAATTTCAGGATTTGCTGACTATTCGCCTGCAAAAGAAAAGCGGACAAGCAGAGACATAGCTGAGCGAGTTTTTGAGGCAATATTGTAGCAAACACTGATTGCAGAGCCGCAGCTAGAAAAACAACCGTTCGACGGCTGGGTTACATCCGCTTTTTTCCGTAGTTTTGACCGACTGCGAATCGGCGATCGCCACACTTGACTCCTTTTATAGTTCGACATTTTCCATTGACGAAGTTATCGTAGTTTCCGTCGTCACAGGGCGGAAGAACGATGACATTCAACACGTGGCACCTAGAAAATGACGCTAAGTCCTCTCTTAGATCCATAGTGCGAAGGCGGCCAAAACCTGTCGAGGTAAGCCGCCGCCGCTCAAGGGCTGCTCATTCTGCATCGCTCAGCTCCCATAGGTAAGCTTGACGGTGAGCATTGACCCAGGTAAACGGCTTATTGAAGACCGAACGACAGGTTACAAATTGTTAGAGTGGTTTCTTTGAGCGGTTCAGTAAAAATAAAATTAAGTTCTGATCGAGTATAGTAGCCCTAAATGATTGGTGAGAATTCAACTCCCGACTCCCGTTTGATAGCTTTCATCCTCATCACTCAAATAGGTTGGCTGTAGAGACTTAACCTTCACATAGTTGCTAACTATTAACGATGACATTTCAAAACATTCTCGTTGCTATCGATCGTTCTCCTCAAGGCGAAGCGGTATTTAAACAAGCCTTAGCATTCGCCAAACACAATGAAGCGCACCTCACGCTATTTTACTGTTTACCCACCGACAGCGAAGGCGTTGGTTCCTACAGCGATATGTACGGTCAAGAATTGACCAATTTCTCCAAAGCGATCGCAGAAAACAAAGAACTCGAAGTTCAAGCAGTCGAGCAATGGCTAGGGCAATACCAGCAACAAGCGTCTGAACAAGGAGTTTCGATTGAATATCGCTATCACGCTGGCAACACCGACAGAGCGATTTGCGACCTCGCTCGCGATCAGAATATTGATTTAATTGTACTTGGTCGTCGAGGGCGTAAAGGCATCGAAGAAATGTTGCTTGGTAGCGTCAGTAACTACGTCGTTCATCATGCTCCTTGCTCAGTTTTAGTTGTCCAGGGCAGTAGTGACTAATCCTCCAGATTGGAGTCACTGCGATCTAGCTGCCTCATTTGGGCCAGTCGATAAAAGATAACGAGATGTACAAACATTAAAAGCGGCACAAAATAAAAAGGAATATACATCAGCGGGGCAGTGACGATAGGAGCCATAGCTGAACTACCAGACAACTGAATGGTTACCCCAGTAACAACTGCCTGAAGCAAATCCGCGACTCCGACAATATTCCAGAGCAGTAACAAGCGACGACGAAACTGATTGATAGCGGGGAGAAAGCCCACTGCTAAAGTAAGTGCAGTAATAGCGGCAAAAATATCTCCGTATCCTGCTCGGTCGGCAAATACTGTTGGTAATCCATCTGTGGTGGTACTAGAGACTAAAAAAGCAATGCCCACAAAGCGCACAAAGTGTAAAAGGACTAGGAAACGCAGCTCCAAGCTAAGCAACCATTCTCGCAGTGGCAGGATAGTAAATCCGAGAACGCAGAGCAAGAGCGTGACACCGACTACATACCCGCCAATCAAAGGAGCTGGAGCCCCAATCAGCAGTCCGGCATGACCAACAGCGGCAACGCCCAAGAACCATAGCAACAAGATTACGGCAACAAACTTTGCAGTTGTGCGGTCTTCTGTGGACTGAGAAATCATGGAAACCTCCAAGTAGGTGTATATGCACTTTTTGCCGAAAATATTTAGCTAGACCGAGGGAGCTTAGCGACCTCAGACAACTGCGCCAGTAAAGTCTGCCATCGTGGCTCTCCTAAAAATTCCACTATATCTTTCTGAGCCTGTTCCCAGAGAGGCATCGCCTTTGCTAAGGCTAATTCTCCATCAGAGGTGAGACTGATAATGCGAGTCCGCTTGTCTTGACCAGGCTCTATGTCTAGGTAGCCTTCTTTCTTGAGCGGCTTGAGATTGCGAGTTAAGGTAGTGCGGTCCATGAGCAGAATCTTTGCTAGATCGCTAACGGCGATCGCTCTAACCTTTGCTACGGCAACAAGAACAGTAAATTGGGTAATCGAAAGTTTACTAGGCTTGAGGATCTCGTCGAAGTGTTGAGTCACAACGCGAGAAACCTTGCGAAAATTAAAGCCTGCACAGGACGATATTACCCGATCTAGTTTTGCTGTGTTGATGGAAAAGTTATCCACAACCAAAAAGTGTATATGCACTTATCTTGGTTGTCAAGAATTTGCTTTTCTACGACGGTTACATCAAAGCAGCTACCTCTTCAGATTTCTGACGGCTGAGCCTAACAAAGTCTTGTTAACGTCATTTGTTGACGATTTTGCATAATATTGTATTTCTAAAACTGAGTTATGGAGGATTGAGTAATACTGGGAGGAGAAGAAGGTTTGTGCCAGCAGCCAACTGCCAAAAAGACTACGCAGAGATTTTTTTGTCCTACCTGTGGAGAGCGGATGTGGAAAGTCAATAGTGCCAAGAAAGATGGCGTTTTCAGAGAGCAAAATCGAGTGCTCGGACAAAGCTATGGAGTATCGGTACAGACTCTTCTTTTAGAGAACAGCCAGCAGGTTGAAGAGTTCATCTGTGGCGAACACGGTAAGTTAAGCTTGACGGACGACTGAATGCTCGAACTTAGTTCTAGCACTGCGTCTTTCTCAAAGCAAAAGCCTTACAGTGGTGTTGCTTGCAAGCCATCGGAGGTTCTGAGTCGGTGGGCGCTGGAACCTCCGATGGCTAACCTTTGAGTTTGTTTTTTGTCTTGAGGCTATAGATTAGCGATAGAAGAGAACAACAGCGATCGCCTCTCATAGCCAGACAGGGTGACCGATTGTGCTTATTCGCTGAGGACGCAACTGCTGAGCAAAATCGCTTCCTGCTCAGCTTCATCTGTAGCTTTTGCTGTGCTGAACTTAATCTGTGAAACTACTCTATAAACTTAAAAGCAAGCCTCTCAAGTAATATTCCGCAATTTCCACGATTTACACCGCTTTTAGGTGGGCCTATCTTGTGAAAGACACATCATCTGCTCAACAGCGTTAGTTTTCAAGTTTTTAGCTCCAAGATAGCAGTCGAGAACGATGCAATTCAATTGGCATCGCTAAGCTTGTCCGCACATCTTGCCTTGATGGTAAGTGCTGTCGAACGGTTGTGCCTGCATTGGTCATGTAGACGCAACGAGTAGATAAATAATTTTTAAGCACAAAATAGCAAGGATATTTTGCATGGGAAATACAGTTGGCATTGATTTAGGAACAACAAATTCAGTCGGTGCTTTTAAACTGGCTGACGTTGAGGTAGTAACTGCTCCTGATAATACTCCTCCTGAGCGAAAGTTAACGCGCTCTGTGGTGGCATTTGCTCAGAACCAACTGGTAGTAGGGGAAGAGGCTTATCGTCAGCTCAAGGCTGAACCAGAAAACGTGATTGTTTCTATTAAACGTTTGATAGGACGTGGCTTTGGGGACGCTGTAGTTCAAAAGCATTTGTCTCGCTTCGGCTATCGGGTTACTCAGTCAACTCAGGGAACCGAGAATAGCATGTCGGTTTGGCTTGGCGGCAAAGAGTATACCCCAGAAGATATTTCTGCCGAAATCCTTAAAAAAGTGTTGCAGAATGCTCAAAACTATCAGAGCCAGAGAGGGCAAAGAAGTGCAATTTCTGAGGCAGTCATTACTGTTCCGGCTTACTTCAACGACCAGCAAAGACACGCGACTCAAATTGCTGCTCAAATTGCTGGTTTAAGCACAACTGAACTTCTTCCTGAACCAACCGCCGCCGCTATTTCCTACGGTTTTAAACCAGATGCAGATAACGCCCAAACTATTCTTGTTTACGACTTTGGTGGCGGTACTTTTGACTCTTGTGTAATCACTACGACAGGAAGCGAGTTCATTGAAGTGGGGAAAGCAGGGGATTTGTGGCTTGGTGGCGACGATATTGACAATCGCATCACTCAATTTGTCAAGCAGCAAGTAGCGGCAGAAGAAGGATTAGAGGATGTTGATAAACTCGTTGCCCAAATGCCCCATTACCAACGAGTTCGTTTTCTTGGCGATCTGAAGATGGCGGTAGAGCGAGCCAAAGTTGAGTTGAGTAGCGCTAATTCGGCTCGCATTATGCCGTCAACGCCTCTGCTCGATGATTTGGGCATGGCTGTAGCCATTGATGTAGAGATTACTCGCGAACAGTTCGAGCAGATGATTTTGCCTTTTGTAGAACGTTCCGTCGCTGTTTGCCAGGAGGCCATTAAAGATTCTGACCATCCAGCCGACATGATCAATGTCGTTCTGCTGGTAGGAGGTTCATCTCAAATTCCTCTAGTGCAGCGCCTCGTTCGTGAAGCTTTTGGTGCCGACAAAGTTGTAGTTCATCCTCGCCCCATGTATGCGGTGGCTGAGGGAGCAGCGATTGTTGCTGCTGGACTCACGGAGAAAGTTATGACCGTCTCCCGCGACTATTTTATTGAACTAGTCGATGAGCCAAGACACAAGCTCGTTGAAAAAGGCGATGTCCTTCCGGTTAAGAAGGCTCGTACTTTCAGGACGGAAGCTGATGGACAACGCCTGATTCACTTTAAGTTTTATAGTCCAGATCAGGTGAGTGAGTCGTTAGACAAAACTAAGCGAGATGAAAGGATTGGAGAGATGTGGCTAGCACTCGATCAACCCTATCCCCAAGGAACAGAAGTGTTAGTTACGGCAGAGTTAGACGAGAAAAACAGCTCCTTGCAAATTACGGCTGCTCTAAAAAATAATCCTTCGATTAGAGTAAGCTGTTCCTTCTCGCGGGGCGGAGAAGATGAAAAAATCGCTCAACAAGTAGAGCAAATTATTCAAGACCTTAATCAGGAAGGGCAACTAACAGAAAAGGGAGTTCAAGAAGCTTACACACTTGCTGGTGAAGCTGTTGACGCGGCAAACCAAACTCGGAATCAAAACGGACAAGTGCAAGCTGACCGCCTCGATTTCGCTCAAGAAAAGTTGAAAGAGTTAGAGCGGTTTGCCTCTGAAGACTACCATCTCGCTCAAAGTTATCTATCCGCGTTTGAATTTGTACTTGAAGAATGTGATTTTCTCCTACCTGATGCACAGCAGCAACGCATACGAAGTCTGTGTAGCCAATTAGAAGAAGCGATCGCCACCAACAATCTCTCCGCGATTCAAAAGCTTTCAGAAGATGCGCAGCGAGAACTTAAAAATCTTCCTGAACCTGTCAAGCTGATTTTGATGTGCAAAGATGCTATTTCGAGAGCGTATCAAGTTGCGCCTACTCAAGCAAACGCAATGGCAAGTAAATTATCACAAATAGTCGCGGCACTCAAGCGTCAGGATGGGTATGAGGCGGAGCGATTATTCCAGGAATTACTCGTAGATATGCGTCCT
>JBHJGN010000054.1:0-46739 GCA_050331735.1 Cyanophyceae cyanobacterium
CCAATATCTTTGCGGAGATAGCCGCTAGAATAGCCTGATTTCTGGGCAATGGCGTCATAGGTTTCTCTATTCCAGGCTCCGCGTAAGACCAAGATTTCGATATCGCTTAGGGGTTTCAGCGAAGAGCGAACCAGTAAATCATTAGCGAGTTTCAGCGCTTGTTCGATGTCCACGAGCACAGTTTCAACGCTTGTTTAAGATCCGTAAGAATTATATTTTATTTTTACCTGACATTTCTATACTTTTCCCGAATTTTAAACTAAATTTTCCTGACATTTTTGGAGACGACAAATTTGAAAGACTGAAATAGAATGCTTTTATATTGAAGTTTTGTTTCCTTTGTCTTACTGACTACTGCTTGCGCATTTTAAGAGCAAGAATTGAAGTTTTTTCTTAGCAAAAATCATGCATATTCTGCAAATTTCTAGCTTAAACTCATTCCATGACTTGCTAGCTTTTAAACTGGAGAAGATTGCTTGCTAAATTTGTCAAAGCCATTTTTGGCATACTATGTACTTCCTTAGATACGTCAACCCCTGTTTGGGATTGTCGTTCTTAACTATCTGTTTCTAGTTGGTCTAACGAGCGACAAACAATACTGCATTGTCATATTTTTTAATGTTTAGCAGTGTTGAGAACCGAAGATTTTAAGATTATTTTGTTAAAGTAACCAAGTGCGATCGCTAGATGCCCAGTAAAATTCTTATTGTTGAAGACGAACCCGAAATTGCTCGTATTATCAGGATTACCTTGGAGCGCGAAGGGTTTTCCTGTCATGACTGCCGCGATGGCATTGCAGCTCTGCAAGCCTATCGAGAGCAGCAGCCTGACGTGATTATTTTGGACTTAATGCTTCCGGGCATAGATGGACTAGAAGTTTGTGCTCGCCTTCGCCGTCAGCCAGAAACTAAAGATCCTTACGTTTTGATGCTGACGGCTAGAGGAGAGGCAATCGATCGGGTGGTTGGCTTATCAACAGGTGCTGATGACTATTTAGTTAAGCCATTTATCGCAGAAGAGCTAGTGGCAAGAGTGCGGGCCCTGCTTCGGCGCAGTCTTCGTCAAATTGAGCCAGAAAATTTAATTTACCAGACTCAACACTTCCAAGTTAATGCCAGTCAGGGCATTGCTTTCCACCGCTCTACTTCTGAAGAAGAACCTCTAAAACTCACAGTTTTGGAGTTTAAGCTGTTAAGCACTTTTGTGAGTCAGCCCCAGCAAGTCTGGAGTCGTACGCAACTGATCGATAAACTTTGGGGAGACGACTTTTTCGGGGATGACCGCGTTATTGATATTCATGTCGAGCGATTACGGAAGAAGATTGAGCTAGATCCCGCTCATCCTACATTTATTAAAACCATTATTGGAGTCGGTTATAAATTTGAAGATAAAAAAGCTTGAACCGCTTTCAAACAGTAATTTGGCTTTACTCCATTTTTTAGATAGGGATCTGCGGCAATGAAAATTAAGTCAATTCAGCATTGGAAAAAGACCATGCCTCTAGCAACTCGCTTGTTGCTCTCCCATCTAATCGTGATGTTTGTGGCAGTTTGCTCGTTAGTCTGCGTTAGTAAGCTATCTTCTCCGTTCTTGTTCCTTCTCCATCTACAGCAGCTTGAAGCAAAAGGCTACAGCCTCAATCATACCCGTTCCCAGTTAGTAAAAGGGTTTAATGAAGCCTGGAATCGTGGTACGTTCTTAGCTATTTTAGCAGGAAGTACCGTGGCGGGAGGAATGAGCTACTGGGTTTCTCGTCGCGTTACTGAGCCTATCAATCAGCTAGAGCAGGTCACACATAAGTTTACCCAAGGACAGTTAGAAGAGCGACTATCAGCCACAGATATTCCTGAACTAGACCGATTGAGCGCTAGTTTTAATCATATGGCAGCCAGTTTGGAAGGGTCAGAAAAGCGCCGACGAGAGCTAATCGGCGATTTGACTCACGAGTTGCGCACCCCCCTAACGGTGATTCAAGGCTATCTAGATGGCATAACTGCTAGCCGCATAGAACCGACGGAGGATGTCTACGAAAGCATGAGGAAAGAGACGAAGCGGCTACAGCGTTTGGTCAACGATTTGCAGGAACTTTCTAGAGCAGAGGCGGGTTATCTCCCAATTCATCGAGTTCCGGTATCGCTCCATCCGCTATTGCGTTCTCTGATGGAGAAATTTTCTACTCAATTGCTCGATGATGGTCCAGTGCTTCAGCTAGACTGTCTGCCTCACCTTCCACACGTCTTAGCCGATTTTGACCGATTAGAGCAGGTACTCGTTAATCTGATAGGCAATGCAATCACTTATACTGAACGTGGTTCGATTACTGTAAAGGCGTGGGTGGAGAAGCATCAAGTTTGGGTTGCTGTTGTCGATACTGGACAGGGCATTGCCCCTGAAGATTTACCTCACATATTTGAGCGCTTTTGGCGTTCTGGTAGTGCTAGAAAGCGCAATTCTATGGGGTCTGGCATTGGACTTGCTATTTCTCGACGCTTGATCGAGCTACAGGGTGGCTCGATGGAGGTGGAAAGCTACTTTGGTCAAGGAAGTACATTTCGATTTTGGCTTCCTTTGGCATGAAACTAAGAACTAGCACTGTTATCTACGACAATCTAGCTTATTGTACTCACGATACAAGCGTTTCAAAACTTTCATTGGGGTTTAGTGCGTTACTGGGGTCAATAGCTGCTAGCATCTTGCAATGAACCGTTTTAAGGTGCGAGGATTTTTTTGAGTTCATTGATAGCGGTAGAGGAACTGACACCACTTAGAGCCATATCGACTGCTGCTTGACGGCTTAAGATTGCTCTAGATAAATGCTATCAAGGACGAAAGTTCGTCGCAGGCGCTCAGAGTTTTGACAGAGATAGTGTTGCTTTCTCTCTCTAGAATTATCGTGTTTGACAACCTTAATAGAGCCAGATTCGGGGTAGAAGACAGGAAAATAAACAGTCGTAGATAGAAATTTATACCATTTACCGAAAGTAGTCAGATAGTTCCTTAAACTAACCAAGCATTGGAGGTTCAAGGGCAAAGAGCTGCTGTGCTTCCCTTTCCCCTTTTCCCCAACTCATCAAGTCTCCTATTACTTTTTCTAATTGGTATTATTCTTGATCTGTGTCATCAATATTTCAACGTACTTCTTCAACAAATCAAAAATATTATTTTTTACTACACCTGACATTTTCCCACCTCCAAAAAAACTTTTCTGACATTTTTGGTAACGACAAACTTGAGAAGCTGGGATAAAGTACTTTTGTCTAGAACAAATTGAGTAGAACGATGCTTAGCAAACAAACTGTCGATGTTGTTAGTTGTCTGCTAAAGAGACTTGTTGACAATTCAACATCAAAATTTGGAAAAGAAAGAGATGACGAACTAGATGAAAACCTTTTTTTGAAGGGGGTTAATCAGAGTCGCTTGGACTCCTCTCAGGTTCAATCGTCCGATCTTAGTAACAAGGTTTTAGAGCTATTGCTGGAAAGGACTAAAGTAAAGCCGGAAGCTCTCGACCTTATTCTATATTCGTGCGTTTTTAGTGATTTTTCTGTCTCGGTATTGGAAACAGCCCTCCAGCGGCGAGTTAGAGCAACGGTGGCGACCGTGCTAAATTTGGCACAAGCTATAGTTCCTATCTATAAAGGTTAGATATAGCTCGTGCGTTTATTGAGGCAGGAATCTACAAGACCATTGCTATCGTCACGGCAACCAATTTTACCTTGCGCCTCCGAAGTTTCAAAAGTCAAAAAAATATGGGTTTTTGGTGATGGAGAATCAGCCACCCTGGTGGTGGCTATATAGCTTGTCTTTGCCTGTTGAGATGAGCGACAGCAGCTAACTCATCCTTCTTAAGGAATTGAAAATACTATGTTAGATAAGAGAAGCTCTAGAAAAAAGCCGCAAAGGTTTTTTTGTCCCTACTGCCAAGAAAGGTTATGGAGAATCAATAGTTCAGAGCGTAATTTTAGCTCTACTAATAGTGCTGTTCTTCTGAAAATGTACCAAGTTAGTCAGCAAGCCGAGCCTATCAACAAAGGAATAGATCTAGCTCAAAATTGCTGGCTTGAAGAGTTTATGTGTAGCGAACACGGGAAGCTGTGGCTAATCTTAGCTAGCTCAGTAGAGCAAACAAGACGGCAACCAAAATGAGCATCTAGTCTCTTACGGGGTAGAGAAGCGGTTATTACGCAACTATCGTCGGTTCATCAGAACTCAACGCTAGTGACTTTACCATTATCTAACCATGAGGAAACGACAAGAAAACCGAAAAAGCTGATACCGTTTATCAAAAGTAACTGGAGACTTAAACTAGAGATGGAATGAACATGAAAATAGAACAGTCAGATATAAACTCCAAAGTAAATTAAAAGTTCCTCGTCCGATTCAGGAAAAATAAGACACAGGGGTAGGAAAAGTATTTCAGGAATATTTGCCAGAAAGAATTAAGGGCATAGCTAGAGAAAATTGGGGAAAGTGGCATCACGATAGAAAGATAGCCTATTGGTGTGACAAACTTTTGCGGAGGTCACCTCCGCAAAACAACTGTCAATGTCAAGACAAAACTAGGATAGGCTTTAGAAGCGAACCCGGTAGAAAAATTACTCGTAAAGGAGTCAAACCCCAACAACTTCTTCAATGGCATTACAGCTATCACTACATCTATGGCTTAATTGAGCCAGTTGGGGGGAGAAGTTTTTTCTATGAATTTTCTCATTTTAATTCGGACTGTATGGGAGTATTCCTAGAGAAGTTTGCCGGAGAGCATCCGGACCAACTTCATATCGTTCAATTAGACAATGCTCCTAATCGTACAGCCAAGAAGTTAATCGTGCCAGCTAACGTTATTTTGTTATTTCAGCCTCCCTATTCTCCAGAGATCAATCCGATTGAAAGGGGTTGGGAATCTATTAAATACCATCTCCGCCCTTTCTGGTTTATCAACTTAGATGATGTCAAAGAAAAAGTTGCTCGGATTTCAAGCTCTCTAACTAAAGATATTATTGTCTTTTTGGCGGGTTGGGACTGTTTTACCAAGGCTTTGTCTCTCTAGCTACTTTTGAGAATTGGTATTACCCTCTAGAAACTGATTACGTCCCTTTAAAAAACGAAGCAGTGCTGACGAAGCGCTGGACGCAACTTGTTTTAGATTGGCAGTAAGCTTCATCGTTGCCCTACTAATGAATACAAAAAAAGGCAGCACATTACTAAATGCTGCCTTGTCGTTGACTTGAGAACAAGTTTAAGCTAATGCGGCCATCTTGACATCATTAGATGCCAGGAGTTCCTGAAATTCATCAGCATCTACCGTCTCTTTCTCAATGAGCATTTCTGCTAACTTATCGAGAATATGTTTGTTACTCACTAGGACATCTTTACAGCGCTGGTAAGCCTGGTCAACAAGGCTACGAACTTCTTCGTCAATGGCCGCTGCCGTTTCGTCAGAGAAGTCGCGGTCTGAGGCAATTTCTCGACCGAGGAAGACGTTTCCCTGCTGGCGACCGAGGGCCACTGGACCTAAGCGATCGCTCATGCCAAACCGAGTCACCATCTGACGTGCCACTCGCGCAACCTGCTGAAGGTCGTTAGATGCCCCTGTGGTGACTTCCTCTTCACCGAAGATAATTTCTTCAGCCAGCCGTCCGCCTAGGGCCACCGCCATCTGATTTTGCAGATAGGAGCGAGAATACAGTCCCGACTCCATGCGGTCTTCGCTGGGAGTAAACCAGGTCAAACCACCAGCCCGACCACGCGGAATGATGCTAATTTTTTGTACCGGGTCGTAGTCCGGCATTAACGCACCGACTAACGCGTGTCCGGCTTCGTGATATGCCACTAACGTCTTGCGCTTTTCGCTCATCACGCGATCTTTCTTTTCCGGACCTGCTAATACCCGGTCGATCGCATCGTTGACCTCATCCATCGAAATTTCGGTGAGGTTACGACGCGCTGCGAGAATAGCGGCTTCATTAAGGAGGTTAGCAAGATCGGCTCCGGTAAATCCAGGAGTGCGTCGGGCAATCTTGTCAAGGTCAACATCTTTAGACAAGGTTTTGCCGCGAGCGTGAACCTTAAGAATTTCTTGACGACCTGCGTAGTCGGGACGGTCAACCACCACCTGGCGATCGAAACGTCCAGGGCGCAGCAGTGCGGCATCGAGTACATCAGGACGGTTGGTAGCAGCAATGATAATAATGCCCGTGTTGCCCTCAAATCCATCCATTTCGGTGAGCAACTGGTTGAGGGTTTGCTCACGCTCGTCGTTTCCGCCGCCGAGTCCCGCACCCCGCTGGCGACCAACGGCATCGATTTCATCAATGAATACGATACAGGGAGCGTTGGCTTTGGCTTGCTCAAACAGGTCGCGGACCCGAGAAGCCCCAACGCCGACAAACATCTCGACAAACTCCGAACCGGAGATCGAGAAGAACGGAACGCCTGCTTCTCCAGCAACAGCGCGAGCAAGCAGCGTTTTTCCGGTTCCTGGAGGTCCAACCAGCAGTACGCCTTTAGGAATTTTGGCCCCGATGGCGGTGAAGCGGTCAGCATTTTTCAGAAAGTCAACCACCTCATTCAGCTCTAGCTTGGCCTGCTCAATCCCCGCAACATCACCGAACGTTACCTGAGTTTGAGGCTCCATCTGTACTCTGGCTTTAGATTTACCAAAGTTCATTGCCTGAGAACCAGGACCGCTCTGAGCGCGTCGGAGCAAAAAGAATAGACCAACCAGCAGCAGGATCGGGAAGAACAAGCTGCTGAGGGCTCTAAACCAGAATCCGTCATCGTTCTGAGGCAGCACCGAAATATCAACGTTGTTCTCAGTCAGAATGTTGATTAACTGCGGATCGTTAGGCAAGTTAACCAGTACAGGAGTTCCGTCTTGAGCCGGAACGACTGCTCTCGTCCGGTCTGTACTAATCCGGATGCTTTCTACTCTTCCGGATTCAACTTCCTCAATGAGCTTACTATACTTCCACGTCTGTTGGCTCTGAGGTTGTTTATCAAAAAATGCTGTAGCAAGAGCGATGACTACGATTGCAAGTAATGCGTATAGCCCCGCGTTTCGCCACTTCTTATTGTTTTTTTTCACGCTGGTCGCCTCCTAAAATTGAGGATAGGAAAATACCAATGAGTTTGATTGGGGTTGGCAATTGTCAACTGGTACAGACCTAAAGTGTTAGATTTTTTATGCTTATTAACTTATGTTAACGTCTCTCAGAGAATATTGACACAGGCGTGGTCAACCGAGAGCCAAAAAAGCTGGCCTATGAGTTAGTCGTTCGTCGCAGCAAAGTTAGAAGGAAACTCCCGTGTCCTTTTAGTTGCAGGGTAAAGCCTGAGTACCCTCACTGGGGCAGACAGTGAAGAATCTGGAGCGGGTAGCGGTGTGCATGAGCGCGAGACGATACGTAAGCTTGACAATCTTGACAATACAGATACAGCGGCAAAACCTGTATTCCTTCCCAAGTTCCCGTTTATTCTAAATTAAGAGACTGGAAATGCATTACCTAGGTTATGACCCCAGCGAGCCTCTAAATCCATTACCGTAAAGGCAATGTCTTACATCTTCTCAACAAAGCGAAAGGACTCATGAAATTCAATCCGGTCGAATAACTTAATGTTGTCCTGACACAGGCAAATATTGTTGAGATGCAAATCGCCATGACATTCTTTGATTCTCGAATTTTGCTCACTTCTCCAAAGCGACGGATATAGTCATTGGTTGAAGCTTGAGCATAAAATTGAGCCACAACTTTGTCGAGTTCCTTGAAATGTTCTTTGGTCGCTTTTCCCTGCTCAAACATCTGCATGAACAAGCTTTCTTGAGTCAAGTAATGCATCTTTAAGGTATATTCTAGTGGGTTTCCTGCTCCTCCTAAGACAAAGTGCTCTCTAGCTTCAGCAATTGGTAAAACGTCTAAGTAAATTTCTGGAGCTTTAGTTTTAAATAAAATTATTTTATTAAGTTAAAATTGACTTAAAGTTTAGCGGTCGGAGGCTCCGGCTGCTACTTTGAGCAAGCTCAATTCTCAAGCAGTCCTAACAGCTTGCATTGCTTATCAATAAGTTTCATGAAGTTTTTTATAACTGAATTGAGATTGCTCTCATAAGCTAAAATACTGGAAATAGCGTTCAACATAAAACTGTAAAACCACTAACAAACTCAATCTACTCTTGTTGCCAATTTTTTATGCGGTACGGCGAATGCAACCTAGTCAGAAGCCCTCTCTTATTTTGGTAGTGGACGATAATGAAGAGCAGCTATTACTCATCTCTTACGCTCTCTTATCCTTTAACTATTCTAACTATACGTTTGTGGCAGCCCTGGATGCTCACACAGCTCTGTCTATTGCTAGAGATCAACAACCGGCGCTGATTTTGCTCGATATTGTCATGCCAGAGGTTAGCGGTATTGAATTAGTGCAAGAACTCAAGCAAGATGGCAGAACTCAGGATATTCCCATTGTGGCGGTGACAGCCCTCGCGAAAGAGGAACAAGAATTCCTGCTTGCCTGGGGCTGTAACGACTGCCTGACTAAACCGTACTTAATCAGCCAATTAAAAGCGGTCATCGAAGCCTCCCTCCCCAAAGAACTATCAATCGCTCAGTAGCAACATTAGAGCGTTGAACACGAGAAAGACTGTTTGTTAAACACTGCGCTTGGTAACGATCGCCTTCGCCACGAGTGCGAGAAATAGATGATGGCTGGACAGTGTACAATCTATACTGGCTTGCCTGCAAGCCAAAAAGAAATATCAATGAAGTAATAAGTTGAGCGTGAAGAAGACAGTAGACTCAACTCGAACGTACTGCTACCTTGCCCTCGACTTCCTCAAACAAGACTGCAATGGAGTTTAGAAGATGAGTCCAAAAAAGGCGATCGCCCTGTTTTGCCTAACAGCCATTCTGATTGCAACCGTTTTCGCGAAGGCTTCTCCAAGCAAAGATATTACTACCCGCATGGCGGTCGCCCATCGTCACGATCGTCCCATGCCAACCGCAATCGCCCAAGCTGAACCAACAGTTCCCGTCACGGCCCAGCAGGTAGAGTATGCTACCGTTGGCGGGCAGACCGTCACGGGCTACTTAGCTCAACCAGAATCAGGGACAGAACTGCCTGGACTAATTGCCATTCATGAGTGGTGGGGATTGAACGAAAACATTGAAGCGATGGCGCGGCGGCTGGCGGGAGAAGGCTATCAGGTGCTAGCGGTCGATCTCTATAGTGGACAAACAGCGCAAACTCCTGAAGCCGCCCGTGAGTTAATGCAGGCGGTGATGCAAAACCCGTTACCTGCTAGGGATAATCTTCAGCAGGCCTACGAGTATTTAACGCAGCAAGATGCGTCAAACATAGGAGTCATTGGCTGGTGCTTCGGAGGTGGCTGGGCCTTGGAAACTGCCCTGGCAATGCCGGATAAGCTGGATGCTGCCGTGATTTACTACGGTAGGCTGGTGACAGTTCCCGCAGAACTTGCTGTCCTCGATGCACCGATCCTAGGCATTTTTGGGGCAGAAGATCAGTCTATTCCGGTTGAACAGGTGCGGGATTTTGAGCAAGCCCTCAATTCACTAGACAAAACTGCCGAAATTCATATTTATGAAGGAGCCGGTCATGCCTTTGCCAACCCTTCAGGCGATCGCTATGTGCCAGAAGCAGCGGCGGCGGCGTGGCAGGAAACGATTCAGTTCCTCAATAAGTATCTGGCTGCCTACTAAGTTTTAGGATCATAGAAATCTTCTGGTGCTGTTACTTTTTGAAAGGCTACTCCAAACTTACAGCAGCTCAGAGAAAACAGCCTCATCTATGATCAAGTTCCAGAGGTTTTTACTAGAATGACGAACACCGAAACCAAGGAAGTTTACGAACGCGGTATTCTCGACCAGCTCATCAAAAACGCAGAGAGGCTAGCAGTATTAGACGAACGGGTAGCCAGAAGCTCAGAAAAGCTGGCTGTAGTCGAACCGAGTTAAATGAAGTTAAGGGAGACTTGCAGGCAGTCAAGGGAGAACTGCAAGCAGTCAAGGGAGACTTGCAGGAAGTTAAAGGAAATGTCTCTACCCTAGAAACAAACGTAGCTACTTTACAAACTGATATGAGTCAGGTTAAGCCCAAAGTTGAGGCAGTATACAAAGCCCTAGGCTTTATCAAAACGGCGCTAGTCACTATTGGTGTAGGAGTACTAATTGGCATACGCAATTTTTCTAGCTTGCCTTTTCTCAGAGCCCTAGGAGGAGGTTAAGCTTGACGATCAACTTGAGCTCATCGCAGTCGCCCGTTTTTAAGAGGGGGACTCGAAGAGTACTACTGCGGGTAAAACGTTGAGTGCTAACACTAAGCTCCGTCACTGCGTCCTTCTCAAAGTCTCTACCGGAAAAGCTTCCGGCAGCACTTTAAGCTATGCGAGCTGATTGAAAAAAGCAGGAAAAAAAGGAGCCGACAACTTCTTACAATGAAGAGTTATCTAGAATCAATAACTCTTTCAATGTCATTGAATCAAAAATCAGCCCGCAGCACTTCATGGCTAGCGCGATTGATGGCGCTCTTGGCGTTGCTCAACCTCGTGCTAGTGTTATTTAACCTCAGCTATATTCCTAACCGAATTGTCTATTGGGAGATTTCTCCTCGCTTCACCCAAGAGTACGATCGCTTTAGAGGCATTCAACCTCATCCCGTCACTCAAGACTACCTCGCTCACGTAGATGCTCTAGAACAGCTTGCTCCTGACGACTGGCAAACGCCTCCAGCAGAAGAATTACTGGCCGAATTACGCACTCTCAGCCGCCAGCTTGTGCTTGAAAGTCCCCTGGCAGGAGCAAACGCCAACAGTATCTTGGAAAAAATTAGGAGCACTATGCGCGATCGCCTCGGCACAGAGCCAGCGCCAGTGGCTTTTGAGCAATTTTGGAGTGCAGATTATCTAAATCAATCTGGGGAGCAAGAGCTAAACTTTTTTGATACCCAAATTCGCCATCTCCTTGAAACGAACTACTACCGGGATGTTGATCGCTTCGGAAAATACGTCGACTGGTTTTGGCTGCTTGATTTGCCGTTTATCATTCTCTTTGCGCTAGATTTCCTGATTCGGAGCTTTATCATCAGTCGGCGCAATCCGCAACTGAACTGGCTAGAAGCGATGCTGCGACGCTGGTACGATCTATTTCTCCTTCTCCCTCTATGGCAATGGCTGCGGATTCTCCCAGTCGCAATCCGCCTATATCAAACGAACTTATTAAACCTAGAACCGATTCGAGCGCAAATTAACTACGACGTGGCCATCAATTTTGCCGAAGATATTGCCAAAGTAGTGGGAGTGCGAGCGATTGACCAAGTGCAAAAAGCCGTTAGCAGTGGAGCAGCGGCTGATTGGCTATTTCACCCCGAAGCCCGTCGCCCTTATCATACCGTTAACGATATTGATGAAGTCAAAGCGATCGCCTCTCGCCTGGTAGATGTTAGCGTCTATGACGTGCTGCCTCAAATCCAGCCAGATGTAGAAGCGCTTTTAAACTACAGTCTGCAAAGTAGCTTTAAACAACTTCCCGCCTCTCAGCTTCAAGCCTTACCGGGAGTGAGCGACCTGTCTCGTCAAATTGCCCAGAATATCGCTCAAGAACTTTCCCACGCCGCCTACAGCAATCTAAAGACCACGCTGGAAGATCCCGTCGTTGCTGAGTTGACCAACCGCCTGATTGTTCATTTTCGAGATGTTTTAGAGTCGGAGTTACAGAAGCGAGCGAATCTGCGAGATTTAGAAAATCTACTCGTAGATATGCTGGAGGAAATCAAGATTAACTACGTTAAAGGCATTGAGGAAGACGGAGTGGACAAACTTAAGGAAGAAACTGATCGGCTCGAGCAAGTCGTCAAACCAAAAACATTGTTATCAGCTCCCGAGTAAGAGTCGCGTTCGCGACGGGGAAAGAACACAGGACTGAGGAACAAACTTTCTAACCCTCCCTTTCCCCCTTCCCCTTTCCCCGCGCTATTGGCGCTTCCCCTTTCCCCGTTGCGCAGCAGCTATTTTCCCGTTGCGCAGCAACTTCCTTCATTTACTCCATCTTGGCAAGGGCCACATTTTGATAGTAATGGCTGAGAATCTGCTGGTAATCTCTGCCCTGGGATGATAAAAAGTGGGCTCCCCACTGGCTCATGCCGATTCCGTGTCCAAACCCTCTGCCCTGGATTTGAAAGCTGCCGTTGGCCTCGTTGACTCTAAACAGCGTGCTGCGCAGCTCGAGAATTTGCCGAAGCTTGCTGCCGCTGATTTGCTTCGTGCCGCGATCGCCAACTATCTTCATCGTGACGACGCGACCTCTGGGAGTCACTTTAACCGGAACCAACGCCTGCACTTGTCCGACACCTCCAATGAGGCGGCTCATCTGAGCTGCGGAAAACGATTTAGACCACTGAAACACCGGAGCCTCTTGATCGTAGTCGATCACACCTCGCAGGTAAGGTAGCGGCGAACTCCAGATATCTTCAACGTTTTCGGTGTGGCCGCCAGACGAGGAATGAAACACGGCCAGAATAATTTCCCCGTTGTGGGTAATTACTTCTCCCTCGGTTTCCTTAACGGCATCGAGGGTACTGGTGTATTCGCTATCTAACCCGCGATAAACCTGAGTTTTAGTGGTGGTATCGAGGTCAAACAGGGCACTTTTTGATTCTGAGCGTTTGCGCAGCGCGTAGGTTCTCGCCGCTACCGCCTGCGCCTTCAACGCTTCCTCGGGCCAGCTCGGAATCGCCTCAGCTCCTACTACACTATAAAGATACTCTTCTAAATCGACGTGGTTAACCGCCGTTACTCCCGCCCCATGCCGAACGAGGCGCGTTTTGCCGCGATACCAGCGATCACCGATCCAAACGCGACCCTCGCCCGTGGGCTCAATGGTGAATTCTCCCGAACGCCACTTTTCTAAAGAGAGCGCTCCCCGTTCTGGGCGTACAGAGAAAGAATCGAGGGCGGCAATTTTGCCGACTTGCTGGCCCGAGGCGTTTTTAATAATTGCTGTAGTCGAGCTACCGATTTTAACGTGGTTGACGTTCTTTTTGATGGCTACTTTCAGTTCCACGGCTGCCTGAGCTGGTAGAGCCAGGACAAACCACAGGAGCAGAGACCACCAGCCTTGTTTGCCCAGTAGCAGACGGCGGATTTCAATTGAGATCAAGCTTGTTGACGGCATTGTTCGCTCCTCACTTCACACAGACTTAGCGTTATTAATAGGCATAAGTAGTCAGTTATGGTTGCGCTTCAGCTTAGGAGATTCCCGGCCAATTCTTCCTCACGACGAGGGGAAAGAGCTCCCGTTCTTGAAGAATCCTGGCCAGCACTCTTTCTTTAGATGGAGCGCTGGCCAATAGTGTTCCTGATCTTCGGGGATCAGTCAACCCTTTGACAGTAATTTGAGGTATTTTTTTCAGGTTTTCGTGGAGCCTAAGCGACTTGTTACAGAAAATTGTCTGTCGCAATCGTTTCAAGCTAGCGGTGGCTGTGTCAGGATAAAGAAGAGAAATTAGTGTCTGAGCAATTTAGGTGGAAATCACTTTTTTAGGAACCAGTTCTGGTGTTCCCACGCGATCGCGTAATGTTTCCGGTGTGGCGCTGCGTCTGCCTCAACGCGCCGAAGTTTGGCTGTTTGACTGTGGCGAAGGAACTCAGCATCAGCTTTTACGCAGCGATATCAAAACCTCCCAACTTCAGCAGATATTTATTACCCACATGCACGGAGACCACATCTTTGGCTTGATGGGACTGCTAGCCAGCAGCGGGTTAGCCGGAAGCGCACAGCCAATCAATATTTACGGTCCAGCAGAACTCGACGAATATTTGTACGCCTGCGCTAAGTGTACCCACTCTAGCTTGTCCCATCGACCTCGCGCTCGCACCGTTCAGCCAGGATTCGTGTATGAAGACCAAGAATTTACGGTGCAGTGCCGTCGCCTTAAGCACCGGATTCCGGCCTACGGTTATCGAGTCGTGGAAAAGGACCGACCTGGACGATTCAAGGTAGAAAGAGCGGCAGCCCTAGGGATTCCTCCGGGTCCGGTGTACGGTAAGCTCAAGCGCGGTGAAACAGTCACTCTAGAGGATGGACGGCGCATCCGGGGAGCCGATTTATGTGGCGAAACCGAACCCGGTCGGAAGCTTGCTTACTGTACTGATACTATTTTCTGTGAAGAGGCCGTCGAGCTAGCGCGGGATGCGGATGTTTTGATTCACGAAGCCACTTTTTCTCATCAAGATGCCCAGCTTGCCTTTGAGCGACTGCACTCCACGTCAACAATGGCGGCACAGGTGGCTTTAGCTGCCGGAGCGAAGCAGCTAATCATGACTCATTTTAGCCCCCGCTATGCTCCTGGCAATCCTCAACAGTTAGGCGATTTGCTGACAGAAGCGCAGGCCATCTTCCCAAACACTATTTTGGCCTACGATTTCTTAACCTACGAAGTGCCAAGACGGAGAGTTAAGGAAAAGGTTGGGGTCAGTTAATAGGTCGCGTTCGCGACGGGGAAGCGGTGCGACCCCGCGTCGGCGTAAGACGCAAGGGAACGCGCACCAAGACAAAGGGGAAATTGCCCCTGGCGGGACGGGGAAGGGGGAAAGGGGAAAACGCTTCGCGATGGGAAAGAACACAGGACTAGGGAACAAGATGATTATTCTGCCCTTTCCCCCTTCCCCTTTGCCCTTTTCCCGCGCCCCCGGCGCTTTTTAAATCGATGGAATCGGCTTGAGCCAGCGAATCATTTCTTGTTTGAGGTGGCGAAGATCGCGAGTCAACCCGGCTTTAAACCACTGACCGATCGCATCTAAAGGCGTGTAGGAATCTCCGGTTTGCCACTCTACGTCTTGATTGAGGGGAGTGAGATGATTTCCGGGCAGCTTCAGGAGAACCACCATGTGGTCGAAGCGAGTTTGAAGAACAGCATGCAGGCGGGTTGTTTGATCGATGGTGTCGCTATTGAACTGAATGAGGAGATTGCGGGGGACACTGTAGTGTTTGGCAATGAGCTCATTAGTTTCTAGGGGAGAGGGCGTAAATTCAACGTTAAAAGCCGGATTAATCTCCAATTGCTCTACAAAGGGAATCGCTCGACGAGCCGGATAGTTGTTGAAAGAAATTAAAATATTGCCAGCTCGCTCAACGGGATAAATACTGGCCATCAGTAAGTGTAGTTTACAGCCCATACTGTGGCCCACTCCATATACAGGCAGGTAGCGCTGACCGAGAAGATTCCTGCTCTGGACGCGCTCTAAAACGGCTTCAAAGCGGTTGAAAACGGTCCGGGCGATCGCCCGATGATCTAGCGTATTGACAAAAGGAGTCGCAATCACCACGTAGCCTTCTTTACCCAACTGCTCCAAGAGCCAACGGTAGGTAATTTGCGGCGCTGTGGCCACAAAAGCTCCTCCTAAAAAATGCACAATCCCAATTGGTTGTTGAGGAACTAAAACCCAGCATCCGTAAATCTCTTGCCAGTCCATATCTAAAATTAATGCTCGTTTTTCCATCCTATCCCGATTAGAGCCGTCGGGAGTGGGGAAACGGCGAGAGACTGCTCCTCTCCTCGTAGCAGTCCCTCGTTAACACTTCAAGCCTCTTTGAATTTTTAAAATTCAGAAGATCTTACGGGGCCGGTTGTTTCTACCGCAGGCGCTACCAGTTCTTCTCCCTCGTGGTGTTCAGCAAAAGAGCCTTTGGGCTCTCTCATGAAGAACCAGCACAAGAAAGCCACAATTAACCCGGTGATGCCTAACGTTTGGAAGAAAATGCGATCGCCTGCGGCTCCTTCGAGGAATGAGTAGAGAGTAAGATAGGCTACTGCCCCCACGTTGCCGTAAGCCCCAACGTTGCCAGCCACCTGACCTGTGACGCGACGCTTAATCAGCGGCACAATGGCAAAGGTAGAGCCTTCGCCAGCCTGGACGAAAAACGAACAGGCCATCGTGAGCAGGATTGCTGCTGGTAGCCACCAGCCGCCGTTAACGGCACTCATCAATAGATAACCAATTGCCATGCCTGCGGTGAGGACGGTCATCGTCCATTTCCGGCTACCAAGTTTATCAGAAATCAAGCCGCCGCCGGGACGAGACATCAGGTTCATGAAGGCGTAGCTAGCGGCAATTGCTCCTGCTGCTGCCTTAGTCAGTCCAAAGGTGTTTTCAAAGAAAGCCGGCAGCATCGAGACAACCGCTAATTCCGAGCCAAAGTTGACGATGTAGGTCAGCTCTAGTAGCGCTACCTGGTTGAAACGATAGCGGTCCTCGGGAGGATAGGTTTTCTGACCCGTCATTAGCTCCTTATTTGCTATCCAGCAGTTGTAGGCCTGGAATAGGTACAGACCCAAAAGCGCTAGCCAGGTGATGTATAAACCGCCTTGACTTAAGAAACCGACCTGGCTCAAGCGCCAAGCTAGCACCATTAGAATCCCCGTCAGAGGCACGTTCATCAGCATCAAGAACCAGAAGTCTTTTTTGGAGGTTACTTCGATACCGCCGTGACGAGTTGGCCTTTGGTAAACTTTCCCAGGAGGCGTATCTTCAACGCTGAAGTAGTACAAAATCCCGTAGAGAGCCGCAATAATTCCAGTTCCGGCGATCGCCAAGCGCCAGTTTAAGATTCCTCCGCCAAAGGCGAGAAAACCAGCAATCGTCGGCAGAGTAAACGCGGCTGCCGCAGAGCCAAAGTTTCCCCACCCCCCGTAGATTCCTTCTGCCAAACCAATTTCTCGCGGAGGGAACCACTCAGCGACCATGCGGATCCCAATCACAAATCCGGCTCCGACGATACTCAGCAACAAACGGCTGATGACGAGGGTGTTGAAGTCCTGCGCTAGAGCAAACATAATGCAGGGAATCGCGGCATAGACCAGCAGCACTGAATAGGTAATTCGGGGACCAAAGCGGTCTAACAGCATCCCGATGATCACCCGTGCCGGAACGGTCAGCGCTACGTTACAGATAGCAATTGTCCGAATCTGGGCTACTTCTAGCCCTAAATCTTCCTGTACCGTTGTGGCTAGCGGAGCGAAGTTAAACCAAACAACAAATGAAAGAAAAAAAGCAAACCAGGTCATGTGGAGGATTTTGTATCGACCACGTAATGACCACATTTCTGTTAGCATGCGTCACCTTCCTCTTAATAACTGTATACAGACCGACCTTGAGCAGGAGTTAATCTCCACTGATCAACAATAGGCTTTTAGTCAGAAACAAGTAGGCTAATTAATTTGCTATTTACCCATAGCAATTAGCTAGACTAAGCACTTTATAGAGCCAAGTTTTTACTTATTTGACCATTAAGAATCACACTATTTTTGGGGTGTTACGGTATCTTTAGCTACAGAAATTTCGTTTAAATGAAACAAAAGCATACCAATTATGCTTTATTTGCATTACAGTGAACGAACTTCTGCTCCCCGTCGGTTTCGTTTACCAACTCAAGCCCGCAGTTTAAAACGGTTTAAGTACACAACAGGTTGACTGGGATCGAAGTCTCGCCGGTCGATAAAAGCCTCTGCTGGCACTGTTTGAAAGCGCTCGCTAGGAAGAGCGATCACTAAAGCTTCCGCTACGTCTTTGTACACAGCAAGGGGATAAGTTCTTGCGAGAATTTCGTCCGCATCGGGCGGATACTCGGTCAGTTCAACGTGATGCCAGCGAATCATCTGCGTCAGTAGCCAAACCCCATGAGATAGCCAAGGATAGTTCGCATGGTTGGGTTGCTGGAGATACTCAGTGTCGCGGAAATGGAAGATACTGAAATCAGCAGCGGATACGGTGTCCTCTGGGTCGTTTAACTGGGAGTAACGATAGCTGCCGCTTAAAGCTGGCTCAATTAGCTGCCACTTCGTATCTAGATAGTCTCGCCGGGAAAGAATTTGAGAAATTGTTGTCGCGTTTTTTGGGCGATCGCAAAACTGACAGGCTTCTAAAACTGCTGCGACAAGAGCGCGGGCTGTGGTCGGCTGCTGCTCTACCCAAGGCTGCATAGCAGCGAGGACGTTGCCCGGATGCCCTTGCCAGATATCTCGGTTGAGAATGGCGGTAAATCCGGCCTGCGACCAGACGGCCTGCTGA
This sequence comes from Cyanophyceae cyanobacterium, assembly GCA_050331735.1. Lineage (GTDB taxonomy): Bacteria > Cyanobacteriota > Cyanobacteriia > Cyanobacteriales > JBHJGN01 > JBHJGN01. The sequence continues at coordinate 18,079 of JBHJGN010000054.1, forward strand.
TCCCACGGAGTCCCAGTACAGTAACCGTTGATGCTTCCTGCCTCTAGCTTATACACCATCTGGGCGGGGGGAATTGCTGTCAGCTTCACCTCTCGCTGGGGATCAATGCCCATAGCGGCGAGCCAGTATCGGGACAAGTAAGCCTCCATCGTTGCGTTGAGAGCAAAATGAGGCTCTACACCGCGCAGATACTTGCGGTAAGCATCTGCAAACTCAAAAAAATTAACGTACTGAGGCAGGGGACGCAAATCGGCTTCCCACGCTTGGCGACTGAAGGTGACAGCACCATCGTTGAGATTGATCACCATCAGAGAGGCGAGGGGCGCAGGTTTAGAACCTAACTGAAACTGTAACGGCATTGAAAAGGGAGTCAGAGCCGCATCAAAGCGCCACTCGGCTAATCCTTGCTGAATGCCTTGCCAGCTAGCCTGTTTGACCAGAGTCACGTTCAAGCCGTAGCGAGCAAACAAACCCCGTTCCTGGGCAATAATGAGAGGCGCACTAGCGACCACTGGCACAAAGCCAATAATAAGGTTAGTTTTTTCTAGTCTGCCAAAATCCGGCGGTGGAGGAGGCGCAGCCGCCTTGTCTTGGGGAATTTCAGGAGGCCGGCTAGCACACGCTGCCACAAAGCTCGCGGCTCCTAAGCCCGCATATCTCAAAAAATCACGCCGATTACTCATCATTGCCGTTTCTAAGTTTATAAAAACACGGAAAGATTAGCGCTCCTCTCCGTGTCTCTAATTCTCTATATTTAGCTTTACTTGCCAGTGATGACAAACCTAAAATGCTAATCTATTGAGCTTTAGCCGCAAACTTCTCAATTAAGATTTCTCGCAGCACTGGCAATAGATCATCGCAGGCAACTCCTTTTTGAACGCATTCTCCAAGCTGAGCCTCGTGACCCACTTTTCCGCCCATATAGATATCTACGCCTTCAACCGATTTGCCGTCTTTGCGGACTTTAGTGCCCATCAAGCCAATATCGGCAACTTGAGGTTGACCACAGGAGTTCGGGCAGCCAGTCCAGTGAATCCGCACCGGCTTATCCAGAGTCAACTCCGCTTCCAGCGCTTGAATCATAGCTAGAGCACGATTTTTGGTTTCAATCAAAGCAAAGCCGCAGAATTGAGCGCCCGTACAGGATACCAACGCTCTTTCTAACGAATTAGGCGCAATTGAAAACTTTTCGAGAATCGGTTCGGCCAAAAACGCTTCGAGCGCAGAGTCAGGAATATTGGGAATCAGTAAGTTTTGCTCAACGGTTAGCCGGATCTCGCCACTACCGTAAACTTCTGCCATGCGCGCTATCTCAAACATATCCTGAGCGTAGAGTCTCCCGATGGGGATATGAAGACCAACATAGTTAAAGCCGGGCTGCTTTTGCGCAAATACACCGATATGATCGCGTTTTTCCCAGTCCATCTCGTCCTTGTCCGCCGCCGTTTGCAGAGGTTGCCCCAATTGTTCTTCAATAGCAGAGCGAAACTTTTCAAGGCCCCATTCTTTAATTAGCCACATCATCCGGGACTTCTGCCGATTAGCCCGCAAACCATAATCTCTAAAAACTTCTAAAATAGCTCGACTGATATCGACAACCGCATCATTGGGAGGCACCCAAACATTGAGGGGAACGGCTGCTTCACAGGCCTTGGCAGAGAAGAAGCCGCCAACGAGAACGTTAAACCCTAAGTTTCCATCTTTGTAGGCTGGAACAAAGGCAATGTCGTTAATTTCAGCATGAACCGAGTTATCTCTTCCGCCTTCGATAGCAATATTAAATTTACGAGGCAGATTGGTGAACTCATAATTCCCCTGACCGTTGCCCGTAATCATGTCCTGTACTTTCTGCACCAATCCTCTCGTATCAATGAGCTCATTGGCATCTAGTCCGGCCATTGGCGACCCGGTAATGTTGCGAACATTATCCATCCCGGATTGGACTGAAGTCATACCTGCTTCTTCAAAACGGTGAAAAATGTCCGGGACATCTTCTAAACGAATGCCTCGTAATTGAAGATTTTGCCGAGTCGTGATGTCCGCATTACCATCATCGCCATAGCGCTGCACAATTTCTGCTAACACTCGCATTTTGGTGCTGGTCAAAATCCCGTTTGGGGTTCTCATCCGCAGCATAAACTTGCCGGGAGTCACAGGGCGATAAAAAACTCCGACCCACTTAAGCCGATGCTCAAGGTCGGTTTTATCAACGGCTTCCCAACCGACTTGAGCGAAATACTCAAGCTGCTCTTTAACCGCTAAGCCGTCTTTTTCGGCTTTGAATTTTTCAAATTTGTTTAGCTTTTCTTGACCCGATTTGACGGCTTCTACCATGGATCACTTCTCCTTAAGTTTGGTGTGGCTCGCCGAATAAAAGGGCATGAGACTTCCATCCGTCATGCTTGATAAGCAGAGGACCAGTGGTCTTCTATACCGTTTTTTATACATAGCCTTGAATATTTTAATTTCTTAGATATGAATAAAATGTGTAATTTCAGTCACTTAATGCCTCAACAAATGCAGAAAACGCATGATTTTTTTGTCTATTCTGCATTTGAGAGCCGCCTGACAACGAAAAGGTGAGCCAAGTTGACGGCTCACCTCATATCCATGATCAAAGCTAATTCTAAACAGTTGCCAGTTCTGGGGAAGGACGCTTGCTGTTGCGGATGCCTTCAATGGCTTCTGCGTAGTCATCGGCTTTAAAGACAGCAGAACCAGCGACAATAGCGTTAGCACCCGCCTCTAGCACCTGCCAGGTATTGTTTGGTTTCAGACCTCCGTCCACTTCAATCCAAGGATCTAAGCCGCGTTCGTCGCATATAGAGCGCAGTTTGCGAATTTTAGACACCATTCCCGGAATAAAGCTTTGTCCGCCAAAGCCGGGGTTAACACTCATAATCAGCACCAGGTCGCAAACATCTAGGACGTATTCTAGTAAATCTAGAGGAGTCGAAGGATTCAAAACCACTCCTGCTTTTTTCCCTAAATCTTTAATCTGCGTCAGGGTACGGTGGAGATGAGGAGAGGCATTGTGCTCAACATGAACGGTGATGTGATCGGCTCCCGCCTTCGCAAAGTCCTCAACGTACTTCTCCGGTTCAACGATCATTAAGTGGACATCCAGCGGCTTTTCGGTCAGCGGACGAATGGCTTTAACAATCAGAGGACCGATGGTTATATTCGGAACAAACCGTCCGTCCATGACATCAACATGAATCCAGTCAGCCCCAGCCGCATCAACAGCTCGGATTTCTTCTCCTAAACGACTGAAGTCGGCGGATAAAATGGATGGGGCAATGACTACTCGTTTCTCGGTTCCGTTTTGGGTCATAGCTTGCGTCTCTCTCTAAGGATCCTCGTTGACCACAATTTTAACAAAATCTTCACAAATTCTCTCAGAAATCAGCTAACCTTTTTTGAGGAAATACTGCTATGAACACAAATAGCTAAATTGAGGAGTGAAGCGATCGCCTGCCAAAGCGCCGCTAAATGGCCCAAAGTTGATGGTGCCACCACTGAATGACACAAAAAGGCGATCGCCTGTCAAGACAAAATTAAACGTGACCAAAAAAACTTAGATGAAATGAATCTGCGCTCCGCCACCTTTGCTGATTTGGACCTGCTGCGACACTGGGATGAACAACCGCACGTCATTGCTTCTGACCCTCATGACGACTGGAATTGGGAGGTAGAGCTTGCTCGGACTCCTGATTGGAGAGAGCAACTGATAGCTGAAATTGATGGTCGTCCCATTGGTTTTATTCAGATTATCGCTCCTGCCCGTGAGGAAAGTCACTATTGGGGGGATGTCACTGCCAATCTTCGCGCTATTGACATCTGGATTGGGGAAGAGGCAAATTTGGGCAAGGGCTATGGAACGAAAATGATGCAGCTTGCTCTTGAACGATGTTTTGCTGATTCGGCGGTGACAGCCGTACTTGTTGACCCATTAGCTAGCAATACTCGTGCTCACCATTTTTACGAACGACTTGGCTTCCAATTTGTTGAGCCCCGACGATTTGGTGATGATCAATGCTTTGTTTATCGTCTATGCCGAACAGTTTGGAGATGAGAACAAGAGTGTGGAGTGAGTGCTGAGGCGGTAACTGAAGCTGATTTTACTGTCGTTTAGGTCAGTCAGTAAAAGCGCTCGTCCTATCAGTAGAAACGAGCGCTGATTGCCAATGAGTCACAGCTCAAAGAATAAAATCGGCAGCAGAAAGGGAAGTAAGATTTTCCGAAGACTCAATCTCCAAAATTGCATTGCTGCCCCCAACTCGTGCTTGAATCAAATTGTTCGCCGCATCGTAGCGCACCTGTCCGATGCTGCTGTTAAAAGCACCGTTAATAAAAGAGCGACTGCCAATAAATGAAAAGGCTTGGTCGCCACTTGTTGTCGAACTCGCATCAATAGCTGACAAATCGATAATGTCAAAACCGCGACTAAGACCGATGAGGTCTCGCTCAGTAGCTGTACTATCAGAGACTATGGTGTAGCGGAAGATATCATCACCAGCGCCATCGAGGAGGACATCGGCTCCTCGACCCCCCGTTAAGGTGTCACGACCACTGCCTCCACGAAGGGTGTCATCCCCAAAACCACTAATCAGCTCATCATCGCCACTCCCGCCATCGAGGACATTTCTGCTTGTCCGAGACGAGTCGAAGTCAATGATTCTATCGTCCCCCGCACCGCCGAGCAACGTGTCATCTCCTAAACCGCCGTTAAGACTATCATTGCCCTCATTGCCGACCAAGCGATCATTGCCGCTGCCACCATCAAGCGAATCACTACCGAAAGAAGATTGCAGAGTATCGTTGCCGCTGCCGCCAAAAAGATCCGACCGCTCAAAGGAAAGACGACTCAGTAAGTCGTCCCCCAGACCACCGCGAAGAGTATTGTTTCCAGTCCCGGCAATGAGAGTATCGTTGCCGTTGTCTCCCTCTAAAAAAATGCTGCCATCGTTGCCAACAATCGAAGTTACCCGACCAAATAAATCAGAGTCTGAAACGCTAACATTATTGAAGCTGAGATCCCTCGCCCCACTGCGAATAAAAATGGCTTTACCTTCGTTAGAGCCAGAGTTGAAGCCAAAACCACCGACAGTTGAGTTGTTTTCAAAGGTAGTATTAGTCAGTGAGAGACTAGCTTGGTAGCAATTCCCGTTGAACCGTCAACCACCTATAAGCAATTAACTTTGTTTTAGGAATCTCCGAGCGTTCACGCCGGAGAGGATGTCAAACTTAAGACAATCGCTTTTCCCCAATCTATTAACCTAGACAGCCGCTAATCAGAGCAGAGAAATAGCCTTATCGTCCTATTTTCTGCCGAATTCGAGTTGCTAATAGGTTTACCTCTGGCAGCTTTAAGGACATCACCAGGGCAGCAAACACGCCGAGGGCGACTGCTGTTGAAATTCCAAGCTGCAATATCTGCACAATTAACTGCTCTGTGCCAAACTGCTCTAAGCCCAGAAAAACTCCCCAACAGGCTAATCCCGCAGCTACGCTACAGCCAACTAATCCCAACAAATTCACGCCCCATACTCCCAAAGGAAGCCCGTTGAGGCGGCGATTGAGAACCCACAGCAGCAGCACCATTGAGGAGATATTGACTCCAATGGTGGCGAAAACTAAACCCGGTGTGGCAAAGGCGTTAATTAGCAAATAGTCAAGGACAGCATTAACAAAAATATTGAGGATGCTGATGCGAAACGGAGTTTCTCCATCTCCTAACGAATAAAATACTCGTACTAGGACATCTCTACCTAGGTAGAAGAACATGCCCAAGCCATAAGCGGCTAATACAGGAGCAACGCGCAGAGAATCTTGAACGTCAAAATTCAGGCGTTCGTAAACGACTCGGATAATCGGGAGGGAAAGCGCCACAAAAATTGCCGTTAGCGGCAGCATCGTCAGAGCCGTCAGCAGCAACCCCTGACGAATCCGAAGCTTGAGTTCCGTCCAGTTTTCTGGGGCCGCCAGCCGAGAGAATACCGGCAGCAGGGGAACCAAAATCATATTGGAGATAATGCCAACGGGAGTGAGCACAATAAAGTTGGCATACCTCAACGCTGCTGCTGCTCCGTCGATGTAGGAAGCAAAGAAGAGATCGGTATAGACATTGATATGCAGCATGCCTGAAGAGAGAGTCGCCGGAATCATCACCTTCAGCACATCGCTAACTCCGGGAACGCCCCAGTTGAAGCGTAACCGTAGCTTGCCCATCCCAGAACGCCACTGGGCAATGAGCTGTGCTAACCATTGGAGGATGGCTCCGGCTAACGTACCTCCAGCTAGAACGAGGCCCCCGACCCAGAGATACTGCGGCTCGTTCACCTGGGCTCCGAGTTGCCACATCAGTAAGCCGACTCCCACCACAATTGCCACGCTCGAAAACAGCGGGCTAATGCTGGGCAACCAGTACTGATCGGAGGCATTGAGAGTGCCAAAGCCAATGCCAATCAGCCCCGCCAGCATCGCTAGCGGAGCCATAATTCGCAGTTGTTCGATGGCGATCGCCCTCACTTGAGGATCTAAACCCGGTGCGAGAATGTCAATAAACGTACTGGCAAATACAATCAGCGCTACCGTGACCAACAGCAGGATGCCGCTGACAAAAGTTGTCACCGTCTCAACCAGGGGAGCCGCTTCGGCTTTGCTGCGCTTAGCCAACACGCTCACCAACGCACTATGAAAAGGACCATTGATCCCGCCGAGGAGAATGAGCAGGAAGCCCGGAATGACGTAAGCATAGGCGTAGGCGTTTACTACCGGGCCAATCCCAAAAGCCGCCGCGACAATTTGTTCGCGCACCAGCCCGAACACTTTACTAATTAGAGTAGCGGCAGCAACGATGCCGGCAATTCCAGCGAGAGAACGAGACGGTTTATTGGTAGACACGCAGATTCACCGAACAAATTACCACCTATCAATGAACACTGCTTGATCGGTTTTGTCAAAGTTGAGCGGCAATGTCTTGAAGAGGATTCGGTGCTTGATTGGATATTCTTTCTTGAGGAACGACGGACAGGTAAGGTTTCAGCAAGCGGTCTTCCACCCAGCCTGAGTAATACTGAACCTCAATGGTATTCTGAGTGAGCTGCAACAACTTCAGGTTGCCCCGCATCGCATAATGATTCAACGGAAAGGGCGGATTCTGGTCAACGGGCGCTGAGCTAATGCCGCTGGGTCCGCCGCCAAAGGCGCTCAGAGAGACTTCATCCCATCCTCTTTCAAAGCGATCGCCATTCCAGTGCCACTCCCCACCGGGCCAATACACGGGCGGATGCCAAGGCCGCTCCGCGTTACTTCTTAGCGAGGCTCCCTGCTGTAGCGTCACCGTAAAGCCCTCGTCGTACCGAACTTCATAACGCCCGGGAGCATCGTCCTCGTAGCTTTGGGGAGACCACCACAGCACTTCTACCTCCCCCTCAATCTCTGTTTTAGGAGACTCATCAGCCAAGCTTTGGTAAAGCGGGACTCCGGCTTCCGGCAAGGCCGACATGAGCGCAAATCGCCAACAGTTCCAGCTTTGAGGCTCGTCTGCTGTCTGCCACTGGACCTGGCAAACCCCGTTCCCCGTCGCGACCCACAGGCGCTCATCCTCTACCGCCAACTCAGTGGGAATGGCCCCAACAATCGGACTGTTGCGCCGGTGATAAGCCTCGACAGCACCCGAGTGATACTCTGGGGAATTGGGACGATACGCTACCAGACCCATACTGGGTAGGTAAGGGTTGCCTTCTCCCATTCTTTGCGTGGCTATCCAAAAGGTCGGGCGATCGGGATCTCCAGCAATTGCTAAATCATTAAGTTGCTGCTCGTTGATTTCCGCTGGCTGAATCACGTCAATTTCTGGCGTTTGCGGGTCGTAGCTGACAATGGTGGCGATGCCGCCGTTGCCTTCTCCCTGTTCGGGAGACACCGCCCAAAACAGTCGATTATCGTAGGTTAACGCGGCTGTCACTTGCGGAACCCCTAAAGAAACTGCCGTCTCTAACTGCTTGGCCTGCTCTAGAGTATAGAGGACTTGACGAATGGGCTGCTCCTGGTTCGGCGGCATTAATTCAAACACAACCTGCTGCGGTTCTTCCGTCGATTCAGGAGCCGGAGTTGGCTCAAACCGCACTCGATACCGATAGCTTTGCTCGTTTAGCTGAATGGTTTGATAGGTTGGTTCTGCAAAATAGTCATACTCATCCTGTGCCTCTACATCGGTTCCTGGCTGTATCGTCCAGCTTCCATCTCCTCGACAGTAGATGAAGTGGCGATCGCGCGACTGAAATGTTACCGTATCTGCTTCAGTTGCAATCTTGTGAATTTGGAAGTTGAATGAGTTGTACGAATCATACAGGCTCTCTGGTGCTTTGAGATCGACGTAGGCGAGAGAATCAGAGTCAGGACAGCTAGCCGTATCCGGTTCCGAGGCAGGCACATCAGGAGCAGACTCCTGGGAACAGCTCGCCAATAATCCGACTAAACATAGAGTGGCAACCAGTGATTTCATCTCAGCAGACGGCAACAGAGTAACTTCTAAGACTTTTAGGCTGCTGCCATAGTTCCTCAAAAGAGTCAGGGAACAATCAACGATTCACGAAAATTCACGAACACGCCAGTCAATTAGACTGTCCCTCGTTGTGTTGAGATCTGCTACAGCATGAAAATTCCCCTGAATAAAATTAGGAGCTTGCATTCAAAATGCATTGTAAATTTTTCACTTTTCATCTGGCATTGCTGCCATTTGTGCAGCCCCACGCTATTTAAAAGCAAACGAAATTCCCCGGACTCCTCGTGAATTAACCCAGCGCTCTTGTTTGCACTACGGCTATTCGGCGACGGGCTATCAGTGGCAGGTGCTCGCACAAAACCAAGAAGAGCGCGTCTCTGTTGATGGGGTATTTTGTGCTAATGATGGCGAAGTTGAAGGTTGGGGAATCGTCATCCTCCCCACTTTTCTGGTGGAGCAAGAATTAGCAAGGGGAGAACTAGGAATTTTGCCCAACTATCGCCCGAGCGAACTAATTTTGTGTGTAATTGATCCCGTCAACCGCCATCTTTCTACTAAAATTCAGGTGTTTACTCAGTTTCTCCAAGAGTGTTTTGCTTAATTTGTTGACGATGCGCGATCGCCATTGGGTTAGAAGCTTTACTAGGAGCCTTTGCAGCGGGTTTAGTGTTGGGAGGCATGAGCATTCAGGAGCGTTTGCTCAAGCTGTTTGAGCCGTTTACCTATATCTATACGACGATCTTTTTCGTCACCATTGGCGCAAGCGTTAATTTGAGCGTTCTTAATCCTTTCGTTCCAGAAAATCGACAGGGATTAGTAATTGCGGGCTGCTTAATTGTGATCGCTATTGTTGGCAAGATTGTCGCTGGCTTTGCCACCGTCACTAACCAGCCCATCAATCGACTGGCGATCGGTGTTGGGATGATTCCTCGCGGTGAGGTCGGCTTAGTGTTTGCGGGCTTGGGTGCAGCCACGGGAGCGCTCTCAAACTCTCTAGATGCCGCCGTGATCGTCATGGTAATTGTCACGACGATCGTTGCGCCTCTGCTGTTGAAGGGCGTGTTTTCTTCTCAAGATCTTCTAGCTCAGCCGACGCTTGAATAAAGTCGCTTAGTATTTACGATAGATGTCAGTAAGGAGACAGAAGACAGAGGAAAAAAGCGTTGGCAGCATTGTTCTATTTCATATCAGTATGACTAAACATTTTGATGTAATTGTCGTGGGTGCAGGGGGAATGGGAAGTGCGGCGGCTTACTATCTCTCTAGAGCTAGGCAGCGCGTTCTGCTGCTAGAGCAGTTTGAACTGAATCATCAAAAGGGCAGCTCCTACGGCTACTCGCGCGTTATTCGCTATTCCTATGACAATCCGATCTATGTTGACCTGATGCGGGCCGCTTATCCGCTGTGGTTTGCGCTTGAGGAAGAAGCGGGAGAAACTCTTTACGTACAAACCGGAGGGCTAGATTTTGGGTTGCCTAGTCAACCGACTTTTGGCAAATTACGCGACAGTATGGATCGAGCCAAGCTCTCTTACGAACACTGGAGCGCTGCGGAGGCAGGCGATCGCTTTCCGCAATTTCGATTTGATGCAGACATGGAAGCTCTCTATCAACCGGATACGGGCCTGTTAGCGGCTTCTCAATGCGTTCTGGCCCATACCCAGTGTGCTATCAAGCGGGGAGCCACCCTCGTCGATCGTTCTCCGGTTACTCAGATTAAAGTAGGCAGCGATTGGGTCACAGTTCAGACCCCTAGCGAAACTTACGCGGCGGGTGCGATTGTCATTACCGCAGGCAGTTGGGCCAAGCAACTCCTGGCTCAGCAGGGACTGACACTTTCCCTAGAAGTGATGCCCTGTCAGCTAGGCTTTTTTGAGCCAGTCTTCCCGGCTGAGTACGAACCAGGGCGCTTCCCGGTCTTCTTTGCCCACAGGAACGGAGACTATGGTGAAATGCCCTACGGCATTCCTAGTCACGATGGTTCTGGACTGAAAGTAACGACCTTCTACGGGTGGGATACCGTTAGCTCTCCGGCTCAGGTAGACTATACTCCTGATGACGATTGGGTAGAGAGGATGCGGGGCTTTATTGCTCAGTATCTCCCTCAAGCCAACGGTCCTCTGATATCAACCCGTCGTTGCCTATATACTATGACCCCTGATAAAGATTTTATTATCGATCGCCACCCAGAGTATTCTCATATCGTTGTCGGAGCTGGATTTTCCGGTCACGGCTTCAAGTTCTCCACGCTGGTCGGCAGCATTTTAGCTGATTTAACCCTCAAAGGAGAAACGGAGCACAACATTCGCTTATTTGGGCTTGAGCGCTTTCAGTCCGTGGTAGCTTAGTTAGAACACGAAGCTTATTTCATTGTGTATTTCGGGGGATTCATTCCTTTCATGGCATTTTTCCTCAACTGCGCAATTCCTGATAGCTTCGTTTTTTGTTTGAGGAAGAGAAAGGAGAAAGGGTAAAATTCAGCCTAGCGGCAGTTCTACGGTCTGAATGGTTGTTTTGACATGAATCTGGTTTTATTCTTGCTCAAAAATTCTAGGAAAACCTTTCTGTTCGCCATTACTTGCAGTGCCTTCAGTGGAGCGAGTAATGCCGGAATTATTGCCACCATCAACTATAGCCTTGCTGCGTTCCCCCACTTTCCCGCTTGGCTTCCTGGGCTATTCGTTTTACTCTGCATCGCCTTTGCCCGATTTCAGGCCACGACCCTCATTTTGGTGACTCGCCTATCGCAGAGGATTATTTTCACCCTCAGATGCCAGATGGCCGAGACCGTGCTGGCTTCCCCGCTGCAACAAATAGAAATTATTGGCCAGTCCAAGATTTTTGTCTCTTTAACCGAAGATATCACGGCCATTGCTCAAGCTTCCAAACGCCTCTCGCTGATAGTAGTCAGCGTGGGTACTATCGTAGGAATCTTTATTTATTTCTTATTTCTCTCGCCAACCCTATTTTTCGGCTTGCTGGGGCTGGCGATCGCTCTTTATTCGTTCTACGATGCGATGGTCAGCAAAGGGTACAAATCCTTTGAAACGGCTCGCCAAAAACAGGAGCTGCTATACGACCGCTTCCGTACCCTCACCAGCGGAATCAAGGAACTTAAGCTCAACCGGGCCAAACGAGAAGCTTTTTTCCAAGAAGACTTGCAGCCCTCTGCTGCCGCAGTTTCGACCTACACAAATCAAGCGATGAAGAGGCTAGCTGTAGGCGATTCCTTTGGACTTGTGGCCTTCTTTTTTCCCATTGGTCTGCTGCTCTTTATCTTGCCTCAGTTTGTCGAAATATCGGCGGCGGCGATCGCTAGCTATACTCTTGCCATTCTGTACCTGATTTTTCCGTTCGTAGAAATTATCGATGCCCTCCCGGAAGTAGCTCAAGCTAACGTCGCCTTGAGGAAGCTTGAATCCTTGCAGCAGAAACTCTCAAAAGCGATCGCGGAACCCAAGAATTCAGCCTCAATAACTGACCGTTCCCCTAGCTGGACCAGTTTGGCATTCATTGATATTCACTATGCTTATGTGGGCGAAGCCGAAATCCATCAATTTAAGCTCAGCAATATTACTCTGACTTTCTACCCCGGAGAACTCGTCTTTATTGTCGGGGGCAACGGTAGCGGGAAATCGACTTTCATTAAGCTTTTGACCGGACTGTACGCACCAACGCAAGGAAAGATTTTCTGGGACGGTCAACTGATTACTGACGAAAATCGAGACTGGTATCGCCAGCACTTTGCGACAGTATTTGCTGACTTTCATCTGTTTGACAGACTTTCTGGGGTAGCCGAATATCAACAAGCGGATATCCACACCTATCTATCTCGCCTAGAACTTACTCGCAAAGTAACGGTGCAGGAAGACGGCAGCTTCTCCACTACGAATCTTTCTCAGGGACAGCGCAAGCGGCTGGCTCTCCTGACAGCCTATTTGGAAGATCGACCGATCTATGTCTTCGACGAGTGGGCCTCCGATCAAGACCCCGTTTACAGAGCCATCTTTTATGAAAATCTGCTCCCCGAGCTGAAGCAGCGTGGTAAAACCGTGATTGCCGTTACCCACGACGACCGCTATTTTTCAGTAGCTGATCGTCGGATTCGGCTCGATTACGGTCGTATCGTGAATACTTCGACCCGGTAAGCTCCAGCACGTACTTAATCAAAAACGGGAGGACGAGGGTGGCATCGGCCCGAATTTCACTGAAATACCCGCTATCGTGCATCTTGCGCCAGGAAACCCCTTCAGAATAGGTGCATCCCGACAGGTGGCCGTAGTAGGGGGGGTCGGGACAGATGCGACAGCCGTAGGTAAACTTCTTTTCCGGAAGTCGAACCTCTGCACTCTCGTTAATGATGTCGATGAGTGGGGGCACGTTTTGGACGTAGTTTCTGGGAACGCCGCCCCCGACGGTAAAAATGCCCAGTTTAGAGGAGCGGACAAACAGGTTGAGCAAATACTCCGTATCTAATTCCTGGTTGAACGCGAGCGGAGCTTTTCCCTCCCGTTTTCTCAACAAGTTGTGAACGTAGAGAGTATTGCCGATTTCGGAGTCGTGAAAGGCGGGGACGAAGACGGGAACATCCTGCTCGTAGGCCGATTTGAGCAGGCCCCGCTGCTGCGGGTAGCGCTCGGTGAGGTATTTCCCCATCTGTTGATGAAACCGTCGTGGACTCCACGCTTCGGTCCTGTGATCGCCGTCGAGCACGGCCATAATAGCCGCTTTGATCTCTTCAAGATTGCTTTCGGGTTCGAGGGTATCGGTGACGCGATTGAGTTTGCGAGCGGCTAGATCGCTATCGTCTTGGGTGGGATCGTACTTGTAATGCTTAAGGCCGATACTTTCTACCAACCCGTGGGCCATCAGTGCACCCGTGCTGCATATCCCCTGAACGAGCTTGTGGTCAATGACATCGCAGAGAACGAGGCCCATTTTAGCGATTGTCATCGCTCCGCTGAGAGTCAGGATCACCGTACAGTCGGGATCGGAAATCATTGCGAGGAGCGATCGCGCTCCTCGGGCGACCTGCGTTGCCAAGCCGCCGTAGGGGGAAAGTCCCTCAATAAAAGGGACGATATTGGTGCGCCTGCCGAGGAGCTTTTCTTCCAGAACCGCAAATATAACAGGCATCACAAATCTCGGGTCGCTAAAAACGACGTTGGGATAGTACCCATCAGTGACTTGATGGGGCTTGGTCAGCCCGAACGGATTAATAAAGAGCGTTGATTCGTCACTCAGAGAGGCTTCAAAATCGGGAGAATAGGCTCCCAAAACCACCACGGGGTCTGCAACAATAAATTTTTCCGCATATTCCCGTTGAGTGACAACCTGGGACACCCAGCGGCGAGCTACCATCTCTTGCAGTAAGGACTCTAAAGAGGCATCTAGTCCCCGCTCGTAGACGATAGTGGGGAGGCGTCCGTCTGCAAGCCAGCGATGGAACTTAGCGGTGGCTTCCCCGAGCATTCTGGCCCCGAAAGAACAGAGGCTTAAGCCCCCCACCAGCGATGCAACGGAGTGAACGGTTGTTAGATCTAGAGGCTTGAGTTCTTGCAAGGGGTCACAAGGCATTGAAATTTTTTATCTTTGAAAAATTACTTTTAAAGCTTGACACGCAATCGTTAATTTTAGGTAATGTTTTTGACCGGGAACCTGTCAGTTTGTTTAGTGATTTATGTGGAGATCAAATGCTCTCCGTTGCTATGTCACCAACCTAAAGTCACAAGCTGCGTCTTCCCTCGTCCCATTCCCACAAGTGGGAATAAAATGGAGGGCAAAAATGAAAGATAAATGATGCTAGAGGGCTTCAAAATCTGTAGGAAGCAGGCCAAGGTGGACGAACGTGGCAGGGTTACCCTCACTTCCGCGCTAGCCAATCAGTACTTCGCTGTTTTAGCAAACGAGCAGGGACAATATTTGCTCGACCCTATCGTTGATAATCCTCGGCATGGCTGGCTGGAGGGATTTGAGAGAATGCGCGCTGAAGAGGAAGACACCCTCGAATTTGATAGCAAAAACCAACAAAGCTGTGAGCGACTACCCTAAAAGATACGAAATATGGATGGTCAAAGTTGATTCCATGACAGAAGAGTTGAAAAAGCGCTGCGTCGTTATTTCTCCCAATGAAATGAACTTGCCCAGTGCTCTGACAATCGTAGCCCCCCTGACTGAGAGCGGAAAGCATTATCCAACTAGAGTCGCAGTTCGGGGCGAGCGAGGTCGAGGAGCAGTCGCCTTGGAACAGCTAAGAAGTATTCGTAAAGGCCAATTTATCAAGCGGATCGGCGCTTTGAGTGAAATAGAATCGCGGCAAGTTGCTCGTGTATTGACGGCCATGTTCTCGTTCTAAAGTAGATACAGAAATAGAATTCACTTCCAAATTCAATGGCCAATGAAGTATTAATTTTAAATCAGCAAGAGCGGGACAATTGTTATCGAGATTCTGCCAGTAATGGAATATCGGTGGCCAGATTATGTTACCGAAATTGCACCTACGAAAGTTTGGATATGGACTTTAATCAGTCCCAACTAGCTAAGGCAAAAAAATTCTGTCTTAGTCTCGATCCAGGCCGAGACAGACAGTACCTACTGGTTCCGGAGCCTTACGGATACAGTGTTTGGGGAGAAGTAAAACCAGTGGAGGTCGTCAAGTTACCAGCGAATTTTCACCCCTCTGCCAATAGTCAGCAAGTCAAGGAGGCTCTGCCGTCCCAGAATTGGACTGTCATGACTCAAGTCTTACTGGTGACTATTCACGCTCTAGCGAGCGACATTGAAGACCTAATGGGGAGTAAGAAAAAAATCTTTTTTTACCGAGAAGTGAGAGAGCTTCTTCAGCAGTTTTTATTGCGAGACCCGAAATCTCTGGGGTCAATTGATAAGCTACTAGAGGGAGAACCTCTCGCAGCCGAGTATCTCCCTCCCTTGACGCAACAACAAGTGGAATGGATTCTAGCGAGAGTGGTGCAGATTGCCAAAAAATATTACGGAAATACTATTTTTGTGGGGGTCGTGGTTGACAAACTCAAAAGTCTGCCGCTCTATGGCCAGCCACAAGTGGCCAATGTTTGTTTGCAGTTTGTATTGCTGTGCCAATAGTGAGAAACTTTCCGTTTCTAAAACTATATTACGAGGTCAAATGGGCTATGTGTGGCCTAAATTGTGGCGGCGATTCCTCCCTCGCTTCGCCTATCGGTAGAAGCGGAGAAACTTCGTCTCTTATTGTTGAACAACTGGTAAAGCTATGAGACAAAGAAACCACTCTGCTGTAGAGTTTCCGACGCTAAACACCGTCATTATTGCTGGCATTATTTTGGGAGCAATTAGTCTGTTGCTGACCACAACCTTTAGGAGCCTAACCCCTGCTTCCCTTTGGTCTGACTATGTTTTCTACGCTGTCGAGATCATCGTGTATTTAGGCGCTGCTTTGCTGTGTTGGCGGAACTGGCAGTACTCTCAACTAGTCAGCGCTCGCTCCATCTGGTTTTGGTTCGGGGTTGGCTGCTTCAGCTACACGCTCGGCGTTTTCTTCTTCGCCTACTGGGAACTGATTTTAGAGCGGGAACCCGATGTCTCGTTGGGAGATCCCTTTTTTATTGGGACAACCCTGTTCTGGCTTGTCGGCATGTTGGTAGCCGTTCAGTTTCGAGGCATCAGCCTTGATGGGGGGCAAGGAATTATCTTAGCCTGCGTGAGTCTAATCTCGATCTGGTTGGGCTGGCTCGTGGCGAATCCTTCAGAAGCAACGGCAGCACCAAGACTCTTCAGCGAAAGAGAATTTCCCCGACCAGGATTCCTCCTCTCCCAGATGGCGCAGGCAGCGCCAACTAGCCAGACCGAGCAGACCCCCCAATGGGTGATCGCGGTAGAAAACGCCCTAACTCCACTGGTGGGACTGATTAACCTGTCCTACGTAGCGGGAGATATTTTGCTGTTGGTGATGGCGACGGCGATCGTGCTTACCTTCTGGGGAGGACGATTTTCCACGACTTGGACCTTTGTAGCGAGTGGGTTTTTCTTTTTCTACCTAGCAGACATGGTTTATGCTTTCGTCGTCATTAACGGAAGCTATGATGCCGTAAATTTCGGGTTTCTCGATTCTCTTTGGACCTTGACCGGAATTTTGTTGGCGATCGGAGCTGCTAAAGAATACGATCTTTCCTTCAGACGACTGCGCAGATAGAGGCTATTATCAGCGAACAACAGGAAAAAAAGCGAAACATCAATAAATAAATTTTCATATTGATTTACAGAAAAAAAAGTCATTTAATATTGTGTTTATGAAGCAAGTAACTTTTAATGTTTCTGCAACTAAGTTAGCTCTCATTAGATATTCTTTGCGACTTACCGACCACTTATCTTTGTTTCAATGCATTGAGGTTGTTATCTGGGTTGCTCCTAAAAGGAGTTCTAAACCTCAATAGGAAATCGCTCAAACTTGTAATGTCTAGGAGTACGTTGCTAAAAGTTGTTGAAGTTTAAGAGCAGTGTCTGACTCTGGCAACGGTAAGTACATGACAACTTCTAGATTTGGGCGATCGGCAACCTTAAAAACAACATAGTTTAATGCCAACCGACCAACGAGCGGGTGAGCGATTTCTTTGTGCCCATCTATTCTGCCTAATACGTCATGTTCTACCCACCATAGTCGAAACTTTGGGCTGGCAACCTCAAGGTCATTGATTAATTCAACAAACCAAGGATCTCCGATATAACGACTATAACTAGCACGAAACTGAGCCAGCACTAGGCGAGCATGAGCTTCCCAATCAACCAAATTTTGGCGCAAATTCTCATTGGTGAACACAAACCAAAGAATATTTCGCTCTTGAAGTGGCAGCGATCCGAAATCGCCGAATACAGCACAAGCGGATTGATTCCAAGCAAGTAAATCCCATCTCTGTCCGGTAATATAGGCAGGATTGGCGCTAAATCGATCGAGTGCCTGTAGTAGCAAGGGACTCACGCTCTCTTGTGATTGAATTGAAGCGATGGGAGGTGACTGATCCGCTAGCAGAAATAAATGATTCCGCTCATCTAAATTCAGCTTGAGGGCACGAGCGATCCCTTCTAACACTTGAACGGAAACTTGAATATCGCGTCCCTGTTCAATCCACGTATACCAAGTCACTCCAACTCCTGCGAGTTGAGCAACTTCTTCTCGGCGTAGTCCAGGTGTCCGCCGCCGGACTCCCTCTGGTAAACCAACTTCCCCTGGAGAAATTCGACTACGGCGGTTTTTTAGAAAGCTTGACAACGCCTTTAATCGTTTTTTCTTATCCATCACACATTGTTGTGTCTCTCTTACCGAGTAGTGCCAGTACTTTAAGCTGCTTAAAGCATCAGTCAGCTAATAGTCAACATTCACTGCTTGCCGCCCAAGAGAAGCATTCCAACTTACTGATTGCTTAACACCAACGACTAAATCTATCAGCGCGTAAAGCTGTAGATAGTTTGGGTTTCTAACTCACTACAAAGTTCAGATGGTTTTCGACTCAGGGGAAAAGCCTGACGATCTAGCTTCACCTGCAAGTGAGCCATTGGATCATCTCCAGGAGAAACGAGAAACTCGAGGCGCTGAACGTGTGCCCACTCAGCAAGAGTGTCGAGAATATGGGTGACGGCAAGGACGTAGGGATGTCTACCGTTCTTGTACCAGTCAGCGGTAGCCAGCTTCGGCTGATCGAACCCCAGATGAAACACCAGAGTCGGTTTACTAAAGAGAGCGATTCCTACTGGTCTCGCTTCCTCCTGCAGCAGAAGTTGAGACGACTGAGCCAGGTAGCGCAATTTCTCTAGTTTTTCGTATTTCTCGGTAATAGAATCGAGGGGTTTGTCCCAATCAATCGCTACTGTCGTCAGATAGGTTTGCAGCAGCATGTGACCTAGCTTTTTTGCTTTTGTAGCCAGGTAGTTAGAATTGTAGTCGTTGGACTCGATGAGCAGCGGTACGCGATCGACCACTTCTAACCCGTAGCCCTTCAATCCGGCAATTTTCCGGGGATTGTTGGTAATCAGACGAATTTTTTTCACGCCGAGATCGTTGAGCATCTGTGCGCCCATGCCGTAGTCGCGCAGATCTGCCGGGAAGCCCAGCCGCTCATTGGCCTCTACTGTATCTAGCCCCATATCCTGCAAAGAATAGGCCTTGAGCTTATTGACTAGCCCAATGCCTCTTCCTTCCTGACGCAGATAGACAACGACTCCTAGCCCAGCGCTTTCAATCATTTTCAGCGCTGCCTGGAGCTGCATGCGGCAGTCACAGCGCAATGACCCTAGCGCATCTCCGGTTAAGCATTCCGAGTGCATCCGCACCATCACAGGCTGGTCGCCAAACTCCTGCGGCTCGCCTTTAACGATAGCAACGTGCTCTGTATCGTTCAGTGTGTTGCGATAGGCGTAAATTTGGAAATTGCCAAACTGAGTTGGCAGCTTAGAAATGGTCTCGCGATGAACAAAACGGTCGTGTTGCAAGCGATAGCTAATGAGGTCGGCAATACTGACAATTTTGAGGTGGTGTTTTTTAGCGTACTTAAATAGCTCCGGGAGCCGCGCCATCGACCCGTCGGGATTTTGAATCTCACAAATGACCCCGGCAGGAAATAACCCCGCGAGTCTCGCTAAATCAATGGAGGCTTCGGTATGTCCAGCTCGTTTGAGTACACCACCTTCTCGGGCGCGAATCGGAAAAATATGCCCTGGTCGGTCTAAGTCTTTCGGTTTAGAGGCTGGGTTAATGGCAACCTGGATGGTGCGAGCGCGGTCATCTGCCGAAATTCCGGTGGTGACTCCCAAATGAGCGGCGGCATCAATACTGACGGTGAATGCCGTCTGGTTGCGGTCGGTATTCTGATTCACCATCAGGGGCAAATCGAGTGCATCGAGGCGATCGCCCGTCATCGCTAGACAAATCAGCCCTCTGGCTTCCACCGCCATAAAGTTAATCATGTTTGGGGTGGCAAACTGAGCTGCACAGATTAAGTCTCCCTCGTTTTCCCGGTTTTCGTCATCGACAACGACAATTGCCTCTCCCGCTTTAAGAGCCTCTAAAGCGGCATCGATCGAGTCGAATTCTAATAAGTTGTTCGCAGGCGCTTCCACTAGAATCTGAGCAGTATGTAAACTTTTATGACTGACTTACTTCGATTGTACCTTGTTTGCTGAATTTCTGAGGTGGACTGCCTCATAAATAGACTCTTGGGAAGGCTCTCTAGCTCTTTATCGAACCGGTCTGAGCGGCGGTGGCGATTTTTTTTCGTCAATCGGGGAGTTTTGATACTAGAATGCAGCAAAAGTTAAATGACATAGAAACTTAACCCCACAATCAATGAGTAATTCTGAGCGTTTGCCAGTAGGAATTATTGGGGCATCTGGCTATGGAGGTGTCCAGTTGGTGCGTCTGCTCATCGAGCATCCCCAGGTAGAGATTGTTTATTTGGGGGGCGACAGTAGCGCCGGGAAGACCTTTACCGAGCTTTACCCGCACCTAGAGGAGCGCATCACTCTAAAAATAGAGGCCATTGATCTCAATGAGGTTGCTGCGCGATGTAAGGTGGTGTTTTTAGGTTTACCCAATGGTTTAGCCTGTCAAATGGCTCCCACGCTAATTGAAAAGGGCTGTAAAGTGTTAGATCTGTCAGCAGACTACCGCTTTAGCGACCTCAATACCTACACAACTTGGTATAAAAAAGAACGGGGCGATCGCGCGATCGCTGCCACGGCGGTGTACGGTTTGCCGGAACTCTACCGCGACCAGATTAAGACGGCTCAACTAATTGGCTGTCCGGGCTGCTATCCAACTACAAGCCTGCTGGCTCTGTCTCCGCTCCTCAAACAGGGACTGATCGTGCCAGAAACGGCGATTATCGATGCCAAGTCAGGAACGTCGGGCGGGGGTCGTCAGGCCAAAACCCATTTACTGCTGGCCGAAGCGGATAATTCTCTGGGAGCCTATGGAGTAGCAGCGCACCGCCATACACCGGAGATCGAGCAGATTTGCGCAGATTTAGCCGGTCATGAGGTCAGAATCCAGTTTACACCTCACCTAATCCCGATGGTGCGGGGCATCTTAGCAACCGTATACGCCACTCTCCGCGACCCCGGACTGGTGCGAGAAGATTTAATCACTATCTTCACCGCCTTCTATCGCACGTCTCCCTTTGTGAAGATTTTACCCAGTGGCGTATATCCCCAGACCAAGTGGGCTTACGGCACTAACCTTTGCTATATCGGTATTGAGGTCGATTCCCGCACCGGACGAGCCATTATCATGTCCGTTACCGACAATCTAATAAAGGGTCAGGCAGGACAAGCGGTACAGTGCCTCAACCTCATGATGGGGTGGGAAGAAACAACTGGGCTACCTCAGTTGAGCTTTTATCCATAAGCAACGGACATGCCTCCGTCCCCATTTAGGGGGAAATTTAACAGTAAAACCGTTCATTTTTAATGTTGCCTTCCGTTCACTCCTAGTGCCATTGAGCACTTGACGCATGATTAAACTACCAGCGATTCTGCTCGGCATGGCAGCAGCCCTTGTGCCGCTGTCTGCGGTTGCCGATGTTTTAGAAGAAATTCGGGAAACGAGCGAACTGAGAGTCGGGATTCGGGTAGATGCGGCTCCCTTTGGTTTCGTTGATGCTAACGGAGATTTAGCCGGTTACTGCCTTCGCTTTGTTAATTTGCTTCGTCAACAGGTCAAACAGGCTTTAAATAAAGATGTTTTGCTGGTCAGGCTTTATCGTTCTTCAACGGCGAATCGATTTTCTTTAGTAGACGACCGGATTGCCTATTTAGAATGCGGTCCTAATACGATTCGCAACAATCTTCCCGATAGCGTTGAGTTCTCGGAACCATTTTTCGTGACCGGAACGCAGTTTTTAGTCAGAAAGGAGGATCGGGTCGATCCAAGCGATAATCTCGCTGAGCAAACTATTGGTGTCCTGCAAGGAACCACGACAGAAGCATTACTCGCTAACTTGTATCCCCAAGCCGACGTGAGAACATTTCGCGGCGCAGCAGGACGAACGAGAGGCGTTGAGGCCTTGAGCCGAGGACAGATTGATGCTTTTGTCAGCGATGGCATTCTTTTGCTGGGAGAAGTGGCCCAACAGAACCTGTCGCTGAGCAGCTACGAACTGACTCCTCCGCGTCCTCTAACCTGCGATCGCTATGGGATGATTTTGCCGGCTAATGACCCGCAGTGGCGCAACCTAGTGAACGCAACGATTGAAAGTCAGCGATCGCAGCAAATCTTGGAGGACTATTTTGAAGATATTGCTGCTGTTGGCGAGACCGAAGAAGCTTGCCAGTGAGTCGCTTTGCGACGGGGGAAAGTTGCTCCGCAACGGGGAAAGGGCAACGGGGAAGGGGGAAAGGGAGGATTCAGCCTAGTCCTTGGTTTTGTGTTCTTTTCCCGTCGCTTAGCGACGTTTTTCCTTTTCCCGTCCCATCAGGGACAGTTTCCCCTTTCCCCCAGCAGCTTCGCTGCTGTTAAAATCTTCTATTGTATTGAATTCTGACCTCCGTATCGGTATAGTCGATTGTAAAATTCAGCGAAGACTCCTGAGTGAGTTCGTAGATTCCCTCGAGGTCAGGGTACACTCGTAAATCGGCTAAGCCGATACTCTGGCCGACTCCGGTAACGGCTGATTGAACGCCAAATAACACGTCTCGCAACAGAGGTGCGACGACGAACTGCTGCACCCCAAACTGCAACAGCTCTTCCTCATTACTGTTCTGGAACTGCTCAGCCAGTCCAATGAACTGGTTACCGAGCAAAGCAATAATTTCGCTGTCGCTGCGGGCTGGAGTGCTGGTCAGTTCAACCGCAGGAGAATCAATGAGCTGGCGAGCCGAAACCGTATCGAAGGAGGCGTTGGCAATGCAGGCTTCGAGCAGATTCAGTTCTGAGGGCGTATAGCCATCCTCTTTCGGAATCGGAAACGGTTTCTGCAAGGCAACACAGGCATCGGTTGTATTATTGGCCAGCGCCGGAATAATTTCACTGGCTTGTCCGTCCACGCTCAGGGTAATTCTGATGGTGTCTCCTCTGTCTCCGCTGGTGAGGTCGTCGCGAATCTCGTTCTCAAAAGAATCTCTGACAATCAAACTGGCATCGGGAGCGGTGGTTGTGCTGACAAACTGAATGTCTAAATACGGATTGAGGAGTCCTTGACTCGGTTCAAATACCACCACGTTTTCGCGACCCCGGACAAGGTTGAATGTCCCGCTATCCTGGAGGGGGTTTTCCAGTTGACCAGGGCTATTGAACAGCGAAATTTCTCCCCGTCGCAGAAAGATCGTGCCCTCTGGACGAATTTCGGGAAAGTTAGTTGCCGGACCATTGAGGGTGAGCGCACCTTCTAAGTCCAGCCGATAGAGGGGACGTTGCTCAATTCTAAAGTCGTCGCCAACAATGACTTCAAAATCGTCAAGTAGGGGGTTAAACCCGCCACCGCCTGCGTTGCTGGCGGCGGTCCCCGGGGTCGGCTCCTCAACCGCTTCGGTAAGCAGTGCAGCCACGTTTGCATCCGCTTCCGTCCTCGTCTCCTGGTTTCTTTCCGGGACAAAAGCCTGTCCGTCGTAGAGTCGAACTCTGCCGCCAATCACGGGAGAGCGTGCGGTTCCCGTGAGAATGGTCTGACCATCGATGCTGCCCTCGTACAGCCCTTCGAGGTCAACATCGTCCCCGGTAACGGCAACGGTTAGCGGCTCGTTCAAATTGAGCGGTGTAAACAGCGGTAGCACTCCCGTGGCTAATAGTTCAGCCCCCGCCAGATTGCCATTCAGGCTTTCTACCACTAGGCGTTGGTTTTCGAGAGCAAACTGACCGTCTAGAGAGAGAGGTTCCTGGCGGATTACGCCGACATTCAGTTCAAACAGAGCGTCCTCTAAGGAAGCCTCTCCAGTCGCCACTAGATCGGTGAGGCTAAATCCCTGACTCAGATCAATGCGTCCGCGAGCCTGAAGATCCGCTTGTCCTTCGCCCTCGACCCACTCAATGTTGCCTTGGGTAAAAGCGCCAACGAGGGCGATCGCCTCTGTTCCAGCGCTGACAGCGACCTCGAACTGGTCGTTTTCCGCTGCTGGCGGATAGGGAATACTGGCTTGAGCCTCCACTAAAGACTCTTCCGTGGTGACAAAGTTGAGCCGAGCATCGGCAAAGCGGTACTCCCCGGCGAGCGGCTGCTCTAGGGGTCTGCCGTTGAGAACGCCATCCACAAAGGCAATCTCTCCCTGCACTTGCGGATTTTGCAGCGTTCCAGCAACGGTTCCTTGGGTATTGATATCTCCGTCAATATCGAGGGGAACCTCGACGAAATTGCGCAGCAAATCCACCGACAGGTCTTCAACGCGAAAATCACCCCGCGATTCTTGGGTTGGGTCGGCAGAGAGTTGACCAGCGAAGGCCAGCAGCGCATCCTCCACTCTCACTTCCACGGGTTCGAGCGTTGCCACCCCGTCTTCATAACTCCCCTCGAGAAGAACTTGCCCAATGGAAAGTACCTGCGGATCTTCGATGACTAACCCCAACGGCTCGACTAGATCCGGGTACTCTGGCTGAGTCCGCCAGCGCCAGTCTTCCCCCTGTACCTGAAAGTCGAGTTCCGGGCTTTGTAGAGTTCCGGCAACGAGCACTTCGGCGGTAAATGGACCGCGAATGTCTAACTGAGTCGGAATTCCGGGGGCCTCTCGCTCCGCTGCTACCTGTTGCAGCAGTTGCTCGATGCGAGTCAGCAGATTCAGTTGAGCTGCCAGGGTAGCATCCGTTCCCCCGACGGAAATCGCCGGAATTTGCTCGACTTCAGCGTAGTCTGGGGAACCAAAGAAGCGGGTGGCGCTTTCAATACTGGTAACATTGAGGGCGGTGAGAATATCTTGCACGTTGCCATCGGCATCTAAACTGGCATTGACGGCCCCAGTATCGAAATTGAGGCGACCTGCGGCAGCATATTCGCTCTCGCCTAAATCTAGGGAAGCGGAAACAAGCTGAGCAATGTTATCAGCGTAGGCAAATTCGGCGGTAATCAGTTCCCCCACGCGATCGCCCAGGGCCGGATCGCTTACCTGGACGCTGCCGCTAGCGGCCAGATCGAAGAGGTTAACGTCCAGGGCCGTACTGAGTTCTCCACCGATCTCTCCCGGAATTCCGTAGGGAGTCCCGGGGGACAGGCTGAGAATTCCCAGCGGGAAATTTTGCACCTCCGCTACGAGGCGATCGCCAATGCGCTCGCCCAGGGCAATAATCGGCTCGGTCGTCCCTGCTCCCTGACGCAGCTCGAACGAGGCAGGCAGATAGGGAGCCAAACATTCTGCGCCCCGCGTACAGGGTTCTAAAGTCGCCGCAATCACATCCTGCTCGCCCCGTAGATTCAGAGCCAACTCCTGCCCCGGCTCGATGGTGACTGGTCCCGCCAGCACCGGGGCAAACTCCCGACCGTTGAGGCTAAAATCTACCAGTCGCACATCCCCGACTAACTCTACATTACCGGGGGCGGTGGGGGCAGAGAGAAGATTACTGCCCTGAAAACGACCGTCAAAGTTAGCCAGTCCGGTGACGTTCACTTCTTGGGGCAGAAATTGCTGATTGGTAGGAAGCTGGCTAATGACCTCCGTCAGCGGCAGCGCCTCTAAATCTGACCGCGCGACGATTTCTAAATCAACGCCAACATCGGGATTTGTGGTCAAATTCGAGAGCACAATATTTCCACTAGCATCCAGAAACTGGTCGCCCCACTCCACCGTTATCGTGTTGGCCTGCACGGTCGAATCGACTCCAGGGCTGTAGAACGGAGCGAGGGTGCCAGCGAGGTCGAGGCGGGCGTTCAAATCTTGCAGCAGCGAGCGGTCCTCAAGCTCAACGAGGTTAAGCCGATCATTAATCAGGGCCGTATTAATATCTGAAGCAACAACGTTAGTTTGCCACTGGTTGTTGTCTAGCTGTCCGGTAGCGTTGACAACACCTTCGGCAACGGCAAGCTGTGCTTCTAAATCGGCTTCAAATCGACTCAGATCGAGATTATCTCTCAACGCCAGAAGCTGGGATAACGGACCAGAGACATCAACCTGACTCTCAACGAGGGTCGTCGGGACTGATAGGTTATTCACTACCCGGTCCAGGGCAATGCCGGAGGCGTTAGCAGTGGCGACCACTGTTCCGTTGTTGACTCGACCGCTGGCGCTCGCTGTTCCTTGGGCGGCGGCGAGTTGAGCAGCGAAGTTGGCATCGAAACGGTTGAGGTTAGGGTTTCCGTCCGTCAGTTCCTCCAGAGGTCCGGTGAGCCGCGCTTGAGCGCTCGTGAGGGTGACTGATTCGGTGAGATTTGGAATCAATTGAGCCAGAGAAATCTGAGTAGCGTTGGCAGTGGCGGCGATCGCCCCATTGCTCACTTGTCCATTGGCAATTGCCGTCCCCTGAGCCGCCGTAAGCTGAGCCTCAAACGTCGCGTCCAGGCGGTTCAGGTCAGGATTATCGCCGAAAGCGAGTAGCTCCTCTAGAGGAACCGAGGCATTGACCTGAGCGTTTGTTAACGTAACGGGGTCAGAGAGGCTGCGGAAAAACTGAGAAACGGGAACCTGGTCGGCATTCGCGGTGGCTGTCAAGTTCCCTTCGCTGAGGCGAGCGTTAGCGCTAGCGGTTCCGGAGCCAATCCTCAAAGCTAGCTCCGCTGCTCCTTGAATAGCTTCTGGGTCCAGTTCGTCAAAGCTTCCCGATGCTCTCGCGTCAACGCGGTTGAGGAGCACAGGCTCCGTAATCTGAATCTGGTCTGAAGGGATTTGAGCCAAGAACGGATCGAGGCGCAGTGAGCTAGCGTTGAGAACGGCCTGCCACTGCTGGGTTTCTAGGTTGCCGCTGCCGCTGAGGGTGACTTGTCCGCCTCTATCGGTTTGAAGCTGCGTGTCGCGAAGCAGAATTTGGTTGTTGGCCAACACCACCTCTCCCGCACCAGAAATCGTCTCGACAGTCGGTGCTGACGCTTGAGGGGCTCCCCAAGCTAGAACAGCTTGGGGAGCGTCAATCGTGCCTCGAACCTGACCGGTGGCCGTAATCGTTCCTACCTGAATGTCGGCGGGAAACTGATAGTAGGGAGCGGCGATCGCTTCTGTGGGCAGTCGAGCATCAAGGCTGAAGCTCAGAGGCATCTGATTAAAATTTATTTCCTCATTTTCTTCCAAAGCTTCCCGAAAATTCGTTTCGATAAAGCCTTGAGCAGAGATAGCTCCGCCAGCGGCAGGAGTGGCCTGCAAGCTGTTGAGGACAAAGCGAGACAGGTCAGCAGTAAACGCAGTTTGAATTTGCTCAAAGGTGGTTTCAGCTACTCGTACCGGAGTGGTGCTGCTGACATTTCCGATCAACACCGGAGCTTCCGCCGCTCCCTGGAGCTGAAGGTCGAGCTGGAGATTACCAGCTACGTCTACCGGAGACTCGACCTGCGCCGCTTCTAGTACGGTCGCCACGTCAAAGGGACTGACCGCTAAATCGACATCAAGCCCCTGCGGGGCCTGCCAGTCAATGGACCCGTCGATTTGAGCGACGACCTCTCCGAGGGTCGCTCTGGCTTGCTCAAATAAAACTTCAGTGCCGTTAAATTGCAGTTCAACTTCAGCGCTGACGGATTCGGTGAGCTGCTCGACATTGGCCTCAAAACTGCGAATGTTAATGCTGCCCTCGGCGAGGCTGTCTGTCCATTCTGCAAAGGAAGGAATCTCCACCGCTAAATCGGCATCGAGCTGACCGTTGGTAACGTCAACGGCGGTCGTCGGCAGCAGGGTTAAGAGTTCTGAAAGATCGAGGTTTTGGAGACGCGCCTCTGCTGACGTTTCTCCGGTATCGATTTGCGTTTCGCCGATCACTCTAATCTGACCGTCAGCGATCGCCACCTCCGCATTGTAGGAGACGGCCTGAACTTCATCGGCTTGAGCATAGTCGCCACTGCCGTTAATGAATATAGTTTGAGGCTCTTCTCGTCCGTAGGGCAAAGCCACTAACTCGGCCTCTTCTACCAAGATGTTGAGATAAATATCAAACGGTCTTTCTTGCACTTCATCCTCTAGCTCGAGGTCAAGCTCAAGCCAAGAGCCGTTTTCGTCCTGAGACAAATAAATATCTGGTTTGACTAGAGTGAGATCGAGAAATAGATCGCGCCGCAAGAGCAAAGGGAGGTAATTGATGTTGACTGCAATGGCCTCAATGCTCGCGGTGCTGTCTTCGGTGGGAGTCGTGGGGATAGTAGATTCTCCAAACCGAATGCTGGTCAAAGAGAAGCTTTCTACGTCACCAATATCCACCGGACGAGTGAGTATTTGGCTGAGCTGATTTTCAATGATGTTGGGCAGCGATCGCTCGACAAAAATGCGGATTCCCGCATAGCCCACAATCCCTAACGTGACGGCACCGACTCCAAGAGCAATGGCCCAAGGACTTTTTAAACGGGATACGATACCGCCTTGGTTTTGGTTCTCAGGCGGTGTAGATGGCTGTGGCGAGTTGGTCATCGTCTAGATGATTGAGCGCAAAGAGTGATACCGCTAACAGTAGAATGTCAACGATTCTAGGTCAAGACGGACAAACTCGATCAATAGTTTCAAAAATAATTTTTTGTTAGCAATCTTTTAGGCTGATGTCAACCGTACTGCTCTAAACTCTGTCAGAATAAACAATAGAATGATAAAACAACTTTCTCGAAAAATTCGTTGCAGAAACATTCCGTCTGCTCTTTCTTGCTCAAAGTTTGCCGATGGAAGAAAACAAGAACGATTTCCTTAAAGCGTCAGCCAGC
Source organism: Cyanophyceae cyanobacterium (assembly GCA_050331735.1). Taxonomy (GTDB): domain Bacteria; phylum Cyanobacteriota; class Cyanobacteriia; order Cyanobacteriales; family JBHJGN01; genus JBHJGN01. The sequence continues at coordinate 46,377 of JBHJGN010000054.1, forward strand.
TAAAAACTTGCTTCACCGTCAACTCCAGTTCTACTCTATCCAAAACAGGAACTCTATCCTTTCCTTTCAACAACTGGACTCTCGCTTGCTCAAACACGATTAAAATTTTTTCTTCCTTGGGGTAAATTAACAAGAGGTCGCGGAAATCCCCTTCTTCAAAGCAGTAAGGAGGGGATGGACAGCGACGCTACGACTTACCGTTTTAGTATATAATGGTAAGTGTGATTAGAGTCACTCAGAAAGTCCGCATCTATCCTGAACCTGAACAGCAGCAACTCTTAGCAAAAGCAATGGGCTGCTGTCGATGGTGGTGGAATCGTGCGCTCAAGATCTCTAATCAGACCTATAAGGAGACGGGGAAAA
>JBHJGN010000055.1:0-74747 GCA_050331735.1 Cyanophyceae cyanobacterium
CCCTTTCCCCCTTACCCCTTACCCCTTCCCCATCCCAAAGGGATTTCCCCCCTACTGTTAATTATTGGTTGCCATCTGGGAAGGATACGTATGTAAACGAAATTGAATGTCTTCGTTAGTGTTAGCAGGCAAGCATCTTATCGCTGCTCGGTTAAAGTTAACGCAATAAATCATGTTCAAAGGGTTAAGCAAGGAATGGGTTGGATATTGTGAGGAGAACGGAATTGTTCAGGGCAATACACAACGAAAACCTGCTTTATTTTTTTGGCTGATTGATAATTTATAAATCCGAACTGGGCAGGTTATAGCTATCAACCACTGAATATTTACTTCTTAGTTGGTAGGCAAGCAGGAGCTTACTGAGGAATAAAACTCAGCTAAGGTCTGATGCTTTGCAGTGCTAATTAATAAAAATCGAGCTGAAACGTGGCTTCTCAAATAGAAGGGCGAGAAGGCTGAAGTTTGGCTCGATGGATAACGGAGAAATGTTCAATTTTTCAACCAATTCTAGTTTAGCCAATAACGGAGAAATTTAAACATGGCAGCACCTGAAGATATTACACTGACTATTGATACTGACTCTTTTGTCGAAACTATAGGACTTAATGGAACTGTCGGAGATTTAGAAGCCAATGAACCTGATGACGGTGAAGAAATATCTTCCTTTTCGTTAGTTTCTGGTGAAGGAGATGCAGATAATGAGATTTTCAGTATTGTTCAAACTGATGGTGATGGTACTGACGCTTTAGATGACGATGAATACGATCTTCAAACTCTAACTGATAAATTTGATTTTGAAGACAAGTCAAGTTACAGCATTCGGGTGAGAGCAACAGATAGCGCTGGAGAATCATCTGAAGAAGTAATTACCTTTGAACTAGGTGATGTAGAGCCAGCTATTGATACAGGTACAGAGCTGAATGTCTCTGAGTCTGCTAACGACGGGGCAACTGTTGGTTTTGTTCCACTTACAGCAGACAGTGATACCAACTCCTTAAGTTACTCCATTGTGGGTGGAAACGAGGATGATATTTTCGCAATCAACGGAGATACTGGCGAGATTACCGTTAGCGATAGCAGTTCGTTAGATGCAGAAAGCGATGCTAGTCCATATGCACTAACTATCTCAGCGACTGACGGCAGCACCACTTCTATTGAAGCAGTCACTGTTAATGTTACTGATGTAGCTCCTAATATTAGTGGAGAGCAGGACGACTTCACGGTAGCTGAGGACGCTAGCAATGACACCGTAGTTGGTGAAATCGAAAACACAGGCGATACTACTGGAGTAGAGTACAGAATTGGAGAGTTTGATGGTGATCAGGAGGAATCAATATTTACAGAGGCTACCGATGGTCCTTTCTCTGTTAACAGCGACGGCGAGATCATCGTTAGCGATACTACTAAATTAACACAGGAATCGTACACCTTAACTGTTGTAGCAGATGACGATGATAGCAGCGACACTAGGGGAAATATCGACAGTGAAACAACCGTCACGATTGAGGTTGAAAATGTCAACCAAGCTCCTAATTTCAAATACGATGGCTCTGTTCTGCTAGCTAACGAATCTAGCGCAGTTGTACCAGGCACAGCCGCTCAAGCTGAAGATCCTGACGGCGACAACTTTACTTACTCTATCACTGGTGGCGCAGATCAAGAGCTATTTGAAATTGACGAGGCAACTGGAGAACTAAGCTTCAACAGTATTCCCAATTTTGAAAACCCAGCAGATGCTAACGGCAACAACATTTATCTTGTTCAGGTTAGCGCTACCGACGAGAGGGGTCTTTCTGCTTCGGAGGATCTTAGAATTAGAGTTGACGACACAACTCTCGCTTTAGAGACTGACGAAAACGCAAGTTTATCAGTTGTAGAAACTGCTGTTAACGGAACTAGCGTTGGTTTTGTCACTCCTAACAATGGCGATAGATCTGCTAACTTCACCATCACTGATGGTGAGGGCAATGATTCTACTATCTTTGCTATTGATAGCGCTGGCGAGATTACCCTTATTGATAGCAGTGCAATTGATGCAGACAGCGAGAGCTTTACCGTCGAGGTAACTGCTACTGACGGTCGTACCTCTGAGGGTCCTGTAGAATACACCATCACTGTTGCTGATAACGAGGCTCCCGCGTTTACAGGTGCTAACGATTTTAGCTCTGAAGTTGAAGAAAACACCACCACCGTCACGGAACTATTACTTAATAACGAAGAAGGCGATAGTTTAACCTACTCTTTTGATGGTGCAGATGGTTCTCTCTTCACCGTTAATGATGAGGGAGAATTACAGTTCATCAATGCTCCTAACTTCGAGAGTCCCATAGATGCCGATGGTGACAACGTTTACGAAGTAGAAGTTACTGCTACTGATGCCGGGGGTCTCTCTGACTCCGCAGAGTTCAGCGTCACCGTTGAGGATGTTAACGAAGCTCCTAGCATCACCAACCGCATCAACGTCCAGGAAAATAGCATCGCTGTTGCCACTTTAGAAGCATCTGACGCTGATGGCGAGGCTGATTTCACCTATACAATTGCAGGTGGAGCCGATAGCGATATGTTTGCTATCTCTGACGGAGAACTGAGCTTTGTTGAAGCTCCTGACTTCGAGACTCCAATGGATGCTGACGAGGACAACATCTACGAAGTTCAGGTCATGGCTACCAGCGAAGAAGACACTGCCATGCAGACCTTCCGCGTCAACGTCACCGACATGAACGAAAACGGTATGTCCGGCAGCGGTCGTGACTTCGACGGCGACGGCGACTCCGACATCCTCCTCGTTGGCAGCAACGGTCAAGTTTCCGTACTGCTGATGGATGGCTCCACCGTTGAAGAACAAAGAGACGTTCTCACCCTCCGCAACCGTTCCTGGGAAGTTCAGGGAATGGGCGACTTCAACGCCGACGGTACTACCGACCTCTTCTGGCGCAACTCTGCTGGCGTTAACGCCATGTGGCTCATGAACGGCGAGCAATTTACCGTTCAAACCCTGCCCAGAGTTAGAAGCCAGAATTGGGAAGTCACCAACGTCGCCGACTACAGCGGCGACGGACAAGCCGACCTCGTTTGGAACAACCGCTCCACTGGAGCCGTCGCTCTGTGGGAAATGAACGACAACCTCAGCATTACGGGTTCGATTATCGTTGACCCAAGCGTGGTATAAGTTCCTTCGGAACGGGAAAAGGGGAAAGGGAAAATAGTTCCTCCGGAACGGGGAAAGGGACAATTCAATTGTTCCTCCGTTCTTCCCCTCTAAGTAAGTCCCTTCGGGACGGGTAAAGGGTAAAGGGTAAAGGGAGCAACTGCTCCTACGTCCCTTCTCCTTTGCCCTTTTTTTTGCTAAAGGGTCCAAGTGTTATGGTGAAAAAGGATATTCTTCCCCCTTTCCCCTGCGCCCCCGGCGCTTCCCCTTTCCCCGTTGCGTGCTTCCTTCGGAAGAACTGCGTAAACGCGTCAGCGTTTCCGAAGGAGAAGCAACTATTTCCCCGTCCCCCCGGGACATTCTTCCCCTGCGCCAGCGGCGCTTTCCCCGCAGCTTCGCTGCCTTTACAATAATGGAGTAATCAATTGCTGAAGTAAGCTAATTATGGTTGTTAGCTCCCGTTGGGATTTATCAGTTGAAGATTCTAAAGGTCAACTAGCCCTTGTAGTGGAGGTTAAACGTAAAACTAACGCATCTCCAGAGTGGGCAGCTCAACTCCGTCACAATATTCTGGCACACGGCACTTTTCCCCAAGCTCCCTACTTTTTGCTAGTCTTTCCAGATAAATTCTACCTGTGGTCCGAGGCTAACACTCAGTTAGATTTGAGTAAACCAACCTATACTATTGATGCTCATCCTATTCTAGAACCTTATCTCACACAGGCAGGGGTGACGGCTGAGCAAATTAGCGGGCAGAGCCTTGAATTTATTGTTGCTTCTTGGCTGGGAGAAATTATTCATTCCAAAAATTTATCAGAACGAAATAGTCAGCGTTGGTTAATAGAGTCGGGGCTGTATGCAGCCATAGCCGGAGGCAAGTTTGAGTACGAGGCGGCGGCGTGAACGTTTATGTTGAAACCAACTTTGTTTTAGAACTCACGTTTGAGCAAGAGCAGTGTGCAAGCTGTGAACAAATTCTGCAACATTGTGAAGCAAAGCAGGCAAAGCTGATTATTCCTGCCTATTGTTTAGCTGAGCCTCAAGAGAAACTGATCCGTCAGGCTAGAAAACGCCGAGAACTGCAACAATTATTGGATGCTGAACTTCGACAACTTTCAAGAACAGCCTCCTATGCAAGTCGCATCAACAGTATTCAAGATCTTGCCAGCTTGTTGGTACAAAGTAATGAAGAGGAAAGAAATCGCTTTATTCAATATCGCAAACGGCTTCTAAATACCGGAGATATTGTTGCACTTACCGCCACCATCCTAACTGAGGCAGCAACATACGAAACCCAATACGATTTGACTCCACAGGATGCTCTAGTTTATACATCGGTTATCAATCACCTGCAACACCATCAACCACAGCAAGCCTGTTTTTTGAATCGAAACTCTAAAGACTTTGATAATCCTGATATTGTTAATGAACTGAACCAGTTGAACTGTCGAATGATTCCTCGATTCGATCATGGTTACAATTTTCTTCAGTCACAGCTCCTATCATAAGTCCCTTCGGGACGGGGAAAGGGGAAAGGGAAAATAGTTCCTCCGGAACGGGGAAAGGGAGCAGTTGCTCCTACGTTCCTTCTCCTTTGCCCTTTTTTTGTTAGAGTGTCCAAATGTTATGGTAAAAAAGGATATTCTTCTCCCTTTCCCCCTGACCCCTTCCCCTTTTCCCCGCGCCTACGGCGCTTCCCCTTTCCCCGTTGCGGAGCAACTACTTTCCCGTCCCGAAGGGACATTTGCAGTCTGAATCAGTGGTACTCCATATCGAGTTTCAGACCGAACCCGATGAACGGATGCCCTTTCGGATGCTCGACTATCGGGTGCGAGTTTACCGTCGCTTTCCCAATAAAGCTATGCGTCAGGTCGTGATTTACCTCAAGCCCACTGGTTCCCCGCTGGTGCAGCAGGACTGCTTTGAGCTAGCTGGCACTCGTCATCAGTTTGAGGTGCTGCGGCTGTGGGAGCAGCCCGTCGAAGCCTTGCTCAGTGCTCAAGGACTGCTGCCGTTTGCGGTGTTGGGCAACACAGCCAACCCAGAAAGCGTCCTCCAAGCGGTGTCTCAAAAAATTGTCGAAGTCGATAATCGCCAAGCCCAAAACAATCTCGCTGCGGCAACAGCGCTCTTAGCTGGATTAGTATTAGAAGAGAAGATGATTCGCACTATCCTGAGGCAGGAGATGATTCAAGAATCAACGTTCTACCAAGCGATTACCGCTGAGGCGGAAGCCAAAGGCCGCGCCAAAGGCCGCGCCGAAGGCCGAGCTGAAGGAGAAGTCATTCTGATTTTGCGACTCCTCAAGCGCCGGATTGGGAAAGTCCCCCCTCAGCTACAGGCTCAAATTCAGCAGTTGTCACTAGCTCAGTTGGAGGAGTTAGGGGAAGCGTTTCTGGACTTTGAGCAGGAGTCGGATTTGGAGGCTTGGTTGGCTCGTTAACTCGTTCAAAGGCAGTCCTGGCGGGATGGAGAAGAAGTTCCTTCGGGACGGGGAAAGGGGAAAGGGAGCAACTGCTCCTACGTCCCTTCTCCTTTGCCCTTTTTTTTATAAAAGGGTCTAATGTTATGGTGAAAGAAGATATTCTTCCCCCTTTCCCCTGCGCCTGGGTTGCTTTCCCCTTGTCCCGCGCCTACGGCACTACATCTGATAGTTTGAGCTGCAAATTTGGTAGCAGGGGAGAAATAACTGTGTCTTGCAGGCGATACTGTTGCTGCTGATATACACCATCCATCAATCGACAAACCGTGAAAGTAGGCTGCTTTGGTTTGCCAATAAACTGTAGACCACCAAGACCGCGATAATCGACAATCCAATATTCAGGAATGTTTAACAACGCATATTCTTCCACCTTGCGAGCGTAGTCATCCTGCCAATTAGTACTGACCACCTCGGCAACGAGTTGAATCGTACTGCCGTTACAAATAATCGGTTCTTTTTGCCAGAGTGGTTCGCTGCTAAGCTGAGCTTTATCTAAAACAACGACATCTGGACGTAGCGCCGTTGCTAAAGCGGCAGGAGGCTTAATTAAGCAGTTTTTAGGAACCAACCAATTTAAATCGTTCTGAAAAATCTCCCGATAGATTCTCCCTACCAAATTTCCCGAAACTTCTTCATGAGTTCCTGTCGGGTTCATGTCACGGAGTTCTCCATCAATTAACTCAAAGCGAGGATTATCTCCATAAGAGGCGAGAAATTCCTCAAAAGTAAGCTGTGTGGGTGGAGTGTAGATCATGGGAAGATTGTCCCTACGGGACGGGAAAAGGGGAAATTGTCCCTACGGGACGGGGAAAGGGAGCAATCATTACTTGGTTCCTTCTCCTTTGCCCTTTTTGTGTGAATAGTACTATTGTAAATGTCAAGGAAAGTATTCTTCCCCTTTCCCTTGCGCCTACGGCGCTTCCCCTTTCCCCTGCGCCTGGGTTGCTTTCCCCAAGTACAATGGAAGAACTAGCAATTGCCGAAATAAGCCAAATATGGTGGTGAACTCCAGTCGGGATTTATCAGTCGAAGACTCAAAAGGACGCTCAGCCCTTGTAGTGGAGGTTAACGTAAAACTAACGCTTCTCCAGGGTGGGCCGCTCAATTCCGACACAATATTCTGGCACATGGCACTTTTCCTGAAGCTCCCTACTTTTTGCTAGCCTTGCCAGATAAATTCTACCTATGGTCCGAGGCTGACGCTCGCTCAGATTTGAGCAAACCAACCCATATTATTGATGCCCGTCCTATTAGCCAGATAGCTAATTCTTTCTCTAAAAACTAACTCGTCTGTTTCTCTAATTGAGGAACCTCCCGTTTTCGTGCGCGGGAGAGGTTTCAGAAAATCATAGTTCCTACAGGATGGGGAAAGTTCCCTGTCCTTTAGCTAGTTCTTTAAAGATTCAGTAAAGTTACTGGGGATTGACAGCAAGTTCTTGACTCAGTCTTTATACTTCCAAATGTGACTATGCTTGGTAACTTGTTACTTTTTCTTAGTCAAGCCTTGTGTTCATCGCCATGATCTATCTAAATGAGGAAGGTTTTCTCGTGGTGAAAGCTTATATGTTGGGTAACGACTAAGCGGATCTGATTGTTCAATCTTTGAATTTATGACTGAGGAGATAGCTAGCTATGAATGCCCTGAAAGTACTTTTGTCTTTATCGGGAGCGACTTTGGGAGTCGCTTTAACTACGACTGCCGCAGGCGCTGTCAGTTTTGAGTTGCTGAGCGATCTAACCGATGCAGAATTTAACTCTCCGACCTTCGGTTTTGAGCAGAGTGTTGTTGGCGAGAGTCGAATTGGGGATCTGGGTGCAGGCGAATTTGAAATTCAAATTCTCGATGATGTTGATACTCCAGTTGAGAATGCTCAATTTGTCTGGGAAAACGGCGAATTCTACGACTTTGAATTAAACATCGACAGTGGTGACGTTACCTATACAGTTGCAGAAAACACGCTGTTTGAAGCCGATTTGGTTGACAATTTCAATGTTCTGTATATAAGAGCATTTGCCAATATGAATCTCTTTCCTGACGCTAACTTAGAGCTAAGAGATATTGAAGTTGACGGCGTTGCTTATGGACCAACGTTAGGTCCAGAGAGTGGCGACATGGTGGAGTATTTGAAAGTAAGCGACATTGGCTTAGATGCCACTTTAAACGTGACAGGGGAAGCTGCTTTTTTCTGGACCGGGGACCGACCACTGCGCTCTAACCTAGCTTACCAGCTCAAGGTTGGGGAAGAAGGCGGTGGTGGCGAAGAAGGGCCTACCCCGGTGCCAGAACCAGCGACGATTTCTTTCCTGTCTTTAGGCGTACTCGGTCTAGCGATGGCTCGTACTCGTAAGCGTCGTGCTTGATTGGAAGCGTTAGCAGTAGCAATAAAATGATTACTCTTGTTTGATGAGGACTGGGTTAGAACAGTCCTTATTTTTTACCTAAATTCGCCACTGGCTTAATCAGGATAAGGAAAACCCGTCAAACCATTAGATAGTCTTCTTGAGCTTAAATGAGTTTTATTAAGCTTTGATTAAGTCATGCCGCCTCTGACCCCATAAAACTTAAAGACTGCGTGAAATTGCTGACTTTTGCTTGCCGATGCTATTTTCCTAGGACAGACTGGTGTTAACCAATCGAGGTTAAGAAGTATCAGAAAAGCAAGAATTATGCAAGCACCTAAAGCCATTATTTCTGTAACAGCATTAGCGTTAGGGTTAACCATTGGTCATACAGCAGCCAACGCTGCTAGTTTTACTCCTTTACAGGGATATTCAGATGCCGATTTTAACGCCGATAAAGACAGTGGCCAGTTTATGGAAGACTGGGTTGCTGAAGGTCGGATCGGCAACAACAAAAATAACGGAGACTACGAGTTTGCCATTGTTGACTGGAATACCAACGACTCTAATCAAGTAGTCTCGCAACAACAGTATCAGTGGACTAGCGGACAAGAAGTGCCATTCTCTGTGAAATATGACGGTAATACTGTTGAATTTAACATTGCAGGAAAGACATTAACGCCAGATCAAAACTTAAGCAGTCTCCCCATTACCGAAACAGGACGTTTCCCCAACGGGTTAAACAGCATTTTTCTTCGCGCTGCTTCGTTTTCGGGCACTGCTCGCAGTAAAACGACGCAAAGCAGTAGTGTCGTGTTCAGCGATCTTAAAGTAGAAGTAGACGGAGACGAAACGACATACAATGGCTCTTTTGCTTCTAGTTCTTCAAGTGGTGATAGCAAAGTAAATACCAACTATCTACTCATCTCTGATTTAGAAAAACCTTTCGATCTCAAGGGTAACGTCAGCTTTTCTTGGGAAGGAGAGGCTCCGCTTGGCTCCAGACTTGCCTTCCAGGCCAAGGGAGGGTTCTATGAGGATGAAGAAGAATCTCCGACTCCGGTTCCAGAACCCGCTACGATGTCTTTACTCTCGCTTGGAGTAATTGGATTGGGAATGTCTCGTCGTCGCAAGCAAGCTTAAATTGCTCAAGGTTAGCTGAAGTGAAGTAAACAACAACGAGGACTGTAATAGATGCAGTCCTTACTTTTTTGGGTTCAAAGCTAATTGAGCTACTTGCTTAATGTTTACTTTTCCTTGAGCGTTGCGGGGTAACTGTTCAACCCGCAGCCAGCGTTTGGGCTGTTTGTAGTTACTGAGCTTTGCCTGCATGGCTTGCTGAATCGCTTCTGGAGAACTATGAACAGAAACGTAAACCGCTACCACAATTTGCCCCCATCTCTTGTCGGGTAGGCCCACTACACAGACGTCTTGAACTAACTGGGTAGAGAGGATAGCTGCTTCTACCTCAGCCGGAAAGACGTTCTCTCCTCCAGTAATAATCTTTTGGCTGCGTCGTCCAATGATATATAGATAGCCCTCAGCATCGAAATAGCCAAGATCGTCGGTGAGTAATTGCGGTTTGGTAAACGGGGTGGGATAGTAACCGAGGCATAAAGAGCCTGAGCGGATAGTAACAGTTCCCGTTTGCTCGCTCGCTAACCGCTGACCAGTATCGCTACAGATTTCTACCTGGGCGTGAGGCAATACCTGTCCGCTGCTGTTATTGCCCTGAAGGAACTCTTTCGGTTTGAGGGTAACAATCTGAGAGGCCGTTTCCGTCATGCCGTAGGTTGGGGCTAAGCGAATGTGGTGATTTCTAGCTGTATCGAACAGAGAAGGCCAGCCAGGAGAACCGCCTAGTAGAACTGTCTGAAAGCGAGATAGCCACTGGGGGTCGGTTTGGAGTAAATACTGGAGCTGAGTTGGCACTAGGGAGATAAAAAAGTGGCCTAGATCGTCTCCTCTTGCGCCTTCTTTGATCGCTTTATAGGAAAGAATCAGCAAACGCCCACCCGTTAGGAAAGAGCGGAGAAACTGCATTAAGCCGCTGACGTGATAGAGAGGCAAGATACAGAAAGAGTTGACCGGACGGCTACCAAAATAGCGATGAAAACCCCTCACCGACGCTGCTAAAGTTTCCCAAGTATGCATAGCGAAGCGGATTTTACCAGAACTCCCGCCCGTAGGAATCATAATTGAGGCAGGGGGAAGGAGGCGATCGCTTTTCAAGTTCTGTTCCTCTCGCACAGTTCCCCAAATCAGATCCGGTTGGACTAGCTCAAAAACTTGCTGCCATTCCTGCTGTTTCCAGTGGGGATTCGCGAGAAAAACCGGGCACTCAGCCGCAACAGCGGCGAGGAAAGCGGCCAAAAAACGCCAGGGATTGGGTTCAGCCAGTAGAATAGTGGGAACGTTTTCTCGTCGAATGAGCGCCAAGTGTGCTTGAACCAGATGATAAAACTGGTGGGCGCTATAGCCTATCAGCCAGTCTTCGTGGAGGCGCTGTTCGAGATGAATAAGAATACGGGAGGCTTCAATCAATTTGCTTCTTCAAACCACTGCTGAACGCCAAAGCCAACGGCGCGATGAGGATGAGCTAGTTCGGCAGCAAGTTTAAGGGCGGCTGTCCTGCCGACTTCTGTTTCAAAGACAGAAGAAAAGACCGCATCAATAGAATATTGCCGACAGACCTGCCGCAGACGCTGAGGAGATCCGGCGATCGCTGCTTTGACGACAAATATGCCTCGCCAGCCTTGCTGATAACAACGCTCCAACTGCTGCACGTTGGCTACCGATTCATCCAAAGCTATCGGAGTTGCAAAGTCAGCATGTAACTCCATCATGGTATCAAACTGGGATGGCGCTAGCGGCTGTTCGACAAATTCTACACAATCGCTGCGGTCTAGCACTTGCAGCCACTGCTGCGCTTCTTTGAGGCTCAGTCCTCCGTTCGCGTCAAGGCGCAGCTTAGCCCCGGCTGGGAGGGCATCCGCAAGCTGTTTAAACACGGCTAGTTCCTCGTCAATCTCCTGCACTCCCATCTTCCACTTAAAAGTTCGTCCTCCCTGTTTCCACGGAAACTGCCATGCGGCTAAGGCGGCTTTGCCAGTGGGAAGCAACCAACTGTAGGTGATGGATGAGAATCGCTGTTTCGGAGTCTCCGTTTGTGATACCTCCTCCACTGCTGACTCAAATCCAAATTGGCAAGCTGGTAAGCTATTGGGAACTTGAACGTCTCTGATGTTACTCTCTAAGCGCTGGCAAAACTCCAACGCCTCCGCTAAGGTTTCCGAACCGAACCAGGGAAGCGGAGCAATTTCTCCCCATCCGACCTGACCATTCTCATCGCTTAAGCGCAGAATAATCCCTTCTCTCATTTCCCAAACGCCGTGACTGGTCTGCAACGGTTGCCGAAAACGACGCTGATAGGGGCGGAAGTGGCAGTGATAACCCATTGATTAAGGGGAAAAGGGGAAAGGGAAAAGGGGAGCGACCACTTCCTGCTTCAAAATTTTAGATGGTGGGTAAGATGAAGCCGAGAGCAAAAAGAAGGCCGCTCCAGAAATGGAGCTTAACGGCGATGAATTTGCAGTTGCTTACCTTCTCCGGTTTGTCGTGATTTTGCTGGACGTGACGCACTAATTGGTAGCCAATCGGGACACTAGCGAAGATGAGTAAGGTTCCGAAAGGAGAAATGCCGAAGGTAACTAACAGGACTGTGACGGCAAAGATGCTGGCTGTGCAGAGGGTTAATACCTGAGAACCGGTGGCTGTTCCGAGGCGCACAATCGGCGATCGCTTCCCGGCGGCGAGATCGTCTTGTACCTGATGAAAGTGGGAACAGAAGAGAATGATGGAGGTGGTGATGCCGATGACAACCGAAGCAGCAAGGGCAACCGGGGAAATGCTTTGGGTTTGGGAGTAGTACGCAGCGGCAACGGCCAAGGGACCGAAGCAAATGAAGCAGATAATCTCTCCGAGTCCTTGATAGCCCAAGCGGAAAGGCGGTCCTTGGTAGCTGTAGCCTAAAGCGCAACAGAGGGCGATTAACCCAAGAATTGTCCAATCTTGCTGCCACCAGCTAATCAGCAGAATTTCGAGGATGCCTGCGGCTAAACAGGCATTGGCAATCCAAAAAACGAGAGTTTTGTTTCCGGTTAGGTTGACGACGGAGTGAGCTTTATTAACGTCAATTCCTGTTTCTGAATCAAAAACATCGTTACTCAAATTCAGCCAAGCAATGATCAGGATTGCCGCACTCAAAAAGGTAATGAAGATCTGCGGCTGAAACAAATCGGTTTGAGCAAAGGCCACCGCTGTTCCTACCGTAATGGGAATCACTGCCACACTGTACATCGGCGGCTTAATAGCGGCTAGCCACAGTTTCCGGTCGGAATGAGTAATCACAGTCGTCATAGCACTACCTTAGATGAGGATTCCCACTACTGTTTGCAAAACTACAGGTTCATTTATTATTTCATTCCCTCTATCCCGGGAGAGGTTAAGAAAAATTTCTTTCGGTTAATAGCTGTTAGCTAGCTTTCAGCATAATTAATCCCCTTTCCCCTGTCTTGGTGCGCGTTCCCTTGCGTCTTTCGCCGACGCGGGGTCGCACCGCTTCCCCGTTCCGCAGGAACTTTCCCCTTTCCCCCATACTAATAATGCTTCCTCACCACTAGCAATTGCGGACCTCCCGATGGCACAATCGTTATTCCCCGACGAATGGGGCGGACGGATTGTTCGCACAAGGCTAGCTGATATTGAGAAAGAATGGTCGCCAGCACTAGCTTCATCTCAAACAGCGATAATGCCTGACCGATACAGCTTCGGTAGCCGCCGCCGAAGGGAAGATATTCGTAGGGAGAAAAATTGCCTTCTAAGAAGCGTTCTGGCTCGAATTTGTGCGGTTCTGGATAGACTTCGGAACGGTGATGAGATAGATAAATACAGGGAATGAGGACGGTTCCGGGAGTAAACTGATAGTCTTCAAGCTGAAGGGGATTTTTTAGGAGACGCGGTTGAGAGATCAGGGCAATTGGATAAATTCTCAGGGTTTCAGCGCAGACGGCGTTGAGATAGGGCAGCTTTGTTGCCGCCATTGGTTCTGAAAGGCTATTGAGTTCCTGCCAGAGGCGTTTCTGCACCAAGTCATGCTTATGAATCCAGTACATCGCCCAACAGAGAGCAGAAGCGGTGGTTTCGTGTCCTAGCAGAAGCAAAGTTATGAGCTGATCTCGTAGCTGTGCGGTTGTTAGCGGCTGATTTTGTTCGTCACGGGCAGCGATGAGCAGCGAGAGGATATCTTCGCCCGTGGCTTCTCGGCGGGATGCTATTTCTTCGTAGAGCAATCGATCGATTTGCTGCTGCTGGCCGATAAACCGACCCCAGGGACTCCACTGGCCGCAATTTTGTTGGAGTTGGGGCAGAAAAAACTGGAGGGAGTGTAGCGGCGTACAAACGTACTCCAAAAACGCTTTCAGGAGTTGCTTAAGCTGGCTGTAGCGCGGTCCTGGCTGCAAGCCAAACACCACCCGCAGAATGACCTCAATGGAAATCTCGGACATTAATTTCCGCATACACACAGTGCTGCCTACGGGCCAAGAGGCGATCGCCGCTTGCGTAATTTCCACGATCAGTTGGCTATAGGTATGTAGCCGTTGGCCGTGGAGAGGAGGCATGACTAGATGACGCATCTTGCGGTGCTGCTGCCCATCTAGCAAGATTAGAGACTGCGGTCCAGTAAGGGGTCGAAAAACGTAGGTCAGCTTGCCCCACTCAAAGTTTTCCGGGTCGGCGCTCAGGATTTGGTTGATTGTCTGCGGGTGGCTAAAGCAGACAACCGGGGCAGATGTTCCCAGAAGATTTAAGGTAAACGTATTGCCGTAACGTTCTGCACAAGTTTCTAGAAATTTGATAGGCTGAGCAATGACGGAAAAAGTCTGTAGGGCAGCGGGATCCTTTGGACCAGCAGGAATCTTCATCAGGAAGGTGTCGATGTATAATCAATTGAGTCTACGGACTATCTTTAATTGTTAATGATTGTTGTTAGCTCAACAGCAAGTATTAACGCTTTTTAATCTTAAATATTACAACTTACATCAATTGTTGATACAAGATCTATCTGGTAGCGGGTGGAACTCCTTCAGCTATTCACTGTTAACAACAAAATAATCAATGTTATTCTAATGAATAAAGAACCATCATTTAGCAACTGCACTTTATATCAGCTTTAGCAAACGATTAGCGATGTTTGCCAATGATAAAAACCGGATATCCTATGCTAGCCACCCCGCTTGTTGCCTCTCCTGCGGAAAATTTACATCAATTACTTCTTAATTGCCAAGAGAAATTTTTGGCAAAAGATCGTGCTAAAATTATTAGCTTTTCTCAAGAGATTGAGCCAGTCGATCCGCTGGCAGTTTTAAAAGCAGTCGAAGACGAACAACATTTTTACTGGGAAGCTCCAAGTCAAGAAGAAGCAATTATTGGCTATGGAACGACAAAAGAAATCACGATTGCCGGAAGTGAGCGGTTTGTTAAGGCACGCTCCTTTATCCAGGAATGCCTGAAGCAAACAATTAGAATTGGAGACTTTAATTTGCTAGGTGCGGGGCCACGGTTCTTCTGTAGCTTCACGTTTGCCCCTCACAGTAATGCTCCTTTTCCGGCTGCGACAGTTTTTTTACCGCGTTTTCAGGTAATCCGCGCCAAGCAGCGCTGCATTTTGGTGGCCAATGTGGCCATCGATCGAGGGAATATTAAATCTGTACTAGAGCAGATTAGAAAGGAAATTCAGACGGTTAATTTGTCGAAATGTCAATCATTTGCAGCTAAATTTAACGTTAACCGACAAACAAGAATTGTCGAAAAGACTCAGGCGGCGACGCATTTTAAAACAGCCGTTACTGGGGTACTAAAATCGATTCAGAAAGAAGAGTTTAGTAAAGCAGTGCTTGCTCGCGCTATCGACGTTGTTGCCAGTCAACGGTTCGATATTGCTGACTCACTAAATAATCTTCGTCGCCGCCATCCCGATTGCTATATTTTCTCGACTAGTAACGGCAGAGGACAAGCGTTTATTGGTGCTAGTCCCGAACGGTTGATTAGCATTTGCGATCGCCAACTGGTTACCGATGCCTTGGCGGGGTCTGCGCCTAGAGGCAAAACCGCTGCCGAAGACGTGCGGTTTGCCAAGGCCCTGCTTAACTCCAAGAAAGAGCAACGCGAACATCAGGCCGTAACGCAGTTCATTGTGCAACAATTGCAGCAACTCGGTTTGCATCCGCAGCGATCGCCTCGGCAACTGCTTCAGCTATCCAACATTCAGCACCTCTGGACTCCGATCCAGGCTCGCCTCCCCGACGATCTTAACCCCCTCGACATTGTGGCTAAGCTGCATCCGACACCAGCCGTGGCGGGAGTGCCCACGCCGATTGCCTGCGAACAGATCCGCCGCTACGAAGACTTCGATCGGGGGCTGTATGCGGCTCCCTTGGGCTGGATTGACTATCAGGGCAACAGTCACTTTTTGGTGGGGATTCGCTCTGCCCTCATTGAAGGCGATCGCGCTCGCCTATACGCGGGGGCGGGAATTGTGGCGGGGTCCGATCCAGAACGGGAATACGCCGAAGTGCAGCTTAAGCTGCAATCGTTGCTGAAGGCGTTAGTTTAGTGTTGATTGTTAATGGTTGATTGCTGATTGTTGGACTACTAGGCTGTTTGTGTGCTTTTGTCTGTTGCTGATTTGGCAATGCTAAATTAATTGTTTCTGATCTCTTTGACCATTGCGGTAATTTCTGCCATCGTTGGTTTATGAGCATCAGTACCTAACTCGTCGGTTTCATCTTGCTGAGCATCTGAAAGCACAAGATTTCCCTTTACCCTTTTCCCCTTGCCCTTTTCCCCACTCAACCATCTGTAGCTTTACTTATTTATGAGGTAAAATGCAGTATGCTTGATTTTCGCAACGTGAATACGCTGTGGGCTTCTGTCGTGGCAGAAACGCTTCAGCGTCTCGGACTGACGAGCGCCGTAGTTTGTCCCGGTTCTCGCTCTACGCCTCTCGCCGTCGCCTTGGCCCAACACCCGGAAATTGAAGCCATTGCGATTCTTGACGAACGCTCCGCCGCTTTTTTTGCCTTGGGAATTGCGAAAAGAGCTGAGATTCCTCCTGTCTTAGTCTGTACCTCTGGAACGGCAGGAGCTAATTTTTATCCAGCGGTGATTGAAGCGAAAGAAAGCAACGTTCCTCTACTAATTTTAACCGCTGATCGCCCCTCGGAACTGCGCCACTGCCACGCCGGACAAACCATCGACCAGCTTAAGCTCTACGGCACGTACCCCAACTGGCAAACCGAACTGGCGACCCCAGCCGCCGACCTAGCGATGCTGCGCTACCTACGGCAAACCCTGGTGCAGGCGTGGGAGCGATCGCTCTACCCCTTGTCTGGTCCCGTTCATCTCAACCTCCCCTTCCGCGATCCCCTTGCCCCAGTCCCAGATCAGTCGCAGCTTACCTCTCTTCCAAAAAATTTCTTTTCCTTCCTCACTCCTAGCCCTTTCCCCCTTCCCCCTTCCCCTTTCCCCTCTATTAGAGGTCGAGGCATCATCATCGCAGGCGTTGCCCATTCTCATCGTCCGCAAGAATACTGTGGCGCGATCGCGCGTTTATCAACTCAGCTTCACTATCCGGTACTTGCTGAAGCCCTGTCTCCGGTCAGGAACTGGGCAGATCTGAATCCTTATTTGGTTTCTACCTACGACCTGATTCTGCGCAATCCTCAGCTTGCCCACAAGCTAGCGCCGGAGGTGGTGATTCAAGTGGGAGAACTACCCACTAGTAAAGACCTCCGGGCTTGGCTCGGTCGTCATCAGCCGCAGCGCTGGATTATTGACCCTAGACCCGATAACTTCGATCCGCTTCACGGGAGGTCGATCCATCTGCGAACGTCTGTAGAACAGGTAACGGTCAGCGCAGGAAACGACAGTGACGATCTAGACTATCTAAAAGCGTGGTGTGTAGCTGAAAAGAGAGCAAGGCAGATCCTCGATGAGGCGATGAAGACGGCATCGTTTGAAGGCAAAGTGGCCTGGTTGCTTTCTCAGCATTTACCGACGGATACTCCTCTATTTATTGCCAACAGTATGTCGGTGCGACACGCCGAGTTTTTCTGGCAGCCGGGAAATCGAGGAATCATCCCCTATTTCAATCGAGGCGCGAACGGCATTGACGGGACGCTATCAACGGCTTTAGGGATTGCTCATGGTCAGCAAAGCGTAATGCTGACGGGGGATCTGGCTCTCCTGCACGATACTAATGGCTTCCTGATGCGGGATAGGTTTAAGGGACATTTAACGATTGTGCTGATTAACAATAACGGAGGCGGAATCTTTGAGATGCTGCCGATTTCTCAATTTGAGCCGCCGTTTGAAGAGTACTTTGCTACGCCACAGCAAATTGATTTTGGTCGTTTGTGTGCGACTTACGGGGTTGAACATCAGCGCATTGAAAGTTGGGAGCAGTTGCAGCAGTTATTAAACCCGTTACCAGCGACGGGAATTCGGGTTTTAGAAGTTTTCACTGATAGAAAAGCCGATGCAGGATGGTTGCAACACAATTTGAAACGGTTGGCAGAGGCGATAGGCGAAGACGGTGCTGATAAAACCTTGCAGAAGGAAGGGGATGAAATCAACAAGGTTAAAAGCTTAGTTAAGGGGTAAGTTCTTCTCTATGTTTATATTTAAGGATTGCCTGGAACGGTAAGCCCTTGCTGACGCATCATTTCGCGGGCATCTTGTCCAGGGACGTAGTTGAAGCCCAAGTTAGAATCTTCGTCCACAATTTGGGGAGTGAGCAGAACAATAACTTCTCTACGCTCATTGTTTTTATTTGTGCTTCTAAACAAGGAACCAAGAAGGGGGATGTCTCCTAGAATTGGTACTTTACTGACGGTTGTGCGATCGGATTCTTGAATAATTCCTGACACAATTAAAGTTTCTCCATCTCGAAGACGCAACAATCCAGAGCTGAGTTCGCGTCGATTTAGAAGATTAAGTATGTTTTCAGCTCCGCCACCGCTATCAAATACTTGCTGTTCACCAATAGCGCTGACAACAGGACTAACAGAAAGACTAACAAATCCATTATCATCGATTCTCTCAATGTTGACTGTTAGCACTAAACCTGCTTCTGCAATGACTGGAGTAATTGTTCTAACACCACTTTCTGCATCGATATCGGTTTCGACGCTCTCAACTACATTTTGAACCAACCTCACAGAGGCTTCCTGCCCTTCCTGAACTACCAAAGTTGGATCGGTCAAAATCTTAGCGTTACCGCTCACAATTTGAGATTCTAACTGTGCAAGGAATTTACGAGGATATTGGAAGAAGCCAGGTAATCCTGCTGTTGCTGTTCCTATCGTTCCCTGGCTGACAGATGCATTCCCCTCTTCGTCAATCGTAATGATATTATCTTCAGCCAATTCAAAATCTGTAAAACTAGCATCAAAAGGATCGCCGGAAACTCCAGCTCTTCTGTTGAAAAATTCTAAAGCTCCTCTGCCTTCAGTTCGTCGAAAAGGAGACTGCCCAGGACGACCATCTATAATTACTGTACCTGGACTCGTTCCTGGAATTGCTGTTGTACTCTCTAAGTCTAGGAATGTATCGGCTCCAGCAAAGGGATTAGGAACAGCAGGAGGATTAGTTGTACGACCTGTTGCACTATTAAAGTCTGCACTTGTTGGAGGACTAACTTCTCCAAACCTTAGAGAGGCTGAACCATTGTCTTGAACAAAGAAAGAGTCATTTACTCCAAAGGAAAAACTAGCGTTGAAATTTTCATCGTTTAGCAGATTAACGTCAATCACTTTGACATTGATCGCAACCTGACGACGACGAGCATCAAGCTGAGTTAAAAAAGAGGTAGCGATTTGTACTTTGCTTGGTTCCCCTACTAGAGTAATGGAGTTGAGGCGATCGTCCGTGGATACTTTTAATCCATTGAGCAGTAGAGGAGCAAATGAACCTTCTGCCTGCGATATTGCTAAAGCCTGCAACTCTGGGGGTTGCTCTTCTCTACGAACGACTCTTTGAGTTTCAGGGTCAATAACTTCTTCAATCGGGGTGATAATCTGCTGAACTTCTGCGCCTTGAGTAGCCAGAAAAGTAGCAGCAGCATTTGCCTGAACTTGATTAAGGCGCAAAGTACGGCTAACCAAATTACGAGCAGCATCGGGTAAGCGAGGACTAACAAAAATTGTGTTCCCTCTCCGATTAGCCTGTAATCCAGAAAGCATTAACACAGAATTGAAAACATCCTGTACTGGCTCATTTTCCAAATCTAGAGAAATTGTTTGACCTATTGGGGCTGCTGGCGCTTCTTCGCCCTCTGGAGCCTCAGCTCCTTGCCCGCTTTGTCCCCCAGCATAAATCACGTTCAACCCAACTTGCCTTGCCAGCAACTCCAGCACTTCTCTCACCGGAGCATCGGTGACGACCAAACGATTGACTACTGAATCTGTCTCCAAGTCAATCATGTCGGGAGTGGTATTAATATTGGAGACAGCAATATCGCCCACCGGAGGCGCTACGGCTCTCGGCAACAGAGGTGGTGTGGGGGCAACCGGAGTAGCCGGAGTAAACGGCACTGAATTCCCATCGATGACAATTTCAGGATTGGGAACCAACACCTCTGGCTCCCCTTGCGGTTCCGAGTCTGAGCGCTGTGCTTGTTCGTCCGGCTTACCAGACTCACTATCTTCTGATTGCTTAACATCCATCGCAACAAGGGATGAATGCTCGCTCAGCTCAACCTGCACCGCCGAACTTGTCTTCTCATCTGCCAACGGAGTTGCCTGTAGCGGCTGTGCAGCAACAACTACCGCCGTCCCCAATAATATGCCTATCCAACTACTCGCCATTGTCTTCTCATCCTGGGTTGCAGATATAACATGCCCAGTTCACAAAGAAAGTTATCAACGGCTAGGAATTTCGGGGGAAGGGGAAGGGGATAGCGCCATAGGCGCGGGGAAAGGGTAAAGGGTAAAGGGGGTTACTCAGCCTATTCCTTGGTTCTGTGTTCTTTTCCTGTCCCGTTCTCGTCAGAGTCTCCGAAGGAGAAGGGACAAATTTCCCTTTCCCCCTTCCCCGTTCCGCAGGAACTATTTACCCTTTCCCCGTTCCGAAGGAACTATTTCCCCCTTCTCCGTCCCGCAGGGACAATGTTCCCTACTCCTCAATTCTCTCAACACAAAGAGCATCCGCTTCCTGTTGACGCAGACTTAAATTAGTTCCCTGGACTTCAATTTCAACTGATTTACTCCATAAGGCATGGCGAATCACTGTCAATATTGTTCCTGGCTTTAGTCCCATCGTCAGTAGCTTTCCGGTATAGCCCAGAAAAGCACGTTCGTAACCAACAATACAGGCTCTCGCTCCTACTGGCAGCTCTCGCAAATGAGTACTCATATTCGTGGCGCGATGCTGCTCGCTAAAACTCGGATTATTTGTTACTAGAATTTGGCGAGCCGTCATCGCCCCAAACCCCAAACAATACCCCTGACAAGAAACAATCACTGAACCACCCGCCGTACAGCTAATGACCTCTAGTTCTGCTCCGGTAACAACGCCCAGAGAAAGCATACTGATGTCTGTACTCCTGATTGCGGTAATCCAAACGCGATCGCCCGGTTTTGCTTGAGAGAGGGGCATTTCCTGTGGGTTCCCTGAAGCGCTCATGGCCTCGATGCCAGTTCCCCCCACAAAAGTGAATTGCCATTGCTGACTGCGATACCCGTAATGACCGTGACCATTCTTCATCATTACACCTGGGCAACACTAACAGGGACAGCCTGAGCGCCATACGGAGGACTCGCCTGCCGCGCTCGCTGAGCCTGCATTGAGGCGTTTTCTACCCCCAAAGTGAAACCAAAAATCATAGTCATTGCCCTCAGCTCTCATCGGTATCTGCAAGTCTTTTTAAGCAAGATACTATTTTTAGCCGCTCTATTGCAAGTCCTTTTCAATAAAAACATGAGAATGCCTTTACAGAGCAACGCTGGTAAATCAATTCTCGGCTACGGGAACCAAGCTCGTCTTCATGGTCTACAAATCATACCAATTAGAAAAAGTAAGAGACTTGATGAGTTGGGGGAAAGGGAAGCACAGCAGCTCTTTGTCCTTGAACCTCCAATTGTTGGTTAGTTTGGGAACTATCTGACTACTTTCGGTAAATGGTATCAGTAAAGATTTAAGATGCTAATAATGTTTAAAAATGCCGTACTCGGACATTGGATTGGCTACCCGTGCTAAGGTTTATGCAGGTAGTAAATTAACTATATGAGTGCTTTAGCTCAAGAAATTCTGAGGGATTTCGACAAGTTGCCCAATACAGAGCAACTTAAGATAGCGATAGAGATTCTGCGACGAACAGCAAACTTTGACTTTCCTCCCTTGACAGATGAAGATCTATCCTTGAACGCAGAAGAACTATTTCTAGTCTTAGACCAACAAGAAGCGGAGCATGAGTAGTCCTGACCGCGGCGAGGTCTGGCTTGTAGATTTAGGGTATGTCGCAAAAGTGAGACCATGTCTTGTGGTTCGCATTCCTTGTCTGATGCAAGATCGAGCTTTAGCGACGCTCGACAAGTCCAAGAGGTTCCCGCTTTGAGGTAGATGTCAAAGCCAGATTTCTGAAGCCAGGAGTTTTTGATGTACAAAACCTTATTACCATTCCTCATGCCAAGCTACTAAGAAAACTAGGCAAATTAGACTCAGAGCAGTTATCGCGGGTTGAACAGGCTCTACTCTTCTGGCTGGGGTTTGAGGATATGAATTCTATTGACACTCCCTCGCGGGACACGAGGGATTCTTCTCAGCTATAGCCAATCGGCTAAAGAAGGAAGCGTTTTACCCTGACTGCTGCCCACAGCCAGCTTTTTGATGAGCAGAGCGCTATTATAGTCTCTGTCGCAACTCAGCTCGCATTGAGGGCATGAGTGCCAACGGTCTGAGAGAGTCTTGCTAACGCGGTTTAGACACTGGCTGCAATACTGAGAAGTGCCTTTGGGATTGACTTTGATGACTCTTGTTCCATATTTTTGTGCTACCTGGAAGAGGATTTGCACAAAGTTAGCCACCCCATGAGCGCTCCAAGACTTGTTCAGACCCGCCTTAGCTGAGTTACCGTTGGGCACAAAGGCTCCATCCACTTTTTTTGGTTTATTCTTGCGCTTGAGGTTGCGGATTTTCAAGTCTTCAATCGCTAACACCTGACAGCTTCTAGCCAGTTGGTGAGCCTCGCTGTAGTGCCAATGCTTTCTCTGTCTAGCTATTTTCTGGTGAAGTCTGGCGCTCGCTTGCCGTATGAGTCTTTTCGCCTTCTTGCTACGGCTGCTGTCTTCTAACTTTCTTTGCAGTTTAGCTAGTTTAGATTCGGCACTTCTTAGATGTTTTTGGGGATGAGCTTGAGAGTTGTTAGAGTCTACATACAGCTTAGAGAGTCCGAGGTCAATGCCAACCGTATTTAACTCAGTTGGCACAGTATCAAACTCTGGTTCGGGAACCGACTTGTCCTCAACTGAAAAGCTAACGTAATAGCCATCAGCTTTTCGAGTAATTGAAGCAGTTTTCAGTTTGAACCCGCAGGGGATATCTCTAGACTTAACAAACTCCAAAATCCCAAGCTTCGGCAGCTTAATCGTCTTTCCGACTAGATTCTTGCCTCCGACACTCGGAAAGGTAAAAGTGCGATAGCGGCTTTTTCCTTTAAACCGAGGTCGTCCACTCCGAGAGCCGTTACCATCGCCTTTGATAAATCTCTCAAAAGCTAGCTTGACGCGCTTGACGCAATCTTGTAGCACCTGAGAATAGATTTCCTTGTACCAAGGTCGCTCTTGCTTAAGTTTGGATAAGCTAGCCGATTGAGAGTGCCAATCAGGGTTATCTCTCAGCTCCCCACATCCTAGTTCGCACCAGCGCAAGCAATAGTCTCCTTGCGGTATCACTAATGCCGAGCGGTTGTATTCCCACCAGCGAAACCTGTCTGCCAACCAATAGTTGTACTGCGCTCTAAGCATATCTAGCCAGCAATTAACTTGTTGCCGCTGAGTTGCTGTGAGCTTGAGTTTGTACTGGTAGGTGAGTCTCATGGTAGAATCTTACCACTTACCGTACTTTTGTATCAACCCTTTGAACACTAGATATCGCAGTAGTCGCAGGGCAGTTTTTAATCTAACCGTACATCTAGTTCTGGTAACAAAGTATCGACGGAGTATTATGACTTCTCAGATGAAACAAGAGCTAGAGACAGTGTTTAGCTCAGTTCTATCTTCTTGGGACAGTGAGTTAGTAGAGTTCAACTGCGAAGCAGATCATACCCACGCCATTATTTCCTATCCTCCTCACAAATTGCTTAGTTCTCTGATTGCCAATTTAAAAGCCACATCATCAAAGACAATGTGGCGCAAGTTTGAACTAGAGTTAAAAAATGTTTATCACAAACGAGTATTTTGGACAGGAGCTTACTTTGTCGCTAGTTGTGGTGGAGTGACAATAGATGTACTTAAGCAATATGTTCAAAGTCAAGCTAGTCCCACTGGCGATTCATCCCGTCACCGGAGGTGAGGGTCTTCTCGCCGCAAAAGATAAGGAGTAAACTCCCTAGTGGTAAGTTCCGCCTAGTGCTCATCCTAAACTAGAAATACGCAGTAGATGATGACTGAGCCTGAATATAAAGAACGTTTTGTTCAGTAATTTAAGTTATCTAATTCATCTAATAGTAACGCTTCGGCCTCATACTCTGAAAGCTGCTGAATCTCATTCGTTGCTGAATCAATCGGGAGCAGTTTTGGGTGAGGAAACAAACTTTGCTCTAGATAATCAGCAAGAGCAGTGACGGTGGGATAATCAAAGGTAATAGGAGTAGATAGAGAACAATTTAAACTCTTTTGCAGTTGGTTTCGCAGCTCTACAGAACTTAAGGAATCTAGTCCCAGTTCTGTAAACCCTTGCTGAAGCTCGATCTCGTCCGCCTGGAGGTCGAGGATGTTGGCGACTTGGGAGCAGAGATGAGCCACTAACAGCTCGCGGCGACGCTGGGGCATGGCGGCAGCAAGCTGCGATCGCAGATTAGGTCCGTCAGGCGATCGCTTGGCAACGAGGTCAGCAAAAAACGGCATAGCTGGTTGCCGCTGGGACCAGTCGATAGGAATCACTCCGACTTGAGGCGCATAAGCTAACAAGGACTTTAGCCTATCTAAAGCCTGCTGAGGCTCAATTGTACCGATCCCTGGTGCAGGCTTCCAGTGGGTAGCAAGTCCGGTTTGGCTCCAGGCTCCCCAATTGATACTGAGTCCCGGCAATCCTAATCTGTGACGGTAGTGAGCTAAGGCATCGAGAAAAGCATTAGCAGCAGCATAATTCGCTTGCCCCGCAGCACCGAGAAGAGACGCAGCCGAAGAATAGAGCATGAAGAAATCCAAGTGATGGTGTTGGGTAGCCACATGCAAATTCCAGGCTCCTCGCACTTTAGGAGCCATTACCCGCTCAAACCGTTCCCAACTCTGCTGTTGCAGTACCCCGTCATCCAATACTCCAGCGGCGTGAATAAGGCCCCGAAGGGGAGGAAGCGAAGCCGTCATTTTCATTAAGTCAGCCACCTCATCAGGATTAGAAACATCAGCCTGCACCACCTGAATCTGGACCTGGTGCTTAAGCTGCTCAACGGTAACTTGAGCATCAGGGGATGGCTGGCTGCGTCCGACTAAAATGAGATGCTTGGCTCCTTGCTCAGCTAGCCACTGTGCCGTATGCAGTCCGAGTGCGCCTAACCCGCCAGTAATCAGATAGCTGCCGTCTGCTCGAATCGTTAGCTGAGGAGCGCGTTCTGGCAGAGTCACCACAATTTTGCCGATGTGCTGCGCCTGCTGCATGGTGCGGAAGGCGGTGACGGTTTCTTCCTGGGGAAAGACTTGCTGGGGAAGCGGCGTAAGCTTGCCATCCTCGATCTGCTGCATCACCTGGTTCAGGATTCCTTGAATCAGCGTCGGCTGCTGTTGCGTCACTGCTACCAAATCGACCAGGAAATAAGCCACATCCGGTCTGACCTGAGCGACTTGGCGATCGCTCCATACGCCATTTTTGCCAATTTCGACAAACCGACCTCCCGACCTTAAAACCGCTAAACTCTTGTCAATAAAGTCTCCGGCGAGAGAATTAAGCACAATATCAACTCCTTCCCCGTCGGTCAGCGCTAAAATTTCATCTGCAAAATCCAGAGTACGGGAGTTCATCACGTATTTAACTCCCAGAGAGCGCAGCACATCCCACTTACCCGGTGAAGCAGTGGCAAATACCTCTGCTCCTGCCTGCTGAGCCATCTGAACGGCGGCTTGTCCCACTCCTCCGGCGGCTGCATGAATTAGCACTCGCTCTCCCGATCTCATTTTTGCTAGGGTATGCAGAGTGTAGAATGCCGTCGAAAAGGCAACCGGAATCGTAGCGGCGGTGGCAAAGCTGAGCTTTGTCGGAACGACTAAAGCGGCCTTCACCGTGACCAATTCCCTAAAACAGCCAGGGGCGATCGCCACTACCGCCTCGCCAATTTCAAAACCAGCGACTCCTTGCCCGAGAGCAACAATTTCCCCGGTACACTCTAGCCCTAAAGCTCCCGGATCGCCGGGATACAGATCCAGCGCGTTCAGCACGTCGCGAAAATTCAGCCCCACTGCCCGCGCCCGAACGGTTACTTCCCCAAATCCTGGTTGAGAACGAGCTGAGGGTTGCCACTGAAGGTTATCTAACGTGCCGCGAGGGTTACTTGTTAGTTGCAGGGGTTGGAGTGACGACGCTTGCTCCCGGGGATGAACCAGTCTGGCAACGTAGCGGTTGCCGTTGCGGAAGGCGACTCGTTCTCCTTCTCCGGCACAGATTTCCGCCCATAGCTGATCTATACTTCCCGATTGGGGATCTAAATCGACCTGAACGCAGTTGAACTCAGGATGTTCTCGGGCGATCGCTCCTGCCATGCCCCACAGACAAGACTGAGCCAGTGCCACCCCTCTGCCTGCTACTGCCTGAGCGCCTTGGGTGACTAGCCACAGGCGCGGATTTAGCCCCGTTTGAACCAACGCCTGCACGAGATGAAGAGTGCTGCCGCAGGAGTGTTTGATGTAGGTTTCTAAGCTTGACTTTTGAGAAGGCAAGAGGTTCTCCCTATCCCTCAAAGCAGGAGATTCAAGCTCGCTTGCGTCAGCGTCTAAACTCCATAGGTGAATCACTCCCTGAATTGGACCTACTGTAGTAAGCAGTCGGTAAAAATCCTCTCGGTGATCGGGATTGACGCGATCCGGTGTCTCCCTGTATTCGCCCGGATCAACTAGTACACATGGCTGTTTAAACTTTGCCGCTAATTGCTGCGCTACGCCGCCTCGATCGGCGAAAATTAACCACTTACCCTTGGGAAGCTCTGACGACCATTGTAAGGGCTGTCGTCGCCACTCGATCTGGTATAAATCCTGGCTGCTGGAGCCGCTCAGCCGTTCTCGACTGGCTCGCTTAGCACTGAGTCCATCGAGTTCGGCGATCGCTCCCGCTTCATCGAATAAACGCACATCCGCCGTCACCACCGCTTCAGCTCCTTGAGAACGCAAGCGCACGTAGCTCCACAGATGTTGCCCTGGACGACGATAGTAGCGCAGGCGTTCTACCGCCACGGGCAGATAGAGGGGTGATTCCGGCAGGAGCGCTAAAATGACCTGACAGCAGGCATCTAATAGAGCCGGATGAAGCTGATAGGCGGTGGCGGATACATTATCGGGTCGCTCGATCCAGCCGAGCGCTTCTGACCCTCGACCCCACAGTTTCTTGATGCCGCGAAAGCTCAATCCGTAGTCGATGCCGCGTTCTTGACAGTGTCGGTAGTGTGCTGCCACGTCGATTTCCTCCAGGTGCGATCGCACTGCTAAATCAATCGTCTGCTGAGGCGGCGGCTGCTTCACCAGATTGCCAGAACAGTGTAAGCGCCAGTCTTCATCACCTAAGCTGTAGATTTCAAACGTCTGTACTGTGCCTGAGTGCAACACCAACTGAACCGTTTGCGGACGATCTGATAGCATCAGTGGCTGCTGGATCGCCACGTTCTCCAGCATGAGGCTCGGGTTTGCTTCTCCTGCTGCTAAGGCCATTTCCAGGTAAGCCGATCCGGGCAAAATCACCTGTTGGTAAACACGGTGATCCTGAAGATAGTGCGGTTGATGACTACTCAACTCAGCCGTAAACAGCGTCTTTTTAAAAGCTGTGGGTGTCCGCTGTCCGAGCAAAGGATGAGTGGCTGGCAATGCCTTTAATTCAGTGCGAGGTGGCGGCTCGATCCAGTAGCGCTGTCGCTGAAACGGATAAGTAGGCAGCGACACCCGCGAACAGGAATAACCTCGATTGAAGCTCATCCAGTCAATCGTTGCCCCCTGCACGTAGAGTTGAGCGAGGGTTGGTAGAATAGTTTGCCAAGGCGATCGCTGCGGATGTAGACTCGGTAGCCAATGACAGTCGGGTTGCTTTATTGTTAAGCGTCCTAACTGAATGAGCGTGGGTTGGGGTCCGCATTCGAGAAAGATGGTAGTGCCTAATTGCTGAAGCGTTTTAATGCCGTCGGCAAATCGGACCGTAGAGCGAATCTGACGACACCAATATTGGGGAGTCGCTATTTCAGCACCAATGCGATCGCCGGTTACAGTAGAAACAATCTCTAGCCGTGGCGTGGCGTACTCAATTTGGCTCGCTACCTGCTCAAACTGAGCCAGCATTGGCTCGATTAGCGGTGAGTGAAAGGCACAAGGTCCGGGCAACACTTTCTTTGGTCCGTTTAGACAAGCGATCGCCTTCTCCACTGCCTGCTGAGGACCAGAAACAACGACCCTTTTAGGAGCATTGATAGCGGCGATTGCTATCTCAGGATAAGGGGCGATCGCCTCTCTGACTTGAGCTGCGCTTGCCGCTACCGCTACCATTATTCCCCGCTGCGGTAACGCCTGCATCAAACGACCTCTCGCCGCCACCAGTTTGAGGGCTGCTTCTAAACTAAATACGCCCCCCACACAGGCAGCGACGTACTCCCCTAGGCTATGTCCGAGGACAGCACTGGGTGTAACGCCCCAACTGATCCACAGTTGAGCCAAAGCATACTCTAGGGCAAATAGGGCCGGTTGGGCATAGACGGTTTGATTTAGAAGCTCGGCAGATGAATAGATCTCAAGGAGAGGTTTGTCTAAATCAGGTTCTAAAAAAGTGGCGCAGCGCTCAAGGGTAGTGCGAAATTGGGATTGAGTTTCAGAGAGTTCCTGCCCCATGTTGAGGGACTGAGAACCTTGACCTGTAAACAGAAACGCGATTTGAGGGCGTTGACGGTTAGCAATGCCTCTCCCCGATTGGGTTGGCTGCTGAGCGAGAACCTGAAGCTGTTGGCGTAACTCGAGCTTAGATGTCGCTACTACCGCCAGCCGATGCTCAAAGGTTGCTCGTCCAGTATTGACAGTAAAGCAAATATCTGCTGTTGAGGCTTCGGTCTGCTGCAAAAATTGCCCGTACCGCGTCACTAACTCCCGCAGCGCTGGCTCACTCCGAGCCGAAAGCGCCAAAAGATGACCAGGACGCTCAATAGCCTGTTCTCTTCTTCTCACAGGAGCTTCTTCTAAAATGACGTGAGCATTCGTCCCGCCAATGCCTAGGGAATTAACGCCAGCACGACGAGGGTAATCGGTCTGCCAATCCTGTCGGGCTGTGTTGACGTAAAAGGGACTGTTGGCAAAATCGATCTGGGGATTGGGAGTATTGAAGTGCAGACTGGGAGGCAACTGTTTGTGATGCAGCGCGAGGACAGTTTTAATGAACCCCGCAATTCCTGAAGCAATTTGCAGATGACCCACATTCGTTTTCACCGAACCGAGAGCACAGTAGCGCTTCTGCACAGCCTGAGTACCAGAGCGAAACGCCTGGGTCAGTGCTGCCACTTCAATCGGGTCTCCTAGGATCGTGCCAGTGCCGTGAGCCTCGACATAGCTGATGGTTTGGGCCTCCACTCCGGCGACAGCCAGGGCTTGGGCAACAACATTGGCCTGTCCCTCCCCGTTAGGAGCCAGATAGCCTACTTTCGTGCCGCCATCGTTGTTAATAGCTGAGCCTTTAATCACTGCATAGATGCGATCGCCATCAGCAACCGCCTCTTCCAAGCGTTTCAGCACCACCATTCCCGCCCCACTGCCGAAAATGGTTCCCTGAGCGTTAGCATCAAAGGCGCGACAGTGACCGTCCGCCGAAAAAATAGTTCCCTCCTGATACAGATAGCCGACTTGAGGAACGTGGACGGATACTCCCCCCGCTAAGGCCATGTCGCATTCTCCGGTGAGCAAGCTTTGGCTGGCCAGATGCACCGCTACTAGGGAAGTAGAGCAAGCCGTTTGGACATTCACGCTCGGACCCGTGAGGTTCAGCTTGTAGGAAACTCGCGTGGTCAGATAGTCCTTATCGTTGGCCACCGTCGCCTGAAACCCCCCTGTGGAGCTGAGGGTAAAGACTTGTAGATCGCTGTCCGCGTCGAGGTAATGGCGGTTCGGGTAAACGTTATTTAAAAAATAGGTGTTGGCAGCCGCGCCAGCGTAGCAGGCGATCGCACCGGGATAGGTCAAAGGACTGTAGCCCGCATCCTCTAAACTTTCCCAGGCACATTCAAGCAGGAGTCGCTGTTGCGGGTCAATCAGTTTAGCTTCTTTAGGGCTGTAGCCAAAAAACTCAGCGTCGAAGAACTCAATATCATCCAGGATCGGACTCGCTTTAACGTAGTGGGGGTGATTGAGCAGGGTTTGCTCAACGCTTTTGGCCAGTTCCGCATTGGTAAAAAAGGTGATTGATTCTATCCCGTTACATAAATTCTGCCAGAACTGGTCCACGGTGGCGGCTCCCGGAAACCGACAGGCCATACCAATAACGGCAATATCGCTACTGGTGCGAGGAAAACGCTGGCGCAGCGATCGCCTTTGGTCCAAATTCCTTGGAACCTGCTGACTGAGGTATTGAGCGAGAGCTTCGATGGTTGGATACTGAAATAACTCTACTACTGAAAGCTGCCGTTGCAGTCGTTCGTGAAGCTGGTAGAGAACCTGCATCAGCAGCAGGGAATTGCCTCCTAGTTCAAAAAAATTGTCGGTCAATCCCGCTGCGTCAATCTTGAGCACGTTCTGCCAAATCTGGGCAATCTGACGCTCTAAGTCGTTCCGGGGCGGAAGGCGATCGCCCCCTCGCTCGAGTTCCCGAATCTGCTGTACGATTTCCTTAAACTCCCCGTGTTGAAAGCGCTGGCTAAGCTGCTGACGCTGAATTTTACCTAGGCTAGTTTTCGGAATCGCTTCTTTGGCAACCGGAATCACATAATTGGGAACCGCACCAATTTTACGGGCAACCGTTCTCCGAATCGTTTTAATCAGGTTAATTAAAGAGTCATCCGAGCAGGTTGGATGGCAGAATAGGGCTAAACGCTCTGTGGCATCATCATCGCCTCGCACTGCACAGGCGGCAGTATAAGACACCGCTACCCCCTCCAAAGCTTCGACCACCGCTTCAATTTCGTGGCTGTAGTAGTTCGCGCTGTTGATCACGATGGTGTCTTTCTGCCGTCCGGTAATGGTCAAGCGCCCCTGGCGCAGAAATCCCAGATCTCCGGTGTCGAACCAACCATCATCGGTAAACGGGTTGAGGTCGGGTCTACGGTAATAGCCAGAGGTGACAGTTGCTCCTCGGACCTGAAGCAGACCCACCGTTCCCGCTTCGACGAGATGACCATCGGCATCGACAATCCGCAGACACACTCCAGGAATCGGTGCACCCACCTCCACAAACGGCTCATCCCCAGTTTGTAGTCGGGAGTGGGCAATACCGGAGCAGGTTTCAGACATGCCGTAGCCGGGACTAATTGCGCTACTCGCTAGCCCGTGGGGAGCGAGTAGCTCTGAAAACCGTCTTGCCGTTCGACCAACCACCGCTTCTGCCCCGTTCCCCATCCAGCGCACCGACGACAAGTCCCAGTGACGCTGTTGGCTGGTGGTGGCGTGGCTATTAACCAAGCCATAGGCAAAATTAGGAGCCCACGTTGCCGTGACACGATATTGCTCGATGAGGTCTAGCCATTTCAGCGGAGCCTGTAGAATGATTTCCGTTGGCACGTGGATTTGCTCACAGCCCAGATACGCGGGAGTAAAATGGAACATCACCAAACTAGCCACGTGCTCTAGAGGCATCCAGTTCAGGGTAATATCCTCCGCCGTTAATTGATTCACCGTCGCCATCCCGTAGGCACTCGCCAGCAGATTGCGAGCGCTCAGCATCACACCTTTTGGGTTCCCGGTACTGCCGGAAGTCATCAGCATCAGCGCCACGTCGTCAAGCTGACCAACGTGATAGTTGCTGTCCGGAGTGGCTTGCCGTAACTCTTCGACGGCGACTGCTGCAAATGCGCCCAAGGAAGAAGCGTGAATAGCGTCAACTAATGCTTGTTCTGTGATGATGGGGGGGCGATCGCACAACTGCCACGTTTGATACAGTAAACGGGCTTGAGCATCTGTGGAGCGAGAAGCCACAGGAAGCGGCACAGGCACAATGCCCCCTAATACACAGCCCCAGAATACCGAGGTAAAGAAGTGAGCGTGAGTGGTTTGGATAATTACCCGGTCTTGGGGCTTTAGCCCTAGCGCCCTCAGTCCACCCAAGATATGCTCGGCTTGCTTGAGTAAAGCCGCATAAGGAAGGCTACCGTCAAGCTGATGGATTCCGGCTGAGGTTTGAGCCGCTCGCTGGAGAACTTTGCTCAGAGGAATAAAGGCTGCTTCAGGAACCGAGCCACCATCACTAACGGAGAGTTGGGTTCCTACACGTTCGATCATTAGTTACGTTTGAATCTTGCTCTAGCTTTGCGAAGGCTGCGTACTTTTATATCATCGTGAGTGGTAAAACTCAACGAATTGGCTGCGCTAGGATTTAATGATAAGCTCTTGGCTTTTAGCGATTAACTCTTAGCTTCAAGAAAGCTTTTAGCTAGATTGAGGGAGATCGCTAAACAAGTGGCTCATCGCTAACAGCTAACGGCTAAGAGCTAGGAGCTAATTCGTTCCTTCTTCTGCGGCGAGTGATGCGTGGTCAAACAGGACATGATGAAGACGAGTCGGCTGACAATTTTTGATGAAACTCTGCGAGATGGCGCTCAGCAAGTGGGGCTGTTTTTCGAGGATGACATGACGCGATCGCTGGCTCACCTGATTGCCCAAACGGGCGTACATCAGATCGCGTTTATGCCTGAAATTGGGGAAAGCGAGGAGCGCTTGGTACAGTCTCTGATTGCGTCAGGGTTGAGCAATCTCACTGCCTCTACCAGGATGGGGCGGCAGTTTATCGACCACTCCAAAGCCTGCGGGGTGACTCGCATCATCCTCTTTCACGCCGTCTCCGACCAGCTTCTGCTGCTGAGAGCGGAACCTTCTCAGAAAGCCGAACCTGACCTGACTCGCCTTCGTCAGCAGACCATTGACAAAATTCTGGCCAATTTGCACTACGCAGCCCAGGCTGGCTTGAAAATTGCTTTTGCCGCCGAAGATGCTAGTCGAGCAGATTTTGGCTTTTTAGTGGAGTGCATTGAGGCGTTTAGTCCGTATCTGGAACACTTTTTACTCTGCGATACCGTTGGAGTGCTAACCCCAGAAAAAAGCTATATTTGGGTTCACGATCTGCTGCAAACCACCCAAGCATCCTTAGCCGTTCATTTTCACAACGATATGGGGTTAGCCTTGGAAAATACGATTCAGGCGGTCTTAGCTGGAGCCACAGGCGTTTCGGGGACGTTTGGCGGTATTGGAGAACGAGCGGGAAATGTGGCCCTGGAGCAGGTTTTAAACGGTTTACGGCTGCGCTTTGGCTGGAAGGTGGCAGGCATTGATTACGCCGCCCTGGCGGAAGTCACCAACTGTCTAGAGCAATGGGGAATCCGAGCCAATGCTCCCTACTCTGCGCAGGCGCAGCGCTACGAAGCCGGAATTCACGTCAATTCCCTGCTGCGCGATCGCACCAGCTACTCTATTTTTCCCTATGGAAAACCGGAAATTTGGTTTGGCAAGTGCAGTGGAGCGAGCAATTTTCAGTACCTCTTTGAACAGCTTCAGCAACCGCTTAAAAAAGAGCAGTACGAGCAACTGCGATCGCAGATCAAAACCCTAGCCATCCAGGAAAAACGCTCGTTTTCAACCCAGGAAATTTTGGCAATGTTGCAGCAGGGAGTTCTTAAGATTGAGGGAGAGCAATAATTAAGGGGAATAGATGTTAGTCGTTCACGGTTACTGCTAATCTGGTTTAGTTTAGACTAACACTATAATAAGCAGCCATGCCAGGAGCTTAATCCGTTAAGCGCTTTCGCAAATCACAAATTAATTTGACTCTTTCCTAGCTCTGGCAGGCTTGTCAAGACTTTAAAATATTATTGCTAATTATTACTAAAGTAATCATTGCTGCAAAATTTGCCAATTGCTGAAATATTTAGGTTGCCAGAGAAATACGGTGTCAGCAATAGTATTTCCAAAAAACATGGCAATACTACTTACCTAAATTCGAGCAAATTTGTTGATTATTTAGTACATAGAGATTATAGTTCAACTGTCCGAACAAAATTATTTCGACTAACAAAAAATCTTGGTAGCACATACCTCAGTTTCGATTTGGCGTGAGAAATGAACGGTCATTGATGTCTCCCAACAAAAATTGAGACTCAGGGATAACCAAATGAATCTTTCACTACCGTTAGCATTAGTGGTGTCTGCGGCAGCTATCACCAGTTTCTCCCCCCCGGCAAGGGCACAAGCATCATCTTTTGGCGAACAAGAAGTCGAGCGAGAGCGCTTTGTCGCAGTAGCCGCGCCTTATCGTCATGGCTATAACCTGATGATTATCGAACAGATTCCAGGCCAAAGAAAATGCTGGAACGAACTCGGAGCTTATCCTACTGTTGTCGAGCCTTTGCTGCTTAATTTCGATTTTACGAATGCTTGTCGAAGAAGCTCTAGCAGTAATAATTATTCTATTCGTCTAGGCGATCAAGATTTAGGTATGGATTATTTGCCTGAGATTGTCAAAAAAAATGGAGAATTGCAGTTAATTGCGACTCCTCGCGCTCCGCATCTGCCAGAATTACAGATTGGGAGAACCTATGGCTTTAGTTCTGGTGCGCTCAAAATTCACTTCAATCCAGGGTGGCGTATAACCAAGCGGACCTATGAAGGAGAGACAACACAACATATCTATCTCAGCAGCAACTCTAGCGGGGAACCGTTGCTCAGTCAAACAGCCCCATCAGCCGCTGATGGCGAGCAACAAGTCCCCAACATTTATTTAGATGTAGCTCCCGCAACCAATTCCGATGTCTCCTATCAACAACCTAATCGTCCTCCAGCCCCTACAGGCAGTGCTGGCTATCCCTATCAACAGCCCCCTAATGTCTACCTAGTCCCCGCAGGCAGTGCTGGCTATCCCTATCAACAGCCCCCCAATATCTACCTAGTCCCCGCAGGCAGTGCTGGCTATCCCTATCAACAACCTCCTAACCTCTATCCAGCCCCGGCAGCTAATCCTGACTCCACCTATCAACAACCTCCCAATGTCTATTTCGTATTGCCAGCGAATCCTGGTTACCCACAGCAGCCTAGCCCCGCGATCGCACCACCTGTGAATTCCTATGAATAAGTCAACATAATCTCCAGTGGCGTTGCTGAAGCACGATCGCTCGAGACCATTTGTGCTCTGACAGCAACGCCCAATTCGCTTCCTTTCCCGCGCCTCGCAGGAGTAATTATTCTTCCCGCAGTAACCAAAACCCGCTGTAGGTTACGCCTGAACCATCGGGCTGGATTAGTAAAAAATGCAAGCCCTGAGCAGCTTGTTTGCGCTGTTCGTAAAAAGGAGCCGCTTTCGCGACTTCTGGATCTTCAAACGTCGCCACGATCCAGCGATCGACTAGTCCGGCTTCTAACACTAATCCTCCAGACACGCCAACGGCAGTGGGAATATAGTTTAACGCAACAGGCTTGGCTTCTTCCAGCCAGCGGGCTAACTGCATCGATTTTCTGCCTCCGTAGATCACCACTCCCGGCACAGGAACGGTGGAAGCGATGCCGAGATGGAAAGGCAGGAGAATTTCTGGCATAGACAGAATCGGAATGGGGCGATCGCCAAACACCTCGATATCTCCCGCAGGAAGGCTGCCAAAACGCCACTCATCGCCCCACAGCTCATCTGGGAGAGCCTGCGGTGGTGGCTGTTCCAGCTTCACGGGGTCATAGGCTTTCCCGGTATTGCTATATTGAGCACTCCGTTGGCGTAACTCATCTTTTAAAGCTGCCGTCCGTCTGGTCGCTTCTACGTCAATACCCAGGTTCTGGGCAGCCGCCCTAAATAAGCCGAGGGACTGGGGACGAAACACCTGAATGGAGTCGGGTTTACCCTCAGCGGCTTGCTGAAGCTGGGAGGCTAACCAGTCAGAAGTAGCTTGAGACTGAGGACAGCAAGCACTATAGACGCTACCATTGTCACGACAGATCACCAGTTCCCACAGGGGGTTGCCCTGTTCATTTGAGGGACGCTTGTAAAAATCAGCCTGCCAAATCATATT
Organism: Cyanophyceae cyanobacterium; assembly: GCA_050331735.1. Taxonomy (GTDB): domain Bacteria; phylum Cyanobacteriota; class Cyanobacteriia; order Cyanobacteriales; family JBHJGN01; genus JBHJGN01. Next base: position 35,668 of record JBHJGN010000055.1, read on the forward strand.
GACCTCTAACTAAGTAAACTAGGAAAGATAGGTTGCCGTCACTACACCCTAAGTCGATGCTGATGACTGGTAATGGCTCATTGTTCACTGAGCGCTAACAACACGATTATGAATTAACGGCTATCGATGGAGAATCTTGATTTAGAACAACGGCTGGAAATTGGAACCGTTGTTGCTCCTCAAGGACTGAGAGGGGAACTCCGAGTCTATCCTAATTCTGACTTTCCCGAAAGATTTGAACAACCAGGGAAGCGTTGGCTACAGTCCCCGAAAAGCGATCGCCTTCAGGTCGTCGAATTACTCTCCGGACGCTATTTGCCGGGGAAAAAACTTTATGTCGTTAAACTAGCTGGCGTTAACACCAGAACCGACGCAGAGGCGCTACGAGGATATAAGCTGTTAGTAGACAGGCGCGATCGCCCTCACCTCGAAGAAGATGAATACCACGTTTCTGATTTGCTCGGTCTCGAAGTATACAATCAGTTGACCAGAGAAACGATTGGCGTAGTCACAGACGTTTTTGGGGCTGGTAACGATCTGTTAGCCGTGAAGCTGTCCCCCCTCGATACTCCTCAGCACAAGTCAGCAACAGTCCTAATTCCATTTGTCAAAGAAATCGTTCCCGTTGTCGATATCCAAAGAGGACGGTTAGAAATTACTCCTCCATTAGGGCTGCTAGAAGTAAATCAGTAGTTTTTTTGTTCGCAGAAGTCAGCAGTCAGAAGCAGTGCGATCACCCTAATTCTCTCATTCCCTTTCCCCCTTCCCCCTTCCCCTTTCCCCTCACTAATATCAAAGTCCATACAGCCACACAATCAATAGCGGTGTCACAACGGCTAGCAGCAAGTTTAGAGGACCGCCGACGCGAGTAAAATCTAGAAACTTATAGCCTCCAGGACCATAGACCATTGTGTTTGTTTGATACCCAATCGGAGTCATAAAGCTATTCGAGGCGGCAAACGTGACGGCAAACATAAACGCAAACGGATTGAGTCCTAACGTTTGCGCTACCTCAGCCGCCACCGGAATCATCAGCACCACCGCCGCATTGTTGGAAATAATTTCTGTTAGTAACGAAGTAATCACGTAGAAAAAGGTCAGTATCCAGTAGCTGGAGAACTCTCCTCCCATTGCGACTAAATTGTTGGCTAACCAGGCAGTGGTGCCAGAATTATCCATCGCAATCCCCAGGGGGATCAGTCCAGCTAAGAGAAAGATAATGTCCCACCGCACTGCACCGTAAATTTCCCCAGGCTTAAGACAGCCTGTCACCACCATCAGGACGACTCCGGCTAAAGCACTAACCAAAATCGGCAGCCAGTCCAACGCCGCCACGACAACAACCCCAATAGCAATAGCGACCGCGATCCCAGCTTTATCCTGCCGCAGCGTCTCTAACTCTCGCTGTTCTAGTACCAGCAGTTCCCGCGTTGTTTGCAAACCAATGAAACTCTGCTGCGGTCCCTGCACCAGCAGCACGTCACCAAAGCGCAGCGGCACTTTACCGAGGCGATCGCGCACCAGTTCTTGACCGCGCCGGATGGCTAACACAGTCGCGTTATAGCGCTGTCGAAACCGCAGATCTTTGAGAGTAGAACCGATTAGACGAGAGTTGGACAGGATCAGAACCTCGGCCACTCTTTCCTCTCCTGAAGTCAACTGGTCAATACTGCCAAATTGAGCATCTGCCAGAATTTCTAGCCCTTTTTCATCTTTAATTTTTAATAAATCTTCCCGACTGACTCGCACTAACAAGACATCTCCGGCTGCAAAGGTTTTATCAGCTAACGGCTGCGGGAAATGAATCTCATTGCGAATTAGTTCCAGCACGTCGAGATCGAACTTGCGCTGGAGCTGGCTTTGGCGTAGGGTTTGATCAATCAGGCTAGAGCGAGGGGTAATTACCACTTCGCCGACGTACTCCCTCAGATCGTAATCGGCTCCTACCAGGTCGCCAATGGGTTTTCTATTCGGCAGCAGTCGCGGGGCTACGAGCGCTAAATAAACTAAACCAACGGCAAAAGACAATAGACCCAGAGCGGTAAATTGAAATAAACCAAACTCTCCATAACCCAACTGTGCCGAGATGCCGCTAGCGAGAAGATTGGTTGATGTACCAATGAGCGTAATCATGCCGCCTAATATAGCCACGTAAGAGAGGGGCATCAGCAGCTTAGAAACAGAAATGCCGCCTTTTTTGCCCCACTCCTCGACCAGCGGCAGAAACACAGCCACCACTGCTGTATTGTTAATCAACGCTGAGATCGGACCAACAATCGCCCCTAGCACCACAATCTGCTGAGAAGTGCGATCGCCTCCCCACTTCAGTAACCAGTCCCGCACCACCTGAATCACTCCAGTGCGCGTAATGCCAGCACTGAGGATAAACATTGCGAGTACCGTCACGGTCGCTGAGTTACTGAATCCAGACACGCCCTCTTCTGGCGTAACCAATCCCAGCAGCATTAAAACAACGGCAACAATAATCGCAATCAGGTCGGCAGGCAGCCATTCCGTCACAAAGCCAATCAAAGCCAGGGCGACAACGCCAAGAGTCAGAATGATATCCATACGAATCTTATGTCAAGAAATGTCCCTTCGGGACGGGAAAATAGTTTCTGCGAAACGGGGAAAGGGAAATCTGTCCAGTGCAGGACGGGGAAAGAACACAGGAATAGGAAACAGACTTGCTCACCACTCCCTTTCCCCCTTACCCTTTATCCTTTTCCCGCGCCAGCGGCGCTTCCCCTTTTCCCGTGCCTCTGGCGTTGATACCATTGAGCGATCAGCTTTTCTAGCTCGATCCACACAAACATCAAGGCACTAAAGCCACAGCAAATTGCCAGCTCTAGCGGGCTGAGCCAGTGAGTGCCGAAAAAGTTCCGCAGGGGAGCTACGTAAATCAGCATTAGCTGTAAGAGGGTGGTGATGGTGACGGCAGCAAGCAGATAGAGATTGGAAGCGGGATTAAGCTTGAGGGTTAGCTGCGTATCCGAGCGAATGGCGATCGCATGTCCCATTTGGGCTAAACAGAGGGTGGTAAACACCATCGTTTTCCAGCGGTCTAATTCTCCACCGACGCTGTGGGTATAGCTATAGGCCCACACCATCAGCGCAATGGTTAACACAGCAAAAATAATTCCAATCCGCACCATATACAGCCCCAAGCCGCGAGCAAAAATGCTCTCGCGGGGTTCGTAGGGAGGGCGCTTCATGGTGTTGGGCTGGGCAGGCTCCATGGCCAGGGCTAAAGCCGGCAAGCCGTCAGTCACCAGGTTCATCCACAGAATTTGCAGCGGCACCAGGGGCACACCCCCTAATCCAATCAGCGGGGCAGCGGCAATGGTGAGGACTTCGCCGATATTGCTGCCCAAAATGTATTTGATGAAGCGACGAATGTTGCCATAAACCACTCGACCTTCCTCCACGGCGCGGACAATCGTGGCAAAGTTGTCGTCGAGCAGAATCATGTCGCTGGCTTCTTTACTCACGTCCGTTCCGGTAATGCCCATAGCGATGCCGATATCTGCCTGCTTCAGGGCCGGAGCATCATTCACGCCGTCCCCCGTCATCGCCACAAATTCCCCCCGCTTCTGAAGCGCCTGGACAATGCGCAGCTTGTGTTCGGGAGAAACGCGGGCGTACACGCTGACCCGGTGTACCTGCTGCTCAAGCTCAAGCTGACTCAGGCGTTCGAGTTCCTGACCTACCAAGACCGCATCCCCCTTCTGAGCAATGCCTAAGTCGTGGGCGATCGCTTCTGCGGTCAGCCGATGGTCGCCAGTAATCATGACCGGACGAATCCCGGCCCCGCGACACTGCATCACCGCATTCCTCACTTCCGGGCGCGGCGCGTCGAGCATGCCTACCAGTCCTAGCCAGACAAGCTGCTGCTCTGCCGCTTCTAAGGCATCGGCTGCGGGTAAGGAGAGAAGCTGCTGATGGGCTAACCCCAACACCCGCAGTCCGCGTCCCGCCATCTCGTCGTTTGTCCGCAGAATCTGATTCCGCACCTCCTGAGATAGCGGGATGGCTTCCTCCCCCACCTGATAGGATTGACAGCGCTCCAGCACCAGCTCTGGCGAGCCTTTCGTGTACATTTGTAGGGTGCTGTTTTGGCAGATAACGCTCATGCGCTTGCGTTCCGAGGAAAACGGAATTTCGGCCACGCGCTGCCACTGCTGGTCTAACGGCTCCTTAAACACCCCCGCTTTCCCGGCTAACGTCAGCAGCGCTCCTTCAGTGGGGTCTCCGATAATCGTCCACTCCTCTTGCTGCTGAAGCTGAGCGTCGTTGCAAAGAACGCAGGCGAACAGCAGAGTTTGCAGATCCGCGTAGTCTGCTAGCTGCTGGCGCTTTTCTAAATGCGGCAGGTGGAATTCCCCAACGGGGGCGTATCCTCTCCCGGTTACTTTAAAGGTGTGGCTTCCCGTGGAGACAGTTTGCACCACCATCTTGTTTTGAGTCAGCGTTCCCGTCTTGTCCGAGCAGATTGTCGTCACCGACCCCAGGGTTTCTACCGCTGGCAGTCGGCGAATCAGGGCTTGGCGGCGCACCATGCGCTGAGTGCCAATGGCGAGAGTAACCGTGACAACGGCTGGCAATCCTTCGGGGACCACCGCCACTGCCATACTCAAGGACACCTCCAGCAGTTCGTCGAAAAAGGCGAGGCGACCCGTGCGCAGAATGCCTCCCACCACCACCAACACCACCAGCACGAGCGAACTACTCACTAAAACGTTCCCTAGCTGCGTCATCCGCTGCTGAAGAGGAGTCGGTTCGCTTTCTACCGACTGAATCATGGCGGCAATGCGTCCTAGTTCCGTTTCCATGCCGATATTGGTCACCAGGACTTTGCCGCGTCCCTGTAATACCTCTGTCCCCTGATAGACGGAGTTGATGCGCTCTCCTAACGGGACTCCTTCATCGAGCTGCACATGCGGCTGTTTGACAACGGCTTCGGCTTCGCCTGTCAGGGCAGCTTCGCGCACCTGGAGGTTGTACGCCTCCAGCAGACGACCATCGGCGGCAATCTGCACTCCGGCTTCAAGCCGCATCACGTCTCCCGGCACTAATTCTTTCCCCGTCACTTCCCTCGTTATGCCGTCTCGGATCACCCGCACCCGGGGAGAAGACAGACGCTTGAGGGCAGCTAGGGCTTTCTCCGCGCGGCTTTCTTGCCAGTATCCCAATACGCCATTGAGAATCACAATTGCCATAATTGCGATCGCATCTTTTGGAAATACCCTCTCTTGGAGATCCAGCACCGCCGACACCACAGCCACCGCGATCAGCATCACCAGCATAATGTTGGTAAACTGATCCCACAGAATGACTAAGGGATGACGACCCGTTTTTTCGATGATTTCGTTGGCACCGTAGTACTGTTGCCGTTGATTGACCTGCTGAGTGGTTAACCCCTCCTCAGCATCGCTTTGTAGCCCCTGTAACGCTTGCTCAACCTCAGTTGTCTGCCATGCCCTCGCCGTTTCTGGTGGAGTTTGAGCAGGCATAGATGAAGTGGTGGGAGCCATAGTGTCCAGTCATTCCTTTTTAAACTATTGTTGTCAGCATAAAAGGCGTGAGGTTAAAACAGCTTAAGGATACTGCTCTTTTTCCTCGGCCCGTTCTCAAAAGACTTAACTAAAGGCAGATAATAAAAAGCTGCCTGCGATTGTGACAGGCAGATTTATCTCAATACAGTAATAGAGACTTACTCAGCTTCTTCGGTTTCCGGGGTCACGGGTTCCGATTCGGGCGCGACTTCTGTTTCAGGGGTTTCAGCGGGGTCTTCGGTTCCTGTTTCAGAGCAGGCACCGATACTAAGAGAAAGAGCGATCACTAGGGCGGGAATCAGGGCAAGACGTTTCATGGTTAATCTCCAAAATAAATAGATTTAAAAATTTACTGGTCCGTATTCCCCCAGCTCCAGTTGAAGCTAAAGGAAACGGAACCGTAAGCAGTTCCTAGCCCCTGGCTTCCAAAGCCCTGACTCAGCAGAACTTCAGAACCTGACAACTAGTACTCAAACTTTCCTATGGCTTAGGCTTGCAGACAGCGTAGAGGTTGCAACCTGGCTGTACTCTCTCGGACGGCTGGAAGAAAGTACTGAGCTATAAAAGACTAGAGATGACAGATCATATGCGACAAATCCGCCTCCTGCGGGGGAAGATGACAAGAATAACTTCCTAGCCGATAATCATAGCTCAAAAAAATATTTTCAGCGCGATCAATTTGTCCTGCGCTGTTAGGCCCCGATAGGAAACGCCCAGGGATACAGGGGGAAGAAAAACCCATTCCCCTTTTCCCTTTCCCCCTTACCCTTTCCCCGTCGCGGAGCGACCTTACTTAAGGTCGGCGATCGCATTCTTGGTCATGGCGGCGATCGCCTGATCGGTAGCTTTAGGTAGCTGATAGTACTTGCCTCCGGCTTGCTGAGCCAGTTCTTTGCCAAACCCGGTAGACACAAACTTGCGCTCGGTATCGATGACCAGCAGGCTCATGCCTAGTCCGCGAATGCGAGCGGCAATGTCGAGCAGTTCGGCTTTGATGTCTGGCTTTTCGCCTTCGCTCAGTTCCCCTAAAGAACGGGCCAGGGGAATATTTCCCCGTCCATCGGTAATCGCCACAATCACCACCTGACCAATATCCCCAGACATCTTCGCATTCATGCCAACGTGAACGGCCTGCGTTAAGCCATGAGCGAGGGGAGAACCGCCGCCACAGGGCAGCGTTTCTAAACGACTTCGCGCTAATGAAATCGAGCGCGTCGGCGGCAGCAGCACGTCGGCTCGTTCTCCCCGAAAGGGAATCAGCGCCACCTGATCTCGGTTTTCATAGGCTTCGGTGAGCAGCCGCAGTACTGCGCCTTTGGCTGACTGCATTCGATTCAGCGCCATCGAGCCAGAGGCATCGACCACAAACACAATCAGCGCTCCGGCTTTGCGGGCTAATCGCTTCGAGCGTAAGTCCGACTGTTCCACCACTACCCGTCGCTGGGGCTGTCGCTGTCGCCGGGACTTTTGGTAGGGAGCCGCCGCTCGTAGGGTGGCATCGACCGCAATGCGTTTGACTTTTCCGCGCGGCAGCATGGGCTTGACGTAGCGTCCGCGATCCTCAGAAAAGATCGTGCTGCGGCTGCCGCTTTTGCCCTGTCGCTGCGCCATCTGCGCAAAGTACAGTACGGTTGGATCGAGCACGACCCCTTCTGAGTCGAACACAAATTCTTCCGGGATACCGGGAGGTTCTTGCTCCGACTCCTCTTCCTCTTGCTCTTCTTGTTCTGGTTCCTGCTGGGATGGCTCCTGGGGCGGTTCCGGCGGCGGTGGCGGCGGTGGCGGCTCTGGGGGAGTTTGAATTTGGGTCGAGCGCGGCACGATGACTAGCTCCACCGCTCGCCGCAGATCTTCTGCCACCACGTGATCGCGTCCTTCGAGGGCAGCGGCGGCTTTGGCAACCCGCACCGCAAAAATTTCGGCCCGGTGGCCCTCAACCCCTCCCCGAATCGCTTCTTCTACCAAGTAGGCGATCTGGTCGTGGCTAATCTGCACGTCTTTGAGCCATTCCCGCGCCAGCACGATTTCAGTTTTAAGGTCGTCGGTTCCTGCGCTGTACTGCTCTAAAAACTGTCCGGCAGAGTTAGCGTAAGCTACTACCCGCTCCACCGCCTCCACGCGCTGATCGAGGGCCAGTACCCCGTCTGCCGAAAGCGTAATGGCGATACGGTCGAGGAGATGCTCCCGCAGCGGTCCGGCTTCCGGGTTATAGGTGGCGATCAGAATCGGTTTGCATGGATGCTCAACGCTAATGCCTTCCCGCTCGATTTGGTTCCGTCCAGCAGTGAGTACGGCCAGCAGTTGGTTCGCAATCTGATCGTCGAGGAGGTTGATATCGTCGATGTAGAGGACGCCTCGGTGGGCCTGGGCCAGCAGTCCGGGCTGGAACACGGGTTCTCCGCGCTTCACCGACTGTTCCACATCTACAGACCCCAGCAGGCGGTCTTCGGTTACGCCGAGGGGAACCTGCACAAACGGAGCCGGAATCACTTCGGTCTGTGCCTTTTGATGGTATAGTTCCCGCGTCTGCTCGTCCCACTCTTCCGGTGCTGCCGGATCGCCGTTGCAGTAGGAACCCTTCACGACTTCAATGGGGGGGAGTAGAGTATGAATGGCTCGCGCCATCACGGATTTTGCCGTACCGCGACGACCGGCGATCGCCACACCCCCCAACCCCGGATCGACAGCAGCAAGCAGCAGGGCAAGCTTAATCGCTTCTTGCCCCACAATAGCGGTAAGGGGAAAACTAGTATTGGCAGGAATAGAAACGACAGGCATAGTTATTTGATCGCTGTTGATTGTTAATTGTCGGAGCGCGTTCCGAGGTCTTTTGAAACCGCTAGAATACCCGATCTTTATTGTTACTAAAGATCACACTTCTCCGGCAACCTGGACTCGCAGCGGCAGAGTAATAGTGAAGGTCGTGCCTTCGCCCACCTGCGAGACAAGCTGAATGTCGCCCTGGAGTAGCTTGACTAGTTGCGAAACGATGGTTAATCCTAAACCAGTACTGTCTGGAGCATGATGACCATTAGACCTCGCTCGATAAAACGGAGCGAAAATTTTCTGCTGTTCTGCTGGCTCAATGCCAATTCCCGTATCGGAAATGGTAATGGATAGTTGGTTGTCTGTCAGCACTTCGCAGACCACTTTGACAAGGCCTGTCTCAGTGTAGCGAATGGCGTTACTAATTAAATTAGTCAACACCTGCTGGAGTCGCAGAGCATCCGTGATCACTAACTTCGAGCTTAGAGCACAGGCAATACTAAGCTGCAAGCCTTTCTTTTCGGCGATTGGTTCTAATACCTCAATCACGCTGTTGATCACGGCACAGATATCTGTAGGAGCTGGTCGCAGCTTCATCTGTCCTGATTTGTAGCGGGAGACTTCAAGCGTATCATTGATCAGATGAAGGATTTGCCGACCATTCTGCATGACCTTCTCAATGTGCTTAAGATCAGCACAGGGTTTTCCTTCAATCTGCTTCTTCTGCTGACGTAAAAACAGCTCTGAGTAGCCAATAATGGAAGTCAGTGGATTTTTCAGTTCGTGAGCGAGGTGGGAGAGATTGTCTTGGTGTGACTCGACAAAGCGCGTTAGCTCCTGATTAGTCAACTCTAGCTGATTTGATAGCTCTTCTAGATCCTGCAAGCGTTTTTGGGTGTAGTACTTAAAGCAAATGGCAATAATTTCATCAACTGTTGTATCAATAACTCGCACCGCTTCTAAGACTCCTGACACTGTTCCCGTCAGTAACTGAGGTTCAAGGTGAGAAAAAATTGTCTGACGCAGAATGCGGTATTCTCTGGCCACTTCTTCAGGATCGTATCCCTGTTGCGCTCGCAAAGCACCGTGCTTGATGCTGCTCTGCACTAGCTCGCCAATATTACTCTCTTTCGATGAGAGGATGTTTGATAAGGTTTCAAGTACGCTGGGCAAACTATTGCGGACTGCTTCATAGGTAAGGTTGTTAGGAGACTTAAGCCCACTATTTTGACGAACAGCTTCAACCCAATCTTGGATGATGAGGTCGGTCCTGTCTTTAAGTACTTGACTAAGATTCATAGACGACTTGGCTGGCGAGTACACTAATTCTGAACTCCGTTGAAACGAGTATCGTTGACAACAACTGGCAGCAGTGAAGACTTTCCCTCACAAAATACTGGGAAAAGCCTTTAAATTCTTGTCATTGTCATAACTTTTAAAAAAACTGAGTCATTCCTACTGCTTAATAACAGATCGTCAGGGTAGCAACTCAACTTCACATTGGCTTGATAATTCTTCTCGTTAGCTATTAGCGATCGCGCTCTTGTCCTCCCTAAATTGTATAGTGGTATTCAAAGTGTCGTTTTTGAGAAGTGAATGAACGATGGTGTAGCCGCCCAGTTTTTGAAGCAGGCTGACCCTATTTTAGGACAACTGATTGAAGGGAAACTGGCTAACGCTGAACGACCCCGCTCAGATTTACTGCCAGAACTAGCTAGGGCCATTATTGCTCAACAAATTTCGACCGCTGCTGCTGCCAGTATCTATCGCAGATTCATCCAGTTTTACGCTGATGCTCACGCGCCCCTCACGGCTGAGATGCTGCTGGCAACGCCACCGGAAAAGCTTCGCAGCTTAGGCATTTCTCGACCCAAGGTCAACTATTTATTGGATCTCGCCCAAAAAGTTCATCAGGGTTTACCGACTTTAGAAACTCTGGAGGCAATGGACGACGAAGACATCATTAAGACGCTTACCCAGGTCAAAGGCGTGGGACGCTGGACGGTACAGATGCTGCTGATTTTTCGTCTTCAGCGACCCGATGTACTACCGGTAGATGATTTGGGCATTCGCAAAGCGGTACAAAAACTTTATCAGCTTGACGAACTACCTAGCCGCAAAACTTTAGAGCAGTTGGGACACAAGTGGAAACCCTATCGCAGTACCGCTAGCCGATATTTGTGGCAAAGCCTAAAAATAGTGAACAGTGACTAGTAATCAGGGGAAGTCCCGACGGGACGGGGAAAGGGGAAGGGGAAATGCTGGCTGTTTTCTACCGTCTTTATTGCAGTAGAGCTTGGCAAATGGGGAGATAGCGGTAGAATCTGTTAACAGATTCTTTGCCTATTGCGATCGCCTCTAACTGACTTGCCATGACCATGAGTGAAGCCTTATTTCGCGTTGACAATTTGCGGGTTGCTTACCCTAGTCACTCTCCTCAAAAGCTTTGGGCTGTGGATGATGTGTCTTTTACGCTTAACCCTGGCGAACGGCTAGGGCTGGTGGGAGAATCGGGATGCGGTAAGTCAACGCTGGGGCGGGCAGCGATGCGGCTGCTGCCGCCTGGGAGCCAAATGGAAGGCAAAGTTTGGTATCAAGGGCAGTCGGTTTTTGCCCTCAGTCCTGCCCAGATGCGTCTGTTTCGCGGGGAAGTGGTGGCTTTGATCTTTCAAGATCCGATGACGCGCTTAGACCCGCTGATGACCATTGGAGCGCACTGCGTGGAAACCTTAAGGGCGCATCAGCCTCAGTTATCGCGTCGTCAGGCCAAGGAGAAAGCGATTGAAACCCTTGCCGCCGTGAAGATTCCGGCGAATCGCTGGGGTCAGTATCCCCACGAGTTTAGCGGCGGAATGCGACAGCGAGTGGCAATTGCGCTGGCTTTGCTGCTCAATCCAAAGCTGATCGTCGCCGATGAGCCTACCACTAGCCTTGATGTCACCATCGCTTCAGAAATTTTACAGGAACTGACGCGGCTGTGTCGCGAGCGTTCGCTGGCGCTGCTGCTGATTTCTCACGATTTGGCGATGGTAGGGGAATACTGCGATCGCCTTGCGGTGATGTACCAAGGCAAAGTGGTAGAAACGGGTACGACCCGCTCTATTTTCGACGCTCCTCAGCACGACTACACGAAGTCGCTGTTGCAGGCGGCACTACATATTCAAGTAACGGGGGATAGCGCCTGCGGCGCGGGGAAAGGGGAAAGGGGAAACTGTCCCTCCGGGACGGGGAAGCGGTGCGACCCCGCGTCGGCGCAAGACGCAAGGGAACGCGCACCAAGACAGGGGGAAGGGGAAAAGGGGAAGGGATCTGCTCCGATTCTCCGGGTAGACAGGGTGCAGCAGTACTATACGTTAGAGGGCAATTTTGTTAAGCAACTGTTTGGAGGCGAGAAAACGGTTATTAAAGCCGTGGATGGCGTTAGTTTTGAGCTGCATCGCGGGGAGATTCTTGGATTAGTGGGAGAGTCGGGCTGCGGCAAAAGTACGCTCTCTCGCACAATATTACAGCTCGTTCGTCCCACGGCGGGTCGGGTCGAGTTTCTGGGACAGGAGATCGCGGCGCTGTCAGGAGCGCAACTTCGTCATCTGCGGCGACAGATGCAGATGGTGTTTCAAGATCCCCATGCCTGCCTCAATCCATTAATGAAGGTGGGGGATGGCATTGCCGATCCGCTGTTTATTCATGGTTTAGCAACTCCTGCTGAAGCGAAAAGCCAGGTTGAACAGATGCTAGAGCGAGTGGGGCTCACTCCTGTCGCTGACTACTATCGTCGCTATCCAGCGGATCTATCGGGGGGGCAGCAGCAGCGCGTGGCGATCGCCCGAGCTTTAATTACTCAGCCGCAACTCTTGATTTGTGATGAACCTGTCAGCATGCTGGATGCGAGCGTACAGACGCAGGTGTTAGAGCTGATGCTGGAATTAAAGAGGGAATTTGACCTCACCTACCTGTTTATTACCCACGATCTCTGGGTGGCTCGGTTCTTCTGCGATCGCATTGCCGTGATGAATGCCGGCAAGATTGTTGAGCTTGACGCTACGGAGAGAATTTTTTCCAATCCACAGCATCCTTACACTCAAAAGCTCCTCGGGGCTGCCCCTCTCCTCTCTCAAAAAAGCTTATAAAAGACTATTTGGGGGCGTTTTTTAAAGCTGAGATTAACTAGCTCTCGTTCTGTGTGAATTATCGATGAATTTGAAAGTTTGCTAGAGACATTCGCTCAAGCTCTGCCTATATTGAGATTAAGCAAAAGCGATGTCTAACTGATGCAAACACCAAGGAGCCAATCCAAAATGAACACTAAGACTATTTTACTACACGCTACTCTCGCTACCGCCACCGTTCTCGCTGTTTCTCCAGCTTACGCCTTTACCTTAAGCAAGGGTAGCGTCTTGTCCCTATCTGGTGATGGGTCTGTAATAGAACACTATGGCAATGGCCCTCAAACTCCAACATCTGCCAATATATCCTTCCATGACATTCCTAATGAAGGACAAGGAAACTCAGTTTACGCCTTCAAAATTGGAGCAGGAGGAGATTTTCAAAAGCTCTTCGACAGTAAATCTTTTTCTGATTCTGATGATGCAATTGCTGATTTACTACTAACATTCGCTAATCAGCATGATAACAATAACGATCCTATCTATAGTTTCTCTAAAACAGTACCTTTCATTGATTTTGGAGACGAAACCTTTAACGACGGCAATACATCCGAAACCGGAAAATTAGTCTTTAATCTCAATCCCGGTCAATTTACCAGAACCGAGGAAAACGGAAATGTTGATTACGATACAGTCTCAATGAGCGGAGATTTCGTGTTTACACCGACAGGTCAGCCTTCCTCGGCCTTTGCTGTAGGAACTGCCAGCGTAAACTTTGAAGAGGTAGATCCTGAAGTTGGCAGCTTTAACATCGTTCTGAGAGTGGAAGAAGACACTCCGACCCAACCAGTTCCTGAACCTGGCGCACTACTCGGATTAGCTGCTACTTTTGGCTTCTTACCCTTTGCTAGAAAGAAGACGGTCGCTTAAGCCAAGCTCCTGCAAAATAGCTCGTGACCCAAAGCACCGTCAGATTTTTCTAAATAGCTTGAAAAGATCGTACCGCATAAGAGCAGTAGATGGATAGTCTACTGCTCCTTATATATGTAATCATGCCTCCCTTTTCCCTTTCCCCCTTCCTCTTTCCCCGTCGCGGAGCGACTTGCTGTCTGCAGCCACTTTGTGGTGATAATGACAGGATAGGCAATGGTAAGAGGAAAAATTCATGTCACGTCTAGCGCTGCTGAGCGTCTTTGATAAAACCGGGATTGTAGATTTAGCGCGTCGGCTTGTCGAGGAGTTTGAGTTTGAGATCCTCAGCAGCGGCGGTACGGCTAAAGCACTCCAGTCAGCAGGAGTACCAGTCACGAAGGTCAGCGACTACACGGGCGCACCGGAAATTTTAGGAGGCAGAGTAAAAACCCTGCACCCTCGCATTCATGGCGGCATTCTGGGACGCAGAGATGTGCCTCAAGACCGGGCAGACATGGAGGCAAACCAAATTCGTCCCCTCGAGCTCGTCGTCGTTAATCTTTATCCGTTTGAGCAAACTATTGCTCAGCCAGGAGTAACGGTTGCCGAAGCAATTGAGCAAATTGATATTGGGGGACCAGCGATGCTGCGAGCCGCCGCCAAGAACTTTGCTCACCTAACGGTTTTGTGTCACCCCAATCAGTACGAGGGCTACCTGCAAGAATTACGACACGGAACGCCATCGCTAGAGTTTCGGCAGGCGCAAGCCCAAGCCGCCTTTGCACTCACTGCCGCTTACGATAGTGCGATCGCCGATTATTTTGCCTCGCGCACAGAATCCTTGCCAAACCGCTATACTCTCTCTGGCACTCAGCGACAGCCGCTGCGCTACGGCGAAAATCCCCATCAGCAGGCCGCGTGGTATCAAACCGGAGCACCGAGGGGCTGGACGACTGCTCGGAAGCTTCAGGGAAAAGAACTGAGCTATAACAATTTGGTTGATTTAGAAGCGGCGCGGCGCATTATTGCTGAATTTGATTCTGAACCCGCCGCTGCTGTACTCAAGCACACTAATCCCTGCGGGGTAGCAGTGGGAACCAGCCTAGTAGAGGCGTATGAAAAAGCCTTTAATGCCGATTCCACCTCGGCGTTTGGGGGCATCGTTGCGCTCAATCAGCCCATCGATGCAGAGACAGCCCAAGCGTTGACCAAAACCTTTTTAGAATGCGTCGTTGCTCCAGACTGTACGTCAGCAGCCGAGGAAATTTTGGCCAAGAAAGCGAAGGTGAGGGTGCTGATCTTACCAGAGATCCACTCAGGACCGCAGCATACCGTTAAGGCGATCGCTGGTGGTTTTCTAGTACAGTCGAGCGATGACAGGAGAGAAAACGCTCAAGCGTGGCAGGTAGTTACCGATAAGCAGCCCACTCCCAGTCAGCAAGCAGAACTGCTGTTTGCTCAGAAAGTTGTCAAGCACGTTAAATCGAACGCGATTGTTGTGACGGGAAACCGGACCACCCTTGGGATCGGAGCCGGACAGATGAACCGTGTTGGGGCGGTAAAAATTGCCCTAGAGCAGGCGGAATCGGGGGCACAAGGGGCCATTCTGGCTAGCGATGGCTTTTTTCCCTTCGATGATTCGGTACGCGCCGCTGCCGCTGCTGGAGTGACTGCGATTATTCAGCCGGGGGGATCGATGCGAGACCAAGCCTCGATTGCGGCGGCCAATGAATTGGGTTTAGTGATGGTGTTCAGTGGAGTGCGGCATTTTCTTCACTAACTGCCCTGCCTGCGGAAAGAAGCGCGAGTATCGGGGGAAGGGGGAAAGAGTTCCTCCGGAACGGGGAAGCGGTGCAACCCCGCGTCGGCGCAAGACGCAAGGGAACGCGCACCAAGACAGGGGAAAAGGGAAAGGGGAAAGGAGAAGACACTTAATGGGCTGAATCTAGAGGGAAAGCCTTCCGGCGAGCAGAACAAGCGAAACTGTAGCAAGCGCTACGGTTTTTGTGAGCCAATGCCGATATTTTCCTTCTGTTGAGTGTGGGGAATGCCAAGTTTGCCAAAGTTCAAACAAACGGTTGTTTATTTAACGGCACAGGCGGCAGCGATCACCGTTTTGCCAGCCGCTGAAGCCGCCGTGTTTCGTCTGGAAGAAGCGACTGTAGCCGACATTAATCAGGCTTTTGAAGCGGAGGCTTTAACGTCTGAACAGCTCGTTCAGCTCTATCTAAATCGCATCGAAGCCTATGACCAGCAAGGTCCGGCAATTAACTCTCTGATTAATATCAACTCCAACGCTTTAGCAAGAGCGAGAGAGCTAGATCGGGAGCGTCCAGCAGATCCGGCTAGCCCGCTCTATGGGATTCCGATTATTCTTAAAGATAATTTTGATACGGCGGACCTGCCAACAACGGGAGGATCTGATGTGCTAGCTGGTTCGCTTCCTCCCGACGATGCTTTTACGGTCGAGCAGTTTCGAGATGCTGGAGCCGTTATTCTTGGTAAAGCCAACATGAGCGAGCTGGCCTTGTCTTCTGGTAGACTTGGCTATAGCTCTCGCGGAGGACTAACCCTCAACCCCTATAATCTTCAGCGAGACGCTTCTGGATCGAGTAGCGGTACGGCAGCGGCGATCGCCGCCAATTTTGCCGTTCTGGGAACGGGAACCGATACAGCCGGATCGATTCGCGGTCCTTCTTCCTTTACCGGACTGGTCGGCATTAAACCGACTTTGGGGTTAACCAGTCGTGATGGCATTATTCCCCTGGCTCTATCGGTAGATGTTGGCGGACCGATGGCGAGGACAGTGACAGATGCCGCAATTGCTCTAGGCGTCATGGCAGAAGACGATCCGAGCGATCCGGCTACCTTAGAGGAAGGTCAGTTTGAAGACTATACCCAGTTCCTTGATGAGTCAGCGCTGGCAGGAGCGCGGGTAGGAATTAGCCGCGACTTTCTAGGCGGTAATCCAGAGGTGGATCGGATTGTTGAGGAAGTCTTAGCTACCGTCGAAGAGCTAGGCGCAACCGTCGTCGATGCCGATTTTCCCCAAAGCGTGATTGAGGCAGCTAGCTACGGCACTCTTCTCGATCCGATCGTCCAGTCCGAGTTTCTGCCGCAGATCGAATCCTATCTGCAAACTCTAGACGACGAGTATCCGCAAACTTTAGAGGGACTGATCGAGGCTAGCTTGGCTCCAGAGATCGCTAACTCGGAAACTCCCGTTAATCCGAACCGCATTGCCGTTTATCAAGATTCTTTGGAAACCGGAGGATTATCCAATCCCGAATATCTAGAGGCGATCGCGCAGCTTCCTGAGCTAAGAGCAGACATTCTCAGCGTCTTCGCGGCGAACAGTCTTGATGCTATCGTTTATCCGACCGTAGCTTGTCCGCCCTCACCGATCACAGCCGCCGACGGCAGCACCATCGACGATCCGACCTATTTTTGCGACTTAGATAATATTGAGGGCGATCCCTATCGAGCTGGTTATTTAGCGAACCTGACGGGCTTCCCTGATATTACCGTCCCCGCCGGATTTACAGACCAAGGTTTGCCCATCGGTCTTTCCTTCTTTGGAACGGCCTACAGCGAACCAACCCTGCTCGGTTTGGGTTACTCCTTTGAGCAAGCCACCCAGGTTCGCCGTCCCCCGGCTACGACTCCTCCCCTACCCGGTGAGGAATTTGAGTTCGACCCAGTGGCGGAAACGGTCCCTGAACCAGGGACAATTCCTGCTTTAACTCTAATTGGCTTAGGAGCGCTGAGCGTGAAGTTGACAAGGCGGGACAGAGTAAGTAGCAAGATGAATGAGTGACTGTGGGCGTTGCTGAATCGGGAATGATGGGGCAGTTAACTATTAGCGGTTAGCTGGGAGACATCGCCTGTGAGCGAGCTGAGGTTGTCCTGTCTCAGCCCGCCATGCCTGACTCTGTGAGGCTGAACCTGCTCGTTGAGCAATTTTGATAATCTTAGGAGATTGGAATAAAAAGCTGACACCATTTACCGAAAGGAGTGAGATAGTTCTCCTCACTAACAAAGAGTTGGCTCTTAAAAGGGAAAGGCTTGCTGTGTTTACCTTTCCCCCTGACCCTTTCCCCTTTTCCCCAACGGCTCAAGTCTCTCATGTCTTTTTCTAATTGGTATGACCTTGTTCTCTCTTGTGGTTATGAGTCGCTTGTGCGTTGCCGTTCTTGCCATGATTCTTCTGGCGGGGTGCGATCGCCCCTCAAATCCCGTCTCGACTGCGCCACCACCGCCGCCGATTCCCGCCGCCCCGTCGCCGGAACCGCAACCGACTGCGGAGGATATCAAGATGGCGCAGTCACTCCGACAGCAGGGGTTGGAGTATCGCCAGCAGGGACGCTATGCCGAGGCGATCGCGGCTCTTAAACAATCAACAGAGCTAGAGCCACAAAACCTGTCAGGGCGGGTCATTTTAGGATGGACGCTTCATTTAAACAAGCAGCACGAGGAAGCAGTACAGGAGCTACAGGCAGCACTGGAGAGCGATCCGGACGATGTTCCGGCGCTCAATGCCCTTGGAATTGTCTATTTAGTCAGTGGCGATCTCCCCGCCGCCGTTGAAACTCATACGCGAGCCACCGAACTCGAAGCCAATAACGATATTGCCCACTACAACCTCAGCTTAGCCTACCATCGCCTTCAGCAATACGACCAGGCGATCGCCCAGGGTCAACGCTCTGCTACTCTTGCCCCCAATAATCCTCACCATTGGGTAGCGCTGGCAATCGCTCAGTGGGATCGCGGAGACCAGGAAGCGGCAGTGCAGGCGTATCAACAAGCGATCAATCTAGATGCTCGCTACCGCACCAGCGAGTTCTTGGCTCACCTAGAGCAAGCCGGATTCAGCCAAGAGCAAATCCAAACAACCGAGCAGGTGCGGCAAGCAATTTAATAAATCGCTGCGCGATTGGGAAAAGGGAAAGGGGTCAGGGGAAAAGGAGAGCAATTAGTGCTTTGTTCAGGTCTTTTGCGTCTGACTGCTAGCCGTGATTCTCGCTGCTTGCAACATCAATGGACTTAACATTACTTCATATAATAGAGGAAATGACTAACACCTTGCTCATGACCACCACAAACCAACAAAATACAGCTTCCTTATCGTCCGACCCTTCTTGGCAGATCGAGCTACTGTACGATGGCGAGTGTCCGCTGTGTCTGCGAGAGGTAAACTTTTTGCAGAAGCGGGACGCTGGACGAGGCATTGTTAAATTTGTCGATATTGCCGATCCAAACTACGATCCTCAGCAGCATGGAGGAGTAGATTTTGCTACAGCGATGGGCCGAATCCATGCCGTACTGCCAGACGGAACGGTGATTAAAAACGTGGAGGTGTTTCGGCGAGTTTACGAAGCGTTGGGCATGGGGTGGGTTTATGCTGCAACAAAGCTGCCGATCATTGGCCCAATTGTTGACAAAATCTACGATATTTGGGCAGATTGGCGACTAGTGCTGACGGGACGACCGAATTTAGAGACTATTATCGCTGAGCGGCAGCAGCAGCTTGAGGGATCGGGGCGATGTCGGTTAAATTAGCTGTCCCTCCGGGACGGGGAAAGCCGGCGGCTTGGGAAAGGGGAAAATAGTTCCTGCGGAACGGGGAAAAAACACAGGTTTCAGGAACAAGCCGAATAATTATTCCCTTTCCCCCTTCCCCTTGGCCTTTTTCCCGCCGCGAACGCGGCTTTCTATAATCGGTTATTCTCGTTCCAAAAGTCTTGATGGACTTTAACCGCTTCCTCTTCCTGGACTGGACCAATGACTTCGGTGTTTCTGGCTCCGCGAGCGAACACTTCTCGACAGGAGAGGGAAATGGCGGGTCCAGCGATTTCGCCGAGGGTGTGGTTGGAACAGCCGAAGATGACGGTGGGAATGCCTGCCCAGTAGATGGCTCCAGCGCACATGGCACAGGGTTCAGTACTGGTGTAGAGAATGCTTTCTTGGAGAACATCGGGGGGGAAAAGGCGAGCCGCTTTCCGGACTAGATTCGTTTCTGCGTGTCCAGTGGGGTCGTTGTCTGTATTGACCGTATTTTCGGCGGTGAGAATAATTTTGCCGTCTCTAACTAAGCAAGCTCCAAAGGGCATGTTGCTTTTATAGACAGCCTGTCGAGAAAGTTCAATACTTTTTTGGATAAATGGCTCGTGCATGGTCTTGCGATCGCGCCGTCGGCGCGGGGTAAGGGGGATGAGTTCTTGATCAGTCCGAACAATTTCTAAAATCTGATAATACTAAATTTCTTCCCGATGTTGACTCTTTAATTTGCTTTTGCTAGCAACACCTTAAAATCAAGTAGGGAGGCGGAATAAAGAGTAGAACCTAAGAAAGCAAAAAGAAGTAGGAAAAGCTAAGAGCTAGTTTGCTTTTATTTTCGGGTTAATTCTACCCACATAATTACGAAGTTCGCTCTTAGAGGAACAAAATGGTTAGTTTGGTATTGAATTTAACACTTTATTGCTGAGCGATCGCCTGCATCTCAAACCGATTGCTCATTGCTCTGTCTTCTAACAGGTTTCTCGACTGAATATTCTTGCTTAACTAGAGTTAGTAAAACTTTCTGCATAGTTTATGGTGAGGATACGAGCCACAATTTGGCTATTTGTGCTCAGTCTAGCGGCAGTAGTCTTGACAGCATTGATATACAGTAGCTGGAATTGGCGCTCCCAAACTTCACAGACCGAAGTTGTTCTAGAAGAGCCAGTCATCGTCGAAGATTCTCCATCTCCAGAGGTCTTATCTCAGGCTGGACTAGCACCACAGCCTTCAGAGAATATGCAGCGCTGTTTGGCGAGCGTTCGCAGTTGGAGTTCTGCTTTTGCGCCACCGCGAGAGACGGCTCCGGCAGATTCTACCAACTACGGTCAGCGCTTTCTCAAAGACATTGACAATAATCCGATTACTTATCCGCTGTTGGTGGTTCTGCACGAAACGACGAACTCAGCCAATAGCGCCATTAATACTTTTCAAACTCCTCACACTAGCGACAGCAAACAGGTCAGCTATCACGATCTAATTCGGCGTGATGGCACGGTGGTTCATATTGTCCCCCTCGAAATGCGAGCGTTTGGGGCCGGAAATTCGGCGTTTGAAGGTAAAGATGGCACAGAAACGGTCAAAACCAACGCTGCTCTTCCTCCTTCGGTAAATAACTTTGCTTACCATATTTCCTTTGAGTCTCCTCCTGGTGCTGGGAAAGCAGCTACCCATAGCGGCTACACGCAAGCTCAGTATCAATCTCTGGCCTGGTTGATCGCTCGGACCTGTACTCCTGAGTGGCGGATTACGACTCACAAAGAGATAGATCGCTCGGGTTCGAGGAGTGACCCGAGAAGCTATGAGCCGGAAAGACTGCTATTCTGGCTAGAGCAGTACCCAAATTGGAGAATTGTCAATCAAGAAGATAGTGTGACAACGACAGGAGCCGCGCAGTGACTCAGAAAATTGCGATCGCCATTATTCACGGGATTGGAGAAGGAGGCAGCTTCGACGACCAGACTAGCCCCAAGTATGCCAACGGCATGGCGCAGGCTCTCAAGCTCAAGTTTGCTGAATTTTTGGGCTGTTTTGGCAGTGAGGCGGAGCGGCTCGCGTTTGCAGATAGAAGACTGGCGATCGTTCCCATTTACTGGGCTGGCATTATTCTAGAAGCCCAGCAATCTTTGTGGAAGCGACTCAACATCGAAAATCTGAATAGCTTTTTCGGTCTGCGAGAGTTTGTGTTTCGCGCTCTAGCCGACAGCATTGCCTACCAGGTAACGTCAGCGGACACCTCCAACCGCTGGACTTACGACGGCATCCACCGCTGCGTAGCGCAAGGCTTGCAGAAGCTAGCTCAGCCAGAACAGGCTGGTTCTGATGCACCGCTATGCATCATCGCTCACAGCCTCGGCACTATTATTATCAACAACTATCTCTACGACCTGCAAACCAACAAATATCAAATCGAAATTGGCAACACGCCTTTAGAGCAAGGAGAAACTTTCACCTCCCTCTACACCCTGGGCAGTCAAATCGCCTTTTGGTCGCTGCGGCACCAAGACTTTGGCGCACCAATTTCCGTTCCTGCCCCTCAGCTTTCCCAGTATCACCCCCAGTTAGAGGGGGAATGGATTAACTTTTTCGATCGAGACGATCTCCTCGGCTATCCGCTCAAGTCCCTCAACGAGAAGTACCACAAAGCTGTGACTCAGGAGCGAGAAGTTAATGCTGGCACAATTGTCGAGTCGTGGAACCCAACTTCCCATGACGGCTACTGGACAGATGAAGAGGTAATCCATCCGATTGCTGATGATATCGCTCGTTTATGGCGACAGGTAGGGAAAGTGGATGAGCAGTCAGGAGGTTAATTTAGCTGTGGTCGTTAGCTGTTAGCTTCCAGCTTTCAGCTTTTGAATTTTTGCTTTTTAAATTTTGAATTCCGATTCTCCGAACGGCAACCCTACCCCAAAACTGATTACCGTCATTAAATGAAAGCGATAGCATAGGAAACAGGTCTTTAAAATCTTAATGCTGATGCATCCCGATATTGTGCTGCTGGTTCTCGATACTCAACGAGTCGATCGTCTTTCCTGCTACGGCTACCCGAAGGAAATTTCGCCGCATTTGGATGCCCTAGCCGCCGATGCCACCCGCTTCAATAACGCCGTTGCTGCTGCCCAGTGGACTATTCCCTCCCACGCTTCGATGTTTACTGGGGTTTACCCCTCACTCCACAACACCGTCCAGTCCTACTCCACTTTACCAGCTACCCTTCCTACTTTAGCTGAACGGCTGCGGGATGCCGGCTACTATACAGCCGCTTTTTGTAATAATCCTCTCGTTGGCGTGGTCAATAATGGACTGCGACGCGGCTTCACCAGCTTTTTGAACTACAGCGGTTTATTGACCTCGCGTCCCAACCAGGCTGGAGTGTCTTCCAATTTGATTGACCGCTATCGTCAGCAATTTAAGCGTCTTCTGGCAGGAGCTTTAAATCAGATTCAGGATGCTTTTGCCCATTCCGAGGCGCTGCTGTCGCTGTCCTTTTCTCCGCTAATGGTTCCGCTGTGGCAAACAGCGTTGAGCTTTAAGGGCAATACGGCAAAATCCTTGTCCGATGCGGCTCAACTGCTGAGCGATCGCCGCGGGTTGGCGGACGGACAGCCAGTGTTTAGCTTCATCAATCTGATGGGAACGCACATGCCCTATCATCCGCCCCGGAAATATATCGAACGCTTTGCTCCCCACGTTCTGCAAGATCGAGAAGCCCAGCGCTATCTCAACCAGTTCAACAGCGATATCTATGGCTGGCTAGCGCCTCTGAGCGATCCGCTCAGCGATCTCGATAAAGCAACCCTAGACGGCATGTATAATGCCGAAGTGGCCGCCCAGGATGAGCAGGTCGGGAAGTTTATCCAGAAACTCCAGGAAAGCGGGGCGCTAGAGAACACTTTACTAATTATCTGTGCTGACCACGGAGAACATTTAGGCGAGAAACAGCTCGTCGGCCACACTAATGCCCTCTACAATGAGCTGGCGCGGGTTCCTCTTATCATTCGCGACCCGAGCGGTAATTTTTCCCGGGGAACGGTGCGAGATGACGTAATTTCTACTCGCCGTCTCTTTCATACGGCTCTAGCCGCCGCCGGAATTGCTAACGAGTACGAAGAAGCCTTGGATTTAGCCTCTGTAACCAGTTCAGTAGAAGATACGGTCTTTGCTGAAGCGATCCCGCCCCAAAACGTCCTCAATCTGCTGTTGCAGCGTCAGCCCGAACTGGTACGCGATCGCCGCTGCGATCAGCCCACCGTAGCTGTCTGGAACGGCAACTACAAGCTACTCACCACCGGAAGCAGCCCCAACCTCCCGCACCAGGAACTCTATCACGTCTTCGACGACCCTCAAGAGGCTCTCAACCTCTGCGATTTGTTGCCAGAAGCCGTTGAAACCCTCGACGACCATCTCCAATCCTACATGAATCAAGTCCCCACCACAGTCAGTGCCGAACCAGCAGACAACTACAACGATCCGCAAGTCTACCGCCGCCTCCGCGATCTCGGCTACCTAGAATAGCAGTGACCAGTGAACCATCAACCCAACAACCAATTCCCAATCGTTGCTAACTAATAACTACCATGTATCCCCCTGTTGACCCGATTATTGTTGAGATTGGACCGCTAACGCTGCGCTGGTACGGACTGTTAATGATGACGGCTATTCTGGTGGGGGCTTGGGTAGCGAGTCAACAAGTAAAACGGCAGGGCGACAATCCTGATAAGCTGTGGGATATGCTGCTGTGGGTGCTGATTCCGGCGCTGATTGGCGCCAGACTCTACTATGTATTTATTCAGTCGCCGCGCACCGACCAGGGAATTGGGCGCTATTTGTCGAACCCGGCGGAAATCCTGCAAATTTGGGGCGGCGGGATTCATATTTTTGGAGCGTTTATCGCTGGCAGCGTGGCGCTGCTTCTCTATGCTCGCTGGCAACGTCTTCCCGCCCTGAAATTTTTGGATGCGATCGCTCTGGCCCTGCCCCTAGCTCAGGCGATCGGTCGCTGGGGTAACTTTATTAATCAGGAACTCTACGGACCACCGACTACTCTACCCTGGGGCTTACGCATCGATCCGCAACATCGGCTTCCTCCCTACAACAATCTTGCTGCCTATCCAGAGTCCACTCGCTTTCATCCCCTATTTCTCTACGAATCGCTGTGGAATTTCATCGGTTTTGCTCTCCTATTTTGGATCTCCCGGCGGTTTGAATCACAGCTTAAAGAGGGAGATATTTTGCTGCTGTACCTGATCTGGTATCCCTTGGGGCGCTTTTTTATTGAGTTTCTGCGTACTGATTCCTGGTTTTTTCCCGGAACTCCTTTTAATGTGGTACATATTCTCTGTTTTGCGGCTGTCGTCAGTGCCGTCACTATTCTCTACCTCCGTCACCGCCGCAATAGCCAACTACAGCGCAAAGGCTGATATCAAGCTGAAAAACGGCAAATGTCACCTTTTTAGTCACTAAATCTAGCTGGAAGCACTATTGACTCTGCAATCAGAGAAATTGTTAGAAATTTTACGTGACTAGTTTCGATGATCTCGAACCACGACGAGAAACCTTGTTTAAGCACTACGGCTCTGCATTGCCTGCAAGTTCACTAGTCCCAGTCAGCCGTCTATTCTCAAAAGTCCTCAAGATGGAGGTTGAGGCAATCATAGCAGTGTCAAGTCATCGGTGCTTAGGATTAGCTGACCTCCGCTAGTTCAGAATGCCATAAATCTGACTCCTCTTCAACGGCTTTGTAAGAAAACATCTTTGGGAAACGCGAGCATTAGCCCTAAAGTTAGCAGCGAAAACAAGTATCCGACTGTTGCTATTAGCTGGAGAGAAGCATTAAGCAGCAACGAGAAGCAGAGAATATCAACAATTAGTGGAAAAACTACCCACCAGTTCCATCCTCTTTTGGTAGCAGCAAAATAAGCAAATAGCACTTCAACGAAAATCATTAGTCTTCAATTGTAAAAATTGTTTTCAACTCGTAAAATAAGCTTGCTTATTATTCTAATTGAGAGCTATTCAAGCCGGAGTAGACAATGAAGCGAGCTGTATTCTGCGATTTTGACGGCACGATTACCGCCACAGATACTTTTGCTGGCATGAGCCAAGAGTTTGCTCCTGATTTAGCGGCTCAATTAATTCCGCAAATGTATGCGCGAACGCTAACGCTGCGGGAGGGAGTCCAACAGTTGTTGGCTTCGATTCCCTCGCAACGATATGCAGAGGTCATTGCCTATGCGGACAATAAGCCGATCCGTCCTGGTTTAGATGAACTGCTAGATTTTCTAGAGTCTCAGCAGGTTCCCTTTGTGGTCGTCTCGGGAGGACTGCTAGACATGGTTAAAAGAGTATTAAGTCGGTCTAGCAACGGGAGAACACCAATTATCAACCGAGTAAGCGCCATTGCTGCGGTAAAAATCGACTCTCGTGAAGAATATCTGCGCGTCCTCTCGGACTTTGAGAGCAATACAGAATTAATCGCGAAGGTGCAGGTCATGGACAAGTACCCCGCCGATGAAACGGTTGCCATTGGCGACTCCGTGACCGATATTAACATGGCTCTCAGAGCCGACCTCGTGTTCGCCCGCGATCGCCTGGTGCAGTACATGGCAGCAGAAGATAAACCTACCATTCCCTGGAACGATTTCTATGACGTTCTCGGATACTTGCAGCAGCGCTGGCAGTAGCATGGCTCTCTCTTATTCCCAAAAGACGACTTGGTTAGCTACGCTCGCTGAGAAAAAAGAGTGTACAATAATAGTTTTGGGTTGGTTTGATGACTAAGTTTGTTTTCATTACTGGCGGTGTAGTTTCCAGTATTGGAAAAGGCATTGTGGCCGCTAGCCTAGGTCGCTTGCTTAAATCTCGTAACTATACAGTTTCTATTTTGAAGCTAGATCCGTACATCAACGTGGACCCCGGCACCATGAGTCCGTTTCAGCATGGAGAAGTCTTTGTCACCGATGATGGTGCAGAAACGGATCTTGATTTAGGTCATTATGAACGCTTTACGGATACCTCGATGTCGCGACTGAATAGCGTGACCACTGGCTCTATTTATCAGGCCGTGATCAACAAAGAACGTCGCGGAGCCTACATGGGGGGAACGGTACAGGTGATTCCCCACATTACCAACGAGATTAAAGAACGGATTCACCGAGTAGCCAACGATACTCATCCTGATGTGGTAATCACAGAAATTGGCGGCACCGTGGGTGATATCGAATCTCTGCCGTTTATGGAAGCGATTCGGCAGTTTCGCAAAGATGTGGGCAGAAACAACGTGGTCTACATGCACGTCACGCTCCTCCCCTGGATTCCGGCTGCCGGAGAGATGAAAACTAAGCCAACCCAGCACTCCGTCAAAGAACTACGCTCGATTGGAATTCAGCCCGATGTGCTCGTCTGTCGCTGCGATCGCCCCTTGCAGCCGGGAATGAAAGAGAAGCTATCGGCTTTCTGCGACGTTCCGATCGAGTCAGTAATTATGGCTCAGGACGCGAGCAGTATCTATGAAGTCCCCTTAAATCTAGAAGCAGAAGGACTCGCCCAGCAAACCATTGAGTTGCTGCATCTAGAGTCTCGGGAACCCGATCTGCGTCAATGGCAAAACCTCGTTCAGGGCATGAAGCAACCCAGTCACCTCGTTGAAGTTGCCATCGTTGGTAAGTACGTACAGTTGAGCGATGCCTATCTGTCGGTGGTGGAAGCGTTAGGACATGCCGCGATCGCCGCAGATAGCGAAATTAAAATTCGCTGGGTCAGCGCCGAGGATGTTGAAGAACAGGGGGCCGAAACATACCTTCAGCATGTCGGCGGAATCGTTGTCCCTGGTGGGTTTGGTGTCAGGGGAGTAGACGGTAAAATGGGGGCGATTGAGTATGCCCGTCAGCAGCAAATTCCTTTTCTAGGACTGTGCTTAGGAATGCAGTGTGCTGTGATTGAGTGGGCCCAAAACGTGGCTCAACTCGCCGATGCCAACAGCGCTGAATTTGCCCCTGAAACTAGCAATCCAGTGATTAACCTTCTGCCTGAACAACAGGATGTCGTCGATCTTGGTGGAACAATGCGGCTGGGACTCTATCCCTGCCGTCTGTCTCACGGTACGCTGGCTTATTCCCTGTACGAACAAGAGGTAATCTACGAACGCCATCGCCATCGCTACGAGTTTAATAATGCCTATCGCAACCTTCTGGTAAAATCTGGGTATGCCATTAGCGGCACTTCTCCAGACGGTCGCTTAGTCGAAATTATCGAGCTGAGCAATCATCCTTTTTTTATTGCTACTCAGTTTCATCCAGAGTTTCGCTCTCGTCCTAGTAATCCCCATCCTCTAGTTTCAGGATTTATCAAAGCCGCACGGCAGAAACAGGCGGTAGAAGACACCTCGGCAAAAACTGTATCTAGCAATTCTGCCTATAGGGTTCAAGAAGTGGCTTCTTAAACATAGCTGTTTGTGATTAACAGCTATGTCTAGTCCTACAGCTTGGCTTGTTGACTGTATAGTTTACGGCTAGACAAACAAAGTCCGTCCCTGCCGGATAGAGCCTAGTGCAGAACCGGCATCTATACTAGGTACTGTTTTCCCGGACTACGGAAAAACAAGGATTTAAGGAATCTGCGCAGGCCGATTTTGTTAGCAGCGGGTTCAACCGCCAACATCACAGTAGTCTTGATAGAGGGAAATATAGTCCATCACAATTTCCACTGCTTCCTCGCGCATATTCCGTTCGCCTACAAAATTGTCGTTGACGGCGGCGACAAGCTGATAAACATCGCACCAGCGCTCAAAGTCTCTCATCAATAATTGTGCCTGGGCCAAACTATGAATAAGCGCCACTGAAAAATTATTCGGATTTTTGAGTACGGCTGCCCTGAGCACCGAAATAGCGTCCAACTTCTCCAAAGGACGACTTCCACCGATAGCAGACAGGCGAAAGTAATCATCCATCGCCAGCAAATAGCCAAACGAAAACGCCTCTTCGGGAGTCAATTCATCGATCGTCAGTGTCGATTCGTTACGCCCGCTAAGATACTCTAAATACTCGCTTGCGTGGTTCTGCCCTTCGACAGACCATCCCAGGGCATTGACAATTGCAGCACGAACATCATCGGGAACCTCTGGGTCACTCAACGCCGCTAGCACGTCATCCGTCAGTCCTTGTCCAGAAGCTTCTTTCACCACCTCAACGTCTTGATAAGCATCAGCAAAGGGCGTACTGGTTAAAGGGCTATCTGCCTTCGCTACACGGGGATGCCACACAAACAGAGAAGCAGCGATCGCTAAAACAGCTTGACCCAATTTCTTCACTCTGGTCATAAATTCATCAATGACTATTAGTTGATGGTTTATGGGGCATTCCTTTTGGCTTTTTGTTGATTGTTGACGGTTAATTGTCTATTTTTCTCTCGTTCTATTTCCTAATGTAGATGATACACAAGTAGAGAGCTTTGGTTCCTTTCCCCCTTCCCCTTTCCCCTTTTCCCCTCTCTACTTAGTTCTGCATAGTACTAGAAAAAGAGTTAAATCGCCGATTCTGGACCTACAATCGAGATGTAGGGCGACATTAACGTTCGCTCTGTCGTCTCTTGAACCGCCGCTAGCGTCACCTGCGCGACTTTTTCTTGAAAATGAGTGTCAAAATCAATCCCTAGCCCTAGGGTCTCGTACCAGCCGTACACTTGAGCAATTTCAGCATTCGTCTGTTTCCCCAGGGCATACTGTCCCAGCAGCTTATTCTTGGCTATCTGAAGTTCTTCAGCACTGAGCTGCCGACAGCGCTCAACTTCAGCACGGAGTCCTTCCACGGCGATTGCCGTATTCTGAGGCGCTGTGCCCATATACGCCACAAACTGAGATGGATCTAGACGAGTTGGATAGAACGAAGACACATCATAAGCTAAGCCGCGCTTCTCCCGCAGTTCCACAAACAGACGACTAGAAAGCCCACTGCCCAAGTAGGTGTTGAGCAGCTTCAGAATCGGATAGTCGTCACTCTGCACCGCCGCTGCTAAATAGCCCAACATCACGATCGCCTGTTGGGTCTCCTGGGGCCGTCTTTTTTCAGTTGGGGGCGGATACTGAGAAGCAACCGGGACCGGAGTTGTTGCCCTCGGCTGCCAGTCGCCAAAAACTGCTTCTACCAGCCTCACGGCCTCTTCAATTCTGATGCGTCCAGAGAGGCTAATCACTAAGCGATCGGGATGAAAATGCGTGCGATAGTAGTGCTGCAAATCAGCCTGACTCAATGCCGCCACCGTTGCTTGCGTTCCCAAAATTGAGGTTCCGTAGGGATGCTCTCCATACATGATCTCCCGTAGCTGCTGAAAGGCCAGGTTAAACGGTTGTTCGAGCTGAGACCGAATGCTTTGCTGCGCCAGACGCTTCTCTAACGCTACTTCCGCCTCTGGAAAGGTTGGCGTTCTTAAAATCTCTGCTGCTAGTTTTAAGAGATCGGGAAAATCCGCCGTAATCGTTTTTGTCGCTAACAAAAAGTAATCCGCCGCTGCATCTGTTCCTAAACTAGCGCCAACCGATTCCACTCTCTCCGCAATGTCTAGAGCCGACGATCGCTCGGTGCCTTTTGTCATCACCGCTGCCAAGAGGTGAGCGACCCCGGCTCGCTCCCTCGGTTCCCATCTAGCCCCAGCGTGTTTAAAAAATAGTCTTGCGGCGATCGCATCCGTTGCTTGGTTTTCTACCACAATTAACGTGATACCGTTGTCTAAAACCAAGCGATGAACCGGTTGGCTCCTCTGTGTTGCCTGCATCTAATCCTTACCTAGCGTTATTCACTTATTATCAGCCCCATCTTAAATCTGTCGAGCGCTAACGCGGACTCAATACCGTCACTGCGTAGCGATCGCTGAGCAGATATTGGCTAGCCAGTCGCTGAAGGTCCGATACCTGTAGCTGAGCGATCTGCTCAGCATAGGTCACCGATAGCTCCGCCTGGGCAATGGTTTGGTAATATCCGTACAGTCCTGCTAGTTGACCAGGAGTTTCTGTAGAAAACGTATAGTCGTTGCACAGCAGGCGCTGAGCGCGACCCACTTCTGCTGTTGTCAATGTGGTTGGCAGCTTGGCCATCTGATGACAAATTGCTTCTTCAACTGGCTCTAAATAGTCGGGATCCAGCAAAGCACTGATAGTAAATAAACTAGAATCTTGCTGAAGGGAAAAATCGCTGCTGATATCTAGCACCCACTGCTTCTCTTCGCGCAGTTCCCGCACCAAGCGGGACGAGCGACCACTCGCGAGAATCACTGACAGCACGTCTAAGCCAAAGGCATCCGGCAACTGCGCCACACCCGGTCCCATCCAGGCTAGAGAAAGACGCGCCGCCTCTAACCTGGGTAAGTAGATTTGAGTCCGGCGTACGCTGGTGAGCGGGGGTTCTGCTTCAGCAGTATAGGGTGGACACTCAGAACGAACCTTAAATTGACTAAAGGAGCGCTCAACCAGCGAGACAGCAACTTCCTGTTTAACTCCACCCACGATCACAACGGTAATATTTTCTGGCTGGTAGAAGGTTTGATGAAAACAGCGCAGTTGATGAGGAGTGTAGCTCAGCAACTGCGCCTCGCTGCCGAGAATGGAGCGTCCGTAAGCATGGCGTTGGTATAGGGTTTCGCACAGACTTTGAAAAGCAATCCAGTCGGGATCGTCTGTGCAGGAACGCAGTTCTTCTAAAATGACTTCCCGTTCTTTAAAAAACTCCTCTTCTGGAAGCGACGGATGCAGCAGAATTTCGGCTAAATGAGGTAGAGCGTCGGACAAATACTGAGCGGCGGTGGTGAGAAAAAAATGGGCATAGTCGTGACTTGTGGCTGCATTAGTAAAGCCGCCGTAGTTCTCAATTAACTGGTCGAACTGCCCTACTCCTAGGCGCTGAGAGCCTTTAAAAACCATGTGTTCGAGGAAGTGAGCTATGCCCGTCCACTCATCCGGTTCGGCGATCGCTCCGGCACGTACCCAAATATCGGCAACGACTACTGGTGTAGCGGGCAGATATTGATGGATTAGGGTCAGTCCCCGATTCAACTCAAAGATGCTAGCGGGGAAGATTTGATTGAGACGCTCTGTTAGTTGTATCAATCTAGAAATGTGTTGGGTTATACAATAAACACTATACTAGCGCGCTCAAATCACCCTTTTGATAGATTATGTCTAGACTTCCTGACAATTGCCCCAAAAAAATCCTCTGATGCAGAAACCAGAGGCAAGATGGGGGAATGTTAGCCCACCGCTGCGCCGTCTTACCTCAGTTTCTGACCTGGATAAATCCAGGTGGGTACCGACGCGTCTTGTTTAAAGTTTCCGAGTACTAAGCTCGGTCTACTGCCACAAATGCTGTTGGTTCCCTCGTAACATGAGCATAGATCAACAAACTTTATTGGCAGTCACCAACGCAGCAGTGAATCTAACTTTTCCTATTCTAATCGGTTTTTTCCAAGGCGCAAGCGCCATCGGCGCGGGAAAATAGTGGCTGCGCAACGGGAAAAGGGGAAGCGCCACAGGCGCAGGGAAAAGGGGAAAAGATCTAGTTGATTCCTTCGCTCTGTGTTCTTTCCCGTCCCGGAGGGACAATTTTCCCTTTCCCCGTTCCGGAGGAACTATTTCCCCTTTACCCGTTTTTACCCGTTCCCCGTCGCGGAGCGACAACTCACGACGACGATCCGTACCAGATCAATTCAATGTGTTTAGCGGTGGCTAACGCCGTCTGTCGCTCCGCTTGCTCTAGTAACACGGTGACGTGACCGAGCTTTCTGCCGGGGCGAGATTCGGTTTTGCCGTACCAGTGAACGGTAGCCTGAGGCAAGGATGCAAGCTGCGATCGCTTGTGGTGATAGTCGTCCTCGGAGTGTTCGTAGCCCAACAAATTCACCATCACGGCTCCCGCCGATTTCAGAGCCGTAGAGCCGAGAGGCAGACCCGCCACAGCACGAAGCTGCATTTCAAACTGAGATACGTTGCAGGCATCGAGGGTGTAGTGTCCTGAGTTGTGGGTGCGGGGAGCAATTTCGTTAACCAAAACGGTTCCTGCTCTTGTCAGAAATAGTTCAATGCCAAACACTCCGACAACCTGTAGCTGGTTGAGGAGCCTGGTGGCAATTTTGTCTACCTGGACTTTGACGGGGGCAGATACCTCCGCTGGCACAATGACGCGACGGCAGACCTGAGCTTCTTGCTGCGTTTCAACAACAGGATAAACAGCGACCTCGCCCGTCTCGCTGCGGGCGGCTATTACCGCTAATTCCTGCTCAAAAGGCACATACTCTTCCAACATAACTGGCGTACCTTGAAGAGCCTGCCAGGCTGCGGCTAAAGCCTGTTGCTCTGGCAAAATGTAGGTGCCTTGGCCATCGTAGCCGTGACGGCGCACCTTGAGGACAACCGGAAACCCAAATTCTGAGACAGGTTGCTCCATAAGGGCAAAACGAGGGACTGGGAGAGCAATTTGTTGAAGGTAGCAGCGCTGTTGATACTTGTCGAGCAAAGAAGACAGCGAGGCCAAACGAGGTCGAAACTTGATCCCCTGCTGTGCTAAAGGCTGTAAAGCGGCCAGATCGATAAATTCATTTTCAAACGTAATTAGGTCGCAGAGAGTTGCCAGTTTAGCGGTCGCGGCGGCATCGTCTATTTCTGCTAAGACAGTATCGGTCGCCAAACTAACGGCAGGATCGTCGGTGCTGGGAGTTTGGACAATCAGTTCTATTCCCAGATTTCGAGCAGCCTGTGCCATCATCCCGGCTAACTGCCCCCCGCCAAGCACACCGATCCGCATACCGATAACTAGCTGATTACTTTCATTATTAACAAAGTCATGGGTTACTGCTCACTGGCACAGCAGAGAATCACGGGTGGCAACTCCTGTTTGAGAGTTGATTCCTGTCGCTTTAGCACACAGTTTTTTCACCTGGTCGCCGTCTAAAATAGCGCTTGTGAAATCAGCCCCCGTAATATTGGCATCTTCAAAAGTCGAGCGCAACATAATTGTTTCAACAAAGACCGCATCGCTGAGATCGGCGCCCGTAAAATCTATCTGGTCAGCCATGCCGTAGGAAAGATCAGCTCCATGAAAATTTGCCTTGGTCGCTACAGAGGCACTCAAAATCGAGCCTCGCAAATCCGTTCGGCTGAAATTGGCTAGCTCCAAATTAGCGTTAGAAAATTCTGCCGCTCGTAACGTATCTCCTGAAAAATCTCTGCCGCTCAGTTCGGCGTTGCTATAGGAAGGAGGCGGATCGTAATACTTAGTCGCCTGAGCCTGGGCAGGCAGAGGCAGGAAAAGCACCAAACTAAGCACCAGTCCTGCCAGTTTAACAATTATTTTGCTCGCAATCACTGTTTGAAAATCCTTGTCTATTGGAATTCAAGCTCCCAGTTTATTCCTACCGACATCCTAAAGAGTCGCGGGTAGCAACGCCTGTTTTAGAATTAATTCCCGAAGCCACCTCACAAAGTTGAGCCACCTGATCCCGGTCTAGGATGGCCAAACTAAAATCAGCTCCGGTAATATCGACATTTTTAAAGGTGGAGCGCATCATAATCGCTTCGGTAAAAACGGCATCGGACAGGTCCGCTCCGGTGAAGCTAGTTAAGTAGGCCAGTCCGTTGGTTAGGTCGGCCCCGTGTAGGTTGACTTCATTGAGGGCTGAAGCGTTAAAGACAGCTCCTCTTAAGTCGGCATCGCTGAAATTAGCTCCTGTCAGGTCTACTTTGGCAAACTCAACGGTTTGTAGATTTTGGCCGGAAAAGTCTTTGCCGCTGAGGTTGGTATTGTCGAAGGTGGAGGTGACGGCGGTTGAACTAGCGGCTAAGGCTGGCGAGGAAAAGATCAACGCCAAGAGCAGTAGGCATGCCATCAACTTCAAAAGATACTTCATCGAGTTCAAGTCAGTGAAAGGGGTCATCTGCTACAGTACATCATTGATCGGATGGGAAGGCGATCGCAAGTGTTCCTCCATCGAGTGACTTCAAATTAGCTGTATTGTCGGTGCGACACGAGCACCGATGCTGCGGCGTCGGGAACTTCCTCTTCCACTCGGCGCAGGCGAGGCTCCTGTGCCGCGATCGCGGTAGCGACAATGTTAAAGATGCCGAGCAAACACAACAGTAAACTGATGCCTCGTCCTGGTCCTACCCCAATAAACACGCCAATGCTGGTAGCCAGTAACCCGTCTGCTGCCATCATCGGCTCTAACACCCGATCTACTAAAGGACCAACCAGAACGTAGGCAACAATTGACAAAGACCGTTCTAGCATCACCTGGACCGCGAAAACCCGCCCCTGGAGACTTACAGGGACTTTGCTCTGCCAGATAGCCTGATTGCAGCTCACGATGATCGGTTGAGCAAACAGATAGCCAAAAACTCCCACTCCAGCCATCATTAATGAGGAACTAGCGCCGCTCAGAAAGACCAGTACGCCCTGGAGAGGAACGAAACTGAGAATGGCATAAACTCGGCGTTTTGGTCCTCCCCAAGCACTCATGACCAGGCTACCAAACAGCATGCCAGAGCCACCAATCGAAAGCACCAGTCCAAGCTCTGTACTCGATGCCATATTCAGAACAAAGGGCCAGAACAGCACTTCCAAAGTCCCCACCGTAAAGTAGGTAACGGCAATGAACGTGAGTAACTTGACTAGTCCAGGGCGTTTGGAAATATAGTGCCAGCTAGAGAGAGTTTCTCGGAGCAGATGACTCGCCTTGACGGCTCGACTCCGTTTGTGCCTGGTGCGGGGAAAGCGAACCGCGAGGAGCGTTGTCAGCGCAAACACAAAAGAACCGACATCCAGCAGC
Source organism: Cyanophyceae cyanobacterium (assembly GCA_050331735.1). Taxonomy (GTDB): domain Bacteria; phylum Cyanobacteriota; class Cyanobacteriia; order Cyanobacteriales; family JBHJGN01; genus JBHJGN01. Next base: position 70,367 of record JBHJGN010000055.1, read on the forward strand.
AGAATCCCCTCAAGCGCAATGAGCTTAATCAGAAAACCCGCTAGCAGGGGCGCAGTTAGCTTAGCCGTGGCCTTGGAAATTTGCACCATGCCGTTGGCCCGACTCAGATGCCGTTTGGGAACAAGCTGGGTAGTGGCGGCGGTATAGGCTGGTAGCTGAAAGGCATTGAAGATCGAGCTTACTGTGATCGCCACATAGACGTGCCAGAGTTCTAAACGATCCCAGTAGACTAGAGCGAAGATTGCCAACGTGCTGATTCCCGCAACAGAATCGCTCAGCATCATCGCCCAGCGGCGATTCCAGCGATCGACCAGGGCGCCTGCCACCGGAGAAATCAGCACGTTCGGCAGGTAAATTAATAAAACAGTTAGAGCGAACTGCGTAATTGACCCTGTTTTTTGGTAAACCCAGACTCCAAGGGCAAATTCTGTTAACTTTGACCCGAGTAAAGAAATTACCTGTCCAAACCAGACGGTCAGAAAAATCCGCATATTTGCCTCATTAATGACTGTTTTCAGAGACTATTTTTTTATCTCGGTGTTCTCTAGTCTATATTAAGTTTTATTAAGTTTGCAGATGTTCTTCCTATTTATGCCGTAGGGGGGAAAAACTGAGCTCTTTGTTCCACTTTACAACAGTTGTGTAACAGAATTTGAAGTTCTATCACCATTTAGGGAGGAGGGCTGTAACGCTGCGGTAAACTGATTTTGAGAAAAATCCATAAATTTTAGGAGAACCTTTCGGTAAGGAGCCGATAGCTAATGTCTCACGCTGTTAAAATTTACGATACCTGTATTGGCTGTACTCAGTGCGTTCGCGCTTGCCCCACCGATGTACTAGAAATGGTGCCTTGGGACGGCTGCAAAGCTGGACAAATTGCCTCCTCTCCTCGTACAGAAGATTGTGTTGGCTGCAAGCGTTGCGAAACGGCCTGCCCGACAGATTTCTTAAGTATTCGGGTTTATCTGGGGGCAGAAACAACGCGCAGTATGGGTCTAGCCTACTAACAAACACCAATTTAAGGTGCTTTGAAAAACGCTTACTAAGAATCCTAGGCTTTAAAAAAGGAACTATTTTCTTTAAGTTTGGCAGTTTGTCCCGAGATATGCTGCCAAAATTTTTTGTCTCAAAAAATATTTAGTCTCTATTCCTAATTTTAGTAGCAGTACGAAGAATTTGCCCGGCTAAAATTGCCGCCCCAAATCCGTTGTCGATGTTGACAACGCCAATCCCCGCTGCACAGGAATTGAGCATTGTCAGTAGAGGCGCCACGCCGCCAAAACTCGCTCCATAGCCGACTGATGTGGGAACGCCAATCACTGGACAGTCGGCCAACCCCGCCACCACGCTTGGTAATGCTCCCTCCATTCCCGCCACCACAATCAGCACGTCCGCTTCCTCAATAAGCTGACGATGGCTGAGGAGACGATGAATTCCGGCTACCCCAACATCCCAAAGGCGCTGGACTTTGAAGCCGCAGAGTTCAGCAGTGACAGCGGCTTCTTCAGCCACGGCGAGATCGGCAGTTCCGGCACTCAGAACGGTAATTTTCCCCTCCTCTTCCCTCAACTGCGGTTCTCCTAAAGCACAGATGCGCGCAATCGGATAGTACCGTAAACCAATAACTTGTTCTTCAATTTCCTCATAAACAGCCGCTTCAATGCGAGTGGCCATAATCGCGGTAGGGTGAGCGAGGGTTTGATGTTGCTTTCTCATCGCCGTTATGATGTGAGCAATTTGCTCTGGCGTTTTTCCTGGTCCCCAAATTACTTCGGGAAACCCCGTTCTTAACTGGCGATGATGGTCGATTTTGGCAAAATCCGCAACGGGTTCAAACGACAGGTATTTTAGTTTGTGAAGGGCAGCGGCAGGAGCGAGGTCTCCTGTGGCCACCGCTTCGAGGAGCGATTGCAGAGCTTCAGGCTGAGTCATCAAGATACGATTGCTTACTTTCATCTCTATCTTTCCACTGATGACTCAGAAGTGACCACTTCTCCTCAACTCCTATCCAAGGACGGAGCAAGATTTCCTCTCAGCTTGGTAAAATTCTAAAGTCGCTGGTTCTAGAGCCAAGCTCCGGGGTACAGCATGTCTATATCAATAGAAATTTAGGAAGAAAGCCTTGCTAGACGAACAAGCCAAAAAAACAATACTGCGGAAAATTCCTCATGGTCTTTATATCTGTGGGGTCAAAGATGAAGATGAAATGAATGGCTTCACGATTAGCTGGTTGATGCAGTCTTCGTTTAAGCCACCGATGGTTGTTAACTGCGTCAAGCAAGATTCTGGTTCCCACGAGATGATTAAGAAGAGCGGAGTCTATGCCGTAAGCTTCCTCGATAACAGCCAAAAGGAGATCGCGGCACAGTTTTTTAAGCCCAAGCGTCGCGTTGGCAACAAGTTTGAAGAGATCGAGTTTTATGAAGGGCAAGAAACAGGCTGCCCGATTATTTCTGACTCTCTAGGATACATCGAATGTAAAGTTGTTGGTGCAGTAGAAGACGGCGATCATACCGTGTTTGTCGGCGAGGTCGTAGGCGCAGGCGTTCACCGCGAAGGTAAACAGCTTTCCTTAGAGGACACCGAGTGGCAGTACGGTGGATAGCCCTGACCCAATCTTAATGAAGTCGTTACTCCGAAAGTTACAACATGCCTTTAATTAGAGTGCAATCTTCCGTATCTGCGCCAGATTCGATAGCAGTGGAGGACTTACTCAAACAGCTCTCTGCAAAATTAGCGCAGCATTTAGGTAAGCCTGAGTCTTATGTCATGACGGCTTTTGAATCAAATGTAGCCATGAGCTTTGCTGGCACCTTTGAGCCAGTCTGCTTGATCGAAATTAAGAGCCTTGGCAAGATGAAGCCGGAACAAACCAAGGCCATGAGCCAGGATTTTTGCCAGCAGGTGGAAGAGAAGTTGGGAGTTGCGCAGAATCGCATCTATATTGATTTTGCTGATGCCGAAAGAGCCATGTGGGGCTGGAACGGCTCTACCTTTGCCTAAGCGACAGCATGAAGCTACTGCGGTAAGAGGAGGAAAATTCTTGACTCATGAGAGAAGCGCCACCAGTCGAAGTGAACAAAATAGCTTTAGGAGACAGTACTGAAGCTGCCGACCTCGCTGTGCGAGCTTACCGGAAGCTTTCTCAGCTTTACGAACAGCAGCAGAAGATTGCCTTTAGTGAATTTCTCGTCAAGTTGGGAGTCATTCGTACAGGACAGTGGAAAAGTTACCCCTCCGGGTATCGACGAGTGACGATGCGCCTCCTCAACGATGTTTTGGTGCTTCAATCAATGTACGCTGATTGCCGTGATATTCACGCTGCTGTTCAGCAAACTAAGGTTCCGGCCTACTGGCGTAGAGAACAGCGCTGCTGGCTGATGAGAATTATCGATAAGGTGCGACAGGCATTACCCACTCGTTATGGCAGTCGCAGCCGCGAACAGGCGGGCGATCGCCTGAGAACGTTGCTCCAAGATGATTTACTCACCTATAGCTTTGAGGAAGTGGTTGATTATGTCGGACGCTACCTTGAAGCCAAGGCGCAAGGAGCCGAAGCGATTGGGGATGAGAAAGCCTATCAGTGGCGGGATGCTCATCGCTACTTCGTTCTCCTGCAAGCCTCTCTGGACTCAGTGACTTGACAAGAATCGGATCTAAGTTGACTTCAGCTTGGTCGGTTGAGTTTGCTAACGCTATGATGACAACGAACAGCGCCAGCAGGTCAGGCGGAACTGCTTTGATGTTAACTATGGATTTTGTTACTGTTTTGGGACTCTTAGCAGGTTCTTTGACAACAATGGCTTTCCTCCCACAAGTCATTCAAACTTGGACAACCAAATCGACGAAAGACATCTCCCTCGGAATGTTTTTGACTTTCTGCACTGGAGTTCTGCTATGGCTGATTTACGGGATTGCCATTCGTGATTTACCTGTCATTGCCGCCAATGCCGTCACTTTAATTCTCGCCTCTACAATTTTGGGTTTCAAGCTCAAATACAAATAACCAAGCTATGGCGATGGACGGTAATTGAGGGTATTTTTTCATCCCTGTTAATGGCGAGGAAAAACAACCAGAACCTCGTCAGCATTAGGTGAGGATTGAGATTGATATAAAGCACAGAACACTTCCGTGTTTAAAATAGTCATCAAATAAGCACTCATGATGATTTCCCACTACTTCTCAAAGTTTCGCCGGAAGAGGTTCCGGCGGCTGCCTTGAGCAAGCTCAATTTGCTCGAATTTGGTGAAGCGATAGTCAGCCCAACCTAATTTTTGTTCACACTGTCGGAAGCTATATTCAACCCACGTTCTTAACCGATAAAGATTCCCCAAACTCTTTTTAATTTGGTGAGTTTTACCTCTAAGATTGGTCATCACG
>JBHJGN010000056.1:0-60782 GCA_050331735.1 Cyanophyceae cyanobacterium
GTATAGGGCAGCCAGATTATTAAGACTGAGGGCAATATCAGGATGGTCGCCTTCAAAGAGCCGCTGCCGCATGGCTAGAGCTTCGGTGAGCAGAGGTTGAGCTTGACTGTACTGGCTTTGGGATTGGTACAAAGAGGCTAGGTTATTGAGACTGAGGGCAACATCGGCATGGTCGCCCTCATAGAGTCGTCGCCGCATGGCCAAGGCTTCAGTATACAGCGGTTCGGCTTCGCCGGATCTGCCCTGAGATTGATATAGAAAGGCGAGAGTGTTGAGACTAGTGGCAATCTCCGGGCGATCACCTGACTGGATGGTTTTTCTCAGCGTTAATAGCTGCTCAGCCAGAGCGATCGCTTCTGGGTAGTTTCCCTGAGCGGAAAGTTCCGCTATCTGTTGAGAGAGCTTCCCGGCTTCTGCTAAGGGGGCCTCCTCTGATGAGGCGGCTTGCCAACTGAGAGTATAGCGACCCGTCGCTGCGGCGGCCTGAGAACTAGCCACCAAGGTATAGGTTCCCTCCTTGAGCAAGGTGGTCACAATGCGAGCCTGATTGGTGGCTCCGCCATCACCCGCTTCAGCAATTTTGTGGCCCTCTGGATCGAGCACAACGAGGTAAGGAGCAAACTCATGACTCGTCAGTTTAATTGTCACTTGTTGCTCTGCTTGACCCTCTAGAACGTGAACTTGGTAGTGGCGGCCATCGTTCAGCGTGTCGCCGTCGCTGGCGAGTTGGCCCTCGACAGAGCCAGGTTGAAAGCTGGCTGAGGCGGCTGACTGTGACGTTCTAGGGGGAATCTCACCTGCTAGCGTCGGCGTTATCAACGCAAGCGCGATCGCCCCACAGCCTCCCCACAAAGTTGTTTTCCACCCCTTCACAAATCTCAGCATGTCCTTTCTGACCTTTTTTCCAACAGTAAATTTACAATTAATCTCTAAGCGAAACTGCTAACAACGTCATTAAATGAGTCTGAAGCTAGCAGGCGATCGCCCTTTTGTCCTCGAAATCTTTTGCCCTTAAAATGGGTGTGTCCTAAACCTTGCTTTGGTTATGAGTTGGCTTGCTTCTGCGCCATTGTTAGCGGGAGTTCTCACCTCCCTCTCGTCTAGCCTATTCCCTTTATCTCAATCGTGGCCACTGTTGCCTACACCGAAGTCAGAAACTTACATCAGCGTTGAATTTCCCTCGCTTCCAGACGAAGAGGCCGCGGAAAACACGGCAGGAGGCGGCAGGCGCGGTGACTGTACCGGAGACCGGGTTCCGCTCACCGTGTTGATGCCCCCAGACGGGGTTGTGACCACCCTAGCGTCTAATCCAACAATTTACTGGTTCATCCCGGAATCGACGGCGACCACCGCAGAATTTATCATCGTTGATGCCGAAGGCAATGACGTTTACACCAACACCATTGAGCCTCCCGCCTCATCCGGCTTGGTCAAGCTTCAGCTACCAGAGTCAGTGGCTTTAAACTATGGGGAAAGCTACGAGTGGCAGCTCACCCTATTTTGCTCAACTCAAACGGCTGAGCGTGAATTAATTACCGGCAGTGAATCGATTACTGGTAAGTTACAGCGGATTCAGCTCACGGAGGAACAGCAGGCGGAACTAGCGGCGATCGCCAACCAGTCGGAATCCGCTCCTCAACTGATTGCAGCCGCCGAACGCTACGCAGAGTATGGGCTGTGGCAAGAAGCGCTTACCACCCTGGAGCAATTACGCCAGTCCGACCCCGATCTCGGGATGCAGGAATGGACTGAATTGCTCAACTCAGTCGGGATTGAAGCCCCAGAAATTGTGGAAGCGACTGTAGTTGGCGCTGTCGAACCAGGAACTCCTTAAAGCGAGCTATGTCACCGAAACTGAAGCAGTTCCTTTGGCAATGGCGTAGCGTTCGGTTCGCTGTCCCTCTAGCCGGGATTGTGATGGTGGTGCGGTTGGCTGGATGGTTGCAGAATTCGGAGTTAGCCGTCTTCGACCTCTACAAACGCTGGCGTCCGAGTGACCCCACCGATAGCCGCATTGCCATCGTGGGAATCGACGAAGACGATTTTCGTCATCTCAACCAGGGCGTGATTTCTGATCGCGTTTTGGCTCAGCTCATCGAAAAACTCAAGGCGATGGAGCCCCGGGCCATAGGGCTGGATATCTATCGAGATCTACCCGTCGAACCCGGTCATCAAGAGTTAATCCGAGTTTACGAATCGACTCCAAACCTCATCGGCATCCAAAAACTCGTTGGAGACCCCAGAACAGAAGCCGTGGCTCCACCGCCGCAGCTCAAAGCCAGCGGGCAGGTGGGCGCGAACGATATGAAGTTCGACCGAGACAACGTGGTGCGGCGGGGGTACTTAAGAATTGGCAGCAAGGACGAAAGCCTAGAAAGCTTTGCTCTTTACCTAGCGGCGGCGTACTTAGAAGCAGAGGGGATTGCCCCCCAGGTTCCCGCCGGAACGACGATTTTTCAGTTTGGAGACAGCCTGTTTCCGCGCTTTGCTAGGAATGACGGTAGCTATGTGAGAACAGACGATAAGAGTTATCAAACGCTGCTCAACTACCGAGGTCCGGCGGGCCATTTTCCCACCGCCTCTTTGATCGATATCTTGCAGGGGCGGGTCGCGCCAGAGTGGGGACGCGATCGCCTGATTCTAATCGGCTACGTTGGCGAAAGTTTTCAAGATCTCCACGCCACTCCTCATACGACGAATCCTTCGGAACGCATGGCGGGGGTAGAAATCCACGCTCACCTCGCCAGTCAAATTATCAGCCAGGTTCTCGACGGTCGTTCTCCTATCAACACCCTTTCAGAACCGCTGGAGTATCTTTGGATCTTCTCCTGGCTAGGCGTTGGCCTGGGTATTGTGTGGGCTGCCCGACCCCTTAAGCCTAAATTCTTGCTGTGGCTGCTGGTGGTGGGAGCCGGAACCCTGCTAGCAGCGGGGGGAGCGATCGCGATGACCTCCGTTGCTTTCCTAGAGAGTTGGTGGCTGCCTGTCGTCCCGCCTCTCCTGGTGCTGGTTGGTTCTCCGGTAGCGATGATGATGAACGAATCCTACCGCGCCATCCGCATTCGCCACACCTTCGGACGCTACCTTAGTGATGAAATTGTGGCGACTCTGCTGGAACACCCCGAAGGATTAAGGCTGGGGGGAGAGAAACGGAAAATTACGCTCCTCGTCTCCGATTTACGGGGATTTACCACTATCTCCGAAAGCCTTTCCCCGGATGCCGTTGTCAAAATCCTCAACTTTTACCTGGAGCAGATGGCGAACGTGATTACTGAGTACCAGGGAACCATCGACGAATTTATGGGAGACGGTATTTTAGTGCTGTTTGGCGCTCCTGTCTCGCGCCAGGATGATGCCGAACGGGCGGTAGCGGCGGCGATCGCCATGCAGCTTGCGATGGAATCGGTCAATACTCAAATGCAGCAGTGGGGCTTTCCCGAGCTAGCAATGGGCATCGGCATCAATACCGGAGAAGTAGTGGTCGGCAATTTGGGGTCAGAAAAACGCACCAAGTATGGAGTTGTCGGTCATGAAGTCAACTTGACGTATCGGATCGAATCCTACACGGTGGGCGGGCAAATTTTGATTGCAGAAACCGCCCTTCAAGCCGCCGGAAACTCCGTTCAGGTTGGTGACTCCCGGCAGGTGTCCCCCAAAGGCGTGAAAGAGCCGCTCACCGTTTATGAAGTCAGGGGCATCGAGGGCAAGGACTCTCTCTGTTTACCCCAAGAAAATGAACTGTTTGTTTCCTTGCCTATCCCCATCGCGATTCAATACGTTCGCCTCCAGGGAAAAGATCTGGGTCACCAAGAGGAGTCAGGCAGCATCGTCCGGCTATCCTTGAAGGGAGTAGAAATTTGCGGTGATCGCTCAGAACAAACTCGGCTCTCCTCTCTAGATAATCTCAGACTGCGCCTGCACCAGTCCGGGGAAGAAAATTATTTCTATGCCAAGGTGTTACAGGTTGAGCAAGCTTCCCAGCGGTTTCAGGCGCGGTTAACCACGGTTCCGGCTGAAATTAAAGCTAAATTGGATGCTCTATACTACAAGCAACGGCCAAGCGGCTTGGGGAAAGAAACATCGTGACTCAATTACTCTTTCTCGGTTCTGGTTCTGCCTTTACTGTGGGAGCCGATAATTTCCAGTCCAATTTGTTGCTAACCAGCGCTCGGGGCAATCGTCTGCTGATTGACTGCGGCTCGGATATTCGTTTCTCGCTGCACTCCCAGGGCTACTCCTACCTAGATATTACCGACATCTATATTAGTCATCTGCACGCCGACCATATTGGCGGTTTGGAGTACATCGGCTTTAGTACCAAGTTCGATCCGCGCTGCCCAAAACCGAATCTGTATCTGAGTAAAGAGCTAGAGAGCGAACTGTGGGAACGGAGTTTAGCGGGGGGCATGCGCTCTGTTCAAGGAGATCTCGTCAGCTTAGATTTTTTCTTCAACGTTTGTCCGGTAGAAGCGACACGCTCTTTTGAGTGGGAGGACATTCAGTTTAATTTGGTTAAAGTTGTGCATGTAGACAACGGATATTTCGTGGTTCCCAGCTACGGTTTAGGCTTTGAGGTCAACAGAATGCAGGTCTTTCTAACAACGGATACTCAACTGCATCGGTGCCTTGAGGATTATGCTCGCGCCGACCTGATCTTTCAAGATTGTGAAATTTCCTTCTCTCCTTCGGGAGTGCATTCCCACTATCAAGAACTCGTGCAGCTCCCCCTAGAGATCAAAAGCAAGATGTGGCTGTATGGCTATCAGCCGGGAGAACTTCCTCACGCCACTCAGGATGGTTTTAAAGGGTTCGTCAAACGAGGGCAGCTCTTCGATTTTGACCGTTTACCCTTACAATCGAGCTTGAGAGCTTAGAAGGTAATCTTTTAAGTAAACAGATGGAATTACAAAGAAACGTCCAAGTCTTTCCTTTACCCAGCAAGCTTAAACGATTGGTGAACTTTTCTCCTGCCACTGAACTAATTGAAGCAGCCAATACGTGATGAGTTCCTCTTGGTCAGAACCGTTGAGAAATATCTTCTCGTTCTTTCAATCCATTCGCTTTCCGATTGGCGAAGCGGAGCTTTCGCTATTGGCGATCGCCCAGCTCATTGCCTATCTGGTTGTTGTCTTTGTGCTGGTGCGGCTGCTCAAAAATTTCTTGCAGCAGCGGGTGTTAGTTAAACTCGGCATCGATGGCGGCAACCGGGCGGCGATCGCCACGATAATTAGCTATGCTGGCGGTGCTTTAATTTACTTTGTGATTTTGCAATCTAGTGGCTTCAATCTGGCTTCCTTGGCAGTTTTAGCCGGGGGGTTAGGAGTCGGGATCGGTTTTGGTCTGCAAGATCTTACTAAAAATTTTGTCAGCGGTCTGACGCTGCTGATCGAGCGCAACGTTAAGGTGGGGGATTTTGTCGAAATAGACGATTTGGAGGGATACGTCGAAGAGGTAACCACTCGCTCCACCATTATCCGGACCCGAGACGGCGCTCATATTGTTGTTCCCAACAGCCAGCTTGTGGAGAATCGGCTCGTCAACTGGACCTACGAAAATCAGACAGGTCGGATCAGCATCGATATTGAGGTCGATGAAGACAGCGATCCGCTCCTTGTTACTGAAGCGCTGCTCAAATCGGCCTATCAGGAAAAGCATGTACTCTCCGACCCCTCTCCCCAAGTCGTTCTGCGCGGATTTGGAGACACTTCTTTGATTTTTGCTCTCTGGGTTTGGGTCAATGCCATTGATAAAAAGCCCCTCATTATTAGCAATCTGCATTACTCGATTCGGTACAGCTTACGCGCCTATCAGGTGGAGTTGCCCACTCCGCAACGGAATTTTTGGATTAACAATCTCAACGATCTTCGACTTCCGTCTCAGCAAAATGGTCTTGCTGAACGAGAATCAGCAGAACAATCGGCGCTGCCAACGTCAGCAGTACCGCCTTCAATGCTGCTGATTAGAGATTTGCTCAAACAAGTCCCGTACTTCCAGAGTTTCAGTGACCTGGAACTAAGAAGAGTGATCGAAAGCGGCTACCATCAGCGCTTGAAAACAGCAGAAATTTTATTTCAGGAGAACGATCCCGGAGATACCTTTTACATCGTACTGGCAGGCTCGGTGGAAATTTGGATAGAAAAGCTCCATCGATGCCTCAGTACCCTGGAAGCGGGACAGTTTTTTGGCGAACTAGCCCTCCTGTTAGGCATCCCCAGAACCGCTACCGTCAAAGCGGCTGAAGAAACAATTTTGTTTGCCATCAATCAAAAGAATTTTCAGAAGATTTTGCAGGAGTCTCCCGAACTCGAAGAAGTGATTTTCAAAGAGTTGAGTAAGCATCAAGAGGAACTCGCTAAGCGACAGCAGGAGTTAAAGAAACTGGGATGGGACGAAGGAGAGAGCAATCCGTTAGTTTGGGTGCGGCAAAGACTGAAAAAGATCTTCAATCTCGATTTTGAAGGAAGCGGCAATGTGTGAGAGGAGAGGAACTGACTCTAATGTTTTGGGTTTTGATAGTTAATTGGGGATGATGCCCGCAATGGTAGCGAGATGGATGTTGGGTACAGCGTTGTGTCTGAGTTTAGGAGCGATCGCTCCTGGCGCAGAACAGGCGGAGGCAAAGGCAGTATCTTCAGCAGAAGCTAACGTGTCTCCTGCTAATATCGACGGCATTCTGAATAGCAATAGCCAGACGTTCGATGACGGTCGCTACTACAGCGCTCACCGATTTGAGGGACAGGCCGGACAGCACGTAACCATAACAGTTACTAGCCAGCAATTCGACCCGTTTTTAGGGTTGTTCGACGCTCGCGATCAGCTCATTGCCAGCCAGAGCGGTGCTGACCGAGTCAGCCTGACCGTGACTCTACCCGATATCGGTCCCTACACCGTTTTTGTCGTTGCTTCTCAAGCCGGAGAAACGGGCCGCTACACTCTCAGTTGGCGAGAAGCATCCGCAACAGAACGAGAGTTAGCAGAAGCCTACCAGCTCAACCAACAGGTATTAGCCCTGCTCGAACAGGGGGAATATGCCCAAGCGATTCCTCTGGCAGAACGGGCCTTGGCAATTCGCGAACGAGTACTGGGAGAGGAACATGCTGATGTGGCAACAAGCGTCAACAATTTAGCCTCACTCTATTACGACCAGGGAAACTACGCTAAAGCCGAACCGCTCTTCCGGCGTGCTCTCCGCATTTCTGAGGAAGCTCTGGGTTCAAATCATCCCGATGTAGCCACTAGCCTTGATAACTTAGCCAGTCTCTATCAGGCTCAGGGCAACTACGCTGAAGCTGAACCGCTGTCGCAACGCGCCCTGGCGATTCGAGAGAACAATTTCGGCGCTGAGCATCTCGATGTAGCGACGAGTCTGAGTAATTTAGCCAGTCTCTATCAGGCTCAGGGTAGGTATGCGGAAGCCGAACCGCTTCTACAGCGCTCCCTCGCTATTTCTGAAAAGCTCCTGGAACCAGACCATCCCGACGTGACTAACAAGCTGAGTAACCTAGCAACGCTGTACCAGGCTCAGGGGAACTATGCTGAAGCCGAACCGTTATTACAGAGAGTGCTGGCTATTCGAGAGAAAATCTTTGAGCCAACGCACCCCGCAGTGGCTAATAGTCTTAACAATTTAGCCGCGCTCTACCACGAGCAGGGCAACTACGCGGAAGCCGCGTCCTTGTTCCAACGCGCCCTGGCGATTCGAGAACAGGTTTTTGGCTCCGAGCATCCTGACGTGGCCGTTAGCTTGAGTAACTTAGCGACTCTCTATCAAGCTCAGGGCAAGTACGCTGAAGCCGACCCCCTCTTTCAGCGAGCTTTGGCGATCGCCCAAGAGGTTTTAGGACCAGACCACCCCGACGTGAGCAATAAGCTGAATAATCTAGCTAACCTGTCTCAAGACCGGGGGAACTACTCTGAAGCCGAGTCTCTTTATCAACGCGCGCTAGAGATTCGGGAGCAGGCGTTCGGACTAGAGCATCCTGATGTGGCCGTTAGCCTCAATAATCTAGCCTTACTGTTCAAAGTCCAGGGCAACTACGCCAAAGCCGAGCAGCTTTATCAACAGGCTCTAAAAGTTTTAGAGCAGGTGCTAGGACCAGAGCATCCGGATGTGGCGACGAACCTCGATAACCTAGCGGTGCTCTACCAAACCCAGGGGAGCTACAGCAAAGCTCAGCCTTTCTATCAACGGGCGCTGAAGATTCGGGAGCAGGCGTTCGGAAACGCCCATCCTGACGTAGCCCTGAGCCTCAATAACCTTGCTGGTCTATCCCAAATTCAGGAGAACTACGCTCGCGCCGAGACTCTTCATCAACGCGCTTTGAAGATTCGGGAGCAGGTCTTAGGAGCCGAGCATCCCTGGGTGGCAGCGAGTCTGAATAACTTAGCGGATCTGCATCAAGCGCAGGGAGACTATGTTCGCGCCAAAACGCTTCATCAGCGCGCTCTTGGTATTTTTGAGCAGTCTTTGGGAGCTGAGCATCCTTGGGTGGCAGCGAGTTTGAATAACTTAGCAGAACTGCACCAAGGGCAAGGGAACTACGCTCGCGCCGAGACTCTTCATCAACGCGCCCTTAATATCTCCGAGCAAACCTTTGGCTCCGAGCACCCGGATGTCGCCTTGAGCCTCAATAACCTCTCGTCGCTCTACCAAGCTCAAGGTAATTTTAACCGCGCCCTGGAATTTCTGACCCGTGGCACTGATATCGAAGAAACGAATCTGGCGCTCAACCTAATAGCAGGCTCAGAAGCTCAGAAACGCGCCTACCTGGCTACTTTTTCTGAGTCCACCGACAGGGCGGTTTCTCTCCATCTCCAGCAAATACCGGATCACCTGGAGGCCGCACGTTTAGCCTTGACCACTCTGCTCCGGCGTAAAGGACGAGTCCTAGATGTAGTGGCCAATACGTTGCCCTCTTTGCGTCAGCGTCTGGACCCGGAAGACCAAGCTCTGCTGGATGAACTGGCCGCTATTCGTTCCCAGCTTGCCGCTCTCACGTTTGAAGGAGCCGGAACTTCTCCCGATCTCTATCGCGAACAGCTCAATACTCTTAAAGCCGAAGCGGAGCGCTTAGAAGCGACCCTCTCCCGCCGCAGCGCCGCCTTTTCGCAAAACACTCAAGTGGTGACGATCGCCGCTGTCCAGCAGCAGATTCCAGAAGAGGCGGCCTTAGTAGAACTAATCCGCTATGACCCCTTCAATGCTAAAGCCGCCACGCCCAGTAAAAAATGGTTACCGCCGCGCTACGCTGCCTACATCCTCTACTCCCAGGGCGATCCCCGGTGGGTAGACTTGGGGGAAGCAGCCGTCATCGATCGGACCGTCACTGAATTTCGCCGCTCCCTGGCTAATCTTCCCGCCTCACCAGCAGCCAGTCCCGCTCTGATGAAACGCGCAACTCGTCAGGTGAAGCAGCAGGCTCGTCGCCTCGACGAACAGGTGATGCAGCCCGTGCGCACACTCTTAGGCGATACCCGCACCCTCCTCCTCGCTCCCGATAGCCACCTCAATCTGATTCCTTTCGGCGCCCTGGTAGATGAAAATGATGCTTATCTAGTCGAAAACTACACTATTACCTATCTCACCAGCGGACGAGATTTGCTGAGACTGACAACAACTGCTGAGCCGCAGCAGCCTCCTGTTGTCGTGGCCAATCCTGCCTACGGGGCAGAAACGCTAGTAGTTCGCCCAACTGAGCGCCGTTCGGCAGATTTAGAGCAGCTCAGTGGCTGCTGCCTAGCTTTGGCAGGTACGGCAGCAGAAGCAGCGGCCATCGTCCCTTTACTACCAGAAGTGACCGTATTCACGGAAACAGCAGCGACTAAAGAAGCGCTCCAAAAAGTTAACGCGCCGAGTATTTTACACATTGCTTCTCACGGTTTCTTTCTCTCGGCTCAGGAGGTCAAACCGCAGCCCACCAGAGGTTTTGGGGCAGAGAGTCTTGCGGAACCTCTGGTGACGGGAGAAAATCCCCTACTGCGTTCGGGCTTAGCGCTAGCTGGATTTAATCCGGCTCAGGGCAAACTGTCAGGAGCGCTGACGGCGCTAGAGGTTTCTGGGCTAGACCTGTGGGGAACGAAGCTAGTGGTACTTTCTGCCTGCTCCACGGGAGTGGGAGACGTTGTTGATGGCGAGGGAGTCTACGGTCTGCGTCGCGCTTTAGTGATTGCGGGAGCTGAGAGTCAGCTTATTAGCCTGTGGAACGTAGCGGATCAAGGAACTAAAGAGCTGATGATTGCTTACTACCAGAGGTTACTGGATGGAGCTGGGAGAAGCGAAGCCCTACGGCAAACTCAGCTAGCATTGCTTGAGAGCGAGCAATACAGCCATCCGTTTTACTGGGCGGCTTTTATTCCTTCGGGAGATTGGACAGACCTAGAATCAAATTAATGTGCCCCCAGGGCTTGTTTGTGGCCACTTGTTGAGGGTGGGCGATCGCTGACAAGCATCCCATGCTAGTCAAGACGCTTCTGTTGCTGTGCTCGCTTGCTTAATCTTTCCCTAGTAAAATCTTGGTTTTCTCTTTACCTCCTTTTGCTATGTTCCTACATGGTGGTTCAGGTCTTGAACACTCCCAAAATCTGAAGCCGCTGCCACCCATCTCCAGTCAGGTCAATGACTACTAACTCTTCTGTTGACTCGAACGAGCTTGTCTACCGAGCGGACAAGCTCTTGCAGGCTGCTTCTAATCGCTACCAGATTGTTGTTCACGTCGCCCATCGCTCCAAGTTTCACCGCTATGAGGATGGAGAGTATCTGACCGGAAAGATGAAACCAGTGCTGCGAGCCGTGCTAGAAATGTCTGATGAGCTCACTGAACTGGAAGTGATTAGCGATGAAATTGCCTTTCCTGTCGGCGAGGAAAGAGCTGAGTAGGCGGGCACGATTGGCTTTTTGGTAAGCTCGCTCAATCGTCCTTCATTAAGGTAAAGTAATCTCCTACCTCGCCGCTAGCATCGACAAAAGTAACGTCTAAATGCTTGCCCTGTACGTCGAGCACTAGCGAACCGGGTACGCTCAGCGACGCATACATAGCAGGATGAGGAAACACCGGGTCGGCGAGGGCGGAAGTGCCCGCCACAATATAGACAGTACCGCTACCGCTGTCATACGCTCCTGATTCGTCTTGTCTGCCGCTGCCGCCATCCTGCTTCATTGATTCCGTAAATGAGACCGACAAACCGTAATGTCCCTTAAGAAGATAGGAACGCTCGTAGGAGTGACTGTGACCGGAGAGGACAAGATCGACATTGGCGGCTTCGAGTATGGGCAGCACTTGTTCTCTCATTTCGATGAGCTCAACTTCCCAGTCAGAATCGTGTGACCCCTTTGTATAGGGAGGATGGTGCCAAAACGCAATCTGCCAGTCTTGAGTCGTTGCCGCTAAATCTTGAGCGAGCCAGGTGAGCATGGCTCCTGGGGTCGAGCGATCGCTCCCATAGGAATCGAGGCAGATAAAGTGAACGTTGCCGTAATCGAAGGAATAGTACGCTGCCGTTCCCGAAGGGACTCCACCGGCCTCTCCCTGAGTTGGAAGGGAAAACAGCTCATAGTAGGGACCGCTTTGCTCCTCAGAACTAGCGCTACCGGCATCGTGGTTGCCGATCGCCGTCCAGAGGACGCTCGTGCGCAAAAGCTGCGGATACATCTCAAATACCCCGCGCTGATACTCCGCTAACGTCCCGGTATCGTAGGCATTATCGCCCAACATCAGCCAGAGATCGGTATGGCGATCGCCCGTGAATTGGCGGTAGCCATCGCGGACCTGAGCGGCAATGTCGTTACCTCGTCCGGCATCTCCTAAAACCAAGACGCGCAGGGGTCGCATGGGGGAGGATTGCGGAATAGGAGCCGTGACAAAATACTGCTCCGGATCGCCTGCTGCTACCTCTGTAGCCGCTCCGATTGAGTAGTAATAGCGGCGGTTGGACTGAAGTCCGCTGAGGGGCACAAAATGATTGCAGGTGGGAACCGTTTCCGTTGAAGTGACCGTCAGTTGACGGTAATCTGTTCCGTATCTCACGCTGCCGCGCACAGGAGCTTGAGTCGCCCACCGAATGATGATGCTTGAATCGGTCCCCACTTGGAGATAAGGTCCGCGAATAATATGCGTTTTTGGAGAGTTAGTTTTTCGATCGAGAGTGTTGACTATCATCAGCTCTGAGCTAGTTTTTTGCGTCGCTGTCCTTCCCCAGAATAAACGAGGATTCCCTGGGGAGGAACGGGCTTGTGCTCGCTATCAAACTTGAGCAACGGAGACTGGCTGCCACTGATATTCCATCTCCTGCGCCGTAGCGATCGCCTCGGCTTCGCCCAACCGCTTCGCCACCACATACAAAGACATATCGATTCCGGCTGAAATGCCAGCCGAGAGAATGATCCGTCCGTTATCAACCACTCGGGCATCCTCTCGAACGTCCGTGTTAGGAGCGAGTTTTCGCAGCAGGGCGATCGCGCTGTGGTGGGTTGTGGCCGCTAATCCATGCAGTAGACCAGCTTTGGCCAGCAGTAAAGCCCCGGTACAAACCGACAGCACCAGCTCCGCTGCCTGAGACTGCTGTTGAATCCAGTCGATGACCGTCTGGTTGCGGATTTCTCGGCGCGTTCCCCAGCCACCAGGAACCAAAAGAATATCGGGCTGGGGGCAATCAGCCAAGCGATAGGCGGGGTTAACGCTTAGGTGGTTGCGAGCTATAATCGGTCTGTTCTCTTGAGCGACCGTGTATACCTCAAAGGGTTTCGATTCGTTAAGATCGCCGCCCGTAACGCCAAATACTTCGTAGGGACCGCAGAAATCGAGGATTTCTACATCGTCGAAAATGAGAATTGCTACTTTAGTCTGCTTCACCGTTTTTTCCTTGCACTAACTCGAATTGGCCTTGGCGTAAGCTTTGACAAAGCGATCGTCCAAAATAGCCTTTAAATCGGGCTTCTCTTCAATAAATTCCACATTTAGCATAAACTCTGTCATTCTTTCAGCAGCAAACGGCATGTGCTTCATGCTGTTGCCGGGGCTAAAAGCCTCTAGATTCTCCTCGATCGTGAAAAAATCCGTTCCTTCTTTAAATAGCTGCATGTCATCAGGACTAATCCCGACTCGTTCTGCCATAATGGCATCGGCTTGGTCAGGGTGTTCAATCATAAACTCACGGATGTCCCACCAGGTATCGACCAGCGCCTGAACCTGTTGGGGCTGCTCGTCGATGAGCTTTTGACTGACTACCAGCAGATCAGGAATCGCGCCGGGGTAATCAGCCGACGAGGCTAATTCGTGGGCTCCTTCTCTTTCTAAGGCCACTTGCCAGAATGGCGGAAAGGCTCCCACGGCATCGACGAGTCCGGCGGCAAACGCCTGGGCGGCGGCTCCTGTTTCGGCGTTGACAATTTCTACCGCTGAGCGCGACATGCCAGCATCTTCTAGCACCAGGGAAAGCAGAAAGTCATCAACAAGTCCTGCTTCCACTGCCACTGCTTTTCCTTTAAGATCCGGAACCGTTTTGATCTCGGCTGCCGCAATAATTTTGTCATTGCCTGCTGAGTTGTCATTGACAAGCACAGCAACCTCTCCATGCACCGCATCTTTAGCAAAGGAAATGGTGTCGTTGAGGGTTTGACAGTTCCCGTCGATTTGTCCAGCGGCCAGGGCTTCCATCGATTCTAGGTAGCTGTCGTACCACTTGAGCTGCACGTTGGCATCGTGCTTGGCAAATAATCCTTCTCGTTCGGCGATCGCCCAAGGCCACCACCCCGCCCACGAACTGTAGCCGAGAATAATAGGAGTTTTACTGGCGCTATTAACCACAGATTGAGAAGAGGGCTGTCGAGTACAGCTCACGGCTAGGGCTAAGGAAACGAGAAAAATAGCGATAATTTTTCGGATGTTGATAGATGTAAGCATGAAACTTATCTAACTTTCTGTCGTTAAAGACCACACCAGCTTTTGTCACCTACTATTTTGCGATCGCCTACTCATCGCTCGGCACTAACGGCACAAAGCCCGCATTTTGCACAATTTCTTGTCCTTCTTTAGACAGAAGCATCTGAGTATAAGCCCTGCCTGCCTCTTCATCGAGCGTACCGTCTTCTCGGTAGAGGATAAACAACTTGTTGGTGAGGGGATAGTCCCCGGTTTGGAAACTGTCGAGATTGACCATTCCTTCCTCTGTTAGAGGACTAACAAAGTCTCTGGTGATGGGGTTTTCAACGTTAAGGACGTTGAGCAGTCCCTGCTGAGAGGCCAGAGCCGCACTGACAAAACCGATCGCTCCCGGAGTCCCAATAACCTCTCGAAAGGCCAGCGTTGGGCTACGAACAATTTCGACGTTGTTTCCCAGTGTTCCTTCTCCCAAGCCAATTTCTTCTAGCGTTTCGATTTCGATGCCGACAGGGTGAATTGGCAAATCTGGTCCTCCCACCTGCTTCCAGTTCGTTACCGTTCCGGTAAAGATGCCTCGAAGCTGGTCTATAGTCAGACCCGCAAGCTCAACTTCTCGGTTGGTATAGAAAACTGTTCCGCCAATGCCAATGGCTTCTTGAGCGAGCGTAAAATCTCTGAGCGTTTGTTGAGTAATTGCTGCCTGCGATTCGGTATCGGTGAGAGGCCGACTGGTCGTTGCCAAGCTGAGCGTTCCCTTGATAACTCCCTCGATTCCGTCACTGGAGCTAGCGTTGCGGTCTCCTGGCTCTAGATAAATCAACTCAAACTCTGGATGAGCATCGGCAATGATCTGACTTAACCCTTTTCTGTTCAAGGCCGCAAAAAAGGCATCTCCGCTGAAGGTCAATCGCATATCGGGGGTAGGAACCTCGGCAATCGTTCGGTAACGAGTCGTAGAGGGTTCGAGCAGTCTAAATGGCTGTCTCAGTATGACACTGACCGCTACGATAGCTAATCCCGCTACTAAAGCACCGATAACAGCACCAATAACCATTGCTCCAGGTCGTACTGGTTTGGGACGAGTCTCTCCGGGTGAGGGAGCTGCTGGCGCTAGATCAGGAGTCGGAGGAAACTTAAAAACATTTGTTTTGGTTCTTGAATGCAGAGTATGCCCACAAGCCCGGCACTGATTAGCCGCGTCGGAATTCATGGTATATCCACAGCGGGGACAGGGGGTAGAATCTTTGCTTGACAGCATGCCTAGTTCTCCAAGTTCATGAGTGAGAGGAAAATACTCGCTTTGAAAAAGCTTAAGTCTTTAACGACACAATTTTTGTAAAATTTTTTTCTTGAAATTCATCCGACAAGTTTCTTTAAAGATAACCAGGACAACTAACTGTTAAGAAGTAAACCTCCCGAGCTTTTTTGCTGAGCAACAGCTAAAGACATCAGCGGTTAATGAATGTTCTGCTCTAATCGTAGCCTAAAGTTGAATTGGCTTACGGCGGCAGAGCATCGCTTTGCTTTAAGAAGGTTAACTCTGAACCGAATTTAATCAGCTGTTGTTACTTTTTTTCTAAAAAGCTCGGCTGACTTGGTTTCGCTAACAGAACAAGTTGTTAATGTGCCCGTTAAATTCTATCGACTACTATTAAATATTTTAGAATAATTTTGTTCGAGCAGGGAGGCAAAATAGCTGGGGCTTTAAGTAACTACTTTAGTAATGTTTTGAACGGGGATTACTTGGGCTTTCCATTTTTATAAATTACAGCAATGTATTAAATTAAATTGATTTAAAATGACAACGAAAAGATCGTCTAATCGCCAATAGCTAAACAATCTTTTTATCTGCGCCAACACCTGAGAGCAGCAGTTTTTCCCCTTGATGTCTCGCGACCAGATTCAGATCGAGGGAGAATTTGCTCCCGAAACCGCGAGCGCTCATCAAAGTCGGGCTCGCTTTCCCCTCAGTACCAACAGACAACTGACAACATTCCCCAGGGCAGATCTGTAAACCGCTGAAACGGACTAACCTTATTCAAGAGGCTATAGTTGACTTAACCATCCGAGTCGAGCCGGATGTGCGGAAAGGCTGCCTATAGAGCAGGATTGTTGAAAGTTGAAAAATGACTAGCTCAATAGAATTTCAATTATTTGCTCCCTACAACCAAGAGGCAGCGCTGATCGGCTGCTTTTCTAACTGGGAAGCCGTGCCTATGGAAAAAGACGAGCGAGGCATTTTTCGGACTGCCGTTGAGCTAGCGGATGGCGTTTATCAGTATAAGTTTCGCGTCCGCTCCAAAAGCTGGTTTTTGGAAAGCGATCAGTGGGTAGATATCAGCGATCCCTACGCAACAGCCATTGATGATGCTACCCAAAATACCGTTATTCGCATTAAAGAAGGGCAGCCCGTTGTGGATACCTACGTTTGGCAACACGACGACACCCCCCTGCCCAATAACGAGGAGCTCGTCATTTATGAGCTTTACGTCGCTGGATTTTCTGGTGGGGAAGGAGACAACAAAGAACGCGGTGATTTTCAAGATGTCATCGACAAGCTAGACTATCTCTGCGAACTCGGCGTTAATGCCGTTGAACTCCTGCCGGTGCAGGAATATCCCGGGGATGACAATTGGGGCTATACGCCTCGTTACTTTCTGGCAACGGAATCGAGCTATGGTTCTACTGAAGACCTCAAGCGCCTCATCGATGAATGTCACGGCAAAGGACTACGCGTGATCATGGACGGGATCTTCAATCACTCCGATGCCGAAAGCCCGTTAACGCAAATTGACCACGACTACTGGTATCATCATTCGCCCCGCGATCCAGACAACAGTTGGGGACCAGAATTCAACTACGAACACTACGACGAACAGTTAGATGTGAAACCAGCCTGGCAGTTCATTGGCGATGTTGTGCGGTTTTGGATTGAGGAGTATCACATCGACGGGATTCGCTACGATGCCGCCAGACAAATTGCAAATTATGACTTCATGCACTGGATTACCGCCCAAACCAGACAAGTTGCTTCGATGAAGTCGTTTTTTAATATTGCTGAGCATATTCCTGAAACCGCAGCGATTGTGGGGCTAGAGGGACCGATGGATAGCTGCTGGCACGAAAGCTTTCGGCAGCGAGTTACTGACCAGATTTGCGGCGATACGTTCGACCTCGAGGCTCTCAAAGAGGTCATCGACGGTAAGCGCCAGGGCTTTCTCGGAGCCACAGATATGATCAATTATCTCGCCTCCCACGACCGCAGCAACCTGATGGACAGATTAGGCGAGCACAACATCTTCGACGCAGCCGCTTTTCAAAGACTTAAGCTGGGAGCCGTGCTGCTCATGACCGCCGTGGGCATCCCGATGATTTGGATGGGCAGCGAAACAGGAGAATGCGAGACGGTAGAATCAGCGAAGCTGGACTGGACGCTGCTGGAAAATGATTTAAATCGCAGCTTATTTGACACCTATCGAGGTTTGATTAGTCTTCGTAAAAATCAGGCTCTCCATACTGCCAATATTGACTTTTTCTACGAAGATGCGGAGGCAAAAGTGCTGGCGTACAATCGCTGGAACGACGAAGGCTCTCGTGTTGTGGTGGTCGCTAATTTCTCAGACCGCTTTTTAGGCGATTATTTAGTGACTCACTTTCCGGAGTCTGGGACTTGGCATGAGTGGACGCGGAACTATGATATTGAAGTGGCAGACGAGATACTTACCCTGAGCTTAGGGGGATACGAAGCCCAGGTATTTGTCAAGTAGTCGGACACGAAAGCGCAGTGGCGGCGATCGCCTTGCCGATTAACCCGGTCTTGACTTTTGTCTGCTGCTGACGCTTCATTCGCTGAGGCCAAGCTTAAAGATTCTTAATACTTCCTCGGAGGCTAAACGCGACGAATGAGGTTATAAATAAGCCGTGTGAGGAGGAATTGAAGATGAAACCCCGGAAACTGAGTCAACATACTCAGCTTGAAATTGCCTGTAGCGATTTTGTGCATATTTCTCAAAGAATCCATCCCAGAGGACATTTCGATCGCTATATCAAAGTAGACCGAGAAGAAGCCAAGCAACTGGTGAGGCATCTCCTCGATTGGGTGCTAGCAGAGGAGAACGCAAACGTTTGAGGAGGCGATCAGGACTTCAGATGAGCAATGCTTGAAAAAGCCCAAGCACGCTATCGGTCAGGACTGGCATCAGTAGATTGAACTTCTTTGATTTTATTACCTATCTTCCCTCTGCTGTGGGCGATATTTTCCTGGGAATGCGCTGCTTAATGATACACTGACCGTTTATTGGTTTTGACAGTCAAATTGCTCGATAAATTCGCAATAAAGCTAATTGTGTACTCGTGAAACACCCATTAATCTACAAAACATTCAGAATCCTAAATACTTGCGTTGTTTTTCCTATCAACAGTTAAGTGAGATATGTGTTCAACAGGAAATAACCATGCAGGTCACCAGATCTAGAAATTTGTTCCTTCTTCTCGTGGTTCATCCTATCAAGGGTGAAACTGTTACGGTTACCGAAATATCTCCTCCGGACTTGACCATGAAATAAGTTATCAAAGCTGGAACATTGGCGTGTCAATGGCGAGTTGAGGAGTCATTCCTCCTCAACTCGCCATTACTTTATTCGCTCTGAATTACCGCTACTGAGTTCATGTTATTAGGTAGCGTCTCGATTGCCACTTGTTGATGCCCTTACAACTGATGCGGCTCATCGGTATGAATTTTCTAGCCTGTTCTGCATCCTTAGTGCAGCATTCGAGTATTAATGGTGCTGTTCACTCTGACACTGACTTCATGTCGCTGCGTTCGCAGCATCCTTTTTAAAATGTCTCAGCGCGTTTATCCTCACTTGCTTGGTATCATGCGCATGCAGGTCCATTTCCTCTCCTGCCACTCTACAGCCCACATTCCACAGGCAATTTTAGATGAGTAAGTAATGATGAGAAAAAGAGGAACAGGAAAAGCATATTCGGAGAGAATGAGCAGCATTTGAGAACTCAATTTTATTCAATATATTTGCTGGTGTCTACGTTTGACCGAATATACTTTATGCAACAAAAATGCAATCATGGCAATAGTATAGACTATAGACAACGTAAAGAAGCTAATAATTTTATTGCCAGTTATTAATATAACTTGCCTAAACAATTTTCTTGTAAAAGAATGGAAGATAGTTAATTTAAAAGTAAGCAGCAAGCAAGCCTTATCTTTGTTGACAAAGTTCTCCGTTTCTCTAGCAGCTTTATTTGTAATCTACCCGGCATTCCAATCAAGCAGGTAATCGCTGTTGGTAATTAAGCAGCTTAATAAGTTGCGTCTTTTAAAGTTAAGTCGAATCTATTCGCTTTGCCCGAAATAATTCTACTATAAGAATAGTACTTTTTAGATTCTGAAAAAAAATGATTGTGAGCTTTTTTACTGAGTATCTTGGGAAAATATTCAGTCAGCTCATAGTGATTTAACAAATTTGGGCTTAAAAGCTTCTCGAATCATCTTTAAGTACCTAAATATTGGAGTAAATCATGAATATTAATGGAAACGAATTGGATAAAGATATCAAGTCATTTCTTTCGTATGCGCTTGCTATCGAACCTAAGGTATCTATAGGAGGAGTTGAGTTTCATTTTAATGAAACAGAAAAACTTTCAGACCGCGAATTTGCGTCAATTGATGAATTAATGAGGAAGTATGAAAAAGTAAAAAGATTACTTCCAGATGAATCTTCGCTTGATTCGCTACAGATAACTAAAGAGAAACCAATCGTCCAATTTGAGCCAAATACCAACTATCAAATTGTGACGGTAAACGCAGAACAGCTTGACCTGACAAAAGACATATATCAGCGCATTGCGCAAATTCATCAATCTTATACCGAGGAGAATCATTCGCAGGCTAGAAACAAATTTGACGATCTACAGTCTTTTCTCAATGAAAAGCGGAGGTCGTTTCTTGGTGATTTTCAAAGGATTTCTGCAATAGATGATACAGTTGGAATGCATGCCGTCGGAGCTGGCGGAGACCCTCAGACTCAAGTCGTAGTTATCTTTATTATCATTGAGATCTACGTAGAATACTAAAATCAGTACAGCATTCTTCGGTTTATTAACATCAGGACTTACGCAGCTAAGTAAATATGGCCCCCTACCCCTCCCGAAAATTAGGGAAAGGGGTAGGGAGGAGTGAAGGATTTAGAGAGCAAATATATAGCTCCTGTACATTTTAATAAGAGGCGTTCTTTCTTTGTGATTTGTAAAGTACTCATGCTTGAGATAATGTAATTGAAGCTCGTGAGAACTTTACAAAATAGTGAAGTGAGTTTTGAACATTTATTTACATAAATGCTTGGCCTTGCTTACTGCGCTTCTCCCATCGTTGTTTTTGGTATTTTTCGAATTCAAAAGCTATTTTTTGAACAAAAAGTTAATAACAATTTTTTTGCAATATGTAGCTTTCTAAACAATCCTGATCAATAATATTTGGCCATTAAATTTTATTTAAATGCAAAAACAATTGCTTTGGTTAGCTAATTCAAGCACTAACTTTACATTGTTTTGCATTCTCCATATGGCAAGCCTCAAAAAATTGATCGATATAGCTTGGTTTTCTAAGGGCTAGAAATAAGCTATTAAATCTGCAAACTAATTATTTTATCCTGTCGTCGTTAATAAATAAACTAAATAGAACATATGTTTTCAATTGCTCAAACTCCCGAAGTTAAAGCTCTTTCTAAAAGCCTAGATTCTTTGCAAAATAGCTATGATAAGCTGCAAATGTGTTTTATAGAACACGTTCAAAGCAGCTTTTTTGAAAACTTTGTTAAAAGAGAAATTGAAAAAATTGCAGTTGACTCCTACCATAATGTTCGATGTAACGTAGGTCAGCTAAATTTCACGGTAATTAATAATGAAAAGTTTGACTATACCATACGTCTTTCTCCTCGCATGGTTCGATGTCCTCATCCTATTAAATGGCTTGGCAACAAACAAATTATTGCTATTGAAGGGCCAGGAACTGCAACTGTGAAAAGAATGATGGTTCCAAACTACACATGCTTAAATAATTTTGTCCAAGGAATCGAGATTGTAGAAACATCCGAAGGAATTCTTAAAAAAGGAGAATTCATTTCAAGTAATAAAATTCATGAGGTTTTAGATGTTTGTGAAATTAAATCTACTGTGATTCTTCATTCACTTATAGTTAAAAATTTAGAGGCGGAGCTTTACTGGACCTTTAATCAAAAAAATATTTCAGCTTTTTCAGAATCATCTCGTGTGGTAAATTCGCGCCTTAGAAATATTCTTGATATTGCTTATAAGTTTAATGTTGATATTTCTGATAATATTTATGATTTAATATTTACGTATGGCGATGCTCAGCTTAAGCTTTCTGCAATACAAATTATGCTGACTTCAAAAAAAGTTGAAGGATTTAGGGAGCTGCAAAAAGCTATAGATTCAAATAATACAATGCTGAGTGGCGGCGGACAAGCCATATTAAATAGACTGTTTTCTTCTTAAAATAGTGGTACATGGCGGCACAAATAGCTGACTATTTTTAGTTCATTTCTTCAGGCTTTTTTATCAAAATTTATATACGGCAAAACTTTACATTCTCCGTATGTCCGTGTGATTTAAAAGAATATAGCATTATATTTGGAGAGTATTAATCATGCCCTTGAAAATCGAGTTACCAAACGATGATGTCAAGATAAGCCTTGATGAATTTTTATCTATTGTAGATAGTAAAAATTGCAATTTTGACAATCAAGAATCAATTCTTGAGATTGCACCGCACTTAAAGCACCTTAGTCATAACAAAAGATTTTTAATAGAGAAGAACTTAGAAGATCTGAAAGATCTAGCAAATTTCCAACTCTTGAATTACTATGGCCCACAAGTTTTTATGCTGCATACGTGCGACAAGTATTTCGTCCGGGCCAATGTCTGGAGAACTGTATCTCAGCTAGAAAATTCTATCGATGAATTTAAGTAT
This sequence comes from Cyanophyceae cyanobacterium, assembly GCA_050331735.1. GTDB lineage: Bacteria > Cyanobacteriota > Cyanobacteriia > Cyanobacteriales > JBHJGN01 > JBHJGN01. The sequence goes on from JBHJGN010000056.1 coordinate 21,886, forward strand.
GATATCTGTCATGATCATAATTTCGATATTCTTACGGTCGGATACTTAGGTCCTGGCTATCGTGCGCGTACTTATACATATGACATAACAAAAGTCGAGGGATTATTGGGAGAGAAGGTGCCGATGGAAGCGGAAGGCATCCTTACTCTTGAAGAAGGATGTGTACTCCTTTATCGGGCTAAAAAAGATATACATATACAAATGCCACCGGATGATCTATCTGTATCTCTAAACTTTATTCCGAGAAATAGAAAAATTGATCTTCCTCAATTTCAGTTTAACGAGGAAAACAGTACTATTTGTCGGTATCTCCATTCGTCAGGTAAAGAATTAGTCGTTAGACTAGCGGGCTTGTTGGGAGATGAAAATACATTTGATGTTCTCGATACTATTGCTCAACGTCATCATAGTCCCCATCTACGAGCGCTGGCTGCCTTATCTCAAATTCAAATTGCACCCGATAAAGAGGAAAGTGTTTATGAACGCCTTATTAAACAAGGAACTGTTGTTGAACGATTTATTGTTGATGTAGAAAAGGAAAACTATGGACGGTGCTTGACATTATGGGATTAGTTGCAGAATTAGCGAGAGCGTCATCAAGGGCAACTATAAGAAAAATTGCAGCTTTTAATACTTGAGTTAGGACATAGATATTCTCAGAGTCACGAGGTACAATAACAGTGAGCAAAACTGAGCTTCTTGAGGAAATACTTTAAATCTCTTGGAGGAGTGAGATAAAGCACATCAATACGCTCCTAAAATTGTGGGAACTGTTTATGGATAGCTCAAGCGGCGGAACCACTTCCGCCCCTGTGTCCTTTGATGAATCGCCCCAGAAAATGTGGCTTTAGCGATTTAATATTAATCCCAAATGGTGCAGCGTAAGTCTCCAGATTTTTGGGAGAGACGCAAGTTTTCGCCGTAGTCTACAGGACAGTCGATAATGGTCGGAACGTTTTGAGCAAGAGCCGTTTTAAGAGTGGGCAGAAAGTCGCTTGCCGACTCAATTCGGTAGCCTTTTAGTCCCATGCTTTCGGCGAATTTGACAAAATCAGGATTCTTAAAGTGAACAAAGGCCGATTCTCCAAACTGGTCGAGCTGTTTCCATTCAATCAACCCGTAGCCGTTATCGTTGAAGATCAGCACCACAAACGGATGGCCAACTCGTAAAGCCGTTTCTAATTCCTGGCAGTTCATCATAAAGCCACCGTCTCCCGTCACCGCCACCACTCGGCGGTCTGGGCGAACGAGCTTGGCGGCGATCGCTCCTGGAATGGCAATGCCCATTGAGGCAAATCCGTTGGAGATAATGCAGGTGTTGGGGCGATCGCTGTGGTAGTGTCGCGCCATCCACATCTTGTGCGCCCCCACATCAGAAATGACGATATCTTCGGCCTCCATGACCTGCCGCAGATCGTAAATTAATTTTTGGGGCTTAATCGGAAACCCAGCGTCATCGGTGTAGCGCTCGTATTCTGAGCGCAGTTCGGCGCGAAGATTGGCAACGGCTGGCGTGGGTTGACCCTCGCGGTCGGCCCGTTTGATGAGCTCTAGCAAAGAGTCGGAAATGTCGCCAACCACCTCTACTAAGGGGATGTAGCTGCTGTCTATTTCTGCTGAGATAGTGCCGATATGAACGATGGGAGTCTCGCCTGTGGGGTTCCATTTCTTTGGAGAATATTCGATTAAGTCGTACCCCACGGCAATCACTAAATCGCTTTCTTCAAAGGCGCAGCTAATCAAATCTCGCTGCTGCAAGCCGACAGTCCAGAGAGAGAGGGGATGGGTATAGGGAATGGCCCCTTTGCCCATAAACGTATTCACCACCGGAATGTTGAGGCGAGTGGCAAATTCAGTGAGCGCTTCGCTGGCACTCGCCCGGATCGCCCCATTCCCCGCTAAGATGAGGGGCTTTTTGGCCTTGGCAATGGCGATCGCGGCACTGTTGAGGCTGCGGAAGGAGGCATAGGTTTTCTCGCGCGTATCTTGATTCAGCGGCTGACCTGGGGCTGACATGGCCGCGATATTTTCCGGCAGGTTAATATGCACCGCTCCTGGTTTCTCGCTTTGAGAAAGCTTGAAGGCTTTCCGCACAATTTCTGGAGTGTTACTCGGGCGCACAATCTGAGTACTCCACTTGGTCACGGGAGCAAACATCGCCACCAGATCCAAATATTGATGAGCTTCTATATGCATCTGGTCGGTGCCGACCTGTCCGGTAATCGCCACCAGCGGTGCCCCGTCTAGGTTTGCATCAGCGACGCCCGTCATCAAATTCGTCGCTCCCGGCCCGAGGGTAGACAAACACACGCCTGCTTTCCCGGTTAAGCGTCCGTAAACGTCTGCCATAAATGCTGCCCCCTGTTCGTGACGGGTGGTAATAAACTGAATCGAAGAATGCCGAAGCGCTTCTAAAACGTGAAGGTTTTCTTCTCCTGGCAACCCGAAAACGTATTCGACCCCTTCGTTTTCTAGGCACTGCACCAGTAGCTCGGCTGTATTAAGTTCCCCCATGATGGTGTGTTGCTCGGTACTTAAGATGAAATTGTGTTTTGCAAAAAGAATGACACCCACAGTATGGGTGTCCTGACTCCGGTTTATCACATATAGAGGAGAACTGCTACCGCTATTTTGTTGAGGATGCCTAGTCAATGTTTAGTTCTTAAACTAGCCTGAACCAGAATACTGATTTTTGCTACTTTGCGTCAAACTCAATTCTGAAGAAAACCTTACCCTGTTCGCACTCCGTCCAGCAACAGAGACAGAGGACGAACTCGATTTAGCGGATGCGGACATTAATGGACTGAATTCGAGCGAACTTTCTCTCTTCAGCTTATCTCTGCCATGAGCGTCTCCACAACCTCGGCAAAAACTGCTTCCCACTGTTGCGGTTGTCTCTGTCGAAATAGTCGCATCGTTGGATACCAAGGGCTATCCTCTCGGTACAGCATCCAGCGCCAGTCCGGACAAAAAGAGAGCAGTGTCCATACAGGCTTACCAAGCCCGCCTGCTAAGTGGACTACGGCGGTGTCAACGCTAATCACTAAATCTAAAGACAAAATGATTCGAGCGGTAGCGGCAAAATTAGTCAGGTGAGGACTTAAATCAACCAGGCTGACTTGGGGCGATAGGTGCGTTAACTCCTCGGTGCGCGGACCCTTTTGCAAGCTATAAAAAGTACAATTGGTCAGCTTCAGAACGGGCAAAAACTGCTTTAGGGAGCAGGAACGGTGGCGATCATTTTTGTGAGTCGGACTTCCTGACCAGACAATCCCAATCTTTTTCCCCTCAGCAGGCGGTAAAGGAAATTGATTGAGTCCTTCCCCAACATAAGGAACCGTCGCCGGGATGCTATTTAATGTTGTTCCGAGGAGATGCGGTAAGCTCATCAGCGGAGCATAGGTATGGAACTCAGACAGAGGAATCTCTCCAGGAGTATAGATAGTATCAATTGCTGTGATAGTTGCAAACAGAGATACCAAATTTTCCGGACAGCAGAGCAGCAGACGACGACAGCGCGATCGCACCAAGGGCAGGTAGCGAATAAACTGAATCGCATCTCCGGCTCCCTGTTCTGTGTGAATCAGAATCGTTTGCTTTTCAATATTGCTCCCATCCCAGCGAGGATGGCGACAAACAAAGGGAGTAAACTGTTGAGTTTGCCAGCGCCACTCGCTCTCAGCAAAGCCTTCCTTGAGTTCTCCTTGCAGCAGCAGCGTCATCCCCAGGTTGAAGTGGGCATCGGGAAAACGTTCTCGTCGTTGAATGGCTTGACGGAAGTGAGCGATCGCTTCTTCTAAATAGAGCTGTCGATGAGCAATAATTCCTAAATTATTGTAGGCATCGGCATGATGCGGTTCTAAGTTAACCACCTGATGCAGGAATTCCCTGGCGGCTGACCACCGTTCCTGCTCTAGACAGATGACTCCTAGGTTATAGCGAGCCACGGTGAAACTCGGGTCCAGCTCTAAGCAGTGCTGGTAGTGCTGGAGAGCTTCTTGCCAGTTGCCTTTGTGGTAGGCGTGGTTGCCCAAGCTGAGGTAGACATTTGGTTCTCGTGGTTGCGTTAGAGGCGGCACCACCTCTTGCAAGGCTTCATCCGGCAGCACAAACGAACTGCCCAAGAGCGACTCGTCCCAATCAATGATTTCTGGAAAGCGAGTATTGGGAATCACCTGCACTGCAAAGATTTCCTGTACGCCCTCCTCAAAGCGCAGAAAAGCCACAATTTGACCGCTACGGAGATTAATGACCCAGACGCCGCAAATTCGCTCCTCCGTTTCAGTAATGGGAATCCCGCTAAACACTGCCGTTTCCCGGACCTGCGATAGCCCAACAAACCCCCACTCTCCCCAAAAATCGAGTCCCCGAGTGAAGCTGGGTAGGTGGGTGACCACCTCCCGCTTACCCGTCACCGCATCGACTCTTGATAAACTCCCCACTCCCGACTCGAGAACCCAAAGCTGATTCGCGTACCAGCGGGGTGAATGGGGCATCGACAAACCCTGGCAGAGAATCTGATTGGTTTCTATATCCATCAGAATGCCGCCGTAGGCTTTATGGTCGCGCCAGCCTGCGGGGGTATCTGTCGTGCCTAACGCCGTTACATATTTCGGTTGCCCGTCCCTTATGCCCAAGCCGTTGAGGTGACAGCGGTCTGTTAAATCGTAACCACTAATAAATGGCGGTCGCCAGCGCGGGACAAAGCTATGACGAGCATCGAGGGTACACAGGCAGGAAAAGCGGGTGTTGACGAACCAGAGTTCATCTTGGGCAAAGGCCATTTCATGGATGTCAATATCGCCAGTGGTATGAATTTTGTGGGGCAGGTAGCAGGCATCGTGCTTGCCCGGGGGGTCTATTCTTTGAGCAACAGCGGGAACGTTGCGCAACTCCCAAATTTGGTAAGCTGTTCCGAGCGCGATCTTTTCTCGACTGACGGCTAACCCCATCGGTTTATTAAAGGTACGAAAATGGGTGTTAATGACGCTGCCATCGGAGCGCAGCACAATTAGTTTACCTGCCTGATAGGTAGAGACGACGAGGGAAATATCGAGGTGGTCGAGTAGGAAAGGAAAATTGGTGGTGTGGACGCTGCGCAGGGGACTTTGAGCCGCAGAATTATCGTTCATTTCTTAGTCTTGAATTTTTAATTCCTCAGCGGTTTTCGAGAAGATGAGCGATAAAACGGCTTTTTAACTACTATTGCCGGGTGAGCTTTGCCGCGAATTTCTACCGCTAACTCTTGTCCCACTTTTCCTAAAGAGGTTGGGACATAGGCTAGAGCGATCGCTTTACCAAGAGTAGGTGATAACGTCCCGCTCGTGACTTCCCCAACGGTTTCCCCTTCAAACACCACCGGATAGCCATGACGAGCAATATAGCGTCCCTGCATTTGTAAGCCTACTAGCCGTCGCTCCACACCTGTCTCTTTTTGTTTTTCTAATCCCGAGCGCCCAATAAAGTCTCCTTTACTCTCTAGGTGAACGAGCCATTTCAATCCCGCCTCTAGTGGGGTGGTTGTTTCATCAATATCCTGACCGTACAGCGCCATCGCTGCTTCTAGCCGCAGCGTATCCCTAGCTCCCAGTCCGCAGGGAACGACTCCTGCTGAGAGCAGCGCTTTCCACAGCTTTACTCCCACTTCTGGCGTGACCATGACTTCAAATCCATCTTCTCCGGTATATCCAGTTCTGGCGATGAAGGCGGGTTTTCCGAGGAGCGTTCCTTGAAGGTGGTCAAAGGCGTTGAGCGCCGTGATGTCTTCTGTCACAAATGGACTCAAAACGGTAACGGCTTGGGGCCCCTGCACCGCCAACAGCACGAACTGACGAGAAAGATCTTGCAATTCTACGGCCTTGGCATCTAAATTTGCCAACAGCCATGCTTGATCTTTGTTGCTGGTTGCCGCATTGACGATGATTGTCGCTTGGTCTATTCCAGCGCGATCGCCTTGGTAGTAGATAATAATATCGTCAACAATGCCGCCATCGGGAGTCAGTAACACCGTATATTGTGCCTGCCCCGGCTGCAATCTGGCTAAATCTGAGGGGACGAGAAACTGAAGCTGGTGAAGCACCTCTTTTCCTGTCAACACAAATTTTCCCATATGAGAAATATCAAACATCCCGGCCTTTGTTCGTACTGCCTGGTGTTCCTGCTTGAGACCGACGTACTGCACCGGCATTTCCCACCCAGAAAAGGCGGTCAGACGCGCCTTCTGCTCTACTGCTAGCTCGAATAGGGGAGTACGCTCCAAAGCTATGTTTTTTAATTCAGCCACAGTATTAATATTCGGTTAACAGCTCCATGTCACAAAGAATTTAGCGATTGATTTGCTCTTAGCTCCATTGAGCTAATCGCTAACAGCTTTCTTCTGCACTAGCAAAAGGTTAAGATTTTTTTAGATATTTTTCAAGAACTGTTAACGCTTCATGGTTGAAGATGAGATTTTAAGAATCTGTTGGCTGTCGTTAGCAAGTGCTGCTGGATGGTTCCTTAGTACACTAGCCGGGGGAGGCAGTCCTCTCGTTTTAATTCCGGCCCTGAGCGTTTTCTTGTCACCAGCAGCCGTACCGCCAGTGTTGACGGTCGGAATGCTGTTTGGAAATGCTCAGCGAGTCTTCATTTACTGGCGAGCGATTGACTGGCAGGTGACGGGGTGGTATCTACCAGGAGCCACTATCGGAGCGGTTGTTGGCGCTTTTACTCTGACTCAGATTCAGCTCAACTGGTTGCCGCTACTGCTCGGGTTCTTTCTAATTTTGTCTTCGGCTAGCTTTTCCAAAGAATCTCCTGCTTGGCTGAAGGTGCGGGTTTGGTACTTTCTCCCGGCGGGTCTAGTTTATGCTTTTTTATCAGGGCTGATCGGCAGCACTGGTCCGCTCTTGAATCCATTTTACCTCAACTATGGTTTGCTCAAAGAACGCATGATTGCGACAAAATCTGTCAACGTTCTCGTGGTTCACATCATTAAAATTGCTGCCTATGGGGTATTTGGAGCCTTTACAGGGTCACACCTTGGCTACGGGCTGATTATTGGCATGGCTGCTTTTCCGGGAAATTGGCTCGGTCAAATGCTTCTCAACAAAATGAGCGAACAGCAGTTTCGTCAAGCGGTCGCTGTTTTTGTCGCTCTTAGCGGTATGCTCATTTTGTGGAATCAACGTCAGCTTCTGGCTTTTTGGTAACTAATCGGGACTTGATATTGATGGCAAGTTAGGTCAAAGGGGTCGGAAGTTAACTATCACATCTAGAGTTTGTCAGATTAGCTCTGCTTCAGAAGCGCTCGCACTCTAGAAAAAAACATCAAAGGCTAACTAAATCCTCAGCTTGACTCGATCTCTCCCTCAAGGCTTAAAATTAAAGCAGTTCAAGAAAACACAAGCTCGCCTAAAGGCGATCGCGCGATTCAGTTACCGGAGATCTATCGTATGCTGACCCTTAAAATTGCCGTTTACATTGTTGTTGGTTTTTTCATTGCTCTGTTCGTGTTCGGGTTCCTCTCTAGCGATCCGTCTCGGAACCCGGGACGCAAAGACCTAGAATAGAATCCACCCTGTCACAAGCTGTCAGATTAGGTTGGATTAAGGGCGAGCTGAGTCTCGCCCTTTGCTGTACTGGTTCTGCTAAACTAAGGTTCGATTGACCGAGCGGCAATCTCTTGCGCCAGTAACCAATGTCCCAATATATTCCGCCACCCGAACTGCCGAATTTTACTCACGTTCAGCGCGAGCAGACTGTAACTGGACCGCTACTTCCCCCTCAAGAGGATTGGGCGGTGATCGCTCCCTCGGCATCAACAAAACCTGTGGAGGAGCCGCCTCGGGCCCATTCTCTGTCCTCTGATGCCGCGACCGTTTCCCCAGACGAGTCTCCATCAAGTACCACCGCTCAAAAAACTGCCGGAGGAGGCTCCGGTAGCCGCTTTGAGCAAGCTCAAAGAACGGCTCGCAGCCTGGACTCTCTGTTTGTGGGTCTGACTCCTCCCTTTTCAGCCCCGATCAAAGTGCTGCGCCTGGTGGCTCAAGAGCGCAACGGCAATCAGAACTTTGAATTTTCCATCCCCGATGCCGATGCTACGCCTGCTCCTACAGAAGAGTCTCCGGCCAATGTACCAACGGTTGAACCCCTCAGCGTTGTGGAAGTGATGGCAGACCAACAGGAGTACGACGAGCAGCAGGAAGTCATTACTGCCCAGGGAAATGTCGAAATTCGCTTTGCTAGAGCCGTACTGACGGCAGACCGACTTCAGGTTAACATCCCCAATCGCGTGGCCGTTGCTCAGGGGAACGTCACGCTGCGACGCGGAGAGCAGGTGCTGCGCGGAGAAAGATTCGAGTATTTGTTTTTTCAAAATACTGGCAGCATTACCAATGCTGGCGGCGAGGTCTATCTGCCCGTTCTCGGACGGGATACAGCTCCGATTACCACCAATGCCGGCAATATTATTCCCGAACAGCCCTTGAGCGATCGCCTCTCGGCTGAGCAGCCGCTTCAGCGCATCACCACCGAGGAGGGCTATAAGTTCGTGCTCGGCAGTATTCGAGACTTAACCATTATCGAGCGCGAAGGACTTGGATTACCGACGGTAGAAGCGGGAGGACAGGTGAATCGGCTGCGCTTTCAGGCCGAAAAAATTGAGTTTGACGACGAGACCTGGCAGGCGACGAACCTGAGTATTACCAACGATCCCTTCTCCCCGCCAGAGCTAGAGGTACGAGCAGATACGGCCACCTTTAGAAGCGTAGAGCCTCAAGTTGATGAGCTGGTGACTACTAACTCCCGCGTTGTCTTTGACGGGGGCTTGACCTTACCCCTATTTCAAGAGCGACTCGTTTTCGACCGCCGCCCTCGCCAGCCCGGAATTGTCTCCTTTAAGTTCGATGGCGAGGAACGGGGCGGTCTGTTTGTAGAGCGGACGTTTAACTTAATCAACACCGAGCAAGTCAACTGGACCGTCAGTCCGCAGTATTTAGCGCAAAGAGCGCTGTTTCCCGACATTCTCAATGAGGAGGGTGGCGATGTCATCGGTCCCTCGGCTTTTGGATTAGAAACCATTCTCGACGTTGGTATTTCCCCTAGAACAACGTTTAGGGGCCTTGGCTCCTTGACCAGTTTGGAGCTAGATGAACTAGACGACGAGCTGCGAGCAAACCTCCGGCTTCAGCATCGACTAGGCGAGCTGGAAAATCCCTACATTGCCAGTTTGGAATACAACTACCGCGAACGGCTGTTTAATGGCTCATTAGGATTTCAGCGGGTGCAAAGCAGCGTTGGAGCCGTGATTGCCTCGCCAGAAATTTCTCTCGGAGACACTGGCGTGACCCTAGCCTACCAAGCCAGCATCCAAAACATCAACGCTCGCTCAGACCGCGCCAGCTTGCTCGGAGAAGGCGACGACGAAGGCATTGTCAATCTCACCCGCTATCAAGGAGCCGCTTCGGTGGAAAAAGATTTTTTACTGTGGGAAGGAGAAGCACTGCCCCCGACCGCTGAAGCCGGACTCCGCTACACTCCTGCGCCCGTTCTGCCGTTTATTGAGCTGAAAACGGGCCTGACTGGCGTTGCTAGCTTCTACAGCAATGGCGATACGCAGCCATCGCTGCGGGGAAGCATTGGTCTGGAGGGGCAATTTGGTCATTTTTCGCGTTCGTTCCTCGACTACACCGGATTCAATATCACCTATACCCAAGGCATTCGCGGCGATGAATCTCCGTTTCGATTCGACCGCTTTGTTGATCAAAGTACCGTTTCCCTGGGCATCACGCAGCAGGTTTACGGGCCTTTTCGCGCTGGATTCCAGACTTCCTTCAGCCTCGATGAAGGGGATGATATTAGCACCGACTACTTTTTGGAGTACAGTCGCCGGACTTATAACGTCCTGCTGCGCTACAACCCTGTTTTGGAAATCGGTTCAATTAACTTTAGAGTGAACGACTTCAACTGGGTAGGCGACCCAGAACCCTATTCCGGCAGCGGCATTCGCCCGGTTATTCAAGGGGTTGAACGGGATGAATAGGATTAAGGATGAAGAGGGTTAAGATAGCAAGTTAATCAACTCTAAACTTGTATTCTCTTGTTCTTCACGTTTATCAAGTACATTAAATAATTGATTGAGCCTCGCTCCTCCCAGGTTTGTGCTGCCTGGGAGCTTTTTTGTTGAACTCCACTGAGCTAGAGGACAACGAACCTCAATCAGTCCCGGTATCCGCACTGCCCCAAATAATTGTATCGAGACCCAGTAAGCTTGATAGCACTAAGTTGGCAACAGTGACCAATTGATGTATCAATCATCACGAGCACGGAGGGATTTGAACCCCCGACACCTAGAACCGGAATCTAGTGCTCTATCCACTGAGCTACGCGCCCTCACGTTTATTCAGAATAGCATTTCTGCTTTCAATTTGCGGTGAAAATCATCTCGGTTGCCCCTCTTCTGTCGGGGGCTGCCGTTCATCTCACAGACCCGCGATAAATGCGCTCTTCCTGTTCAGGGGGAAGCCAGCCAATGGGCCGACGATGATAGGTCGTTAACAATTCTTCAGGATCGACGGCATGCAGAGGACTCGCGGGAGAGACGTATTCTTGAGTAATGGCATCGTAGGCAAAGACGGCTCCCGTTTCAATTTGATAGACCCAGGCATTCAGAAACAGTCTACCCTGGCGGATCTTAGAGTGAATGATTGGATAGGTGCGCAGGTTCTCAATTTGAGTCAGCACGTTTTCGGCGATCGCAATTTCTAGCAGGGACTCTCCTGACAGATGAGCATAGTTCTCTTTCAATAGCCTCCGAGTGGCTTCAGCCTGCTTGAGCCAGTCGTAAACCAACGGCATTTCTTCTTCTAGCTGTTCGAGCTTGAGCATGCCTTTCATGGCCCCGCAGTGGGAATGTCCGCAAACGATAATTTGCTCAATCCCTAAAGCCTGGACCGCATACTCAACGGCTGCGCCTTCCCCGCCGTTAGCGGCTCCAAACGGAGGAATAATATTGCCAGCATTGCGAATCACAAACAGTTCGCCAACTTGAGCATTCGTAATCAAGTTGGGATCGACGCGCGAATCGGAACAGGTAATAAACAGCACTCTAGGCTTTTGACCGTGAGCAAGCTGCTCAAATAGCTCCTGATGCTGACTAAAATAAGTAGATTGAAATTTTCTTAACCCTTTAACGATTTTTTCCATAAAGCCACAAGAATATGAGCACTTCGATCTTAAAGTTTGATCTTTAAAATCTACTGTAGCAGGATTTGGGGGCAAGCTAGTTCTCTTTGGCTCAGTACCCAAATGAAGCTTGCTTGCAGTCCCTAAACCTCAAGTGCTGATTACCTATTTTTATTTAGCTTATCTGTTCATAAAAACCGTTTCTTAGCCATTAGCTTAAATTTGCTTCTTCTTGGTCAAGATTAAGGTTTGTCAATTTATTTTGATTTTCACAACTTTTTCACAGTAAAAACATAGGCTTTACTTAAGCTTTAGAAAAAGCTGCTTAATTCTAACAACTCTTTTTCTGAAGCTTAAATATTTTGTTCAGACTAGTAAACATGAGTAGCAGAAGCCAAAATTTTAAAGTTGCTAATGCGATCCTTCCGCTTGTTAAGGAAGAAATTGCCACGATTTTAGCAGCTTATCCACGATACCCTTATCAGCAGGCTTTTGAGGAGGAAAACCGACAGCTTAAGCTACTCGCTTACGTTCTAAATAGAGTGCCGGGTCTTTATGTTGTTGTTGAGACTGAGGAAGAGCTTAATTGCTATCCCGTCGCATCGCAGCGAGTACTCGATATCGAAATCGCGATTCATCAGGGCATTCAGAACTTAGTGCCGGCAGTAGAAATTAAACAGTCTAGTTTACGTGAACGCTACGAGCGTCAGCAATTTATTAAAGTCATTTAGTCACTGGTTGGGACTTGACCGACCCTCAAACAGCACTTCTCAGATAGAAGCTAAAAGCAAACGATTGCTCTTAAGCAATTACTTGAACTATCAAGATCAGCTCGTTCTCAATAAGGAAGATAATTATCCCGCTCTCTTTAGTCATTTAAGTATCATCAGAACTATGTCTAAATGCCCCTGTTGTTCTAGATCTTTACTTCGCTATGTTCGCCGCAACGAAGTTTATTGGTTTTGCCCCCACTGCTGGCAAGAAATGCCAGATTTGAGCGCAATTGTGTCCGCTCAGGAGCCTTGTCGCCAGCCTTCCACAAGCACGTTAGCGACACGAGAGACGGCTCGCTCACTGGGTCGCTAGATAAATTAGAAATGATGGTGAACAAAAACGATACTGCTTGCCAACAAAAAGGTCACGTTGAGACGTGACCTTTTTGTTGGCAAGCAAATTTGACTGAAACCTCTGGGCGTTTTTCTGCGCTGAATTAGCCTACAGCCAAATGGATAGGGATGTAGTAACGTTTGAAAAGTAAAAAACAAAGACAGCTATGCTCACCCTTCCCGAAAAATCAGTACAGGTTCAACGGTTGTTAGAAGAAAAGCGCCTTGAAGAGGAGCGCATGCACGACGTACTCGTTCTGATCCAGAATTTAGTCGAGCGAGAAGAAACGACAGTCAAAATGATTTTAGATTGTCTCTACGATATTGGGTCCGTCAATTTGATTAACAACCGCTTTCGCTTTCGACCGCTCAATAAAACGATGAAAACGATTGCTCGTTTCTCGAAGCCAGCTTTTCGGGTTGTGGCACTGCAATGGTTTAAACGAAACTGTCCCCAGCTCATTGCTAACTGGCTGCGATCGCAAGTCACCTTTTAAAGGCGGAGTCCCAATCTACAGGGGCAGCTCAAACAGGCCATCAATGTTCCTCTGGAGGCGGTTTCGGGACTGCATTCAGCAAGCTACAAGCGTCAGGTCTCAGAGGAGAGGCAATCACCTCTCTGCTGCTTTTTAGCTGCCAATCTGCCCTCTTTGCCTATATTCAGTGTCGTTGCTGTGTTTGGCCGTTTTTCTAGGGTGGCTCCTCCTGAATGAAAACGGCCAGCCTCAGCGGCAGCAACAAACATTTAAATATGCTTAATTAGTAGATACCAGAAGATACTGCTCGTAACCAGGACTCGACTCTATGTTTCCCGACTTACCCGAAACGATTAGGATTGACACGCCAGTACTAGTAGGTCTTGTTGGTTTGTTGTTGGGGACAGTCGGCTTTGGTATTTTAGTCCCTAAGCTCCTTCAGTTGTTATTGGTTCGGCTATCAACTCCTCAAGTTAAAACAATCTACAAATCTATATTTGCTCCTTTTCAGGGTTGGCTCATTCTCATTTTGAGCATGGTGGTTGCCGATCTCTTGCTGTTACTCGCCCCTGTAGCAGCTTGGCTCAAATACTTGGAAATTTTCCTCGGCTTATCGGTGGCGATCGCTATTAGCTGGCTCGGCGCTCAACTATTCCGCCAGTTTTTTGACATTTACTTGCTAGATGCCGCGCTACAAAGCCGTCGTAAAATCAATAGCGAATTTTTGATAATTGCTAAATTTTTAGCTAATTCTCTTATTATTTTAATTGTTGTTTTTGTTTTTGCTCAAGCTCATCAAATCAACGTTTTTGGTTTAATTGCTAGTTTGGGAATTGGCGGTTTAGCGGTTGCTTTTGCGGCTCAGAAAACTTTAGAACAGCTTCTCGGGGGAATTGTATTATATATTGACCGTCCCTTTGTTGTGGATGATTATATTGGGCTACCGGATGGCACTTTTGGCAGAGTAGAATCGATCGGTTTAAGATCGACCAAAATTAGAACGTCTGGAAAGGGAACTGTAGTCATTGTTCCGAATAGCGCTATTACCCAGGTAAACATCGAGAACTTTACTGGAGCTAAAAAGGTTATCTCGATTATCTATCTTACCTTTTATCGAGTCATTCCAGAAGAAGAAAAAGCTTTTATTACTCAAGTTATTTTAGAGAGTACTAGCGATATTTTCGGCATCGATTCGCGCAGTACGGAAGTAAGCTTTAACAACGTTAATATTGATAGTAAAACAACTCTGACTAAAGCTCAGATAAACTTCTTTATTCTAGGATCAGGAGAAGTTTCAATGGATTTGCGCCGCCAGCTACTTGATATTGCCAATCAAAATATCACTAAACAGTTAAAGGAATATGGAATCGCTTTTGATATTGAAGACAAAATGCTAGATGTCGATTCACCTATTACCGTATAAGTCATGGAAAATGTTAGTAATGTCGTTCAAATATTAAAAGATTTTATCAATTTTAATAAAGAAACCCAGAGATACTTAATTGCTCTGGGTTTACGGTTAGGACTATTTATTTTGTTTATTCTCGTCTCTATTATTGTCGGACGCTACACTCCTTCCCTCGTTACGTTATTTGTACGGCGTTTTTTTCCTCAGCAAGTTTCAGAAATTTATATAAATTTAATCGAACCGATAGAAAAACTGTTTAAAGTAACAGGAACGCTAATTCTGATTGCGATTACGCTGAACATTATTCGCGAATACGAAGGCTTTTACAATTTTCTCGAGTTCTTTGTCGATCTCGCGGTGATTGTCAGCGTTGCCTGGCTAATTTCTCGGCTGCTGCGTCAGGCAGTAAGAGTGTATGGCATCGATCTCTTTCGCCGCCTGGGTAGAGAAGTGGATGAATTACTGCTGGTGTTCGAGACAATTGCCAACCTGACCATTGGTTTTATAGCCACCATCGTGTTTGCCCAAAGTCGGGACGTTGATTTGGTGGGGTTGCTGGCGGGTTTAGGAATTGGTGGTTTAGCCATTGCCTTTGCCGCTCAAAAAACCCTAGAACAGATTATCGGGACTATCGTGCTCTATCTAGATCGTCCCTACATTCCGGGCGAGTATATTCGCGTGAGTCTTAATCCCCATGCTGAGGATGTTTACGCCAGAGTTGAATCGATTGGCTTGCGCTCAACCAAACTGCGCACTGCGGCCAAAAGCACTTTAGTCATTGTGCCTAATTCGACGATGGCAAACTTGGATGTTGAGAATATTACCAGAGGCAAAAAGGTCATGGTGCTGCTCTACCTCGACTTTTTTCAAGATTTAGAAGCTCCAGAACAAGCGCTCATCGAGCAGGTGGTTAAAGAAAGTACCGATTCCCTGTTTGGAATCGATCCGGGCAGTACCAGAATCGCCCTTCAGCCCCAAGAAGGCAAGCCAGGAACGCGCGCCCGAGTAACGTTTTTTATCCTTGGCTCTAGCGAGAACTCGATTCAGCTTCGTAAGCGGCTGCTAGAGCTTGCTAACGAGAAAATTTCCAAAAGGCTCAGCGAACGCGGCATTGAATTTGTTATGCAGGAACCCACAGTCTACGTTGAGTCGCCAATCACGATTTAATCGAAAGCAGCAGCCACGGCTTAGTTACAATTCATTACATTATCTAGGGGTTGAACGATTAATGTTAACTTTTTAAAAGGGACTTTTTAATTAAAGAGACCAAATTTTTTGACGGTTAACCTCTCAAAAAAGAGGCAACCTGCTATTGTTGGCTACTCGCTGAAACTTTTGTCTTCTCTTCTGTCTGTCACTATTTTCTCACCGGTGCTTGTTGAGACGATTCAAAAACTACTCAACAAAGAGCGCTATCGGCTGTATTCGGTTCATTCAGTAGATGAGCTCGTTGCCAAGTGTGCGAACTTCAGCGAAAACATCGATTGCTTAATCGTTTGTCGGCGGGCAGCGATCTTGGCAGTGTTTAACCAGCTTTATGAACAGGGAATTTTACTGCCAGTTGTCATCATTCAGTCAGATTCAAGCCCGGAAGATGATGGGAAGCCAAACTATCAGGCGGCTACTCCCACTTATTTATACCACAGTAGCGAAGTTCATTTGGCCGCGACGGAAATTGCGTCGATTGCTGCCGCTCTCGACCGGGCGATCGCTCAATTTTTGCGTCTAGGAACGAGCTGTGCTCTGGACTCTAAGCAGGAGGTTGAGCCAGCTTCGCCACCGTCTGCTGACCAACCAACGACGCTTCAGCAGCGCTTAGCGCAGAAGCTGAGAGAAAGACTGGGCTATTTGGGTGTGTACTATCAACGAAATCCTGAAAAATTTTACTGTAATCTATCTCCGCAAGCCAAACAAGAATTTTTACGAACTCTGCGATCGCAGTATCAAGAGATTATCCTCAATTACTTTGTCCAAGACCAACCAACCGAGCCGCTCATCGACCAGTTCGTTAATCAGGCGTTTTTGAGCGATCTTTCGGTTTCGCAGGTTTTAGAAATTCATATGGAGTTAATGCAGCAGTTCTCTCAACAGCTTAAGCTCGAAGGGAGAAGTGAGGAAATTCTGCTGGACTATCGACTTACCTTAATTGATGTCATTGCTCATTTAGGTGAAATGTACCGCCGTTCCGTTCCCAGAGAATCTCTGCTACAGCTAATTTCTGAAACCTAAATGGATGTTGCGAAATGCCATACACGCCAAGCAGCAACGGAGTCCGATGAATAAAATAAAAAAGACCTATATTCTCAAGCTGTACGTTTCCGGCAATACTCCCAATTCTGTGCGGGCTTTAAAAACCCTGAGAAATATTTTAGATCAAGAGTTTCAAGGAGTTTATACTCTCAAAGTGATCGACGTGCAGCAAAATCCCCAGCTAGCGGAGGAAGATAAAATTATGGCAACGCCAACCTTGTCCAAAGTATTACCGCCTCCCGTTCGCAAAATTATTGGCGATCTTTCCGATCGGGAAAGAGTGTTAATTGGTTTAGATCTTCTCCACAAAGAGCTAGTTGGAGAAGGTTAAAGCCATATTTTTGCCAATCGCTAATAAAGGAGGATGAGCTAGTGGCCGTCGATGAGATCATGAATCAAAATACCAGTAGCCAAAAACGAGAAATCAGGGGCATCCGCAAAAGTCGCACCATGATTGAAGGGTTTGATGAAATTACCCACGGTGGATTACCGTTGGGAAGAACTACCCTCGTCAGCGGCACCTCTGGAACTGGAAAAACGCTACTAGCTATTCAATTCCTCTATAATGGCATTCGCCATTTCGACTCTCCAGGTTTGTTCGTCACGTTTGAAGAGTCTCCAGAAGATATCTTAGAAAATGCCTATAGCTTTGGCTGGGACTTGCAGCAGTTGATCGATGCCGGAAAGCTATTCATTCTTGATGCTTCCCCCGACCCGGAAGGACAAGAAGTTGTCGGCCATTTCGATCTTTCAGCGCTGATTGAGCGCATTCAGTATGCGATTCGCAAGTACCAGGCGAAGTTAGTTTCTCTTGACTCGATCACGGCCATTTTTCAACAGTACGATACTTCGTCGGTCGTCCGCCGAGAAATTTTTCGGCTGGTCGTTCGGCTCAAGCAGCTAGGCGTGACGGCGATTCTCACCACTGAAAGAACCGAAGATTACGGCTCGATTGCCCGTTACGGAGTCGAAGAGTTTGTCTCCGATAACGTTGTCATTCTGCGTAATGTCCTAGAAGGAGAACGCCGTCGCCGCACCATCGAAATTATGAAGCTGCGGGGAACCTCTCACATGAAAGGAGAATATCCGTTCACCATTACCGAAGACGGCATCAATATCTTTCCCCTTGGAGCAATGCGTCTCACGCAGCGCTCCTCCAACGTGCGGATTTCTTCAGGCATTGCGACTCTCGATGGAATGTGCGGTGGTGGCTTTTTCAAAGATTCTATTATTCTCGCGACAGGAGCAACGGGAACCGGAAAAACTCTTCTGGTCAGTAAGTTTCTGCATGAAGGCTGCCGCAACGGCGAAAAAACGATTCTGTTTGCCTATGAAGAGTCGAGAGCACAGCTATCGCGCAATGCCTCTTCTTGGGGCATTGACTTTGAAGAAATGGAAAAGCAAGGTTTACTCAAGCTGATTTGTTCTTACCCTGAATCCGCTGGGTTAGAAGATCACTTGCAGAGTATCAAATCAGAAATCACGCACTTCAAGCCCACTCGGATTGCCATTGATTCTCTCTCGGCGCTGGCTAGAGGAGTGACAAATAATGCGTTTCGCCAGTTTGTCATTGGCGTAACGGGCTATGCTAAACAGGAGGAAATTACTGGCTTTTTCACCAATACCACCGACCAGTTTATGGGGTCTCACTCAATCACCGAATCCCATATCTCGACCATTACCGACACGATCATCATGCTTCAGTACGTCGAGATTCGCGGAGAAATGGCCAGAGCCATAAATGTGTTTAAAATGCGAGGTTCCTGGCACGACACGGGCATTCGCGAATACACCATCAGCCAGCAGGGACCGCAGATCAAAGATTCGTTCCGCAACTACGAAAGAATCATTAGCGGTTCCCCGACTCGCATTAGTATCGATGAGAAAAGCCAGCTTTCCCGCATTGTTGAGGGAGTGAAAGGCAAAGATGGGCTTTAGGTAACAGTCCAGATGCTGTCTTAGGACGACTCATTCCAGCGATACACTCGGGATCCCCTTTGCCAGTTCAGAGGCTAGACGGGCAGAGAATCCTGCTAACTTTTCCCCTTCCCCTTGACCCTTTTCCCTGACTATACATCTGTAGCTTCACTGTCTAGACTTGGTATTACTGCCCTGAGTTGGGTAAATAGCGCTCGATGGTGTCTTGCCAGTCCGGTTCATTGAGTTCTTGCAGTACTTGGTGGTTCAGTTGCTCTAGTAATTCACTATTTTCTGGAAGCGCAAAGGCAAACTGGCGTGTCCTAACGTCGGTTGATTTCACCTGGAGAGTATTTTGTAAAGCGTCCTGATTGAGATACTGAAGCGAAGCAGCGCTATAAACAAACGCATCAATGTCGCCATCTCTAACAGCCTGAAGACCTTCTAAAGGAGTAGAAAACGACTGAAATTGAATTTGCTTCTGCTGTAAATACTGGGCGCTGCTAGAGTTGGCGATGCTGCCTACTTGCTGGTTATTTAAGTCTTGTAGCTGAACTTGTTGAACTTGACTCAGCACCGATGAAGTCAGGTAGGCCGTGAGGCTGGCCGTAATTCCCATCGCCATTAACATCCAGAGAAGGGCCAAGATTTTTCCGGCAACTGTTGTGGGGGCTTTATCCCCATAGCCAACGGTCGTCATTGTTACCCCTGCCCACCAGAAGCCTGCCCAGATACCGCGGACAGGATGACCATGAAACATTTCTTCGTTTGTTTGTCGTTCAAACAGCCACGCCAACACGCCGATGAAGGCCAGGAGAACTGCCAGCCCCAGACAGACTCTTAGAAACTGAGGCGAGACAACGGCTCTGGCAATGGCTAGCAGAGCGCCCTGCTTCCGTCTCGCAATGCCAAGGGATGACCGGAAGTAGCTTTGGGCAAAATCGATCTGCTGTTCTGCTGAGGCCGTGGCTGTGACGGCGATCGCTACATCAACGGTGCCATCTTGCAGCCGATTGGTCACGTCCCTAGGCTGAAGTTCACGCCACTCGTAGTCTAAATCTAGTTCCTGCGCCACCTCTCGCCAGAGATGAACGCCGATTCCATCCCAGTCGTTGCCAGTTTTGATCGCAAACGGCGGGAGATTGCTCACGCCAACAACAAGAGGACCATCGCCGGATTCTTGAGAATTAGGCTGAGGAGACTGAGCGAGGTTAGGGAGCTGACTAGAAAACAAAAATAGGCAGGTTAATAACGTCCGCAGCATCATAGTTTAAAGAGGTGGCGTTGCTGAATAATGAGATGAAAAGTAAACAGTTGCTAATTTCCTCGACCACGCTAAATGAGCTAGAGGCTAAGAGCTAATAGCTATTAGCTGACATACTAGCAACTTCATCGTCTTTCATCAGCAATGCCAAAGAGGTGATGGTTCGTCCGTAGATTCCCTACCTTGTTTGACTCTGTAGCTGAGCGGTTCTGACCGTTACCTCCATCGTGCGATCGCGCCGCACAATCGTCAAGCGGAGGTTTTGATTAACGCCGCTATTTTCTACAAGAGACTGGAGTTCTCCACTGTCGGTCACGGGCTTGTTATTAACCTTCGTCACCACGTCGGCGCGGCGGATTCCGGCTCTTTCTGCGGGCGTATCCGGTAAGACGCGCACCACCAGCACTCCCTCTACTTCCGGGACGAGAAACGGCGAGTTGGGGTCTTGGTTATTTTGTTGAGCGAGATCTGGCGTAAGATTGACCATCTGAATGCCGACGTAGGGGTGAGGCACCTGTCTGCCAGCGGCTAAGGTATCTTTGATCGCTTTCGCTTTGTTAATCGGAATGGCGAAGCCAATGCCCATCGCGTTGGCGCGAATCGCCGTATTGATGCCGATCACTTCGCCGCGGTCGTTGAGCAGAGGACCGCCAGAGTTACCGGGGTTAATGGCGGCATCGGTTTGCAGAAAGTCTACCCGCTTGTCGGGAATACCGACTTTAGCCGAGGAGCGATCTAAGGTACTGATAATGCCTAGAGTCACTGTATTGTCTAATCCCACCGGGTTGCCTACGGCGATCGCCCAATCTCCCACCTCGACCAGAGCTGAGTCTCCCAACGGCGCCACGGGCAGGTCTTCTCCTTGAGCCTCAATTTTAACCACCGCCAAGTCCGTCACCTCATCGGTGCCTCGCACTTCTCCATCGAAAGTACGACCATCCTTAAGCGTCACGGTGACGCGGTCAGCTTTGCTGATCACGTGGGCATTCGTGAGAATGATGCCGCTTTTATCTACGATAAAGCCCGAGCCTTGACCGCGAAGCTGTCTTTCTGCCGGCATTTGCGGACGCAGGCGATCACCGAAAAAGTCTCGAAAGAAGGGATCGTCAAAGAACGGCTCAACCCGCCGGGTCACGGTTCTTTCGGTATCTAATCGCACCACTGCCGGTCCCGTTTGCGCAACAGCGGCGGACACAAACCGACGCGGACTGTCTACCGGGGCTGCTTGGGCTACGGTTAACTCAGCATTAGCACTCATCAACCTCGATTCACCCGTCACTGGTTCTGCCTGGGAAGACAACATCTGTATGCTGCTAAAGGCCAGCGCGATGCCAAGCAGCAACGCCACTGCATGAGTCCCGATTCGATGCCACAACTTCGACTTCATCATTTTATTTACAGCACTAACGTTGAGCGATGTCTGCGCTCTATAAAGTTTTCACCAAAAATTAACGGTTATTGCTTTATAGTAGCAACCTTGCCGTTTATTCGTCTCGTTCAGTTTTCTAGGTGACTAAACGCTGTAGGCTGATAGCATGACTGTAGTGTTTTGATGCCTCATCCCGTCGCCAAAAATGCTCGGTTGATTCTACCTTGGGTGACCGGACAATTACGACAGCAGTTCCTTTCAGGTACACCCCTCAACAGCGATTCATGAATGACAAAGCGACAGTCATCGCCGTTAATGAAGCTTTCTACCGCGCCTTCGAGAAGAAAGATATCCAGGCCATGAGCTTGGTGTGGTCCCAAGGAACAGGCGCTTTGTGTATTCATCCCGGAGGAGACGCACTGCAAGGTTGGCAGCAAATTCGTCGTTCCTGGGAGCAGATCTTTCAGAACACAAACTACCTGGAGATTGACACAGAAATTATCTCTACCGAAATTGGCGCTCACGTTGCCTATGTGGTGCTTGCAGAAAATGTGCTGCAAGTTGTTCGCGGGAGAAGATTACAGGCACAGTCAATGGCGACGAATGTTTTCCAAAAGATGGCCCAAAAATGGTATCTCGTTCATCATCATGGCAGTCCAGTAATACGCTCATAAATTTGGCCAATGTAAACTTTTGTATTATTCTATTAAGAATAGTAATGTTGTCTCGGCAATATCATTTGCAAGATAGTCGTTATCTATATGATGTTTGAAAAAAGGATTTGATTTATGCCTTATACAGAAGAAGAAGGTGGAAGACTAAATAACTTTGCGGCAGAGCCGAAAGTTTATCAAGCTAACGAACCGACCAAAACAGAGAAGCGTAACTTTGTTATTTTAGGGGTAGTTGCCCTGCTTATCGTTGGGGGATTGCTGTTCGTGGCCTCTTCTGTCTCTTAGCTTTTTCTAACCACCGTAGCTCGCTCTGGAATGACTAGAAAAATCCAGTTCACCCAGTCAGAGGAAGCTCCGTTTTACGGCACGTTTTCTCTGACCCCGGATGTCCCATTTTCTGAAATCACCCTGAGCGCTTCCGTTACTTGCTGAGTTTGTTCGTCTTTTCCCTGAGCCGCAAAAATTTCCGCCGCTCGCTCCAAATCGGCGATCGCCTGGTCCTGATTCTCTAGCTTAAAGTAGGTTAAGCCTCGATTGTAATAAGCTTCGGCAAACTCTTCGTTAAGCTGAACGCTCTGCGTATAGTCCTCAACAGCCTGCTCGTAGTCTTCTAAGCGAGAATAAACGAGCGCCCGATTGTAATAAGCTCTGGCATTCTCGCTATCGAGGCGAATGGCTTCATCATAGTCAGCGAGGGCTTCTTCTGGAGAACCAGAGTCATCTTGAGCGTTTCCTCGGCTGATAAAAAAGGTGGCGTTACTCGGATCGAGGGCAATCGCCTCGGTACAGTCTTCAATCGCCGCTGCGTATTCCTGAATTTGGTAGTAAGCGTAGCAGCGGTTACCGTAAGCATTGGTAAATTCAGAATCTCGGTCAATCGCTTCGCTATAGTCTGCGATGGCCCGGTTGTAATTCCCTAAAATATGGTGAGCAAAAGCGCGATTATAGTAAGCATCAACATCTTCCTCAAGCTGAATAGAGCGATCAAAGTCGGCGATCGCTCCCTCATAGTCTCCCGTCGATAGCTTATCAACCCCACGATTGTATAGCTCAACAGCACTTAATTCAGCGGGTTCGTCCTCAGCCGGTTGTTCCAACTCTAGGGGGTCTATATTAAGCTGTGGTTCTGTTTGAGCATGGATAGCCAAGGGAAGCGAGAGCGCGGTAACGACGCCTAAACTAAGAATGCTGTTCATGTTACTCACTACGGAGTTTCGATAGTCCGCCTTTAATTTTAGAAAAATTTTCTCAAATTGGTGGAGCGCTCAGAGAAAGCACGATTGCTCAGTTCTTAAACCGCATGGCTACGTGTTTATCCTTCAAAGGATCCCGCTAGTCAAACATTGGACAGCACAAAAGATGAGAAGATAGAGTAGACAGGGTTAGCAAACAAAAATATGTTTAAAAAAATTATTGCCGCTCTGCTGTTAATGCTTAGTATCAATTTAAGCAGTTGTATCAGCAGCGTTGCTGGTTTACAAAGCTATGTCAATAGTTTGAAGGGCTACGAATTTCTGTATCCCAACGGCTGGGTTCCTGTCGATGTTAAACAAGCATCCGAGGGAGTTGATGTTGTCTTTCGAGATATTGTTGAACGCACAGAAAATCTCAGCGTAATTATCAGTAGCGTTCCTGAAGAAAAAACGGTGGCAGAATTGGGAACCCCTTCAGAAGTAGGCTATCGATTTTTACAAATCGCCAACAGCAACGCTAATGCCAATCGTCAAGCAGAATTTCTCAGTGCTGAATCTCATGAGAAAGACGGCAAAACCTATTACACCCTAGAATATCAGGTAAAATTACCCGATGACCAAGAGCGTCATAATTTAGCCAGCGTTGCCGTTAGCCGAGGTAAATTGTTTACTTTCAACCTCTCTACGCGACAAGGACGCTGGCCAAAAGTTTCAGATTCCTTCCGCACAATCGTTGATTCCTTCTCCGTTTACTAACAACAGTGACCAGTGAGCAATCGACTCAACAACCGCTTCCCAATCACTAAATCATTGGTAACTGATAGCTGTCACTGCTTCCTATGTTTCCCCCATTCGTGCTGGCCTCCGCTTCTCCTGCCCGTCGCAAGCTGTTGAAAATGGCAGGAATTGCGCCCTTTGTTTGCCAAAGCAACTTTGATGAATCTCAGGTTCAGGAGCGCGATCCGGTAAAGCTGGTAGAAACGTTGGCCCAGTGTAAGGCGGAAGTAGTTCAAAGTCAGTTTACTGATGCCCTAATTTTGGGCTGCGACTCGGTGTTAGCTTTGGATGGCGAGATTTACGGCAAGCCAGACTCGACCGCAGCGGCGATCGCTCGCTGGCAGGAAATGCGGGGTCACTTCGGCTATCTTTACACCGGTCATGCTCTCATCGACCAAACCCAAAGTAAACAATTGCTCCGCTGCGGTATAACTAAAGTCTACTTCGCCCCCGTCAGCGATGAGGCCATCCTCGCCTATGTCAACAGTGGTGAGCCCCTCAAATGCGCAGGTAGCTTTGCTTTAGAGGGTCAGGGCGGGATGTTTATAGAAAAAATTGAAGGCTGCCCCAGCAACGTCATTGGCTTGAGTCTGCCATTACTGCGAGAGATGCTAGAGGAGTTGGGCTACAGCGTTACTGATTTTTGGTGAGGCGGCCAATATCCTTGACGTAAACTCGATCGCAGCGTCGCGTTTCCACGCCAGAAGCCGGACGGTAGCCGCAGTTTTCGTATAGCTGCACGGCCTCTCTCAGGATAGAAGCGGTTTCTAGCCAAATTTGCTCAAACCCTCTAGCAGCGATCGCCTGCTCTAAGGCTTGCAGCAACACCTGACCTAATCCTTTCCCTCTGGCACTGGGAAGTAAATACATCTTGCGTATTTCCACAGCGTTTTGTCCGCGCTCAATTGGATAGTAGGCAGCCGTGCCGACAATGTTGCCTTGCTCTTCAACCACCCAAAATTCCCCACCAGAAGCCAAGTAAGAGTTTTCAACGTCTAAAACATCTCGGTCGGCTGCTGCGGGTTCCCAAGGCAAACCGTACTCTTGCAAAACCTGCTGAATGACCGCAGCGGCGGCAGCGCGGTCAAGCCTTTGCCAGTCGCGGATTAAGTACGATTGATAATAATCTTCCACTAATTCTTAACGCGATCGCTGTTGAATCAATTTTCAATCAACTATCTCTTCTGCGCGACGTGAGCCGCCGAAAGATAGCAAAGATCGAGAGTACTCCCACAGTTTATCTCTAGAGCTGCTCTTAAGTCTGTAAACAAACGATGTCGTTTCTGCGAGTTTAGTGCTATGTAGGGAGACAGAGTGCTCAACAGTGCCAGATAGTCATCAATGCTGTAGGTCACTGCGCACTCCATTTGTTCAAACACTAAATTTTTAAACAATTTTGAATTAACTATCGCTTCCCCCACCTGGTTGAGATTCGTCAGGTGAGTTTGTCGCGCATGATAGCGAACATACTGCGGTAGAGCGGGTGCCTGAGCCTGATAAATGTCGTGCAGCACCTGGTAAACTTCGTAATTCGGATGAGGAGGCGTATTCCACAGCAGAATAAGCGAACCGCCATCTATTAAAGCTTGAGCCGATTTTGAATATCTAGTTTCGGGGGAAACCCAATGAAAAGCACTCGCAGCCAGAACCGCATCAAATTTCGTCTCTAGTCGCCACTCTTCAAAGGTGGTGTTGATAATCTCTACTGTTGCATAGTCCCGACAGTTCTGTTGTGCTAGCTGGCAGGCTTCCGGACTAGGTTCTAAACAAACTAGTGAAAAGCCTAACTCGGCAAAAGTTTGAGTTGCTGTTCCAGGACCACAGCCAATCTCTAATAGGTGCGCCTGCCTTGGCAGTTGAGCCATCGCTATTATCTGCTCAATCAGACGCCGAGGATAGCGCGGTCTGACTCGATTGTAGGTATCAGCTACTCGGCTATACCAGCGTTTGCGCTCTTCCAAGGAATAGGCAGTAGCAAACTGGTTAAACCAAGCTTCTTGCGGTTCTAAATCTGCCATCAAACCTTTTGCAGTCAATCCAAGAGTTATTAATGATTCTCTACCAGCTTAAGACCCTTTCCCCTTTTCCCATCGCGCAGCGATATTCCCTTTCCCCGTGCCGTGCTTCCTGCGGAAGAACTGCGTAAACGCGTTAGCGTCTCCGCAGGAGAAGGCGCTTCCCGTCAACTGTGTATTCTTGGATACGGATGCAGCGTTGACAATATTTCACTTTCGGCCACCGCTAGTTCATCCGAGCGTTGGTTCACGCTACTTCGTTCAAAGTAGGTGTCTGCTAACACCCAATACACTCCGTAGTGACGCGCTTCCGATGCCATCAAGCCACGATAAAACTTAGCTAACTCCGGTTCAGGACAGTGTTGCGCCAGTAACCCTAAGCGTTCGTGGGAGCGAGCCTCAATTAAAGCCGCTACGAGGAGAGAATCGAGCAGTCTTTGCGGTTCGCTGCGGCAAATCTGTTGCTTGAGGAATGCCCCATAGGGAGCCGGTTTTAAGGGTCCAAGCGGAATGCCCCTGCGGTCTAACCACTGGTTCACCTGCTCAAAATGCTCTAATTCTTCTTGGGCGATCGCCGTTAGCTGTCGCACCAGACGCTCATTAGATGGATAGCGAAAGATCAAATTCAGCGCACATCCGGCCGCTTTGCGTTCGCAACTGGAGTGATCGAGCAAAATTATGTCTAGATGAGCGATCGCCTGCTCTATCCAAGCGGTGCTGGTAGGCTGTTTTAAAAGACGAATCGCTTGGGGTGATGAAAGCACGCTGTCTCTACTCAAAATAGATTTGGTATTATATCTAATAATAGAAGGCTAAATTTATAAATCACCATAAAGTTTTATTGTAGAGTCCCCTCTCTTTTAGCACTGCCCTTGATATTTAAATTCAACCAAGCAAAGACTTCTCCTCGGCAAATTATTATCGGTGACGTACACGGTCATTACGATGCTCTCATTAGTTT
Organism: Cyanophyceae cyanobacterium; assembly: GCA_050331735.1. Taxonomy (GTDB): domain Bacteria; phylum Cyanobacteriota; class Cyanobacteriia; order Cyanobacteriales; family JBHJGN01; genus JBHJGN01. The sequence continues at coordinate 48,459 of JBHJGN010000056.1, forward strand.
GCTCAAGGAAATTGCTCTCAAAGAGGATGACGACGTTTATTTTCTCGGAGATTTGATCGATCGAGGTCCGAAAAGCGCTCAGGTTGTCCAGTTTGTGATGGATAACAACTATCAATGTCTGCGGGGAAACCATGAGGAAATGCTGCTTGACGCTTTAGGGAATGGTCAGATTTGCCCGGAAGTGTTTCAAGCTTGGCTCTATAGTGGCGGTAGTGCAACCATCGCTAGCTACGGCAAGCATATTCCCCAAGAACACATTGACTGGATCGCTGCTTTACCTACCTATCTTGACCTGGGGACGGTCTGGTTAGCCCATGCTGGCGTTCATCCCCACATTCCTCTGGCAGAACAGACCTCAGAACAGTTCTGCTGGGTCAGAGACGACTTTCACGGCATGACTCAGCCCTATTTTGCCGATAAACTGATTGTGACTGGGCACACGATTACCTTCACGCTGCCGGGAGTCAAACCGGGTCAAATTGCGGCTGGCCCGGGTTGGCTCGATATCGAAACCGGAGCCTATCATCGCCGCAGCGGTTGGCTGACGGCCTTAGACGTGACCACAGAAACGGTTTATCAAGTCAATACCTTAGCCGGAACCTTTCGGAAACTTCCCCTCAAAAAAGCGATCGCCCAAGTAGAACCAGCGTCGATTTCATCGCGGCGCTCGCGGGAACGATAGCGCCTTCGGCGCGGGGGAAAGGGAAAAGGGTCAGGGGTAAAGGAAGGGAGCGATCAGCCTTGTCTTCTTTCCCTTTCCCTGTCCCGGAGGGACATTTTCCCCTTTCCCCTTTTCCCGTCCCAAAGGGACATAATTTTAGATCAGCGGATCGACCCGATTCGCGTAGGCTTGATTGTCTAGTCCATCGCCGACGTTGGCAGATTGGGGATCGATGGCTTGTTCTAGGGCCGCAATGCGGTCTGAGGTCGCTGGATGAGTACTTAAAAAACTCGGAGGAGAGCCGCCTTGCTGAAGCAGTTTTCTCATAAAGCTAACCATTCCTGATGGGGCATAACCAGCCTGTCGGAGAGTCTCTAAACCGAGCTGGTCGGCTTGAAATTCGTCATCGCGGCTGTTGGGGCGATTAACGGCTAAATCAACGCCAATCTGAACCGCCGTACTGGTGTCTAGTCCCGCTGCCGACAGCACACCTTGAGCGATCGCCTGCTGTCGCATTTGCTCAACGGCATGACGACTGGCAATATGACCGATTTCATGAGCCACCACGCTCGCCAGTTCCGCTTCGTTATCGGCTTTTTCAATCAACCCTGTATGAACGTAGACGTAACCGCCCATGGTGGCAAAGGCATTAACACTCTTATCTTCAACGACTTGGAAGGTGTAAGGAAGATCGCGACGAGAACTTGCTTGAGCAAGACGCTGGCCAATGCTGTTGATGTAGCGATTCAGCGGAGGATTTTGATTAAGCTTAATCCGGCCTCCTTGAATTAGCTGTTGATTGATTTGCTTGCCTAACTGTACTTCCCGCTCTGCAGACAGATTAGACAACTGCACCACCTGAATTCCCCGTAGGAGCAAATCGAACAAGGAAAAACTATAGCTCGCCGTTGGCGCTGCTAGAGTAATGCTGACAGCGACAAGAGCAGAGAGCAGACCGTAAAACCAGCGTCTTCGAGAACGCCGCAAAACTAAAGAAAAATGCCTCAACATAGTAAGAATTGAAGTAATATAGAGATGCTCAGTAGCTTTATAGCTGTAGACGCAGCCCAGGGCGATTAAGTTGCTATATCAAGCAACATCACTTCTCTGCGCCTAACAACACTATCAAGTAACCCCAAGAATTTCTTTCTTTAGAAAGCTGAATTTTGTGGCCACTCGTGACACAATTGGTGTATAAATACTAACAATTTGAAGCGATGAAAGACAAAAACTATTCTTGGAAAGGCAGCCCCAATGCTGGTCTTGTGCTGTCCATCCTAGCTCTTGTTGGAGCGATCGGAATTTTCCTGGTTGGATTTTCCGGATAAAACTCAGTTGATCCAGGCCTGAAGTGGTAGAGCAGCACGAAGCTTCTACCACTTTTCATTGTTTAGAAAGTCTGCTGTAAAACGGGCTGTCGCTACCAGGTTCGAAACGGGAAGCGATCATTATCCTTTCAAATTTTGGTAACAGTAGAAATTAAACAGGTCAAACAGTAGCCCAACCGAACTGCACGTTAAGCCGATTGTCATCATCCCCTCAACGGAATTTCCGCTACCAAATACGCTTAGAAAATCGAGAATTTGATTGGCTCCAGCCTGTCCTGAGGCGGTAAAGCCAGGAACGCAGCTAACCAGAGAAAGAGTTGCCAAGGCTCCTCCTACTAAAATCGTTGGTGCTGCAAAGCTCAGGAGAGCGGTGAGCAGTAAAGAACGAAGGAGATTGGGCCAAATACTCATAGTCAATTTAAGAAAGTCCAAGTTAGCATCATCGCGACTGTAGCCAGCGATTGCTTTTTTCTAGAATAGGAGCTATTTTCGTTCTCTCGCGAAAATGACAAGAATCTTAAATCTTGCTTAAAAATCTTGGTTAACAAGCGTAAACAGTTTTAAGAAGAGCGATTAATCTACTCCCAGGACGAGGGCCAAAAATCTCAGGAAGCATGAAGAAAATTGCCTCGGACAAACGCTGGCTCTTCTTTCCTAAAGTTAGAGCATTCAGTTCCGGTTGAATCCGGGGCATCAATTAGCTGGCAATATCGCCACGAAGATCCCCAGACAGTGATAATCTAAGGAAGGGCAAATCCTTTAAAAGACTTCCCCCAAGCCATTTAAGCTAATCATCAATCTAGACATCAGCATGGTAGCTACAACAGAACAAACTAACGTCGGTCAAATTACTCAAATCATTGGTCCGGTCGTCGATGCCGAATTTTCGAGCGGCAAGATGCCTCGAATTTACAATGCGTTAAAAGTTGAAGGAAAGAACGAAGCCGGAGAAGAGGTCTCCGTTACTTGCGAAGTTCAGCAACTGCTGGGTGATAATCAGGTCCGCGCTGTTGCCATGAGCAGCACTGACGGTCTGGTACGGGGGATGGAGGTTGTTGACACAGGAGCCCCCATCAGCGTTCCGGTGGGTAAAGCCACTTTAGGACGAATTTTCAATGTTTTAGGCGAACCTGTTGACAATCAGGGACCAGTGGGGACGGAAGAAACCTTTCCTATTCATAGACCAGCTCCGAAACTGACAGAGCTAGAAACCAAGCCAACGGTGTTTGAGACTGGGGTAAAAGTCTTAGATCTGCTGACTCCCTACCGTCGAGGCGGAAAAATTGGTTTGTTTGGCGGTGCTGGCGTAGGCAAAACCGTCATCATGATGGAGCTCATTAACAACATCGCCATTAACCACGGTGGGGTGTCGGTCTTTGGCGGTGTGGGCGAGCGCACTCGCGAAGGCAACGATCTCTACAATGAGATGATTGAATCAAAGGTCATCAACGAAGAAAACCTCAACGAGTCAAAAATTGCTCTAGTTTACGGTCAGATGAACGAGCCGCCGGGAGCGAGAATGCGCGTCGGTCTGTCGGCTTTGACAATGGCTGAATATTTTCGGGATGTCAATAAGCAAGACGTATTGCTGTTTATCGACAATATTTTCCGCTTTGTCCAGGCTGGCTCAGAAGTATCGGCCCTCCTCGGACGGATGCCTTCGGCGGTCGGATATCAGCCAACCTTGGGAACTGACGTGGGAGACCTCCAAGAGCGCATTACCTCTACCAAGGAAGGCTCAATTACCTCCATTCAGGCGGTATACGTTCCAGCCGACGACTTAACCGATCCCGCTCCTGCGACCACCTTTGCTCACCTAGACGGAACAACGGTGCTGTCTCGCGGTTTAGCCTCTAAAGGCATTTATCCCGCCGTCGATCCCCTAGACTCTACCAGCACCATGCTTCAGCCAAATATCGTTGGGGAAGAGCACTACAACACTGCCCGCGCCGTTCAGTCTACTCTCCAGCGCTATAAAGAACTGCAAGATATTATTGCCATTTTGGGTCTGGACGAACTGTCAGAAGAGGACCGCATTACAGTAGACCGCGCTCGGAAGATTGAGCGCTTCCTGTCTCAGCCTTTCTTTGTTGCCGAAGTATTCACCGGATTACCCGGACAATATGTCTCTCTAGAAGACACGATTAAAGGTTTTCAGATGATTCTTTCTGGGGAACTAGACGATCTACCAGAGCAAGCCTTCTACTTGGTTGGCAATATTGCTCAGGCTAGAGAGAAAGCGGAGAAGCTCAAGCAAGAGTAACTTAAGGTTCGTTGATGGCGATTGAAGAATGACGAGAGCCGCAAAAATCGTTTTGCTCTTGAGAAGACTCAATCGCCGATTGTTCACTCACTACTTATTTCCCTATGGCATTAACGGTACGAGTCATTACCCCCGACCGAACGGTTTGGGACGATGATGCTGAAGAAATTATTTTGCCTAGCACCACAGGTCAGCTCGGAATTCTATCGGGTCACGCTCCTCTGTTAACGGCGTTAGATGTAGGCGTGATGAGAGTCCGTCCCGGTAAGGAATGGAAAGCGATCGCCCTGATGGGAGGATTTGCCGAAATTGAAAACGATGAAGTCAAAGTCCTCGTTAACGGCGCTCAGCTAGGAGACAATATCAATAAAGAAGAGGCCCAGTCTCAGTTTGAAGAGGCTCAGAAGCGCGTCAGCGAGGCTCAAAGCAGCGACAATCGTCAACAGCAAATTCAAGCAGCCCAAGCGCTCAAGCGAGCTCGGGCTCATCTGCAAGCAGCAGGCGGAATGGTTTAGGCACTGGTCCTAATTGACCCAACAAGATTAGGGCAGAATTCCTGCCCTAAATTTTGCGGGATTGCTTGCTGCCCTAATTGGTGCCTGTAAAGACCACATCTGGAAACTTGTCTTGAGCTTGAGCCATTGTTGTCTCTCGTTTATGTTCTTGCCAAAAGTTAATTACTTCTGTTGCTTTGTTGAGAATCATAATGCGCTCAGTCTCAGAAATCCAGTGCTTGGCTTCTAACTCTTGTTTTAGCTGATTCCACGCTTCGTTACGCGGCCAGAAAAAATAAGCCGTCAGCGGGCTTGTTCCCTTGCCCACTACCTGATCGACCGCGATCGCTACATCTTTATCTAACCAAAGAACTTTGAGAATAAATCTTGAATCCAATTGCCCCTCCGATTGTAGTCGGCTACTAGAACGTCAATATTACAGGAGTATATTCTAGCCTATTAAAGTGCCCGGTTCTCCGCCCTCCATCCCGGAGTCTGCTGGCACGGCCTCAGTCAGTTTGTGATGGTTTTAAGAGCGCGTATGAGCAATATTGTTGTATTTGACATAGATGGCGTAGTCCGCGATGTGGCAGGCTCCTATCGACGAGCACTCGCCGACACGGTAGAAAATTTTACGGCAGGCCGGTATCGTCCTACCCAAGAAGAGATTGACCAGCTTAAAGCTGAAGGAATCTGGAACAACGATTGGCAGGCCTCTCAAGAACTCATCCACCGATATTTTCGGCAACAAGGTCAGCACGCTCAGCATCTCGACTATCACGATATTGTCGCCTTTTTTCAATCTCGCTATCTCGGCACTGACCCCAAGGAGTTTGACGGCTACATCACTTCGGAGCCGCTGCTGTTGAAGCCTCAATATCTCGCTCAGCTCGACCAGAGCGGCATTCGATGGGGCTTTTTTAGCGGGGCGACGCGCGGTTCTGCTGACTATATTTTGCGCCGGCGTTTAAAGCTAGAAGCTCCCGTCTTAATAGCTATGGAGGATGCCCCAGGAAAGCCCGATCCTACCGGTCTGCTGACCGCTGTCCGTTTACTAGAATTGAGCAGTATAGAGCTGAGTCCGGTTTTCTACGTTGGCGATACGGTCGCAGATATGTACACCGTAGCCAAAGCCAAAGCCGTTGAACCCCATCGTCTTTGGATTGGAGTTGGCATTTTACCGCCTCACGTTCAGTCTTCACCTCAGCGTCAGGATGCCTATCGTGCTGGACTCACAGAAGCTGGTGCTGCCGTGGTTTATCACAACGTGCAGCAACTGACACCGACTCAGATTGAGCAGCTTCAGGTACAAGCACAAAGCGAAGGAATCTGAAGCGCGGTGCTAATGTCTTCCGACCCTCACTATGGTCTTGCTTTACACACAACTAGCCCCCAATTGGGACTGGCCCTCAGCAACTTTGCTGGCGATACTCGTGCTCAAACTTGGGAGGTCGGACGAGAGCTATCCACCTGTTTACACCTTCATCTCAAGGAGTTTCTGGCCCCCCAGACCTGGCGGCATCTTAAGTTTGTCGCGGTTGCTAAAGGCCCCGGAGGCTTTACTAGTACGCGGATTGGCATTGTCACCGCCCGAACCTTAGCCCAGCAGCTCAACGTTCCTCTCTTTGCAATTTCCTCTCTAGCGGTGATCGCCTGGTCCCCTGCTTCAACCACACCCACCGCTATCGAAATGACTGCCCGTCGCGGTCAGCTATTTGTCGGCATTTACCAAACTTCCCCGGATGGAACGGGTTTAGTAGAGTGCTTATCTGACCGTACGCTTAATCCCGATGCTTGGCAGCAAACGCTTGACACTTTACCAAACTACCGCCTGATTAAGGCTCCGGTCGGCTTGGGAAATACGGCCCCTAGCCTATTGGAACTAGCTCACTGGCAATGGCACCAAGGACAGCGCCCTCACTGGTCTCACGCCCTGCCATTCTATGGTTTTCAACCAGTTGACAACTAAACTTGCTCCTCTCAATTCTTTTGCTCTCTACCCTTAGGAATATGAGCGACTGAAGGATTGATCAGTATATTAATGTCAATCAGTACGACAAACCACATTAGTAAAAGAATATAATGTATGCAGGCTTATCAAATCCCTCTTTCGTCGTCTCCTCCGAGAAAGAAACCCCGAATTTCTCCTGCTAGCCAAGAGAAACTGAGCGCGGATGTACTGCCCAGATTTAGTCCTTATAACCGCGGTCGCATTGCTGTATTTGTCGATGGTCAAAACCTCTTTCATGCCGCTATGCAGCTTGGCATTGAAATTGACTACATTAAGCTGTTACGTTGTTTAACGGCTGATTCTCGTCTTCTCCGGTCATTCTTCTATACTGGGTATGATACTGGCCACAATAAGCAACAGAATTTTTTGCATTGGCTGCGTCGCCACGGCTATCGGGTAGTTGCCAAGGAACTCACTCAATTTTCCGATGGCTCTAAGAAAGCAGACATGACTGTAGAAATAGCTATCGATATGATGACGTTGGTGAGTCGTTATAATACGGCAGTTTTGGTAAGCGGGGATGGTGACTTAGCCTACGCGGTTGATGCTGTTTGCTATCAAGGAGTGCGAGTTGAGGTAGTAGGACTGCGTTCGATGACGAGCGATCGCCTGATCAATTTTGCTGATTCTTATATTGACCTAGCAGAAATCGGTCACCAAATTCACAAAAGCTAATTATGATTACAGATGTTGTTGGATTTGACTTATTTAATAGTCTCCCTGCTACCGCTTATTTACAAATAGAAGTCTAGGGAGAGAGTGAGCAAGAAAGTGAGTAAAATAAACAAAATAATCAGATAAAGTAGCGGTTTAAAGCGGAAAACAAGCAATAGTAAACTGACCGATTTCAAATCAACAACCGCTCCTGCTAACCCAAATGACAGGAGCGCTCCATTAGTAACGGGAAGAGAACCGATAGCAAAGGGAATAGCTGTTGAACCAGTAGACAATATCATCCCCATCGACATGGAAGCTAGAATTTGAGTCGGGCTGTTGTGTCCTAGGAAAAGGCGGTGGGGAACAAACAAATTGACAATAGCGGCGAGCGCACTCCCGACAGCTAAAGCCGGCGCTAGCTGGAGCAGTTCTTGGCGGATGTTGTTTAAAAGCCTCAACGGAATATCAGTTTGAGGCTGCTTTTGCCTAGAACTGGATAGCTCAGTAAGGCTGTTTCTGTGGCTTGGCACCAAGAAAGTTCCAGACAAAAGAAGAGAAGATTTTAAGACTGAGTTCTGCCGACGATTTTTGTAGGCTCCAAAAATCAAGCCTAAAACGATTGCCGTTAGTAAAGCAAACGCAACTTGAAAAACGAGGTGGGATTCTGGAATGTAAGTGCCAGGGGCTTGCAAGGCTTGCCAACTCAACCAGATTGTCATCGGGTTAACGATTGGTGCCGCCACCAGAAAACTAATGGCGACTGGCAGGGGGACTCCTTGCAAAATTAAGCGTCTGGCAACAGGAACGTTGCCGTATTGACCCACGGGTATGACTACCCCTAGGCAACTCCCCATCACTGCACAAAACAGCGGATTTTTGGGAAAGCGATCGCTAAGCCACTGTTTTTTAATAAACACCAGCAGGAAACTAGAAACAACAATTCCGAACAGCAGAAAAGGAAGGGCAGTCACAAATAAACTGAAAAATAGCGTCAAGGCTTGAGTAAGCTGAGTCATGCCTAGGGGAAGCAGCGCAAATAGTCGTTAGCAATTGTAGGAGATTTTATTGCTATTGAGAATCAGCAGAGCGCCGTGGAGTGGCAGTGGTGTCGAACGACGTAAATTGTTGATTTCTATTGATAAAGAAAAAGACAGTGCATCAAACACTGTCCTTTAATTAAACTGTGGTTTTAACCACTTTACTGAATCGCAGGGGCTCTCCAAACCGATGCTGGTTCACTCTGAGCCACTGCTCCTGAACCCGCTAGCGTCGGGACAGAATCCCTCGCTACAGCGGTCAGTTGAGAAATGCTGGCATCGTAAATCTGGGTTACCAGCTTCGGATACAAACCAATACCGATAATCGGAATCAGCAAGCAGGCAATAATGAATACTTCTCGTGGTTCTGCATCGACCAGCTCTTGATGACTGACCAATTCCTGATTCTCCGGTCCATAGAGCATCTCCCGCAGCATCGACAGTAGATAGATCGGAGTCAGAATGACGCCCACAGCAGCAAGGAAGACGACTAGCACCTTGAAAGTGGAGTTGTAGGCATCGCTAGTGGCAAAACCAACGAAGACCATCAATTCAGCCACAAAGCCGCTCATCCCCGGTAGTGCCAGCGAAGCTAACGAACAAGTTGTCCACATGGCAAACACCTTCTTCATCCTCTGACCGACACCACCCATCTCGTCGAGCATCAGGGTATGGGTACGGTCGTAGGTAGCTCCCACCATAAAGAACAGGCTAGCTCCGATTAAGCCGTGGGAAATCATTTGCAGCATCGCGCCGCTGGTGCCTAGTCCAGTGAACGAGGAGATGCCAATCAGGACAAAACCCATGTGAGAGATGGAGGAGTAGGCAATTTTGCGCTTCAGGTTCCGTTGAGCAAAAGAGGTCAGCGCGGCATAGATGATATTGACAACCCCTAGAATTACCAGGACGGGGGCAAATACGGCATGGGCATCGGGCAGCATTCCTACGTTCATCCGCAGCAGGGCGTAGCCCCCCATCTTGAGCAGGATACCCGCCAGCAGCATGTGGGCAGGGGCGGTGGCTTCTCCGTGGGCATCAGGAAGCCAAGTATGCAGCGGGAAGATCGGCAGCTTCACGCCGTAGGCAATTAAAAAGCCCCCGTAGAGCAGAAGCTGAAGATTGAACCCAATATCTTTAGCGGCGATCGCACTCATATCAAAGGTGACGGTATCTCCGTAAAACGCCATTGTCAGCGCTGCCAGTAAAATAAACAGCGAGCCGCCAGCAGTATAGAGAATGAACTTTGTTGCCGCATAGAGTCGCCGCTTCCCGCCCCAAATTGACAGAATGAGATATACCGGAACGAGTTCTAGTTCCCACACCAGGAAGAATAGCAGCATGTCCTGCACCGCAAACACGGCAATCTGACCGCCGTACATCGCCAGCATGAGAAAATAGAACAGTTTTGGCTTGAAGGTCACTGGCCAAGCCGCCATCGTTGCCAAAGTTGTGATAAACCCGGTGAGGATAATCAGCGGCATCGATAGCCCATCTGCCCCCACTGACCAGTTGAGGTCAAGCGGTCCTACCCAGGTATAGCGTTCGACTAACTGAAGTTCTGGGTTAGAGAGGTCGTACTGGGTATAAAAAGCGTAGACGATCAGCGCAAAGTCGAGCAGCCCGACGATCAGAGCATACCACCGCACCGTTTTGCCGTCCTTGTCGGGAATTAAAGGAATCAGCAATGAGGCAGCGATGGGGAAGAGAATAATTGTTGTTAGCCAGGGAAAGTTGGTCATAGTGATGAAGGTATCGGGGAGCTAGGGTAACTGCCCTTTACTCCCGTTGTTCTACGCAATACTAGAGACAATAACAAAGCTCAAAACCGCCGCAAACACGATCAGCGCATAAAATTGAGCGCGACCGTTTTCGAGGTACTTCAAGCCTTCTCCACTGACGATTGCTGCTAAACCCGTGAGGTTAACGGCTCCGTCCACAACTTTATAGTCCACTTCCATGATCTGGCGAGCCAGACGGCGCATTCCTTTAACAAAGAGAAAGTCGTAAACTTCGTCAAAGTACCACTTCTGGGAAAACAGCCGATCGAGCGCTGGAAAACGCTGGGCGATCGCCGCCGCATCGATTTTGCCCTGGAGGTACATCAGCGACGCAACGGTGATGCCAATCAGAGCCACGCCGACAGAACTTCCCGCCATAATCAAAAACTCGCTCCAGTCGAAGTGAGACGCTTCAATGACGGCTTCTCCCGGAGGATGAATAAACTCTTCAAAATAGTTCGCCCAGGGTCGGCCAATCCAGCCAATCGCAAACGACGGTACGGCCAACAGCAGTAGTGGCAGAGTCATCGTCAGCGGTGATTCGTGAGGGGAATCACTGTGACCGTGAGCCTCTGCTTCATGACCGTGAGCTTCGAGCTCCTTCACATCCATTGCTCCAGGACCAAAAGCAGGCTGCATCATTGCTGCATCCTCCATTAAGGACTTGCGGATCGAGGTGTCGTTGCCTCGGAAATCCCCCTCGAAGGTCATGAAGTACATCCGGAACATATAGAATGCCGTTAGACCAGCGGTGAACCAGCCGATGAACCACAGAGCCGGATTGGCCTCAAACGCCAGTCCCAAAATTTCATCTTTCGACCAGAAGCCAGCAAACGGAGGAATCCCACAAATAGCGAGCGTCCCAATTAGGAACGTGAGCTGGGTAATCGGCATGAATTTCCGCAAATTCCCCATCAGGCGCATGTCCTGAGCCAGAGTTGGATTATGACCTACCACCGCTTCCATCCCGTGAATTACCGAGCCAGAACACAGGAACAGCATTGCTTTGAAGTAAGCGTGAGTCATCAGGTGAAATAGCCCAGCACTGTAAGCTCCAATACCCATCGCCATTACCATATACCCAAGCTGGGAAATGGTGGAGTAGGCTAGGCCTTTTTTGATGTCATTTTGAGTGAGAGCAATGGTGGCTCCGAGAAAGGCGGTAAAGGCTCCTGTCCAGGCAATGATGCTCATCGCCTCGGGAATTGGTTCAAACACCGGATACATTCGGGCAATCAGGAAGACCCCTGCCGCTACCATAGTGGCAGCGTGAATCAGGGCCGAAATCGGAGTCGGACCTTCCATCGCGTCCGGGAGCCATACCTGTAGCGGGAACTGAGCTGATTTCGCCACTGGACCCAAAAAGACCAAAATGGCAAACAGAGCCGCTAGGGCGCCGCTAATGGCTCCGGTGGCCACTAGATCTTGCAGCCGTTCGCCCATCACGTCAAATTCAAAGCTGCCGGTTGCCCAGTACAGCCCCAACATCCCTAGCAGAAGACCAAAGTCACCGACTCGGTTCGTCACAAACGCTTTTTGGCAAGCATCAGCCGCCGCGCGGCGGTCGTACCAAAAGCCGATCAGCAGGTAGGAACACATACCCACCAGTTCCCAAAAAATGTAAACCTGAACCAGATTGGGGCTGACGACTAAACCCAACATGGAAGCGCTAAACAGGCTCAAGTAGGCATAGAAACGCACGTACCCCGGATCGTGAGCCATGTAGCCATCGGTATAGATCATCACCAGGAAAGCTACGGTGGTGACAATGACAAGCATTAACGAAGTCAGCGGGTCGATGGTATATCCCATCGATAAATGAAAATTCCCGGCAGCGGCCCACTCGACGGTGCGAGTGACCGCTTCATGTCCGTGAATTTGGCTCCACAGAAGCGCAAAGGAGAGCGCCATCGCCCATCCCAAGAGGGAGACGATGAAAGCAGCGTTCACCTGTCGCAGGCGAGCCGTTGCTTTGCCAAAGGAGATTAGCCCTATTCCAACGATTGTGGCTCCGACCAGGGGCAGAACTGGAATGAGCCAGGCATATTGATAAAGCGGTTCCATTACAAATGCCTACTTTATATTTCTTCACTAT
>JBHJGN010000057.1:0-79431 GCA_050331735.1 Cyanophyceae cyanobacterium
AAGTAATAGGAGACTTGATGAGTTGGGGGAAAGGGGAAGGGGTCAAGGGGAAAGGGAAGCACAGCAGCTCTTTGCCCTTGAACCTCCAATGCTTGGTTAGTTTAAGGAACTATCTGACTACTTTCGGTAAATGGTATAAGAAAAGTAAAGTGATGGAGTAACTCAAATTCCGGTATTATCGCTCAGCCTCTGATTAGTTACCCTAAGTTTACCGACAACTCCACAGAAAGTATACGTGTTCGGGTTATCTAAAGCGGAAACTCAATCAGTAAATGAGGTTGACAAGAGACAGGACGCGATCGCAAATTGCCTGCTGTACCGATGTAGTGTCCTCAAAGCGATTCAGCCAGCGTTTGAGGCTGTAGCAAGGAACGCCATTAAAATCAATCTAAACACGCCCAACTTTGGAACCGGAGCGCGGGCTAATGACAGTAAGGACGCTGCTGCCAACAACCTCAAATTTTTCAACGACAATGCGCTCCGGTATTTCCATCTTTCCGAACGCTAGCTGAGAAGGCGATCGCCCGTAGTCACTCCTCCCAATTAAGACAATCAAAAGAAAATACAGCAGAAATCAACGAATGAAGCAAACCATGAGCGAACGATTGCTAAATTATAGGATTGCGAACAGACTCTAGAGGTTAGCATCAGAAAGTTGTCCTGCCGTCAACTTAGCTCCTGTTAACGTTGCTGCCGCTAATTTTACTTCATCAAGACAAGCACCTCTCAGGTCGGCTTGCGTTAGGTTAGCTCCTCTTAAATCCGCTCCAGCCAACAAAGCACTGCTGAGATCGACTTGTGCTAGGTTAGCTCCTCTCAAGTCAGCACCGACAAGACTCGCTTTCTTCAAGATACTTCTAGACAGATGCGTGTCTATCAAACAGGCTCCATCCAAAGTGACGTCGTTCAGCTCAGCCGCTGTTAAATCAGCCTTAGTTAGATTAGCTTTTGCTAGCTGAGCAAAGCTGAGTTTAGCCCAACTCAAGTTAATTCCTGCCAAATCGCAATCAGTTAAAACAGCACAGCGCAGGTTAGCGTTGCAGAAATGTCTTTCCCCGGCTTGATAACGAGTGAGCAACGCTGCTGTACTTAATGGGGTCAGTAAAGTGGCCTTTTCTCCAGGATGACACCAGTTCGCTCCTGCTAAAGTTGCTGCGGTCTCCCACGCCTCTCGGTCTGCTGATGACACGATAACACCGTTAGCGCCATCCCATTCACCCTTGACCATAAACGCCACATCCGAAGCCGCTGCTGCTGAATCAAATAGCAGGATTGTCTCACTTTTAGAAGACTGTCCTCCCAGGTTAGTAAGAGTCTCTGTCAGTTTTTTCAGTCGGTTCATAGCAGGAAGGCTGAAAAAGAGTTGCTGAATCTATTTCTATAATATCGAGGGTTAAAGCAGTCGAGATTAGAGACTTCAAGGCTCTGTCACTGAGACCTGAAAGAGTGTCCAAAGCGCCGAAACGCTAGAGTAGATCGAGATAACTACTCGATGCTCGCTTCATGACAGGCAACCAATTCCGTTTCAGCCAAGCTTTGGCTCCTTATTTTCCTCTTGCTGCGATCGCTACCACTCCTCAAGCTGTCCAAACCCTCACCCCTCTGGGTCAGAGTGCCAACATCCGAATCTGGGTTCCCCCATCTCTTAGCAGAGACAATACCCAGGTTTACACCGCTTCTCTCAAAGAGCATATCGGTTCTCTCTGGTCCTCCCATCGCGCTTTTGTGTTCTGCTTAGCGGTAGGGGCCGTAGTTCGTCTGATTGCTCCGCTACTCGAAGATAAAGCCAGCGATCCGGCTGTGGTTGTTGTCACTCCCGATGGTCGCACAGTGATTAGTTTATGCAGCGGACATCAGGGAGGAGCAGATCGCTTAGCCCAAATCTTGGCGCGGCAACTGAATGCCACTCCCATCATCACAGGCTCTTCAGCCTTATTAAAGCTACCAGGAATTGACGTGTTAGGAGAGCCGTTTGGCTGGCGACGAGGAGAGGGAGACTGGACGGAAGTGAGCGCTGCAATTGCTCGGGGAGATACAGTACAGGTGATTCAGGAAGCTGGTTCAACGTTGTGGCAAGAGCAGCTACCGCCGCAACATCCGTTCTATTTTGGGTTTCCCGAACAGACGAAAACCAACAAGGCATCTATTGCCCCCAAAGCTCGGGTTTGGATTAGCCCCACCGCGCGAAAGTTTTCACCCCAGTCTGACTTCCCGAAAGCGCAGTGGCATCCGAGGGTACTGTGGGTAGGAGTAGGCTGCGAACGGGGAACCTCCGCGCGCACAATTGCAGCCGCCGTTGAACAAGTTTGTCAACGGGCTCATTTAGCACAAGAAGCGATCGCTGGAGTTGCCACGATCGCTCTTAAAGCCGACGAAGCTGGAATTTTAAAACTGTGCCGCGATCGCTTTCCTTTAAAAACCTTCTCAGCCGCACAGTTGCGCCAAGTAGCTGTCCCTACTCCTTCTGAAGTTGTCGAGCAAGCAGTCGGTACTCCGAGCGTGGCAGAAGCGGCGGCGATGCTGGCTTGCTCTGAGTCCCACCTGCTCGTTCCAAAACAGGTGTTTCGACTAGAGGGAGAACCGGGAGCCGTGACGGTGGCGATCGCCCAATCGACCCTAGAATATACGGGGCGCACCGGACAGCTATGGCTGATTGGGACAGGTCCGGGCAATTTAGCGCAAATTACTCCCGCAGCACAGGCGGCGATCACGGCGGCAGATGTTGTGGTCGGCTATACTCTCTACCTGGAGCTCATTGCTCCTCTACAGCGTCCGGGGCAAATTGTAGAAGCGTTCCCCATTACCCAGGAGAAGCAGCGGGCACAGCGGGCGATAGAGCTAGCGCAGTGGGGATTGTCGGTGGCGGTGGCGTCCTCTGGGGACTGCGGAATTTACGGGATGGCCGGATTAGTGTTAGAAGAACTTCAGGCTCAGGGATGGGATGGCAAAACGCCTCAAGTGCAGGTATTTCCGGGCATTACCGCTCTCCAGGCGGCGGCGGCAAGGGTCGGCGCACCGCTGATGCACGACTTCTGTGCCGTTAGCTTAAGCGATCTGCTCACGCCGTGGAAAGTGATTCAGCAGCGACTGGAGGCAGCGGCAGCGGCGGATTTCGTAACGGCTCTCTATAATCCGCGATCGCAAACGCGCACTCAGCAGATCGTGGCAGCACAGCAAATTTTTCTTCAGCATCGCGCTTCTACTACTCCCGTGGCGATTGTTCGTTCCGCCTACCGAGACGACGAGCAAGTAACGTTGACCACCCTAGAGAAGATGCTCCAGTTTCCGATTGATATGTTAACGACTGTACTAATTGGCAACGGCAGTACACGCTTGTTTGCTAACTGGATGATCTCGCCGAGGGGGTATAGGTGAGACAATTAGCAGGGGCGAGCCGATAACAGTTTTCGTTTTGTTAATAGGTGTTTTAACGACTGCAAACTTTCAAGATCTGCCTGGTGAAATACGCAATGAACAATGAACCATCAACAAAAAACTAAAATGCAAAACTGACTTTTGTTGAAGTAAGACTGCTATACAGATAATGGCTATTTGACTTCCTGCGTTTTAGATGCGCTCCAAAGATATAGAAGAGCCTGAGAGGTTTTCTAGGGCATTCTCTATCGTCGTTTGCTGCCAAAGGCAATATTTAAAATTGCTGATACGATGGAAAGAATAATAGACCCAATCAGAGCCGCCGCAAAGCCAGCAACAGTAAAACCAGGAGTAAGCAAGCCAACCAAGCTGAGGGCGATCGCATTAACAACAAACAAAAATAGACCAAACGTAAACAGCGTTAACGGTAGTGTTAAAACAATGAGGATTGGTTTAACGATCGCATTCACTAATCCTAAAACAATTGCTCCAATCGCAGCGGCACTGACACCATCGACGGTAATTCCTGGAACGAGATAAGCCGTTACTACTAGAGATAGAGCAGTAAGGAGCCAAGTGAGTAAAAATTGTGGCATGATTTGCGACACCGCTTTTCTATCTCAGCTTATTGTAGCGTGTCCTCGCTGCCTTTAGAATTAGGGTTGATGGCGGTAACGGAGCCGCCCAAGTCCTCTCTTTAAGCTGTTCTTGCTTACTGCTAACTTTTGCGATCAGAGCCTCATCGCGTTTAGGTGCTATGGTAAGAAAATTAATCTTCGTTGGAAATTTCTTGATTAGGTATTAACCAGTTAGTTTTAATAAGATTACGCTCAAAAATATGGGAAAAGAAGAAAGAGTTAAAATGCTCAGCGATAATCGCCAAGCTCGCTATCTTTACGAGATTTTAGAAACCTATGAAGCCGGAATTGAGCTAACAGGGACAGAGGTAAAATCGGTACGAGCCGGACGAGCAAACCTGCGGGATGGCTTTGCACTCATTCGCAACGGAGAAGCCTGGTTACTCAACGTTCACATTTCTCCCTACCAAGCCAGCGGACAGTATTTTAACCACGATCCTCGCCGGACTCGTAAGCTTTTGCTGCATCGTCGAGAGATTAGTAAGCTTATCGGGAAACTAGAACAGCAGGGTCTGACCCTAGTTCCATTGAAGCTATACCTTAAAGGAGGCTGGGTCAAAGTCAGTTTAGGATTAGGCAAAGGGAAAAAGCTCCACGACAAGCGCGAAACTCTCAAGCGTCGCCAAGATGAACGCGAAATGGCAAGGGCGATGAAGCGATACTAATGTTGACGGTCAATCGTTGGTGGCCGATTGACCGACTGATACTGGCTGGCGATAATGGCGAGCATGAACCACCAGAGAGTTTGCACCGGGGGACGGAACCAGACAGTATCGGCAATGCCTTGGGCAAGCATAGCGATCGTGGCGGCAATGGCAGCAATAATCCACAGTCCCTGGCGGTTTTGCCCGCTCCGCAAACGCTCTAGCTGACGGACTCCTTGAGTGATGGTGGTGAGGATCAGCCAGAGGAAGCAGCTTAAACCGATTAATCCCACTTCGACTGCTGTCTCAAAAAAGATGGAGTAGGCACTGAGGGCGGTATAGTTGGGGCGCATGTAGAGGGGATAGATTTGATTGAAGGCATCGTTACCGGGTCCGATGCCAATGAGGGGGCGATCGCGGATCATGTCAAACACGGCCTGCCAGACGTTGATGCGAAAGTTGTTGCTGCTGTCTTCACGACCGGCAAACAGGCTTAAAATCCGGAGGCGCAGTGGTTCTACTGCCACGATTGCTGCGAACAGCATTGCGGCTAATCCACCAAATACGAGGGGCAGCAGCCAGGTGCGCGCCCAACGAGGCAGATGGTCGTTCCACCAGTAGCGCAGCAGCAGTAGCCCGGTTAACAGAAGCGCCAGCATCCCCAGCCAGCCACCGCGACTGTCGGTAAAGTAAAGACAGGCGGAATCAATCAGCACCATGAACGTGGCTAATGCCTTGGGCAACCATCCCCGCCAAACAATCACAGCGGCAATACTCAGAGCGATCGCACTAAACAGATACCCGGCTAATAGGTTAGGATTCCCTAAAAAGCTATACACCCTGGTATCCTGCGCTAGCGGAGAGTTGGGGTCATTCCAGGTGGCAAGCTGAGCGGCTCCAAAATACTGCTGGCGCACTCCGTAGATGCTCACGACTAGGGCGACATGAAGAAACAGCGTAATCAGCCAGGAAGTAAGCTGCGGCGACCTGAGCACCCTCGCTGCCAACGCAAACAGCACCAGATACAGAGTTAGTTCAACCCACCCAGAAAACGCGGCTTCCTTAACGGGGGAAAAAGCAAAAGCAACGGTAGCGATTCCCCAGTAGAGCAGAACTAACAGATGAATCGGCGTGACGCTGGGTTGGCCATCTTCTGTCAGAGTGAGTATTCCCCAATAACCGGCTCCAGCCAACAGTAGGATTCCGACAAAACTGGTGGGCACAAACGGAGCCACCAGCAAAATCAAGCCGACGAGCCATGCGCCAATTAGCTCTGCCCACCGCAGCAGCCAGCTTCCCTGTCGCCAACGATCGAACAACCCTACCAGGCGGTAGAAAGCACTGCCTGTTCGCCATCGTTCTAAAGGGAGGGTAGAAAGAGTGATTTGTCGCCAAACATTCATCATTTTTTAAAGGCTATATAGAGCTGGAGTTTGGGGAAGCAACCCCAATATTGGGAAAAGGGGAAGGGGAAAACACTACACTCGTTCAGGTGTACAGGTCATATTCTAGATTGCTGTAGTCAATCTGTGTATAAATTTGAGCCGCTGAAATCTTTTTCGCCCCCGGCTTCACCAACAAACACGATCTCAAGGTCAATCAAAAAGCGAAATCAGCATCCCTTTTCCCGCAGCGCCATCTGCTTCCCAACTGCTACAGTAGATCCCAGTATTTGCGCTACGCATTCAATGTCTATTCAGCTTCCCCAAAAGTTTATGCTGCTCGGTTCCGGAGAACTGGGTAAAGAATTTACGATTGCTGCTCAACGTCTCGGTAACTTTGTTGTGGCGGTTGACCGATACCCCAATGCCCCTGCTATGCAGGTGGCGGATCAAGCAGAAGTAATTTCGATGCTGAACGCTGACGATTTAGAGACAATAGTAGCCCAGCATAATCCAGATTTTATTGTACCGGAAATTGAGGCGATTCGGACAGAAAAGCTCCTGGAATTTGAGCAGCGGGGATTCACTGTCATTCCGACGGCGGCAGCAACGAACTACACGATGAACCGCGATCGCATTCGGGAACTGGCTCATACAGAGTTAGGTATTAGAACAGCTAAGTATGCCTATGCAGCTTCTTTAGATGAATTAAGGGCGGTCAGCGCCATTGGCTTTCCTAACGTAGTTAAACCGGTGATGTCTTCTTCTGGTAAAGGTCAGTCGATTGTGAGGTCAGCCGAGGACGTGGAGCAGGCGTGGAACGCCGCTATTGCCGGAGCGAGAGGCGACACGGCAAAAGTCATTGTGGAAGAATTTATCGATTTTGAGATTGAGATTACCCTACTCGCGATCAAACAATGGCAGGCTCCGACGATTTTTTGTCCTCCCATCGGCCATCGGCAAGAACGCGGCGACTATCAAGAGTCGTGGCAGCCAGCAGCAATTCCTGAAGCAAGAATAACAGAAGCGCAGGCGATCGCCCATCAGGTCACAGATGCTTTAGGAGGAGCCGGAATATTTGGAGTTGAATTTTTCGTGACCAAAGACGAGGTGATTTTTTCTGAACTGTCTCCTCGTCCTCACGATACAGGCATGGTCACGTTAATTTCCCAGAACCTCAACGAATTTGAACTCCATTTAAGAGCGATTTTAGGCTTACCCATTCCTCAGATTGATATCCTAGCTCCTTCGGCTAGTGCGGTTATTTTAGCATCAAACTATGCAGATAAAATGACCTACATTGGAGTCGCTGAAGCTTTATCAGAACCCAACGTAGATATCCGGCTATTTGGCAAACCCGATGCTCGTCCCCATCGCAGGATGGGCGTTGCTTTAGCGCAAGGGAACACCGTAGAGGAAGCCCGACAAAAAGCACAGATAGCAGCAGATAAAGTGAGAATTTAATGCTAAACACGTATCCTGATGTATTGCTGATTCAAGATCAACCCATTTTTCAGGAGCAACGTAGAGACACAGTTTTAAACCCCGGTGTAATCGTTGAGATCCTATCCAAATCGACTAGGGATTACGATCGCACCACAAAGTTTCGTTATGAGCGCTCCATTCTAGATTTCCAAGCGGATATTTTGATCGATCAGTATGAGGCTGCTGTCGCTCAATACATTAGAACAGACGAATCCTGGCTGTATCGAGGCTATGAAGGCAACACCCCAATCAAGAGCGCTACAGTGAATGTAGAAATGTCGTTTCAGGATATTTACGAAAAGGTAAATTTCAACGGAGAAGATGGAAAGTCAACACTGTAATCGATTGTTATTTGTCAGCCCTAAACGCAAATTCTTCTCCAACTTCCCAACATCTTCCGTTATGCACGAGTAGCGTTAGCCGAGGAACAACAAACTCAAAGTGCAGTGACTGCGACTCAAATTCTGGCCAAGCTTGGCGAAAATTCGCTTTAGTTAAATCGCGGAACGCTACGGTTAAGTGGGGAGCAAAAGGACGACTTTTAGATACTTGATGAACAATTCCTAAAGATGATTCTAAGTAAGCCATTAATTCTTTTTGGACGGCGAGCAGTTCTGCCGTTTTTAAAACATTAATATAGATGACGCGAGGCTTGAAAGCGCCATAGCCATCGAGAAACACTGGGATAGAGGGCTGACGGTGGGCAAAATTCTGGAGATGCTGCTGAAGACGAGGTAATTCCTCTACTGGCCATTGAAAGGGAGGTTGTAAAGTAATGTGGGGAGGAGATTTCTGAGCGGCACGGCTATTGTAAACTGCTGCAAAGTGCTGCTTGATTTCGTTAGCAAATTGCTGTATCTCCGGTGGAGGCAGTAAAGCAATAAAGAACCGCTTTAAACTCTTTGCTCGGTTTTCCTGGCTTGCTGTCATCCGCTGCTCTGTCCTCGTCTTGTTTTCACATCCTCTCATTTCACCATGCCCTGGTTTGTCAAAATTGAAAAAGGAATTGTTGATAAAGCCACCTTTGACCAACACGTACCGGCTCATAAAAGCTATGTTAAAGAGTTAATTGCCAAGGGGCACAAAGCCCGTAGCGGTTACTGGGCAGAGTTTGGTGGCGGCATGCTGCTCTTTGAAGCAGCATCACTGCCCCAGGCTCAAAGCATCGTCGCGCAAGATCCTTTGATTGTAAACGGCTGTGTTGAATACGAACTTCATCAATGGTGCATTGTCGTCGAATAGATTTTCGTTTCCGTGTTATGATTGAAAGTGATCCGGACCCATGCGGTTACAACGCCCAAACCTTGTCAGGACCGGAAGGTAGCAGCAATACGGGATGCTTGTAACAGGCGTGGAATCCGGGTCTTTTCAGACTTCAGACTCTCTGCGTTCCTCTGAAGTTCAGTTTCGTATAAAGATCCACTCTGAAATTGATACAATGGCTGGTTTTAAAGATATAGTGCAAAAAGCTTTCTATCTCGGTGTTGGACTGGCTGACTATGCCGCAGAGAAAGCCGGAACAACCATTCAAGAACTGAGAGTACAGTCTCAGAAACTAGCGGACGAAATGGTGGCTAGAGGAGAAATGACCACCGACGAAGCGCGTCGGTTTGTAGATGATTTAGTTAAACAAGCAGAACAGCAATCGGTTCAACCTCCTGACCCTTCTACAGCCACTCCACGCCGGATTGAAATTGTCTCCGAGGACGAAGAACTGCATCAAAAAGCTGAAGACGTTGACCATTTACGTCAGCAGGTACAGTCTCTACAAGAAGAATTGCGGCGGATTAAGCGTCATTAAGCAGACATAATGAATAGCGCCATAGGGTGCTATGATAGATAGCCTTGGCTAAAGCCTCTCGCTTAACCGATTGTTACTCACCGACGTTGGCTATGAAAGACTGGTACAGGGAAATGATGGGAATATTTGAAGCAGTCACTGCCGAGGTAGAGCAGCTCTTTCAGGACTTTGGGAAGGCGATAGAAGAGGCCGCAGAAGAAATCGGAGAAACTATTGAAACCGTTGCTGAAGACGTACAGGATTCGCTAGTTCCGGGAGTTGACCAATATTTCTACGAGATTTTTGAGCCTTTCGTCGATTTCTATACAGAATTTGAGGATGTTGTGTTTGAGGATTTGGCAGACGATGCGTTCATCAACCCGAAGGTAGAGCCAACGTCAACCAACAATCCCGCCTGTGTCGGCTGCCAGCACTATCACGGCAGAATCTATAGCGGCACCTTATTGGTCTGTGGGATGCATCCCTATGGCTGGGACGGAGAAGAGTGCCCTGACTGGGAGGAAAAGCCAGCATCAAGTTTATTTGACGAGCTGTTTTAGTTGAATTTCGGGCTAATTGCTGATGTTTGATTGGAATGTTTCTATTGAGCTATTAGCGATCAACAAGGAGCGGATTTATATTGATTAATGAGCATCAACTTTGCCGCATTTGGAGGTAGAGGAGGAGCGAACAGGTAGCCTTGAGCTAGCTGACACCCGAGTTCCTGGAGTTGCTCGGCTTGCTCAGCGGTTTCCACTCCTTCGGCGATTACTTCCAAATTCAAAGTATGAGCCAGGGTAATAATGGTGCGGACAATCTCCCGATTTTCCGGGTCACAGTTCATCTGACTTACAAATGAGCGGTCAATTTTTAAGGTATCGAGAGTAAAGCGGTTCAAATAGCCCAGCGAAGAATACCCGGTACCAAAGTCATCGATGCTTAACTGAATCCCGCGCTGCTTAATTTGTTTGAGCAGTCTCTGAGTGGTGGTTTCAGAATCCATCAGCATACTCTCGGTAATTTCTAAGTGCAGGCTTTTGCCGTCTAAACCCTGTTCGAGCAGAATTTGGTCGAGAGTTTCTAAAAAGTGTGGGTCTTGAAGCTGTAGACTGGCAAGATTAACGCTCATTTTAAAGCAGCGATCGCCCCTGCCACGATTACAGACGAGGTGAGCAAACTGACGTTGCCAAGTCTGCAACTGCCGACAGGCTTCGCGCAGAACCCAATCTCCTAGAGGTAAAATTAGCCCCGTGTCTTCAGCAATGGGAATAAATTCGTCGGGAGTAATTAAGCCCTGGGTAGGATGTTGCCAGCGGACTAAAGCTTCAAATCCTTGCACTGCTCCCGTGGTTAAATCAACGAGGGGCTGATAGTAGAGTAAGAATTCTTGGCGTTCTAGGGCGAGACGAAGATCGTTTTCGAGCTGAAGAAGCTTCACCGTATAGGCGTACATATCTTGGTCGAACACGGCATAGCGAGCCTTTCCTTCTGCCTTCGCCCGGTACATCGCAATATCAGCATCCCTCAGCAACTCAGAACTGTTCTGATGAGCCGGAGAATTGAGGACAATACCAATGCTCGCGCTCGTAAAAATCGTTTGACCATTTAGAGTAATGGGAAGCTTGAGCTGCTCTAAAATTCGCTGGGCAATCTTCGTTGCCTCGGTGATATCTTTGAGATTGTCGAGCAAAACGATAAATTCATCTCCTCCCAGGCGAGCCACCGTATCTTGGGTTCGCAAGCATTTCCGAAGGATATTGACAACGGCAACCAGCAGCTTGTCTCCAATTAGATGCCCTAAGCTATCGTTAATCACTTTAAAGCGATCGAGATCGATAAACAGCACCGCAAAAGAATAATTGACGTACCGTTGGCTGTGCTGCAAGCAGAGAGCGAGCTTTTCCGCGAGCAACGCACGATTCGGCAAACCTGTCAAGGCATCGTGAAGCGCATCGTGGGAAAGCTGTTGCTGGATCCGTTCTCGTTCGCTGATTTCTTGCTGGAGCTTTTGATTAGCGGCCTCTAGCTGAGCCGTTCGTTCAAGCACCCGTTGTTCAAGCTCAGTATTAAGCTGCTGAATTTCGGCTTTAGCGGTCTGGAGAGCTAGGTGAGTTTTGACGCGGGCAAATACTTCTGCAACTTGGAATGGCTTGGTAATGTAGTCTACGCCACCAGTTTCAAAGGCTTTGACTTTATCTAAAACATCATCTAAAGCACTTAAGAAAATGACAGGAACATCACGAGTAGCCGGATAAGCTTTCAGCTTTTGGCAAACTTCGTACCCATCCATATCGGGCATCTTGATATCTAGCAAGACCAGATCTGGCTGCATCTTTTGAACAGCCATGAGCGCCATTCTGCCATTTTTGGCGCAGCGAACCTGATACCCCCTGTCGCTCAGAGTGCTAGAAAGAACTCGTAAATTGTCGGCAATATCATCAACAACGAGAATATGCGCTCTCGTCGTTGAAGTGATCGGTTTAATTGAAGCCGTTTGGGATAAAGCAGTCTGGGGCATGAGACGATGGCAATAGCGATTTATACAGGAACCTGTTGCAGCAGAGACAGGATATAGTCAAAGTCGAAGTCATTCACTCTTTGCTGAAGAGCGTTGGTTAACTCAACTCGTTCTTGAGGAATCTCCTGAAGGAGCTGAGCGATCGCCTCTCCATCAAGCAGCGCAGCGGCTTCTGCTAGCCGCTCTAACCACTCCTGGGACATGAAATTCAACATAGCAGGCTCTAGCGGCAATTGGCGGCTCGGATTGTCGACTACAGCAGGATTTTCTTCATAAAGATATTGCACTCCCAAATGCTCTGTTATTTTGTGCCAAATCGTTGTTTCTCGAAAAGGCTTGCGCACAAAATCGTCACACCCGGCTGAAAGCACGAGCCCTCGTTCTTCTTCAAAGGTGCTGGCGGTCAGCGCAATAATCACGGTCGCTTGTCCTTGTAGATGGAATTTGATCTCGCTAGCGGCTTCATAGCCATTCATCACAGGCATCCGCATGTCGAGCCAGATCAGATGGGGGGCCCACTCTTGCCATAGAACAACGGCTTCTTGTCCGTTGGCGGCTTCTTTGACCTCAAAACCGACGGGTTCGAGGAGCTGAAGCATAATTTGACGATTTTCCCAGCGGTCATCAACGACGAGAATGCGGTACGGAGGTTGGTTGGGTGCTAACCCAACGACTCGTCGCCTGGGAACAGAAACCGGGGGGGAGGCGGCGATCGCTTTTTGCACGGGAATCTCGAAGCTAAAGGTTGTTCCCACTCCAACCGTGCTGCGAACGTCGATCTCTCCTCCCATCAACTGCACAAACTTGCGACTAATGGGTAAACCCAGCCCCGTTCCTTGTTGGGAGTTTCTGCCCGTTTCTGTTTGCACAAAAGCCGTAAACAGAGAGTCTAACTCTTCTGGGGCAATGCCTGCTCCGGTATCCTCTACCTCAAACAGAAGCCTGACGTTCGGAGCGTTCTGGCTGGGGAAATCAGCACCCGTAGATTTCACCCGGAGAAAAACGCTGCCTTCTTCAGTAAACTTAATGGCGTTGCTGAGCAAATTGATGAGCACTTGGCGCAGCTTTTTCGCGTCGGCTTCAATGTACCTAGGAACATCCGGTCGTCGTTTGCCGATGAGCTGTAATCCTTTTGTTTCCGCCTTGAGAGCAAACATCTCCTGAATCGTGTCTAACATCTCGTAAAGGTCGATGTTGCTCCGGTGAAGATGCAGGCTTCCCGCCTCAATTTTGGAGAGATCTAAAACATCGTTGATCAGAGACAATAGATGTTCTCCACTGCGGTCGATAATGCCTAGATTTTCTCGCTGCTTCCTGTTCAGAGCAGAATCACGACGCATAATCTGAGTAAAACCGAGGATGGCGTTGAGGGGAGTTCGCAGTTCGTGGCTCATATTGGCCAGAAACTCGCTTTTCGCTCGATTAGCCACCTCGGCAGCGTCTTTCGCGTACTGAAGTTGCGCGGTGCGCTGCTCAACTCGCTGCTCGAGTTCTAAGTTCGTTTTTTCTAGCTCTTGATTGGTTGCGTCTAACGCCGTAAAAGACGACTGTAGCTGCTGCACCATGCGGTTGAAGGCTTGGGACAGCACTCCTAGCTCAGCAATCTGCTGGATTTCCACCCGTTGCGACAGATCTCCATCGGCGATCGCCTGGGCTACACCGCTGAGGCGATGGATAGGGCGAGTAATCCATCGAGAAGTAACTAAGCCGCATAAAACAGCGAGCAGTAGAGCGGCAAGACAGAGCAAGATAGTGTTGCGGGTGTTAGCGTTGATTTGCGCCATGAAGTCTGACTCCGGCACCGTCACTACCACCAGCCAATCTAGCCCAAATTTATCTTGCCAAGGAGTTACCCGGACAAAATAGCGCTCGCTATCGTGAATAAATTCAAGTTGTTGCTCTGTCCCAATCTGCTCGAAACCGCCAAACTGTTCCTGGATTCTTTGGGCCGTTGCTTGGACCGCCGAATTACCACTCTCGGTAATATTTAAGCGTTTCGCTTCTCCATTAACTGTTTTGTATGGCAGTTCAGAACTGGAACTGGCAATGAGCGCTCCATCCCGTTCTAAAACAAACACATTGCTAGAAGGACTCAGTTTTATCTGATGGAGAAAATCTGTAATTCCAGTCAGCAGCAAATCAATGCCCAGTATGATAGTCAGGTTTTGATTCTCATCGTATAGAGGATAGTTAAAGGGAATAGAGAAAATATCCGGGAATGCATCCCAAGCGTATACATCAGTCCAGATGGGTTTCCCTGCCTCGACGGTTTGTTGATACCAGGATTCAGCAAACGGGTCATAAGGAACATTACTAATTATTTCGGTACGATTTCCTTCACTATCGGTCGCAAACGAATAAGTTTTCCAGTTTGTCTCAGTCGAAGTTTCATCAATGACAAGGGTGCCGTCTTCCAACCATCTTCCCGCTCCGACAAACTCTCCCGTCGGCAACGTATAGGAAAGATAGCCAACTTTTTCAAAGGTCCGTAATTGTTTCCAAAAAAAGTGTCCAGCCGCTTTGTAGTCGTGCAGAGCTAAGAATCCTAACTCAATAGCATCTACGTTGACTTGAGTAAGCTTGACAGCCGCTGATAAATAATTATCGAGATGAAGAGAAACGCGCTCGGAAACTTCTTGCTCTAGCTGAGTGGCTAAATTTCTAACGGCTTTTTGCCCGTTACGAAAAGACAAATAGCCTGTAATACCTACTGCTGCAAAAATTTGTACTACAAAAGGAACCACCAATACTAGGCGAAGTGGAATTTTTGAAGAGCTTAAAAGCTTACGGTCTTTAGAATCTCGCGTCTCTCGCTCCGTCATTACTCCAAACTCAAAGATGAATTATCTTTATAATTCCCAAATTTGCGTGTAAATGAACAAAAAGCGTTTAAAAAACGTTTCTAGAAGCTTATACGGGGTTCAAAAGAACATTGTTAATCGGTTTAAGCATTTACTCCCTAGGACATTTTGGTTGAAGAAGCTAGGTAGGGCGATTCCGTTAGAAAATAATGCCGATTAGAAAAAGTCATGAGAGGCTTGATGAGTTGGGGGAAAAGGTAAAAGTAAGCATATTAAGTCTTTCCCTTTGAACCTCCAACTCTTGATTAGCTTGGGGAACTGTCTGATACTTTCGGTAAATAGTATACACGCGAATTCGCTCGATTACACCCGACTTGAAGAGGAATAGCTAGAGTTAGTCGTCAACCCAGCGTTCTCTCAATTCCCTGCACGATTCTCCTTTTGGTAAAAATTACTATAATCGAAGAAATTGATCGGACGACGTGCTGAAAAGCTCAAGCTGATTCTAACTAGAAAACGCGATCGCAACTGCCCAACTATCTCTTTTTTATGGTGAATCGGGAACTCACTCTGCAAACTGAAGACTATAGCCTGCTGACAGACCTTTACGAGTTGACAATGGTAGCTTGCTATGCTGGAGAAGATTTAGCCGAACGTCCGGCAAGCTTTGAGCTGTTTGTTCGCAGTCTGCCCGACGATTTTGGCTATCTGATCGCGATGGGCTTAGCCGAGGTGTTGAATTATTTAGAAAATTGGCGGTTTACCGACTCTCAGCTTGAGTCTCTACAGCAGTTAGACATTTTTGCCCATGCCCCGGCGCAGTTCTGGTCCCTACTGCATTCAGGGAGATTTACCGGGAACGTCTGGGCCGTACCAGAAGGAACGGCCATTTTTGCCAATGAACCAATTTTACGAGTAGAAGCACCGCTATGGCAGGCCCAGGTCGTGGAAACCTTTGTGTTAAACGCGATCAACTACCAATCTCTAATTGCGACTAAAGCAGCTCGCATCCGCGATGCGGCTGGACCTGAGGCAACTCTACTAGAATTTGGTACGCGTCGGGCGTTTAGTCCTCAAGGAGCGGTGTGGGCGGCAAGAGCTGCTCTAGCGGCAGGATTAAACGCGACTTCTAACGTTATTGCTGCTCTTAAGCTAGGGCAGTCACCAAAAGGAACCATGGCTCATTCTCTGGTGATGGGCATTGGGGCTTTATCGGGAAGCGAAGATGAGGCGTTTGAGGCATTTCTGCGCTATTTTCCCGATGCCACGCTATTGATCGACACCTACGATACAATTGCTGCTGCTGAACGAATTGCAGAACGCATTAAAGCCGGGAAAAAAGTGACGGGAGTGCGGTTAGATTCGGGAGATTTAGTGGAGCTGTCTCAAAAAGTGCGCTCCTTACTGCCAGAGATTAACATTGTTGCCAGCGGCGACCTCGACGAGGGGGAGATTAATCGACTGATCAAGGCAGGTGCGTCTATCGATGGCTACGGACTGGGAACCAAGCTCGTTACCGGACACCCCGTCAATGGAGTTTATAAACTTGTAGAAATTGATGGTATTCCGACCATGAAGGAGTCGAGTAGTAAAGTAACCTATCCTGGACGCAAGCAAGTCTTTCGGTCCCAAAGCGACGCGCACATCCATCAAGATCGCTTAGCCCTAGCCGATGAATCTCCTCAGCAGGGCGAGCAAGGGGTATTACAGCTAGTGATGAAGCAAGGCGATCGCCAACAGCTCCCTGAAACGCTCGAAACGATTCGACAGCGTACAACAGCGACCGTTAAGCGGTTGCCGAGCCACACCCGTCAGTTTACTGAACCGACTCCTCTAACTGTCGAAATTTCCGCTCCCTTAGACTCTCTGCGTCGCTCCGTTTCTTCTAAACAATAGCCAGGTGAATCCCCAATAACTAATGGAAAAAATTGCTCTCTTTGGCACCAGCGCCGATCCGCCAACGGCGGGTCATAAGGCGATTTTACAGTGGCTAGCCCAACACTACGACCGAGTAGCGGTTTGGGTATCCGATAACCCGTTTAAAGAACATCGAACAGCTCGCCAAAACCGAGAAGCGATGTTGCGCCTCATTATCAATGAACTCTCCAACTGTAGCCGCGTGAGTCTTCATGAGGAACTGAGCGATCGCCGCAGTCTTCATAGCGTCCAAAAAGCCCAAGAAATTTGGGGCGAGGAAGTCGAGTATGTCTTCGTGATTGGCTCGGATCTGGCCGGACAAATTCGCCAATGGTATCAGGTTGAACAGCTATTGCAGCAGGTGCGGCTGCTGATCGTTCCTCGTCCAGGGTCTCCTGTTCAGGAGAGCGATTTAAATGCCTTACGTCTTCTCGGGGCCAGTTATGAAGTTGCTAATATTGAGGTGCCAGCGGTATCTTCAACAGCGTATCGTGAAGAGGGAAACCAAGACGCTCTGACGCTATCTGTTCAAGACTATATTCGACAAGAGCAACTGTATTCATGAGCAGCACCGGTATAGTCACTCACCACACGCCCAAACACCTCGCTAATTTTAAAGTTGGGGTTGATAACGTGATTTTTTCCGTTGATACTCAACACAATCAGCTTTTAGTCTTGCTGAGCCAGCGACAGGATGAGCCTTGTTTCGGCTGGTGGAGTTTACCAGGAACCCTGGTTCGTCAGGGAGAATTGCTAGAAGCAGCGGCTCGTCGAATTTTGGCAGAGAAAATTCAGGTGAGCAACCTTTACCTAGAACAGCTCTACACCTTCAGCGATCCGAATCATGCCTCCCCAGTCGAGAGTCGCTATTTGTCCATTAGCTACTTTGCCCTGGTGCGATACGAAGAAGCCCGGTTGTTATCAACCGTAGGGAAAACAGCCTGGTATACCCTCAGAGATGTACCCACCTTGAGCTTTAACCACAGCCAGATCTTGGAGTACGGCTATCGCCGATTGCGCAACAAATTGGAATACAGTCCGATCGCCTTTGACGTTCTGCCAGACGTCTTCACCCTTAACGATATTTATCAGCTTTATACAACAGTACTGGGAGAGAATTTCTCAGATTACTCCAATTTCCGCGCTCGCTTGCTTAAGCTCGGCTTTTTAAGCGATACGGGGGATAAAGTGTCTCGGGGAGCAGGTCGTCCGGCTAGTCTCTATCGATTTGATGCGGAAGCTTTTGCTCCACTTAAGGATAAGCCGCTGGTATTTATTTAGCCGTTTTGTTGATGGCTAATTGTTCAGTGTCCCCGCGCTCATTGAGAACTGTGATTTAATAGCCGACTGCTCAAAAGGTGTTCTTAGCAACTGCTGACTTTGCTTGTTTTACTTCTAATACAGTTAACCAGTGCCGACCGACTATCAATCACTATGAAAATTGCGATCGCTCAACTCAATCCCACTATCGGAGATCTTCCTGGCAATGCCCAACAAATTCTAGAGGCGGCACAACAAGCCGCAGCTCAAGATGCTCGGTTGATGCTGACACCGGAACTGTCTCTGTGTGGCTATCCTCCGCGAGATTTACTGCTCAACCCGGGCTTTGTTCAGTCGGTCGCTCGCTACCTCCAGCACCTAGCCCACCAACTGCCCCAGCAGCTAGCTGTATTAGTCGGTACGGTAACAGAAAATCCTCATGC
Organism: Cyanophyceae cyanobacterium; assembly: GCA_050331735.1. GTDB lineage: Bacteria > Cyanobacteriota > Cyanobacteriia > Cyanobacteriales > JBHJGN01 > JBHJGN01. Next base: position 18,244 of record JBHJGN010000057.1, read on the forward strand.
TGGCGATGCTGGTCAAAAACCTCTGTATAATAGCATCGCCTTACTAGAAGGCGGCGAAGTCAAGCAGCTCTTTCACAAACGCCTGTTACCCACCTACGACGTTTTTGACGAAGACCGCTACTTTGAGTCGGGATACCAGAGCAACGTCTTCTCCCTTAATTCTCTCAAAATCGGGGTCACAATTTGTGAAGACGTGTGGAACGAGAAGGAATTTTGGGGCAAGCGCAACTATGAAGACAATCCCACCGAAGAGCTAGCCAAATCTGCCGTTCAGCTCATTGTTAACCTTTCGGCCTCACCCTACAGCGTCGGTAAACAACAATTGAGAGAGGCCATGCTGCGCGATATTTCCAGTCGCTACCAGCAGCCGATTATTTATGTCAATCAGGTCGGAGCCAACGACGATCTGATTTTTGATGGCTGTAGCGTAGCGGTTGATCGCGGTGGAGAAGTTGTCTGTCGGGCCGAGGCGTATCGCAGCGATTTAGCTATCCTTGAGTACGATGAAGCCACCAACGATCTGCTCAGCGCCTCGATTGTTCCCCTGCCGGAAACGGCAGACGAGGAGATTTGGTTAGCGCTGGTGCTGGGAGTGAGGGATTACGCTCGCAAATGCGGTTTTTCTAAAATTGTGCTGGGCTTAAGTGGCGGGATTGACTCCTCGTTAGTGGCAGCGATCACCGCCGAGGCTGTTGGACCGGAAAACGTCTTGGGAGTGTTGATGCCGTCGCCCTACAGTTCGGATCATTCTCTCAAAGATGCTCAGGATCTAGTCCATAATTTGGGCATCAATAGCGAGAAGCTGCCGATAGGAGACGTCATGAAGGCCTATGACGATGCCTTAGCCCCCCTGTTTGCTGGCACTGAGTTTGGCGTTGCCGAGGAAAATATTCAGTCACGGATTCGGGGCAACTTGCTAATGGCGATCGCCAATAAGTTTGGCTATCTGCTCGTTTCCACCGGAAATAAATCAGAAATGGCGGTGGGATACTGTACTCTTTACGGCGATATGAGCGGCGGACTGGCGGCGATCGCGGATGTTCCGAAAACCCGCGTTTTTTCTCTTTGTCGCTGGCTAAATCGCCATCAAGAAGTAATTCCTGACAACGTGATCGGAAAGCCGCCCAGCGCTGAGCTCAAGCCCGGTCAGATCGATCAGGACTCCTTGCCTTCCTACGATATTCTCGACGGCATTTTAGAGCGGATGGTGCAGCAGCATCAATCTGCCGCTCAAATCACGGCAGCCGGATACGATGCCGAAGTCGTCGAGAAAGTGATGAAGCTAGTGGCCCGCGCCGAGTTCAAGCGCCGTCAGGCCCCCCCAGGATTAAAAATCACCGACCGCGCCTTCGGCACCGGGTGGCGCATGCCCATTGCTAGCCGCTGGTCGGTCCCAGAAAAAACGCATTAAGCGCTGTAGGCGCAGGGAAAATAGTTGCTGCGCAACGGGGAAAGGGGAAGCGCCGTAGGCGCAGGGGAAGGGGGAAAGGGAGGAATTGAATAGTCTTCAATCTCGGCCCGCTATTCTTTATTCGTCGCGGAGCGACTGATTTTCTTTTCCCCCTTCCCCGTCCCGGAGGGACAATTTCCCCCTTTCCCCATCGCGAAGCGATTTTCCCGTTCCGCAGGAACTATCAACACTTCCTAACAAAATCGGCTGGAGCTCTTCCTCGATGGGGATGCTGGCCGCAGCCATTGTCGCTAGGCTACTAATAGCGTCTGATTAGCGATCGACTGACCCCATAATGATGTCAATGCTGCCGAGGATAACGACGATATCAGCTACTTTGACTCCTTTGAGGAGAGTAGGCAGGATTTGAAGATTGTTGAAATCGGCAGAGCGAATTTTCCAGCGCCAGGGAAAGACAGTATTATTACCGAGGATAAAGATACCGAGTTCTCCTTTGCCACTCTCGATGCGGACGTAGTGTTCTCCCTGCGGAATTTTAAAAGTGGGAGCAATTTTTTTGCCCAGGAACTGATAGTCAAACGTATTCCACTCGGATTTGGGATCGTCTAGCCGCTTCGCTTCCAGGTTTTCTGTTGCACCGCCCGGAATCTGGGCGATCGCCTGACGAATAATTTTCACCGACTCGCGCATTTCGCCCAGTCGGACTCGATATCTGGCCAGACAATCTCCGGTCGTTTCCCATTGCACCTGCCAATCAAACTCGTCGTAGCACTCGTAGGAATCTATTTTGCGGAGATCCCACCTGACCCCTGAAGCCCGCAACATGGGGCCAGAAAGACCCCAGTTTAGTGCTTCGGTACGAGAAATTGTCCCAATTCCTTCCACCCGCCGGCGAAAGATGGGGTTATCGGTAATTAGTCGTTCGTATTCGTTAATTCTCGCCTCAAAGTAGTCGCAGAAGTCGGCGCATTTATCCAGCCAGCCATAAGGTAAGTCTACCGCGACACCGCCGGGTCGCCAGTAATTGTTATTGACCAGGCGCGATCCGGTGGCTGCTTCCCAGAGATCGTAAATCATCTCTCGTTCCCGAAAGATATAGAAGAAAGGAGTGCCTGCTCCCATGTCTAGCATGAATGGACCGAGCCACAGTAAATGATTGGCAATCCGGTTGAGTTCTAGCATAAGTACGCGGATGTAGCTAGCGCGTTTGGGAACCCGAAGATTAGCGAGTTGTTCTACGGCATTGACTGTCACCGCTTCGTTGAACATTCCGGCGGCGTAGTCCCAGCGGCTGACGTAGGGAATGTACATAATTGGGGTGCGATTTTCCGCAATTTTCTCCATTCCCCGATGTAGATAACCAATGACGGGTTCGCAATCAACCACCTCTTCTCCATCTAGCGTCACGACTAGACGAAAACAGCCGTGCATAGATGGATGATGCGGTCCCATATTGAGAACCATTGGTTCTGTTTTCGTTTCAATAATTGCCATCGTCACCACCTCAATCGATGCTTTTGTCCCAACTAGTATCGAAAGTAGAGGCGCAAGAGTCTTGTCGATTCGTCCGATTTTTGGATATTCTTCCTACCAATTAATAATCAAGAAACCGTCAGCAACGAGCAAACGGCGAATCTTTACTAGGGAAGCCCTCTAACTGTTTTGTTGAAACTCTTTCGGTGTCACTCCAACTAAACGCTTGAAGTGACGATGCAAATGACTTTGATCGCTAAAACCAACTTCTGTCGCCACCTCAGAAATCGGTAGTTTCTTCAGCAGCACTTTGGCTCGTTCAATCCGGCAGCGAATGACATACTGGTGAGGTGTTACCCCTGTAGACTGTTTGAAAAGTTGAGAGAAGTAGTGAGGACTGATACCAGTGACTGCCGCTAGCTCTCTTAAGCTTAAATCTTGGTCGAGATGAGCATTAATGTAGTCAACGACCTGCCGCAACTTCCCAGCCAATAAACCACCGGAATAGGCTGGAAGTTGCGGCATCTGGGCGGAGTAGTGCTGCAACAGATGCACAATCAATGTGCTGGTCAGAGTATCTGCGTAAAGGCGACTTGCGGGACGATAATTTGTTAATGCTCCTTTGAGGGCTAATCCAATCTGATGCACTAGCGGATCTGGAGTGGCAAAGTGAGGAACGAGTTCAGCAGAAATCTCAGCCTCGTCAGCAGATTGAATAAATTTTGCTGTTTCAAAACTGATTAATACAGCGCCTCCAGGGACATTCCATTCAGAGCGATTCCAGGTATGGGCCGGAATTACTAGGATGTCTCCCTCTGCAACTCTTTCACGCCGAAATTGACCATCGATCGAGCGTTCGGCTTGCGCTGGTGTGGGCAGATCGACCAAGATAGCAATACTGTGCTGCTTACTGCACACTTCTGGGGTGTATCCCGGCGGTAGGTAGTCGTAGGCAGCATAAATACCGTCCCAGCCGGTAGATAGACTGCTGAGCAGCGGTAGTTGGGAAAAAATGCGTCGGTATCCCGTTTCTTTCTCCTGAGCAAAGTCAACGGTAACTGATCGGTCTAACATAGCGATCGCGGGACTCTCTGCCACTAACCTATCATGAACGGCTTGATACAGCCGTTCCGCTTAACGGCTCTTTTTGTTTTAATACTAGATGAAACAAAAGCTGAGTCAAGAGAAATTTACTTGCTGAGGGCGATCGCTTTTCTACAATAAAACTAGAGTTGGTAGGTTAGGGATATGGGGCGGATTGTACTGATTGCTGGGTTTGAATCGTTTAATGCCAACCTGTATCGAACGGGGGCACAGTTGGCAACGTCTCGGTGTCCTGGCTTAGAGGTGCAGGTGTTTAGCGATCGCTCTCTTACCGCCGCACCAGAACGGGTCGAAGCCGCCCTTCAGGAGGCCCAGGTCTTCTTTGCTAGCTTGGTGTTTGATTACGACCAGGTGGTGTGGCTGCGAGAACGAGTGCAGCATATTCCCATTCGCCTCATTTTTGAATCTGCCTTGGAATTGATGAGTTTGACGCAGCTTGGGAAGTTCGCCATCGGGGACAAACCGAAAGGGATGCCCAAACCGGTTAAATTCATCCTCAGCAAATTCTCCAACGGCGCTGAAGAAGACAAACTCGCAGGCTACATTAGCTTCCTGAAAACGGGACCAAAACTGCTGAAGTATATTCCGGCCAAAAAAGTTCAGGATCTCCGCAACTGGCTGATCATTTACGGCTACTGGAACGCTGGCGGGACAGAGAACTTTGCTGCGATGTGCTGGACCATTGCTGAGAAATACCTGGGGCTAGACGTTGGCACTATTCCTGCCCCCGTTGAAACCCCCAACATGGGACTGCTGCATCCCGATTACGAAGGCTTTTTTACCTCGCCGCGTCAGTATTTGGAGTGGTATCAGAGTCATTCAATCGAAATTCAAAATTCACAACCATGTGTTGGTATTCTGCTCTATCGCAAGCATGTGATTACTAAGCAGCCGTATATTGCTCAACTGATTCGGCATTTTGAAGCGGAGGGGTTGATGCCACTGCCAATCTTTTTGAATGGGGTTGAGGGTCATGTGGCGGTTCGAGACTGGATGACAACAGCCCACGAAACCGAACAGCGACAGCAAGGGAATGTTGAAACTCCTTCCCTATCGCCTGATGCTGTCGCCGTGGATGCGATTGTATCAACGATTGGCTTTCCTCTCGTAGGCGGACCAGCGGGGTCGATGGAGGCGGGGCGACAGGTAGAAGTCGCTAAACGCATCTTAAAAGTGAAAAACGTCCCCTATCTAGTGGCAGCCCCGCTACTAATTCAAGACCTGCATTCCTGGACCCGGCAAGGAATCGGTGGACTGCAAAGCGTGGTCCTCTATTCCCTGCCGGAACTAGACGGGGCTATTGATACAGTTCCTTTGGGTGGGTTAGTGGGTGAAGATATCTACCTGATTCCAGAACGCTTAAAGCGACTGACAGGGAGACTGAAAAGCTGGATGAAGCTGCGGCAAACGCCTCCGTCTGAGCGAAAAATTGCCGTAATCCTCTACGGGTTTCCGCCTGGGTACGGGGCGACGGGAACCGCTGCGCTGTTGAACGTACCGCGATCGCTAGTTAATTTCCTAGAAGCCCTCAAGCAGGCAGGCTATACGGTGGGAGAAGTCCCGGATGGGGAAGAACTGATTCAGCGGGTGAAAGAGGCGGACGAGGCGACGACCCTAGCAGGACAACCGACGGTTAATGTCAAGACGTTAGAACAGTGGTTGGGTTATCTGCTCACCACTCGCATCGAAAAGCAGTGGCAAACTCTGACCGGAACGGGGATTAAAACGACTGGCGATCAGTTTCAGGTTGGGGGCGTACAGCTTGGTAACGTGTGGATTGGGGTGCAGCCTCCTTTAGGAATTGCTGGCGACCCAATGCGGCTGATGTTTGAACGGGATCTGACCCCCCATCCGCAATACGCCGCGTTTTACCAGTGGCTACAGCACGAATTTTGTGCCGATGCTGTGGTTCACTTCGGCATGCACGGAACGGTGGAGTGGCTGCCCGGATCGCCGTTGGGGAACACGGGCTACTCTTGGTCAGATGTTCTGCTGGGAAATTTACCGAATTTGTATATCTATGCTGCTAATAACCCCTCGGAGTCAATTTTGGCAAAGCGCCGAGGCTACGGAGTGCTGGTGTCTCACAACGTTCCGCCCTACAGTCGGGCCGGGTTGTACAAAGAGCTAATGGCGCTGCGAGAGTTAATCAGCGAGTATCGGGAAGATCCCCAGAAGAACACGGCCCTGAGAGACGCAATTTGCCAGAAGATCGTTGATACTGGTTTAGCCGCTGATTGTCCCTTTGCTGAAGCCAAAAAATCAGGCATGGCTTTTACAGTGGACAATGCCCGTCTGTTTAGCAACAATGCCCTCAACAGCTATTTTGTTGAGGTCTATGAGTACTTGCAGGTATTAGAACAGCGGCTATTCTCTTTAGGACTGCATGTATTCGGAGAAGTCCCTAACGAGGAGGAAATGCATTCATACCTAGAAGCTTATTTTGGGGAATCCTCCAATGGCCCAATCTCCCCCTCTCGCCGAGAAGAAGCGTCCCGGATTCGCAATCTGCTTGAGCAAACAACCCAGGAGATTACAAACCTCTTACGGGGACTCAATGGGGAGTATATTCCCCCCGCCCCAGGAGGCGATCTCCTGCGGGATGGTCCGGGGGTGTTGCCGACAGGACGAAACATTCATGCCTTAGACCCCTATCGGATGCCCTCTCCCGCCGCCACTGCTAGAGGACGGGACATTGCTCGCAAGCTGATTGCCCAACACCTAGATGAACAGGGGACATACCCGGAAACGGTAGCGGTAATGCTGTGGGGACTAGATGCTATTAAAACGAAAGGCGAGTCTTTAGGGATTGTGCTGGAACTGGTGGGGGCAGAACCGCTGAAGGAAGGCACTGGAAGAATTGTCCGCTACGAGTTGAAGCCCGTTGCCGAAGTAGGTCATCCTCGGATCGACGTGCTAGCTAATCTGTCGGGCATCTTCCGGGATAGCTTCGTCAACGTTATTGAATTGCTAGACGATCTCTTTAGTCGGGCAGCCCAGGCGGAGGAGTCGGAGGCAGAAAACTTTATTCGCAAGCATGCACTGATGCTCCAGGAGCAAGGAATAGAGAATGCTTCGGCCCGACTGTTTTCTAATCCCGCTGGAGATTTTGGCTCCCTAGTCAACGACCAGGTGGTAGACGGCAACTGGGAATCAGAAGCCGAACTCGCTGACACTTGGCAACGCCGCAACGGGTTTAGCTACGGACGCCAAGATCGAGGACAGGCCCGCCCGGAGGTATTGCAGCAGCTATTGCAGGGGTGCGATCGCATTGTGCAGGAAATTGATTCGGTAGAATACGGCCTCACGGATATTCAGGAATACTACGCCAATACCGGAGCGCTCAAGCAGGCGGCTGAACGACAAAGTGGCAAAAAAGTCAATACTTCTTTCGTCGAGAGTTTTTCTCAGGATACGACTCCCCGCAAGCTAGAAGAGTTGCTGCGCCTAGAGTACCGGACTAAGTTGCTCAATCCAAAATGGGCAGAGGCAATGGCAGATCAGGGTTCGGGCGGTGCTTACGAAATTTCTCAGCGGCTGACCGCCCTGATTGGCTGGGGCGGTACGGTTAACTTCAAGGATCGTTGGGTTTACGATCAGGCGGTAGATACCTATGCCCTCGATCCAAGAATGGCGCAGAAGCTGCAAGCAGCAAATCCAGAAGCGTTTCGCAACATTGTTGGACGCATGCTAGAGGCTCACGGGCGCGGCTTTTGGGAGGCAGATTCAGAAAAGTTAGCCAAGCTGCGGGAACTGTATGCTTTAACGGATGAAGAACTCGAAGGTGTTAATGCGAGCGTCCTTGGTAGTTAGTCCTTTGTCCGAAAACCCATGCTAGTCATTGAGGGCACTCTTGGCGGGGCGGCTCTCCTTCCTATACCCTAAATGAGTAGACTTCCCCGCCGCTTTGAATGACCGACCGAGGGGGTCGAGCTTGGGTTAGTGGTTTCCCTTGATAGTGACTAATATGAAATAGAAGAAAACATGCTACAGATGCATTTTCTTTCCCTCTCCTGCCTCTTGACTACCATCTGTAGCAAACATTAAGCAATTTCATATAACCACTAACTCTTGACTCGACGCTCTTAGCAGGGTCTGGTTCTTGTCTACACTTCGTCTCGCTTTCGCTGAGACGCTTTTTTCTTCAACAAGATGCCCAACCCTAAAGCTGTCCCTGTCCCGAGAATCGTCAGAGGCTCAGGGACCGGTTCCACTCGGTCTCGAGAAGTACCAACTTTGATCTGCGTAGCGAGTTGACTTCTGCCCACTGAATCAAAATCAGATAGAGTGACGTCTCCTGAGAGCGTAAATTGCTCAGAAAAATCAGAAATAATCGCGTAATTTGCCTGATTACCAACCGCGGTCAGCTCCGCACTGCTGCCGTCCTCATCGGCGAGAACAACGTTATCAATAGCCAGATTGGTCAGCGAGATGGAAGATTCCCCCTGAGAGCGATTACGAAGATAAATGATATCCACCGGATCCCTAAAAAAATCGCTGGTTAAAGTCTGACCACCAAGCACATATTCAACAGTCTCTCCATCATAAGCAACAGTAAAAGGAACGGCTTGACCGCTCGTGTAGACCCGCTGACCTTCCGCGACGGGAGCTTCGTCAGGAGGCGCGGTGATGCCAAACTCTCTATCTCCGCTATTGCCGTTATTGCCAATACGAGCTTCAGCAACAAACACTGGATTAAACTGACCGTTGCTAATGAGCTGGTTGTATTCGTCATCTGTAAGATCTGGCTTTTGAAAACTCGCGGCTATAGCGGTAGCCGGAATTGCTAGGGTTACTAGCGTTGCCAGAGTTGCTGAAAAAATCTGAATCCTCATACCTAAATCAAGCTTCCTCCGGGCTAAGTGGTTCTGATTTGACGTTTCGGCTGCATCATTTTAGCGAAGATCATATCAGGTATGCTCTCATAAATCAGAGAATAGAGGTCATTTAAGTCACATTTAACCGAATTGACGGCTTTTTTACTTGGGTTACCGAGATCCTGAAACGACAGTAGTGCGGCATCAGGGGCAAGATAGATTGAGGCTTGAGGCTTCGACTCAAATTGCTGTCGCGAGTCAAACTTTCCCTTGATGCGTCGAGCCCCGAGATTTTCAATCAGGGAATAGGCCAAAAAAAATAGGCAGGACTATTCCCACCTTTGAATGAGCGATTCGATGTCTCTCAACTGACTGTAGACTTTACCGACGATGTCCTAGCCACTTACTAGCCACAACTCCCATAATGGCTCCTACTAAGGGGTTACTGAGAAATTTAATCAAGGCTGGCTGATCGGCCATCACTTCCTGAAAGATATCGGGATGGCTATGGTAGGCAAAGCTTGCTAGTTTGCTCACGTCATCAGCGTCCATGCGTCTCGCATGATGAGTGGAAAGACCAAGCTGTTGCTCGAGCTGTTTTTCACTGAGTCCCCTTTCTTTGAGATGCTTAAAAAACTCTCTGGCAACATCATCTCTTTCATTGGGTTTGATTTGAGAAATGGCCTGACGCAGTTCCGGCTCCATTTGGCTAGTCGGAATTCGCTCTGGATGAAGTGAGCGACCAAACAGGCTTTTGCGTTCGTCGCGCGAGGAGCGCTGGGCAAAATCATCAAAATTCTCGTATTCTTGCTGAGGATTAGCGGGGGTACTGTCGAGCGACTCCACATTTCCCTGCGCTAGATCCTTCATAATTTCTCGCTTATAGCGATCGCTACTGCTCATATTATCTCCTTACTTTCTTCAATCCTTCTTGGCAGTCGAAGCTTAATCGGTTACTGATACTGAATCTGATTCGACTGCTGATCGTACTGAGCAGTCAGAATCAATTTTTTATCGGGAGCGTACATTAACACGGTGAGGTCTTGACTGGGAAAGTTGCGATGAAAACCCTGGGCAAGCGATCGCGCTAGCGGACGCACTTCGTTAGGCTCAACCTGAGGCGAAATCACCACCCCTAACTTATTGTTGTCCCGCACGTAGGCATCCTGAATCAAACCTTGGCTCGTCTGCACGACCCAATCTCCAAACTGCTGCCCCTGCGGGGTACTGCCACGCTCAATTTGCGAATACACCTGACCGTTGCTTCCTGGCGGTAGCTGTTCGATTCGCTGCGCCGTCGGCGCACTCGCACAGGCTGTGGCAATTGTTAACACTAAAGTCAAAGCAATCGCCGATAAAAACCGACGACTCTTACTCATAAAATTCACTTTTGTCCTCTCCCAAGTAGCTGATTAAAATAACTGCTGTTCCGAATATTTTTCCTGAGTAAGGGGAGATAGCAGTTTAGCTACCTCCCATTTCATTCACTAAACCTTCACCCGGAAAAAGTGCCTCTTTCAAAGGAGCTGAGTCTTACGGACACGCGTTTGCGTTCGCTATCCGGGTGCGGCGTTTAGTAAGCTAAAAAGTGCCTATTCCAGGTCTAGTTGAGCTTTTCTTTGACGCTATCTTTAACATCCTCTTTAGCATGCTGCGCTTGAGCTTCGGTTTGCTTGGCTTGGCCTTCAGCTTTATCTTCCGGATCGCCTGTTACATTGCTCATCGCCTCTTGCGCTTTTCCTTCAATGTTTTTAGCGGTTGCTTTAGCTCTATCTTCTGTACTCATTTATATTTCTCCTGATCTGTAATTCTGAACGTTATTATTCAAGATGAATTTAATAACTTTCTCAGTACAGTTATTAGTGTAGTAAAAACAACCATTCTTTATTTTCTTCCCAAAGGCATAATTGTTTGTGGATGGTTATTTTAATGACTACTTACTTTGAAAGAGAAGGTTCACCAAGACACTCCTGAGAGCAAGAATTATTTGTGCCTCGAAATTTAATATTTCTTTGTAAAAAAATCAAAGCTAAAGAAGATTAAATTCCTCACAGTCAGCGCAAGCTGACATCATCAAAGCCTTCTCCCTAAAAAGTCGCTCTGGGAATTCGGTTGATCCCCTTCCTCAAGAAGTGGCTTTTTTGGCCCGGTTCCAGTTATTGAGGATATCTTTAACTAATAACTCTCGTAGCCAAACTTGCAAAACAACCACAATCGGAAGAGCCAAGAATAAGCCGATTAAACCAAAAAACGTAGCAAAAGCGAGCTGAGAAAGTAACGTAATGGCCGGTAACAAAGATACCTGTTGCTTCATGACCAGAGGCGTGAGAATATTACTTTCGATCTGCTGAATAGCGATATACAAAACAACCACGGCAAGTGTCTTCCAGGGAGTAACCGTAAAACCGAGGACCGCAGGGGGAATAACGCTGAGAGTAGGCCCTAGATTAGGAATATAGGTGAGTAACCCGGCCAAAATAGCATTAGCAAGAGGAAGAGGCACTCCCAGAAGCCATAAACCAACTCCACTCAAAACGCTAATGACAGTCATATTAAACAAAATGCCAATAAACCAGCCGAAAATCGCCTCCTCGCACTGAGAAAGAATTTCATCAATCCGCCGACGATAGAAAGCAGGAAATAGCACAATAAACACGCGGCGATAGCTGGCAGGATTGCTTAAGAACATGATGGTGACAACCGTCACTAGCAGTAGCTGAAGCAGAACCTGAATGGAGCTTCTAAAAATGTCAAAAACCCGACCAAACCAGCCAGAACCAGAAGTGGGAAGTTGTTGAAAAATATCTGTGAGGCTCTCAATTTCATTGAGTAATTGACCAGGGAGAAATCGGCGGACTTCGCCATACCACTCCTGTATTTGCTCGCTGATTCGAGGGAACTGCACGGAAAATTGTTGAAAATTCCCGGCAATAGAGGTAACGACCAGGGCAACCAGACCCGCGAGGATGGCAAGCACCGTCAACACCGACAGGGCAACAGCAATTCCTCGCTGAATGTGGTAGTCTTGCAGCTTCTGAACCAAGCGGTTGAGCGCCGTCGCAAACACTACTGCTGTAAACGCCAGCAGCAACAGATGGTGTATCTGCCATAGGACGTAGAGAGCGATCGCAAACACAATCGAGCCAATAATCTTGCCAACCACAGTTCCTCCTGATTTCGGCCATTGACAGCTATTATGCTCATTAGTAACGAAGTTTGATGGGGGTTGCGTCTTCCCTAAGAGTACTCATCGAACGCTAAAGCTGCTGGCAGAGTTGCCGAAAATGCTCGCCGCGATGCTCAAAGCTTTGATACTGGTCGAAGCTAGCGCACGCCGGGGACAGAAGCACAACCGAGGCCTGGTACTGCTGGGCTAGCGGCAGCGAGCGCTCGATTGCTGCCTCCATCGTCTCGACAATTTCGTACCGTTCGTAGCCAACGAGCTTTAATCGTTGAGCAAAAGTTGGCGCGGCTTCTCCAATCAGCAGCATGGCTGCGGCTCGCTCCTGAACTGTTTTCAGCCAGCCAGTATCGTCTCCTGTTTTGGCTTGGCCCCCCGCAATGACAATCGCTGGAGCCGTCACCGACATTAAACCCACCTGGGCCGCCTCGTAATTGGTCGCCTTACTGTCGTTGATAAACTCTACATCGGCAAGGGTGCGAATCTTTTCCAAGCGATGGGGAACTCCGGCAAAAGCGGCCACTCCAGAAGCGATCGCCTCGCCATCAATTCCGGCTAACCGCGCCGCCGCCACTGCCAACAACAGATTTTGGAGATTATGGTCGCCCACCATCTTAAACTCGGTGGTCGGCAGCACTCGTTCGTCAAAAGCAACCACCCAGCCGTCCTCGATATAAATCGTCGGCGATCGCTCTGCGAGGGCTTTTCCTTTGATGCTCGTCCAGTACACATTCTGCCAATCCGTTGCGGACCTCAAGAACGGATCGTCTCCGTTAAAAACTCGCTGTTGGGAACGACGCAGCAACGACGCTTTGATGTAATAGTAATTTGCTAATGTTTGATGGCGACTGAGGTGATCGGCAGTAAACGTTGTCCATAGGCCGATTTGAGGAGCTAATGCTATCGAAGATTCGATCTGATAGCTGCTAATTTCAGCAATAATCCAGTCTAGAGTTGGCGCTGGAGAGGAAGCAGACTTACTGTTTCGCTGATGCTGAAGAGCAATTTCGCAGGCCGCATAGCCAATATTGCCGCAGGCCGGAGCCACTAATCCGGCAGTCTTAAAGATAGCGGCGGTCAGCGCCGTTGTGGTGGTTTTCCCGTTGGTGCCGGTGATCCCAATCCACGGAACCGTCTGGAGATAGCGCCAGGCTAGCTCTAGTTCCCCGATGGTATCAATTCCTCGACTTCTGGCTTCCACTAAGACGGGAATATCCCAGGGAACGCCAGGACTCACCACAATCAGCTCGGAGGGGTCATCTAAGGTGAAAGTATGACCAAGCTGCACCTGAATGCCCTCTCCTTCCAGCTCTTGCTTCTGCTGATTCAGCTTTGGAGAGCAAGCGCGATCGCTTAACCTTACTTCCCAACCATCCTGTTTCAACAGCCGCGCAGCGGCGATCCCAGATCTTCCCAGTCCAATAATGTCAGCCTTGGGCATATTTAACGTTGCAATTAATTAACAGCAACACTCATCATAATTAAAAAGGCAAAATTAAAATGCCAAAAGTAACTACTAAGCAGTACGAAGTCATCGCAGCATCTGTTTCTGGCAGATAAACTGTAACCGCACACAAGGTTTTTTAATGGTGGCAGAGATGACTACAGCGTTGGAAACTGAGTAATGTCCGCTGCTGCCTGAAGCGTAATTTTCCCCGCGTCTACCTGAAGCTGATGAATTCGTAAAGCCAATCCCTCTTTCTCAAAGTTACGCAGGTCTAGCATTTTGCTGGCTTTATCAAGAAAAGCGGCTGTCAGTTCTGCTGAGACTTCCTTCCCCGGGACGTATTCAATATTTTCCAGGAGGACTCCTCGTCCTCCTGGGGCGATTTTTGGGGTCGTTGTAAATGCTACCGTCTGCTGTTCTCCGCTCGGATGCAGCTCCACGACAGCCTCGACCGCCACGGTCCCATCCTCACGAAGCTGACACGTTTTTTCCGGAACCGTAAACTTCACGCTCCCGTTCTCTAAATAGGTATCTAGAACGCTAATCCGAGTTCTCAGTTCGGGGGAATTAAAGGCCCGATTAAGATCGTCTTCGGTTAACTCAATGCGAGCGGTTCCTTCCGTCGGCTGAGTCAGTTCAATATTGCCCGTTAACGCTTTCAGAGGACTAACAGCGATCGCCTGCATGAGGATTTCTAGCACCTGCACCCGCAAGTCGGTTTCGAGCACTAGTCCGGTTCCCAGAATCTCTAGGGCTTCCAGCTCACCATTCGTGAGCTTCTCTGGATCGGTTTTAACCCGCACGTCCAAACTGTCCGCCTCTTCTAGTTGACTCGATAGAGCAAGTTCGGCAATTTTGTTGAGGGCTTGTTCTCCAAGATTATCGGTTCCTAACACGCGATCGCTGCTCCCACTAAGACTTTCGTTCTTCTTAATTTTATTAAGAAACGTTAAGCCATATCTCTGCCAGATGACAGAATCGGGATGTCCCTCCGGGAAAAGGGAAATCGCTGCGCGATGGGGAAAGGGGAAAGGGAAATCTGTCCCTGCGGGACGGGGAAAGGGAAAATCGCTGCGCGATGGGGAAAAGGGAAACAGTGACCAGTGACCAAACTAACTAGCTGATTTGAACACTGTTAACTAACAACTGTCAAGTTCTTCCCTTTCCCCTTTCCCCCTTGCCCTTTGCCCGTTGCGGAGCAACTTTCCCCTTCCCCTACGGCGCTTCCTCTTCCCAAGTTCGTAACTGAACGTAGACGAGAATCAAGGTGATGCCGAGTAACACGGTTGCCGCTGCGGCGGCATAGCCGAACTCAAAGCGAGAGAAAGCTTCCTGGTAAACATAGTAAACGAGCAGGTTTGTGGAGTTGAGTGGTCCTCCTCCAGTGATCACATACACTTGCTCAAAGCTGCGTAACGTAAAAATAGCGGTCGTCACTGTGGCAAAAACGAGCGTTGGTCGCAATCCCGGCAGCGTAATATACCAAAATTTAGCCCCGGCGTTGGCTCCATCGAGTTCAGCCGCTTCGTATCTCGATTGCGGGATGGCCTGGAGTCCAGCGAGAAAGACGACTAAATTGAAGCCTAACTGCTTCCAGATGCTCAGCAGGATAATCACGGGCATCGACCAAGTGGTGCTGCTTAACCAGGGAATAGGGTCGAGTCCGGCAGCGAGCAGCAGACCGTTAACAGGACCATCCGTTTGAAACAGCCAGCGAAACCCTAAGCCGACGGCAACTAGAGAAGTAATCGAGGGAATAAAATAAGCCGTTCGGAGCAATCCCCGCAGGGCTAGAGACTGATTGAGCAGCACTGCTAATCCGAGCGGAATCACCAGACTAGGAATTACGGTAGCAATGGTGAAATAAGCCGTATTGCCCATCACCTGCCAAAAGTCAGGATCTGTCACCAGCCGCAGATAGTTGCGCACTCCAATCCAGTGAACGCCCTGGGTGGTAAAGCTGCCGCTGGTAAAGCTGAGATAAACCAAGTAGGTAATCGGCCCAAGCAAAAACACGCCGAGGAGGAGCAAAGCAGGCGCGAGAAACAGCCAGGCCGCAAAAGTGTCTCGATCGAGCCAAGACGTGAGATAGTGGGGGGATACGGGCAATTTGTTCACGGGCTAATGAGTCAATTCTCTTCCACTGATTCTACCTCGACGTTGATTTCTCCCTCGCTGAAGCCGCCACTGTCGCTAGAGAACCCTACCAAACTAGGCATTATGGCCTCCGGCAGCGGCAGTAACTTTGAGGCGATCGCCCAAGCCATCCAAGACAAGCAGCTCCCTGCTCACATTCAGGTTCTCATTTACAACAACCCAAAGGCCACCGTAAGAGCGCGAGCCCAGCGCTGGCATGTGCCCGCCGTTTTGCTCAACCACCGCCAGTTTAAGCGCCGGGAAGACCTAGACCGCTCTATCGTGGACGTATTGCAGCAATATGAAGTGCAGTGGGTCGTGATGGCAGGCTGGATGCGCGTCGTAACGCCCGTTCTGCTCAAAGCATTTCCCCAGCGCATAATTAACATTCATCCCAGTCTGCTGCCTAGCTTTCGCGGCGTTCGCGCCGTCGAACAGGCTCTCCAGGCTGGAGTCAAAATTACTGGCTGCACTGCTCACTTCGTTGCTTTAGAGATAGACAGCGGCCAAATTATCATGCAGGCAGCCGTTCCCGTGTTGGCCAATGATACCGCTGACACTCTCCACGCCCGCATTCAGGTCCAGGAACATCGCATTCTGCCCCAGGCGATCGCTATAGCCAGTAGTCCCGTTGGGACGGGGAAATAGTTCCTGCGGAACGGGCAAAGGGCAAAGGGAAAGGGAGTAGTTGTCAAGTGGGTTCCTTGCTCCTGTATTCTTCTCCCGTCCCGGAGGGACAGATTTCCCTTTCCCCTTTCCCCCTTCCCCTTTTCCCCGCGCCGCAGGAGCTTACACCCCCGACTGCGGCAGCTCAACATCAAGCGTCGTTACTTCCGTCTCTAGGCTACTGAGCGGTGGCTGAATTTCATTCATGTTGCCCACAACTAAAGTGACGATTTTCTCCGGCTGGAGATGTTCCTGGGCCGCTCGCAGGACGTCTGCCACCGTTGTTGCCTGCACCGCCTCCCGATATTCAAAAATGAAGTTTTCTGGATAGCCAAAGTATTCGTAACGCATCAGCCGCTCTAAAACTTCGCTCGGTTGGTCGAAGTTGAAGACGAAAGAGTTGAGAATGGCCTCTTGCGCGCGTTCGAGTTCTGCTTCCTCAATCGGATTGGTGCGAAGTTCCTCAATTTCTGACATCACTGCGCGAATGAAGGGAACCGTGGCATCAGAGCGCGTTTGTCCGCCAGCAATAAAGAGGCCAGGGTAATCATATCGAGGACTCCATACGCCGTATACCGAGTAGGCGAGTCCCTGGCGCGATCGCACTTCGTTAAATAGCCGTCCGCCGAATCCGTTGAGCACTTCATTTAAGACACTCAAGACCGGATAATCCGGATGATCGAACTGACCGCCCAGATGACCGAGCAAAATATGACTCTGAGTTAACTGGGGCTGATTGACCACAAAAACGCCGCTTTCATAGTTCTGCTCCGCGGCGGGAACGGCGGCTTCGGTGGCGGCAGCAGGCTGCCAATCTCCAAAGTTTTCTTCAATCAGCTCTTTCATCTGCTCCGAGTCAAAATCGCCCACAATTCCCAGAATCATCCGCTCCGGACGAAAATTCTGTTGGTAATAGTCAACCAAATCCTCGCGGGTAATGTTGTCGAGCGTTTCGTACTCCACCGTTCGAGCATAGGGACTGCTCTCTCCATAGACAACCTTTTGATATTCCCGATTGGCAATGTCGCCCGGATCGTCATTGCGACGGGCAATCTCCCCCCGTTTTTGAACTTTGGCCAGTTCCACTTTTTCGGGAGCAAAGGCCGGGGTGCGCAGCACCTCAGCAAATAAGCTAAACACCGTTTCTAAATCTGCACTGAGGGCATCAAAGCTGGCGCTGCCGAACGATTCGCCAATGCTAGTTTCTACCGTCGCGGCTCGCTGTTCGAGCATCTGGTTTAGTTCGTCAGCGGCATGCTGTTGTGTCCCGCCACTTCTCAAGACTGTGCCCGTCAGTTCTGCTAAACCTACCTGATTGTCAGGTTCAAGACGGGAACCAGCGCGAATGAGCGCACTGCCGCTTACCAGAGGCAGGCGACGATCTTCGAGCAGATACACCACCATGCCGTTATCGAGTTCAAGGCGCTCGTACTCCGGTAGCTGAATTTCTGCTATCGGAGGAAACTCTAAATCTGAGTAGCTTTGAGGAGTTCCAGCGACGGCACTGGGGCGAGAGCATAGCACCAGCAAAGCTGCCGTCATCATCAAACCGAACCAGCGCAGAGCCGAGGGGAACCCTGCTGGCCGATGGCGTTTAAGTCGTTGTTGCATGTGCTGTTGATGGGTCATCGGGTAAATTGAGAGCAAAGCTGCTTTCAGGTAGGGAGGCGTAATTAGAATTAGATATAAACTTTAAAGACAGCCGGGGAAGAAGGAGCTAAAAGCTAATTGCAAAATTTTCAGTTTAATTCTACCCAGCTAATTAGTTATTGGTCGCCGCCGGCACTAATCGTCCAATGGTAAGATTGTCGGCGGTAAAAGTTTCTTGGGCGACTCGCTGAATGTCTTCTGGAGTGACGGCGGCGATCGCCTCTAGCTGCTCAAATACCGTCTGCCAACTGCCCGTTTTGGCTTCGTACTCGGCCAGCAGTCTAGCCATCCCGCTGTTGGAGTTGAGAGTGCGCAGTAAGCCTGCCTTGAGCTGATTCTTCACCCGCTCTAGTTCCTGCTCGGTCACGGGTTCGCTTTTGAGCCGCTCAATTTCGACTCTCAGCGCTGCGGCGACCTCTTCCAGGGTATGACCAGGAGCCGTCTGAGCATAAAACAGCATCAGGTTAGGATACTTTTCTCCGGGAAAGCCGCTGAATCCCTGCGCTGACAGCGCTACCTGCTGCTCTTCGACTAAAGATTGATAGAGACGACTCGTTCTGCCGCTGCTGAGGATGCCAGCAAGGACTTCATAAACGGCGTGATCGGGATGGTTGAGCGAGGGACGATGATACCCTTCTAGATAGAGCGGTTGAGACTGAAACTCGACGGTAACTTCTCGCGTCTCGCTTTGGGTGGGTTCTACGGTCGTCACCTCGGGCGGCGCGGGTTTGGCAGGATAACGGCCAAAGTAGGTCTGCGCTAACTGCTGCACTCGCTCTGGCTCGACATCTCCGACAATCGCAATCGTCAAGTTGTCGGGCGTGTAGTAGGTTTCGTAGAACTGCTGTACATCCTCGCGGGTGAGGTTGCGAATGTCTTCTTCATAACCAATCACTGGACGCTTGTAAGGATGCTCAGTAAAGGCCGTGTCTAGAAAAGCCTCGATCATTTTTCCAACCGGGGAGTTGTCGGTGCGCAACCGCCGT
Source organism: Cyanophyceae cyanobacterium (assembly GCA_050331735.1). GTDB lineage: Bacteria > Cyanobacteriota > Cyanobacteriia > Cyanobacteriales > JBHJGN01 > JBHJGN01. The sequence continues at coordinate 37,115 of JBHJGN010000057.1, forward strand.
TCTTCGAGAATGACCTCTTTTTCTTTATAGAATTCTCGAAAGACTGGCTCTAAAAATCTTTCTGACTCCAGCGCCATCCACAGCTCTAGCTTGTTAGCGGGCAAACTGTAGAAATACGAGGTGTAGTCAGCAGAAGTAGCTGCGTTGAGCCCAACTCCTCCCGCCGTTTCTACGATTTGTCCCAGTTCGTTCTGTTTAACATACTCTTGGGCCTGCTCCTGCACCTGGATAAACTCAGCCTGGAGTTGAGTCGTCTGCGCCTCGTTCCCGGCTGCCTGGGCTGCCTGGAGCTGTTCTGCAATGACATCCAAGCGGTTGAGTAGTTCTGCTTCTGCTTGGTAGTCGGTCGTCCCAATTTCCTCGGTTCCTTTGAAAGCGAGGTGCTCTAGAAAATGAGCCACTCCAGTTTTCCCGACGGGTTCATCTGTGCCGCCAACGTCGGCGTAGGTGACAAAAGAGACAACGGGCGCTTCATGGTTTTCCAGAACAATAAACTTCATGCCGTTGTCTAGGGTAAATTCACTGATGCTTTCGATCACCTGGTCTAAATACGGCTGGATCGAAGAGGCGACCGGCGACTGAGGGCGTTCGGCAACCTCTCTGTGGTGAATCTCTACGCGACCGTAACGTTCAGCCGCCCCTCCTGCTAGCTGCGCCTGTGCTGCTGCCGGCATCATCCAAGTCGTTATTAATACAATACCGAGAATCAAGCCGCGAGCGCGGCGTGTTTTGGGTCGTTTGCTTACCACAAGTCAAAAGCTCTCATCGCAAGAATAACTCCTCCAGAATAACGATTTCCTAAACCGATTAGTGGGTTCTTCAGTGAGCATTCGTTTTCAACCCGGCTTTCCTCCTGAGCACGAATGACGAATAACGATGCTGCATAGATAACAATCTATGAAGAAGAGGCGCAATTGCCGAGGGGAATAAGACAAAATAGCTCTACAGTACTGGTAATAAAATTCAAGGCGATCGCCCTTTAACCGACTTCTAAACACTCTAAAAACATGCAAATTCGTCAGCGATCCCCCGAGATGAGAACGACTCCTAGCGAGGAGACCCGCCGTCGGATCTTAAAAGCCGCCCTGCGCTTATTTGCTCGCAAAGGTTTTGACGCGACCACCACCAGAGATTTGGCCACTGCCGCCAACGTCGCTGAAGGCACTATATTTCGGCACTTCAACACCAAAAAAGCGATTTTAGTGGAGGTCGCTACGGCAGGCTGGGTGGAAATTCTCACCGATCTCCTCACCGAGCTGAGCGAAATGGGCAGCTATCGAGCGGTGGCACAAGTGATGCGGCGGCGGATGCTGCGCATGCAGGAAAACAGCGCTCTGATGCGGGTATGCTTTTTTGAGGCTCAGTTTCATCCCGAATTACGAGATCGCATTCAGCTCGAGGTGATTGCCAAAATGACCGATGTGGCCGAAGCGTTTTTCCAAACGGCAATGGAGAGAGGGATCTATCGCCCCATGAATCCCAAAGTGGTCGCGCAGGTTTTCTTGGGAATGTTTGCGATCGCTGGATTCTCTGACCAAACGATTATCGATCCCCAAGCCTCTCCCCAAGCCCTTCAGGAGATGGCGGAAGGCATTGCCGATATTTTCTTAAACGGTGTTTTGGTGGATTGACAAATTGAAACCGGGGAAAGGGCAAGGGGGAAATAACGAGTTGTCTGCCAAAACTTTTACCGTTGCCGCAGGAAAAGCGGAGGATGAAAGCCCTGATGGGAGAGATTTAATCTGACATATCATTCCGCACTCCACCGAATTTTCCATGACTTTATCTAGAGACCTAGCGCGCAAACGAGTGAGAAGAACTGGACTGCCTCTGTGGTGGGATCGGGTGGTAGCCATCGCTGCTGCTCTCAATCTCCTCTTGGTGCTCTTCGATCTCACCTATATTCCGCTCCGAGATTTTTGGCTTCAGGGAAGAGTGCGGCTGGGGTCGTTTTAAATTGGTCCATTAGAGTCGGAGGGCTACGAGGTCGAGGTGCTTCCGGCTGCTGTGACGAGCTTTGTTACTCAATACGACGCGATTAAAGGCATTGAACCCTATCGCGATACGTCTCAGTATTTAGATCGGGTGGAGGATCTTAGAGAAGAACTGGTCAACAGTAGCCTAGATTCCCCGGCTGTTGCCGCCATTCTTCGGGAGCTTCGTCAGCGCAGCGTCGAAATGATCGATACGAATCCTTTTGAGTTAGCGAATAAGACCGGGACGCTGGAGAAAATCAAAAACCGCCTCCGCGATCGCGTTCCTACTCCCCAGGATTCTTCTAAGCAGGCGTTTCGAGAATTTTGGAGTCAGGAGTATTTACAGGATCGAACGGTGGCAGAACTAGAGTTTTTCCAGCAGGAGGTCCGTCCGCTCCTCGAGAGAAACTACTATCGCCCCATAGGTGAAAATGGTGAATTTGTCAACTATTTTGGTCTAATTGATTTCCCCTTCTTCTGCTTATTTTTGCTCGATTTTCTTGTCCGGAGCTGGAACATCAGCCATCGCCGTGCTGGAGTAAGCTGGCTCGATGCCATGCTGTGGCGCTGGTACGATATTTTCTTGTTGATTCCGGTGTTTCGCTGGCTGCGGGTAGTTCCGGTGATTATTCGGCTGAACGAGGCCGATTTGGGCGTGAATCTTCAGCCAATTAAAAAGCAGGCCAGTCAGGGATTAGTGGCCGGGATCGCCGAAGATGTTACGGAAGTGGTTGTGGTGAGGGTGATTAATCAAATTCAAGACTCGATTCGACAAGGAGAAATCGCCAAACTTTTAGCCAGCCGAGATAGCAAGCAGTACATCGACATCAATCAGGTCGATGAAACTTCGGAAATTGCCAAGCTGGTCACTCAGATTACGGTCGATAAAGTACTGCCCACCGTAAGACCCGATATCGAAGCGCTGCTACAGTACAATATCGAAAAGTTTTTACTGACGCTACCGCTGTATCAAGAACTGCGGCAGTTGCCGGGGATGGAAGGTCTAGAGCACGACCTGAGCGATCGCCTGGTCAAGCAGCTCTACCAAATTGTTTACGATACCTTAGAGGGCGCTCTTCAAGAAGATCCGGTAGCTGATAAGCTGTGGGGCAGCTTAGTCAACCACTTTAGCGAAGCTATTAGTGCAGAGATGGCAACCAAACAAAGCCTTGAAAGACTAGAATACTTGCTCAGTGACCTGCTCGAGGAAGTTAAAATTAACTATGTGGAGCGCCTAGAAGAAGAGGATGTCGAGGAAATTCTTGAGCAAACGCGGGCGTTGCGGCAAATTTCTAGTTCGTCCCGAATCAAGCCTGTGCGCTAAACAACAGTGCTTTCTAGTATTAGTGATAGCGTTGCTTAATAGCTAACGACCAGAGTGGAGCGGAGCTAGTCGTTTACAGTCAATCGTCAATTCTAAACTGGTTTAGTCAAGGCTGCCGTTACACAATCAGCAAGACCTCAATTGTCTCAACTTAAAACTTGCCGTTCACCTCTTCTATTTCCCCGTCCCAGAGGGATGTTCCCCCAATCCGAGATTTTATTGGTATGATCTAATTATGACGACACCTAATCTCAAGGAGCCGTCACGTTTATGCTAGGGCTTAGCAAAGTTGCAAGTGGGGTCACCCCGCTTTTTTTGTTGCATTTTCAGGCGATGTCTCACCCTCTGATACCACAAATTATTGATACAGCGACTCCGATTGCCCAAAAATTGGGATTAGAGGTAGTAGAAGTCGTTTTTCAAACCGATAAAAGACCGCCCGTCCTGAGAGTTGACGTCCGCAACTCTCAGGACGACACGAGGTTAGATGACTGTGAACGCATGAGTCGCGCTTTAGAGAAAAGGTTAGATGCCGCTGAAGTCATTCCCGGCTCCTATGTTCTAGAAGTTTCCAGTCCGGGGATTTCGCGTCGATTGGCAACAGACCGAGAATTTATCTCGTTTAAAGGATTTGCCGTACTTGTAAAAACCTTTGCTGCCTATGAGAACCAAAAAGAATGGCGGGGAAAACTTCAGGGACGAGACCAAACAGCCGTTTATCTCAACCAAAAAGGCCGCACTGTTGCCATCCCCAGAGAGCTAGTCGCGCTCGTCCAGCTAGACGACGCTAGGGATTAGCACTTGAAATTGTAAGAACGAAGAGCAAGGAGATTTATTTATGTCTATCGTCAGTTTGCCTGGCCTCAGCATGATGATTGAAGAAATTAGCCAGCGCCACAACTTACCTCAATCGGCGGTTCAAGAAGCCTTAAGAGAAGCTCTGCTCAAGGGATATGAACGGTATCGACGCTCACAAAGCCTAGATCGCTATCAGTATAGCGATGAGTACTTCGATAATTTTGAAATCGAGCTTGACATCGAAGAAGAAGGATTTCGGATTCTATCGACAAAAATTATTGTCGAAGAAGTCGAAAGTGCTGATCACCATATTTCTCTAGAAGCCGTCCAGGAAGTAGCGGCTGAAGCCCAGGTTGGAGATGAAGTCGTTGTCGATGTCACCCCAGAACAGCGAGATTTCGGTCGGATGGCAGCCATTCAAACCAAGCAAGTGCTGCTTCAGAAACTGCGAGACCAGCAGCGCAAGCTGGTTCAGGAAGAATTTCAGGATTTAGAAAGTACGGTTTTGCAGGCGAGAGTGCTGCGGTTTGAACGGCAGTCGATTATTATGGCGGTTACTAGCGGATTTGGCCAACCTGAAGTTGAGGCAGAACTTCCCAAACGCGAACAGCTTCCCAACGATAACTACCGAGCCAACGCCGCTTTTAAGGTGTATCTGAAAAAAGTTCGCGAAGGCTCTCACCGCGGTCCGCAACTGATCGTTTCAAGAGCTTCAGCGGGGCTGGTGGTTTATCTCTTCGCCAACGAGGTTCCAGAAATTGAGGAAGAAGTGGTGCGGATTGTAGCAGTTGCCAGAGAAGCCAATCCTCCTTCTCGCTATGTCGGTCCTCGGACTAAAATTGCGGTCGATACCCTTGAGCGAGATGTCGATCCAGTTGGAGCCTGCATCGGTGCCAGAGGCTCGCGGATTCAGTCAGTTGTCAACGAACTGCGGGGCGAAAAAATCGACGTGATTCGCTGGTCTCCCGACCCCGCCACCTACATTGCTAACGCTTTGAGTCCGGCTCGGATCGATCAGGTTGTGTTGATCAACCCAGATGAACGACAGGCGCTTGTCTTGGTTGCTGAAGACCAGCTTAGCCTGGCTATTGGGAAAGAGGGACAGAATGTGCGGCTGGCTGCTCGTCTGACCGGGTGGAAGATCGATATCAAGGATACGGCTCGGTATCAAGAAGAAGCGCAAGCGGCTATAGACGCAGCTCCAGAAGCAGAGAGCGAAGACGTTGTAGAAGCAGCGGCTGACGAGACGGCGACTGTTTCTCCACCGCTGGTGGTAGAGGAGGGGTAAGCCAGACACCTGGCGACAGCGTTAGCTTTAGCTCTGTGGAGGAGGCAATACGAAGATGACCCCCAACTATCGGCGCTGTATTAGCTGCCGCAAAGTAGCCCCGAAAGAATCATTTTGGCGAGTTGTCCGAGACTATCGGTCTCGACAGGTACAATTAGATCGGGGAGTGGGGCGTTCCGCCTATCTTTGTCCGCAAGCCAACTGCTTGGAGTCAGCCCAGCGCCGAAACCGCCTCGGGCGATCGCTGCAAGTCTCTGTACCGGAGTCGATTTATCAACGTCTATGGTCTCGATTAGCATCTACCACCCAAAGCTAAACAAGGAGCAGCCAGCGCCGACCCCACTTTCTTCACGAGCGATCGCCGTTGGTTAGAGATTAAACCAGTTAGAGTCGCTAGCATATAAGTAAGCCCGTACCTTTAAACCTAAATTGCCAAAACTTAAGAGAATTAGCCAACCTTGTTGCTCGCTCAACCAACCTAGACAGCACTCCAGACTCTAGCGCCGATTTTTATGATTTGCGACCTTAACTTAATTTAACCTAATTGAGAATCAGTCATTGAGGAGGCGGTTATCTTCAGAGAACCTTAAACTAGTCACATCAAATCAAATAGTAGTCATGCTCAAATCGCAGCTCAGTAGAATTAAGCACCGACCCAAGCATTTGTAACCATCGGCAGATTGTGAGGGACATCACTGCTACGTAAGTAAGGGGAATAGTGGATGAACAACGGAAAAGTCAGAATTTACGAATTGTCAAAAGAATTGAACCTAGATAATAAAGAATTATTAGACGTTTGCGCTCGGCTTAACATTGCCGTCAAGAGTCACAGCAGCACCATTACAGAAACACAGGCACAACGCATTCGTCAAGCGGCTAAGACGGTCTCTGCCCAAGCAGGAACGAGTACCAGTGTTTCTGCTGGCAACGGTTCTGGAACCTCTCGAACTCCTAATCGTCCTAAAGGTAAGCGCAAGCAACAGATTTTAGCTCTTCACAAGCAACAGCGTTCCAATGCGCCTAGTGCAGAGGCATCAACCCCTGTCTTAGCAGCTCCCCCCCGTTCACCTGCAAGAGCAGAACCTCCCTCCTCGGCTCCCGTTGCTCAGCAAGCTGATGAATCAGTTCCTCAGCTCAAGGCTCCTCCTCAATCGCCAGCACCCGAACCAGCAGTAGATTCCCCCGCCGCCTCTCCCAAATCTTCAGAGCGATTGGAGCCGTCATCGCCCCAACTCCTGAGACCTCCTGCTCGTCCTCAAGAGTCAAAACCAAAGCTGGAGCCGCCTAGCAAGCAAGAGTTGGAGACAACGGCCTCTCCCTCCAACGAAAGACCGGTTTTGCTGGAGCCTCCTAAAGAGCAAAAAGAGGTGTCTAAGGAACAGCCAAAACTGAAAAAGCCGAAGCTGAAATCGACCGAAGAGGCAAAGTCCGAAGAGGAAGCTACACCCACAACAGAGGCGGGGGCTGTAGATGATTCGGTGGAAGAAGAGGTGCTCCTCAAGCCACCCACTCGACCCAAACAAAAGCTGAAGCGTCCGACAGAGCCGAATAGTTCTTCGTGGGAAGAAGAAGATGAAAAAGAGACGGAGAAGGCTGGCAAAGCTGGTAAAAGCGGCACCAAAACCAAGCGGCGACCGGTGGTCATCGATGACGACGACGAATTGGAATCGCTGTCAGACTCAAAGGCTACCCCTGCCGTTGTTAGTCTCTCTGTGGCTCGTCCTCCTAAACCGAAAAATCTGACTGCGCCTGTCTCTGCTCAAGTAACTACCAAGAAAAAGCAAGCACCTTCTAGACCCGACAGCGCCTCGGCCAAACCGAAAGAACGGCGCAGCCGGAAAGAAGAAAGCCAACAGCGGCCAGAAGAAATCGTATTGTCTGGTAATCAGACCGTCAGAGAACTTTCCGAGCTGTTGAATACTTCAGAAACTGAGCTAATTACTAAACTCTTTTTAAGAGGAATTGCGGTTAATATCACGCAAACCCTAGATACCGATACCGCTCGCTTAGTTGCTGAGGAATTTGGCGTTCAGGTGAAGACGGCCCAGAAAAAATCCGCCGCTGCCAAAGACACCGACATGCTGGCTGTCGAAGATCTGGAAAATCTGCAGCGTCGCCCTCCTGTAGTCACCATTATGGGTCACGTTGACCACGGGAAGACAACCCTGCTCGACTCCATTCGCAAAACTAAAGTGGCCCAGGGAGAAGCTGGCGGTATTACCCAGCACATTGGAGCCTACCACGTCGATGTAGAGCACAACGGCAAGACGGAGCAAGTGGTGTTTCTCGATACTCCTGGGCATGAAGCCTTTACGGCAATGCGGGCGAGGGGAACGCGCGTGACCGATATTGCTATTTTGGTAGTAGCCGCTGATGACGGGGTACAGCCTCAGACCAGAGAAGCCATTAGTCATGCCCGAGCCGCAGAAGTGCCCATCGTCGTTGCCGTTAATAAAATTGATAAGCCGGGTGCTGAACCAGACCGGGTTAAGCAAGAGCTGACGGAACTGAGTTTAGTTCCTGAAGAATGGGGCGGCGATACCATTACCGTACCGGTGAGCGCTCTCAGGGGCGACAATCTGGATACTTTGCTGGAAATGATTCTGCTGGTGGCAGAAATTGAAGAACTCTCTGCTAATCCTAACCGCTCAGCAAAAGGAACCGTAGTAGAAGCCAATCTTGACCGCGCCAGAGGTCCGGTAGCTACGCTACTGGTACAAAACGGTACGCTACGAGTCGGCGATACAATTGTCGCTGGTTCAGTCCTGGGGAGGATTCGCGCGATGATCGACGACCGCGGCGAACGAGTAGAAGCGGCTACACCTTCTTTTGCCGTGGAGGTTTTAGGACTGAACGATGTTCCCGCCGCCGGAGATGAATTCGACGTGTACGAGAGCGAGAAAGAAGCCCGCGCCGTCGCTGACACCAGAGCCAACACGCAACGGCAAACGCGCCTACAGCAAGCGCTCTCTTCCCGCCGCGTCAGCCTCAGCAGCCTTTCTGCTCAAGCTCAAGAAGGAGAACTCAAAGAACTCAACTTGCTCCTGAAAGCCGACGTTCAGGGGTCGGTGGAAGCCATTTTGGGCTCGCTGAATCAGCTCCCGCAGGATGAAGTTCAGATCCGCGTATTGCTCGCGGCTCCTGGAGAAGTGACCGAAACCGACGTGGATTTAGCGGCCGCTAGCGGCGCTGTGATTGTAGGTTTCAATACCACCTTAGCCAGTGGAGCGCGACAGGCTGCTGACCAGCAAGGGGTCGATATTCGAGAATATAACGTCATCTACAAACTTCTCGACGAGATTCAGGGGGCGATGGAAGGCCTCCTCGACCCCGAAGAGGTTGAAGAACCGCTGGGTTCTGCGGAAGTGCGGGCTGTTTTCCCAGTTGGTCGGGGGGCGGTAGCAGGCTGCTATGTTCAGTCTGGCAAGATCGTCCGAAACCGACTGCTGCGGGTTCGTCGCGGCGACCAGGTAGTTTACGAAGGTCCGATTGATTCGCTCAAGCGGATGAAAGATGATGTCAGAGAAGTGAATGCTGGCTACGAGTGCGGCATTAACTCGACTAAATTTAATGACTGGCAGGAAGGAGATATCATTGAGGCCTATGAGATGGTGATGAAGCGTCGCACTTTATCTACCTAGTGGTGAGCAGTCCCAATTTGCCGCATCTTCACTGGTTTGAAAAAACAGTTAACTTCCCGTCCTAGCAGCGTTAGAGCTTGAGAGACTCCAGGTCTAACGAGTCTCTCGAACTCCGCTACTAGACAATTTTATGCTGCCGAATCGCCTTTTCTCCAATCGTCGTATTTAGCCCACTTTTTGCCGACTGTACCAACTACCTAAAGTTATTGGCTCGAAAAGTATCTAGACGGTGGACTGAGTGGCTTAGTCCGCCGGATTCGTCATCAGAAGCCCAGTCGGTTGACCCCAGAGCAACAACAGCAACTCAAATTTCTATCGGCACAACAATGGCAAAAAACACTCACTTTCATCTTTTCACTTTCCTAACCTTTTTGGTGGGAATGGAGTAATCAAGGCTAGCAATCGCTCTCTAAGCTAGCAAACAAACTGTTCCAGTCTGTTTCTCCGTTCTCTCCCTCTCGCACCTCAAAGGTTTTATCGCAGGCAGAAGAATGCTGGAGGGCCTCGATGCAAAGCTCCGCGATCGCCTCCCGACTCACCTGCCCCTTCATCGTATCACCTTGGTCAACCACTAATGCTTTATCCCCTGGTGCTTCAGTCAGTGCGCAGGGACGAACAATTGTATAAGACAGTCCGCTTTTCCGCACCGCCTCTTCTCCTCGCAGTTTCCAGGTCAGAATCCCGCCAAGCTGGTCGTTCATTCTCACAGCGGGCGGTTCTTCTTCTAAATCAAGATCCGGACGACCCGGACGAGTTACCCCCGCAGAACTCACCATCACAAACTGGGGCGTAGCTTGTCCGCCATAGGCTTTAATAGTCGCCACCTCTAGACGAAAAGCTCCCGGCTCAAAGCGAGGATTCAGGTCTCCATCGTATTCAAACTTACTGAGCATCAACTGCATCGAGCAAATGTGTTGAGGATTGAGCCTCGCCTCAGCTACCGTTTTGGCCCGGAACACCGGAATCAGATCGGCAAAAGGAACTTGAATCTTTATCCAGCTATTCTTAGTCGTATCAAAAGAATAACTATAGCCCACGCCGTCCCATTTATCCTCACAGCGGAGGATGAATTTGTAGCGCTTGCCATCTCCTCTCACCTGCAGTTCCACTCCTTGGTAAACAGATAGGTCTAGCGGAGACTGAAAGTTACGGGTCCGCACTGAGGCAAAGCCACCGTTGTTTTCAGTCGAGACAGTCCCGGAGAACGCGGCGCAGCCGTCTGTTTGGTAAATGCCGCTTTCGCTCACGCCACCCATGACGACATCATCAACAGCACCCCAGGTATCTTCAACGCTTAGTAAAGTATCTGTAAAATCGCAGAGGAGCTTTTGCTGCGCCGATATTTTTAGATGCTGACGAACGGCCTGGACTAAATTCTGAATACCCTGATAGTCCACTATTTCTGGACTATCAACCACTTCTGGCAGGTAAAACTTAACACCTTGATAATACTTTTCCCGTTTTGGCGTGTCGCCTTCTACTGGCTGTACCTTCACGCCAGTGCAGCAAATCACGGCTTCCACCTGCTGCATCATCTGTAGTGTCAAGGTTTCGGGGATAGTGATATCGGCGGCAAATAGCTCAACGCGATCGCCGAGAATTTTGTGCGCTCTTGATTTGTCTCTCACCAAAGCCCGGACACGATGACCGCGCTCAACTAAGCGGCGAACGACTCGCTGACCGACGCCTCCTGTTGCTCCAGCTACTAAAATGACCAACGGATTACCTCTTTCTGTTTGAGATGAACTGCCCGATAGCTGCGGTAGCCAGCTAAAGGGCCGATTGAAATAAACAAGAGTTTTGATAAATCTGCCTAGATTCCACTGCGGTTTACGGCTCATGTCTTCAGATGACTGTGAGTTTGGCGCTCATTCTTAACAACCAGCTTAGGGATAATCGCGATACGGAGCAAATCCGACCTGTTCTATTAATTGCTGCCCCTGAGTGCTTAAGAGAAGGTTAGCATAGGCGTTTCCCGCTTGTTCGTCTACACTCCCGTCTCGTTTGACAACCACGTAAAGTTTTCTAGTCAGGGGATAAGAACCGTCGGCAAAAGCAGCCGTGTTCACTTCGGCGCTGGTAGCTGGAGACACAAATTTACCGTTTTCCCCGGCGATAGCAATCGTTGCCACGGTTTCCTGTCCGACGACAACAGCAGCACTAGCGTAACCAATTCCTCCTGGGGTCTGGGCAACTTGGCGAATGGCCAACGTCGTATTTTCTACAATTTCTACCGTGGCTCCAAACTCCCCCGCCAGTACCGCTTCTTGCAAAATCGACGCTGTACCGCTGGTTGGCGGATTGAGGCTATAGGGAGTAATGGGCAGGTTAGGGCCGCCAAGTTCCTCCCAGTTGCTGACTTTTCCTGTATAAATTAGGCTGATTTGGGAGAGAGTGAGACCTGGAATCGAAAGTTCAGGATGAACGAAAAAAGCAATTCCATCCCAGGCAACGGGAATTTGTGCTAACTCAAACCCTTTCCTTTGGGCCGTCTTTTTTTCCGCCGCTCGTAGAGAACGGGAAGATTCGGCAAAGCTAATTTGGTCTGCCAACAGACGTTGAATTTCCCTCGCTGAGCCTAGCTGGTCGTCCATCGACTCAGTATATACAGGATAAAAGCGAGGATGAGCCTCATTGATAGCGGCGAGGATAACAGGGGAGCGCAGAGGAGCAAAGGTTGTTGCTCCTCCATAAATAAAGACTCCCTGTGGAACATTTTGGACCTCCGTTAAGGTTGAATAAACAGGGTCTAGTTCTCGCTTGAGAGTAGTCCCCGCCGTATGAACAAGACCGTAGATAGAGCCTGCAAAAGCTAAAGTGGAGGCAGCAATAGCGATTTTGAATGGCCCAGTGAATTTTTGAGGAACTAACACGACACTACGACAGTTAGGATTCGTTGAACGGTTGATGCTGAGATTGCCAGGATATCCGGTAGTCAAATCACCGCTAATTAGGTTCTTCAAGAGCTAATCCGACGGGTTTATGTTCAGGAATTCAAGCCGTTTTCCGTTGGTTTTAGGTAGCTCTGCGATCGCTCAGTCTGTTCGATCAAATTTACCTGGTCTACCGTAAATCCTACCTGAGTTGCTAGCTGACTAAACAGATCAATTTCTGCCTTTTGCCAATTGCGAGGCTCTGAACAGTGGTGCGCCATCATTAACCCCAGAAGCTGATTGTTTTTAAGAATCGGAGCAACCAACTGGGCTTTAACGGCAAACTGCTCTACGGTTCTGATATAGCATTCGCTCAAGCCTGGTTCCTGATAAATATCATCGATGGCTCGGACTCGCCCGTTTTTATACATCTCCACTAAACCGTTGCCTAAGCAGGGGTCGTCAATTTTAACTTTGAGCGTTTGCGGCCATCCAGAAGCAACCGATTCCGCAACGACCACTCCTTCCCAATTAGTCGGATCGAGTCCATAAATCAGCACTCGGTCGGTATTAAGCGCACGACGGACCTCTTTAACAGCGACCTTGAGCAGCTCCTCCATGTGTTGAACTCGACGCAGGCGGAGAATAATTTCCGTAACGAGCTGGACTCGCTCAGCTTCCTCTTCTTGCTGTTCGAGGAAACTGACTTCTTCTATCGAAAAACCGATTTGGGTGGCTAGCTCAGAAAAGAGCTCGATCTCTGCCTTCTGCCAATTGCGGGGTTCTGAACAATGATGAGCAATCAGTAAGCCCAGCAGCTGTTTGTTTTTCATCACCGGAGCAATAATTTCTGCTTTGACGGCAAACTGTTCTAGCATTCTAATGTAGCAATCTCCTAACCCCGGTTCCTGATAGACGTTTTCAATGACGCGCACCCGACCGTGTTTGTACATCTCAACATGAGAATCTCGAAAACAGGGATCGTCAATTCTAACCCGCAACGTTTTTGGCCATTCAGGCGCCACCGATTCCGCAACAACGAGTCCTTCCCAGTTAGTCGAATCTAAACCATAAATCAATACTCGGTCTGTTTTTAAAGCGCGACGCACTTCTTTAACTGCGACTCTAAGCAGTTCCTCGAGATACTGTGTTCGCCGGAGGCGAAGGCTGATTTCTTGAACTATCTGTGCTAATTCGGCCGCTTCTTCCTGCTGCTCTAGTAATTTATCTGGCTCTGAACTGGTGTCAGCATAAGTCAGTAGCTTAGTCGAAAATGATTCAGGAGCTTCCTTGGGCAGAGTGGGGGCAGCAGCCATCGGTTCGCTCGCAGCCATTTGGGAATCGGGGGGAAACTCCTCTAGCTGAGCCGACAGCTCGCTAAATACATCTGGATCTTCGTCTACATGCTTATCTTTATCCGGCTCGGATTTAACTTGCCGAATGCCCCGATAGGCGAGGAAAGTTGCCACCAGTCCAACAAGCAGCAAAGCGGCTACAACGGTCAGCACTCCCCAGAGAACAATCGGAGGTTGAATGAGATTTTCAGACTCAGCAGTAATTTCTGAGGATTCGGTTTGAGATTGTGCCAGCAGTGGTTCGTTGGTAAGCTGGGCGCTCGTTGGTCTAGCGAGAACCGACATGAAACTAGCCGCAAGCACCACTAGGGCTGTAGCAGTACGCCCGCTACGCCGACGACGAAATTGACCCCTGTCAACGTGGCGGCAATGATCACCACACTCCTGTCTACTTTGGGAGCTAGCATTCAACCAAGAGTCTACTGTCTGCGGTGCTGAATTGTTGAGTTCCTGCTGGCCAGAAAAGAGCTGCCCAAGAGAAGTTAAAACCTGAAACATGTTTTGCTTAGTTACCGATTATCTTAGAATGCATGTTAAAACTACTTAACACAGGTATTTTAAAAGTAAAATCTCGGATTTTAGTGAACTAATCTGGCTACTGGCTTCCACAACACAGATGTTTTTGCTGACCGTACTCGGCTAAGCTTGATAGTCTGAGTCCTTAGAAAAGAGCATCTTGATAAATAAGCACTTTTCCTCTCTTCACCCCAGCAGAAACCAAGAGGACCAATAATTGCTACTTCAGCTATCGTTAATCTTCCCTGTCATCTTCCTAGCGACTAACCAGCGCTTAACCACCACTGATTTTGGCTTGATATCCGAGCTTCGCCAGGAGTGGCAGCAATTTTTGGGCGTGATCTCCCTGGACCTCGAGAAGATTTTCTTTAATTGTACCGCCGCTGCCGCACTGAATCTTGATCTGCTTGAGTAAATTAGCGAGGGTTTCTGAGGGACATTGAAAACCAGAAATGATGGTGACTGTTTTGCCTTTACGCCCTTTTTTAGAAGTTTGGATACGCAAATGTTGCTGCTGGGGAGGAAGCTCCCGAACAGCTCTCGCTACGGCAGATGAATGTGTCTTGCCAAACTCTTGGTAGACAACTCGCTTTTGACGGTACTGGGAAGACATGATGGGAACTCAACCTACGATTCTTCTCTATACTAAAAGACAATTCTTGAGATTTCCGTCCAAATTGAGCAAGATCGCCAAGATTTGCCAAGGAACTTTATTCAGCAGCTATCACGAGCTAGCGAGCTTCTCATCGACTAAAAACTAACGTTGACTGTTTTGGGATTGACCGTCTGATACGGTCGGTCTACTATCAAGCTACTAGGATGCTGAGTCTTGAGGGAGAACAGCATTAATAGAACGTGCTTCAAGAACGCTACGGACAAAATAGTATGGAAAATTTCAAAATCTGCGATCGCGACTTAGACGAGGCGATTCTCTCTCGCTATTTGGCAGCGGAGGCCGTGGCGGTAGATACTGAAACGATGGGGCTAGTTCTCGGGCGCGATCGCCTCTGTTTAGTGCAGCTATGCGATTCAGAAGGCTACGTGACGGCACTACGCGTTGCCAAAGGACAAACAGCAGCTCCTCTTCTCAAACATTTGCTAGAAGCCGATGTCACGAAGGTCTTTCATTTTGCGCGTTTCGATGTTGCTCAGCTTCAATACAGCTTGGGGATCAACACGCAGCCGATTTTCTGTACTAAAATTGCTAGTAAGCTCGCCCGCACCTATACTTCCAGCCACGGATTAAAGGCACTGGTTCAGGAGCTGGAGGGAGTAGAGCTTGATAAAAGTGCTCAAAGTTCCGACTGGGGCAATGTTGCCAGCCTCTCCACTAAGCAGCTTAGCTATGCGGCTAATGATGTGCGCTACCTGCTCAGCATTCGGGAGAAGTTAACAAAGATGCTGAAGCGAGAGGAACGCTGGGAACTAGCGCATCAGTGTTTTCAGTGTATTCCCGTTCTGGTGGCTCTCGACGCCCAGCAATATCACAACGTCTTTGAACACTAGCAAAAATACCGATTTGGAAGCGCAGATGCCAGTCAATCTCAGCTCCTCGCTCTTGACCTAGCTAAGTTCCGGTGAAGCGAGCAAAGCGCGTCGCCGGTCTAACCACTGCTGAAGAATAATGGCGGCTGCTTGACGGTCAATGAGACCCTTGTTGTACGACGACAAGCGCTTTTGGGCTTTGAGCTGTTCTCGAGCTTCTACAGAGGTCAATCTTTCATCTACGTATTCAATTGGAAGCTGAAGGGCTGTTGCCACTCGGTTCGCCCACTTTTGCACCTGTCGCGCCTGAAAACCAAGGTTTCCATTCATCGAATAGGGAAGTCCGACTACCAGAATTTGTGCTTCTCGTTCTTGTACCAGCTCCCTTAGCTGAGCTAAATCCCGCTCGAAGCAAGACCGCTCAATGGTTGTCAGTCCGGTCGCAATCAGTCCGGTTCCGTCACATCCGGCTACTCCAACGCGCTTTTTGCCCACGTCTAAGCCGAGGGCAGATACTTTGAGGAGCTTTCGCCGAGAACTTTGTTGCACAACAGCGCCAGAAATACGTTGACTAACTTAATCGTCACTATCCCAGAGGAGGAGTTTAGGTTTACTGCGGCCCATCATTTCGAGCCATTTTCCGGCCCTTCTGCTCGCTCTTGAGCTAAAGATTCGTCTTGAGACAGCGAATCGGTCAGATTCTGAGAGCGAGCAGAAGGCCAAAACTTCAGGGCAGATATTCGCGTCGGGATCGGAGTCCGAACGGGTTGAAGTCCCTGTAAAACCTCGGTCCACTGAAGTTTTTCGAGGGGCTTCGACTCTCGCAGTTTATGCCATACCGACCTTGACATTAGTAACGTATGGTCGACACGAATCGCCCCCAGGTTTTCAAGATATTCTTCGCGTTCCGGCTGATAATCAGCCGACGCTAACTCCAACGACTGAGGCGGGAGGTTTTGAATCGTCTGCGCCATCTGAGCCAGTAATTTAGGGTAGAGCCACGTATATGCTGGATGAACCGTTAGCTGGGCGCGATGAGGTTCAGAAGCGTCTCGACAGAGCTCGAGCTTGAAGGTGCCGATCGCGGCTTTCCGCTGTGGTTCAAATACGTAGTAACTAACAACGGGTGTTTGTCCGAGCCACTGTCTGAGCTTCGTGAGCGAGGCACTCAAAAAATTGGTTTTGAAGTCTTGGGTATGACGGTCGAATACCTGACGCAGCAGCGGCGGCATAGAGACTGTGTCGAGCTGGTACAGCAAAGGCGCGTCCGCATTACTGACTGGTAGAAGATTGGGCAAATCCGGATCTTGTTGAGCAAGCTGTTCTAGCAAGTTGGGAGTCAGCGACCAATAGGTCATCTGTGCCAGAGGCTGAAAGCCATTTTGCCGATACAGGGCTAGCGTTTTTTTATGATTGATGTTGACTTCTAGAATCCAGGTTCTGGCTTCCCAAATTGTCTCAAAACAGTAGCGTAATAGCTGAGAACCAACGCCTTTAGACCTTGACACTAATTCTGGTTCGGTATCGGTATCGGTAGCTAACACCCAATCTACCCGCCAGGTACTGCGGGTTTGGTTGAATGGAGAAACCTGAATGAGACCTTGAAGCTGCTGTTCTGCTTGGGCCACATAAATGCGAAAGTGGCGCAGCAGAGGATTGGGAAATAACTTGAAAAACTTCAGCACCCCATACCAATTCCTAAATTGCTGTAGCTCTCTGCTTAAGGTAACCGAACAGCTATGCTGATTGTTCTGCAAACCAGCCGCTAGAGATTCTATGGCCTCTAGATCGCGATATTGTACTGAACGAATGACAATATTTGAGTTCTCAGTCGGAGATGAAGCCATAAGCAAAGTATAAAGGGGGCGGCGGTCAGCACAGGTCGAGTCGGCAACCAATGCCGACTATTGCTATTTTAACGATTTTCTCAACATTAGTGGCGATCGCCACTAATCCTAGCGGAAAACGCTCCGAGTGGAGGTTGAGTTGATTGCTACTGTCTGTTCAGCGCTGCCTCGTGTCTTCATTTAGGCACTAAGCTTTAGCCATGAACTAGGCATGCTCAGAGTTGTAGCATGCTGTTTACTCCTCCACGCCTTGGTTTAACCTGGTATCGCTCAGCAAATTCCGGCTAATACTTTAGTCAATTTTCTGATTAAGCCTTTATAATTTTGAATTGCTGACTGTGTAGGATTGTCTGAACTGAGAGGAAGTATTCTCTAATTCTGTCGCTCCTGTGCGCTCTGACTTCAGTTCCCGGAGAAAATTCTGCTTTTATTCATCCAATCATTATAAAGTTTTGTAAACTACGTTTAATATTGTTCTGAGTGACTCCTGCCGCTTCGGGACGGCTTTTCTACCGACAGGCGATGAAGCCGCTACCGAGGAACATCTGGGAGTTTGAGGATTCACGGTGATTGTTACCCTGTCTCAATTTAGTAGACTAATCTTGGTTAGGAGGTTCTAATTTTAATGAAACAACTCGTTACTGTCGAGCGCTCTTTTTTAATCGGTCATCTCTTGTCAATGGTTTTTGGCTTGGCAGGACTACTATTGGTTTTGCCAAATCCAGAGTTTATTGCTGATCTACCAGATTTTGGGAAAACCGCCTTTAGTTGGTCCATGGCAGGAGGCGGAGTTGTCTACATGATCTTTGGCGCAGTCGCTGTCGCCATTTATGCCTATCGAGCGTTGGGAGTCTGGCATTGGCTCACGTTTATGCTTCCTGCTCTGGTTTTGTCTCTCGGTAGCGAGCTGCTGGGGACGAGTACCGGGTTTCCTTTTGGTCACTATCGCTATTTAAGCGGGCTAGGCTACAAAATTGCCGGACTAGTCCCGTTTACGATTCCTCTCTCTTGGTTTTATGTTGGCTTGAGTGCCTACATCATTGCCCGCGTTGGTTTAGAGCATCGTCCAGGGTGGCTAAGAGCGTCAGGAGCCATTGGTATCGGGGCACTACTGTTGACCTCTTGGGATTTTGTTCTCGATCCGGCAATGAGTCAAACGGCTGTTCCTTTTTGGATTTGGGAGCAGCCTGGAGCCTTTTTTGGGATGCCCTATCAGAACTTCGCTGGCTGGCTGGGAACGGGAGCTTTATTTATGGGGGTTGCAGCTCTGCTGTGGCAGGTGAAGCCAATCGCCATTCCGAGAGCTGAACTGAAATTGCCGTTGACTATCTACCTCAGTAACTTTGCTTTTGCTGCCGTCATGAGTCTGGCGGGTGGTTTTTACGTTCCAGTAATTTTAGGAACTCTCATCGGGGTACTGCCAATATTAGTTTTGTATTGGCTGTCTGCCGATATCTCTGCTAAATTTGGCCCAGAGCTCACCCAGAGGCAATCTGTGACCCCGATGGCTTCTTTAGGCCTGGGACGTAAGTAGAGCAGATGGCAACCAGTGAAAGTATTGGCGCTATCTCCCTGGGACTGCTGTTGTTTCAGGGAGTAGCCTTCTTGATTCTGCTGTCGCGGCTTCTCAAAGGTCCGAGTCGTCTTCGTCCTCTGGAGCCGCAGTCTCCTGTCCCTCAACAGTTAGGGCTTGTCAGTATTGTGGTGCCGACGCTCAACGAAGTCGAGCGGATTGGTCCTTGTTTAGCGGGCCTAAGTCATCAAAGCTACGAGGTCCGAGAAATTATCGTGGTGGATAGTTGTTCCCAAGATGGCACGAGGAACAAAGTGCGAGAGGCTCAATGCCGAGATCCTCGCTTTCGATTAATCACTGACGATCCGCTGCCGTCTGGCTGGGTTGGTCGTCCTTGGGCTTTGCACACTGGTTTTATGAAGTCTTCGCCTAAAAGCCAGTGGATTCTGAATATTGATGCCGATACTCAGCCCCAGCCCGGATTAGTTTCCAGTTTAGTCACCGCCGCTGATACCTACGGCTACGATCTGGTGTCGCTAGCTCCTCAATTTATTCTGAAGTCTCCTGGAGAATGGTGGCTACAGCCATCCCTGCTCATGACTTTGATTTATCGCTTCGAGCCAGCCGGGTTGTCGGCACCGCCAGAAAGAGTGATGGCAAATGGACAGTGTTTTTTGTGTCGCCGCTCAGTTTTAGACAAGCTAGGAGGCTATATGCTTGCCGCCCGCTCTTTTTGCGACGATGTTACCTTAGCTCGTTCTGCGGCAGCTCAAGGCTTCCGCGTTGGCTTTCTCGATGGAGCTAAAGTTGTTCGAGTCCGTATGTACGAAGGAGCGGCTGAAACCTGGCGGGAATGGGGCAGATCCCTCGATCTTAAAGATGCTGCTTCACCGGGGCAGCTGGGGTTAGAGCTATGGCTGCTGCTGAGCGTTCAGGGACTTCCTCTGGTGCTGTCGCTGCTGGGAGCCTGGTTGCTGCCTCACTATTTCTCCCGGTTTTTGCTAGCGGCGTTCGGGCTGAATCTATTATTGCTGGTCATTCGCTTTGCGATGCTGTGGGCGATCGCCCCCTCTTATGCTCGCTCCCAACCGACTCTGGCTGCTTGGTTGTTTTGGCTGTCTCCTTTCTCCGACCCCCTTGCCGTTCTGCGCATTTTTCTGTCAGCAAGTCAAACGCCAAAACAGTGGCGCGGTCGAGTTTACGACACTGATGGCACAACAGTCTAACTCGAGCAAACCAGGTTTGCTCAATCTTCAACAGAGCTGTTCTGCTATCCGCTTAATCTACCCGCTCTAGCTGCCATAAAATTTGATTGCCTTCTCGCCGGACGCGCGATACCACCCAATTTCTCCACGACCAGTGATCCCCACGACTTGTAACAGCGCTCGCGTTAATATCCATCAAATCCGCTAGTTCAGAACTGCTGATCAGGTAGCCTTGATTTGCTACCTCGTCAGCAATGCGCAGCGTTAAGATGAGATTGTTTAACTGGGCTACCCTGACTTCCCGTGGTAGCTGCTGTTCTTCTGGTGGTACGGGGGACTCGTTCATAATTTGACTCTTCAATTTAAAGAGATTGATCTTTTTGGATGTCGTTGTCTGCTCAGACTCAGCTCATTATCTTGTTACCGTTGTATCAGGAACTGCTAACTTCAATCTGGCGTTGAGTAAGAGCTAGGAGAGCAAACCAGCGACGGTTGTTTGTTGGATTACCAGAGACCGACCATAAATCATGGTGATGCTGAGAAAATAGGGAAGACTTTGGACCCCCTTTTCCTCTGCTGAGACTGTAACGCTAGACCCATTCTGCTTTTAATTCAACTACAATTAAAAGAGAGAAGCGTCAATTTACAGCAATAAAGCAGTTTTCTGATGAATTTTCGGCTTTTTTGACCACTAGGACGGTAGCCTAATTCCTTTTATAGCACATTCCCCCCTAGCAACAAGATAATTAGGTAATCAATAGACCTGAATCAGACGCAAATAGGCTGACCGTTTGTTCGGCCTTGTTCAGCTTTGACTTGATATGTCCTATGAACCCCTTCATCACAAATATCGACCCCGAACTTTTGCGGAGCTCGTGGGTCAAGAAGCAATTGCTACAGCGCTGACGAACGCGATTTCCAGCGGCAGAATCGTTCCAGCTTACTTATTGACGGGTCCGAGGGGAACGGGAAAAACTTCTTCTGCCCGCATTTTAGCGAAATCTCTTAACTGTCTCACCAGCGAACGGCCAACTTCAACTCCTTGTGGTCAATGCGAAGTTTGCCGAGCGATCGCGCGCGGTACAGCTCTAGACGTGATTGAAATTGATGCGGCCAGCAATACTGGAGTCGATCATATTCGCGAACTTATCGAGCGGGCTCAGTTTGCTCCGGTACAGTGCCGCTACAAAGTCTACGTCATCGACGAATGCCACATGCTCAGTACAGCCGCGTTCAATGCGCTGCTCAAAACTTTGGAAGAACCGCCGCCGCGGGTGGTGTTTGTGCTAGCTACAACCGATCCGCAGCGAGTTTTGCCTACAATCATCTCTCGCTGCCAACGATTTGACTACCGGCGCATTCCCACAGACGCTATGGTAATTCATCTGCGGAAGATTGCCCAGGCCGAAAACATCAACATCAGCGATGAAGCCCTCTTTCTCGTCGCTCAAGTAGCCAACGGCGGCTTAAGAGATGCTCAAAGTTTGCTCGAGCAGCTCAGCTTGCTCTCAGGACTGGTGACCCCAGAAAGAATCTGGGATTTGGTGGGGTTTGTTCCCGAACAGGATTTGCTGGCGCTGCTAGCGGCGATCGCTCAACAAGACCCAGAAGGAATTTTAGCCCGATGCCGCAGTATTCTCAATCGCGGACGAGAACCGCTCGTCGTGCTGCAAAACCTAGCTAACTTCTACCTCAACCTCCTGATTGCTAAAACAGCGCCTGGGCAAACGGAGCTCGTCACCGTCACTGAATCGACTTGGCAGCAGTTGTGCGCTCAGGCTGCTCTCTGGGAGTTTGAAGCCATTTTGCGCGGGCAACGGGTGCTCAAAGAAAGCGAAGCACAGCTTAAAAGCACGTCCCAGCCCCGCCTGTGGCTGGAAATCACCCTTTTGGAGCTATTATCTCCCTCAGTCATCTTGAGCGAGCCAAGTAGCTCCCCGTTGCTAGCGTCGACTCCTCCACCGGAACCCGACCAACCGCAAGCTGACGTCCCGCCCGAGCCTCAGCTAGCGCCTGTCACCCAGCCCTCTCCCTACTGCTCATCGCCACCCACCGCCGTTGCGACTTCTGAATTAAAATCGCTCTGGCAGCAGATGCTCGAACAGCTACATCCTCCCACGACTCAGGCACTGCTCAGTCAGCACTGCTATCTGCTCGAATTTGAAGGTGTTGTCGCTGTCATTGGAGCCAAGAACAAAGCGTTGCTCGGCATTGCTCAAAGTAAATTGACCAATATCGAAGCGGCTTTTGCAGCGGTTTGCCAGCACCCGATAACCGTCAAGCTGCGGGTCGCCGCTACATCAGAGGTTAGCTGGCAACCTAGTCAATCTCCAGCCGGAGACCCTCCCACTTCTGAGGTTAAGGGAGAGGCTCGCCTCCCCCAGAGCCAATTTAACGCAACGATCCAGGCAAGCTCGTCAACGCCATCTGCTCCCCCGCTATCCTCGATGATTGAATCACCAACGCAGACTGCTGCGGAGGCGCCAGCAGCAGTAGCAGAAAGCGCAGACGAAGCCGATATCGATGAGGTCCGGCGAGCGGCTGAAAGTCTGGCTCAGTGTTTTGATGGCGAACTTGTCTCCCCAGATGAGCGAGCGTATTCCCAGCCCTCTCCCCTAGAAGCGGCTCAACGGAACCAGGGGACTGAGCGATCGCCTGCTCAGTCCCCTCTTATTTCGGGACGACCAGAGATCGCTGACTTAGACGATGACATTCCATTTTAATGAGGCTGCCTTCGCCCCGAACCCAACTTCTGCCATCATACCTAGCGATTGCTCTCTCAAATGACTTGGCTACGCTCCGGCAAAACGAGGGGAAAGCGGGTCAAAGCAAACAAGAGCAGGACAGCCATTCGTCCTGCTCCCCATTATGAACTCCAGTTGAGCTTAGCTGAAGGATAAATCTGCCGTTGCTACGACAGCCCGATCGGCGTTGAACCTTACAAACTCGATATCGAGCAGAGTATCTCTACCGATACTGTCGCCCGCAGCAGTGAAGTTATCGGCACTTCCCATAAAGATATAGTCGCTCTGGGAGCCACTGTATTCGACGACATCAGCAGTCACCCGGTAGGTCTCACCATCGAGAGCCGTGAAGTGGGTCTGGCGATCGTCCCGTCCGACTTCGCCTTGACCGTCAAAAACATTATCACTGCCGTTGCCAATAAAGCGATCGTTGGTGCTGGTGCCAATGACGTTTTCGATGTGTCTGAGGGTATCGCTCCAGCGTAGCGAGTTATTTGTACTAGAGTGGACTGCTTTTTTCCGCTCTAGATTGACATCCAGTCCCGCTACTGACCCAAAGACCCCCGCAAAACTTAAGTCAGAATAATCAGCAGTATCAGTGCCGTCCCCGCCATTTATAGTGTCATTGCCAACTCCTCCGTTGAGCAAGTCGTTTCCCCGATTGCCGCGCAGGCGATCATCCCCACTCTTGCCGAAAAGTACATCATCACCTCGTCCGCCTTTCAGCGTGTCGTTCTTCCGACCGCCATAGATAATGTCGCTACCCCGACCGCCGCTAATAATGCTGACATCTCCATCGTAGTCATCAAAGCGGTCGATGCGGTCTGCTGCCAAAATATCGTTACCGCGACCGCCGCTAATGTCGTCCCCGCCACGTCCGCCGGTAATAATATCGTTGCCACGTCCACCGGTGATGGTGTCGTTGCCGTTGTCACCCACGATGCGATCGTTACTGCGGCTGCCTTCGATGAAGTCATCGCCGCGACTGCCTCTAATATCGTTAATGGCAACATCCGGCTCAAAGTCTTCAAATAAGGTGTCCCCAACAGCATTGTCAGCTAGGGTGTCAGCGACAGAATCTGCTAGTAAAGCGTAAGCATCCGTGGTGAGATGTCCATCGTCCCAAAATACATAGTTCTCCGGGCTACCCTCAGCAAATACGGGTTCTTGATTTGAGAAGGTTAAGTAGGGATCGGAGGAATTATCAAAACTAGCGATAAACTCATTTTCTAAAGAAAAGAGATCGTACTCAACAATTTCGATACCCAGAGCTAATTCTAGATTGTTGAGGGTCATGGCCAAAGCATTATTATAGGCTACTGTTAGCGTAGTGAGAGCCCCTTCTCCTATAATTTGTCCTCCTCCTGGCAGAGAGGC
Organism: Cyanophyceae cyanobacterium; assembly: GCA_050331735.1. GTDB lineage: Bacteria > Cyanobacteriota > Cyanobacteriia > Cyanobacteriales > JBHJGN01 > JBHJGN01. Next base: position 61,057 of record JBHJGN010000057.1, read on the forward strand.
TAGAAAATTGCGGCCAGCTGGAAAGAACTCTAAATCTAGTGAATTTAGAACCAGAAACTGCTCCGCATTAGCCTTCTCATGAAGAGTTGTGATCGCTGTTGCTAAGTTACTAACTGCCGTTAAGACTGTATTTTCTATAAGGTTTTGTACCAGTAGGTTGAGTTCTTCAGGAGTCGCATCAGGGTTCTGCTCCAGTAAAGTAAGTAAGTCAGCTCCTAGGTTTATAACATCATTTCCTAGAGGGTTAGAGCTAATTACATAAAGGTCGTCAGAAGAATTAGGCTCTTGCCCGAATAGTTCAGCTCGGTCAATGTCTTTGACGTACTCATCTACCTGCATTAGTAGCCCTCTTTCCTGATCTCCCGTCTGAGCACCACCAATGGCATAATTAACGTTCAGATGAGGGGCTACAGGAAAAGGAACTTCGGTCTGTGGTCTAAGATCCTCCACCAGATATTCTGTCCAAAGGGGTCCATTGGAAAACCTACCATCGAAGTAAGGAGGACTGGGAGGAACACGTTGATCGGTAATATTGAACTCGTTCCCGTTATCTTCGGTGCTGGCTCCGAAGAAATAGATCTGGTCAATACTTGTCATACTTGCTTTGTTTGTAAATTTTTAAGATGAGCGAAAGCTGATTCGGGCTGTAAACTGCTCTATATTAGTCTTTGAGAGCTTTTTTGAGAAGCTTGTCGAGCAAGTAAAATGTAGGGAAAAAGTAAGTTTTTTAGTTTGAGGCGTTGATCTCCATTCCCTCACTATTGATAAAGCTCGCTCGACAAATCGCCCTTTCTGTAGGTAAGAAAAAGGGCGATGTCAGTCACAAGCCCACTCATCAATTAAAGGGCTTTAATATTTACTGGTTGGCAATGCTCAGTATTAACTCATTCAAGAGTTCAGGAACCGCACTAAGACATGACTGGATTTACACAAAGCTTTCCTCGCTACTGCCTTCATGAACAGTTTTGACCCACTTCAGGCGCTTGGGTCGCACAGACAGGCGAGCGGTGGTGCTAGCTATGACAAACAGCCAATGAAGCATATACACCATGCCTCGTAGCGTCTGTAAAGCAATGACTACAAGAGTAGCAAAGCTAAGTCGTTCTCTCTGAGTGCGTCGCAGCCCGGTAAACATAGCCCAGCAGCACAAGGAAAGCAATAAACCAGACAAAGGACTGAGCAGAGAAAGACGTTGGCGAGTAACGACCATCAGCAGGTCGGGAACAGCGGCTGTTGGTAAAAGATATTGCAACAGCATAAAAGAGAGTAAATCGAGAGTTTTGCTAAATCCCATGCGATTACTAGCAATTAAACGCCAGTAGTCTAAATAGCGCTGATAGCCTCCTTCTGCCCAGCGGCTGCGCTGATGCCATAAAGCGATCGCGTTTGTGACTCCTTCTTCTGCAACAGCCGGAAATTCGAGAAACCCAATCTTCCACCGGTCGAGATGAAGACGAATCGTTAAGTCCAGGTCGTCGGTGATAGTTTGCTCATTCCATCCCCCGCAGCGTTCCAACGCAGTACGACGCACAAACTGACCATTACCGCGCAGTTCACCGATGCCGCCAATGGCAATACGATGCTGCTGAATGGTGCTGTCGAGAGCCATTTCTGCCATTTGCCCCAGGGTCCAGAAATTTTCAGGGGCGTTGGTGATGGCTTTTCTCGCCTGTACGGCTCCGATTTCCGGCTCGCTAAACAGGGGGACAACTCGCCGCAGGATGTCTGCTGGCACTTGGGCATCGGCGTCGAATACGCCAACAATTTCACCTTTAGTAAGTGGCAGTACCTGATTTAAGGCTCCTGATTTACCCCCACTCGCACCAGCGGAACGGTGCAGCACTTGCAGTTGGGGATACTCCTGAACGAGCCGATCGAGAATTTTGGGAGTTTCATCTGTACTGCGGTCGTCCACGATCCAGACCTCGTAGCGGTCGGCTGGATAGTCTAAGTGGCACAGATTTTTAACCAGATTCCCGATGACCGCTGCTTCGTTTTTGGCTGCCACAACTAAGGTAACAGCCGGAGCGCCAACGGAATCTTCAGCAAGCAGGACGCTGGCTGATTCAGGACAAGCTATCACGAAACGAATGGCCTGAATCGAGAGAAGGCTGGTCAAAGCGAGCACTACCCAAAACCCCCAAGATACAAGATAAAGAGCAATAGTGATGCTCCATACCGCCATCAGCACAAAAGCCGCTTTCCGTCTGCGTCCTGACAACCCCTGAAAAAAGTCGCTTCTAAACTCTTCCTCTTCTTCTTCTGGATCAGACCACTCCGACAGGAGAGAACTAATTGGGTCAAGGTCTCGCTCGGAGTCAGATTCTAGCCATTTTTTTTTAGACATATTTAGCTGGTTTTGTCAAGGACAATAGATAAATAAAGAGGGAGAATAGGACCGACTTATAGAGCCGAAACGTCGATATTAGCGACGTTATTGGTGATGGATAGGCTGGAAGGATTACCGTTTCATTGTATCTAAAATCGTTAAATTTCTTAGCAAAAAATTAATGGTGCCAGCCTCAGAGTCGATAAATTTTTCTATAGTTAGTCGTCAAGGACTACTTCTACTAGCGTCGATTTTCTCTTCCTGCCAAAAATTGATTAGACTTGAATTCTAGACATTGTTACGCTCCTATTAACGACTGAATGGCAATCTCAACGGCGCTGCTGAAAATAGCAGAGAGTGGGCTAGTGGCCCTCAGTTCCATTGTGTGGGTAGAATCAGTGCGAGACGGCTACCATATCCTATCTCATCGCTGGAAGCCGCTCTATCGTCTTCATTCATGGCATCACCGCGTTTTTCGCCCCGACCTAACGGCGGCTAGCGAGCAGATTTATCGGCAAGCCCATTGGTATAATGACGTACCGGAGTCCTTGGTGATGCTGCTGTTGAGCGTACTGTTTAGCTGGGTAGCGCTTGCGGTTTTCCCTTCTCACGGATGGTCAGCCTGGACTGGTTCTGTTTATACTCTGACTTTCCTCGCTAGTGCGATCGCTCGGGGATGCGGGGTTGCCTATGTTGACGAACTGACCGATCTGACTCATCGACCTGGAAAGTTTAACCAATTACCGGCTCGCTGGTTGGTCAATCGACCATATCACTGGCGACACCACTTTGACAATCAACAGGCTTACTACTGCGGAATATTGACATTGATAGATAAAATCATGGGAACGGCGCTGTCCCTTAAGGGAAAAACCATTGCCGTTACGGGAGCTTCGGGAACTCTAGGTCGCTCGCTGCTGAAGCATCTGCACCTTCGAGGAGCTAAGGTCATCGCCCTGTCTTCTTCCTCAGAGCCGGTGACGCTAGAGGACGGGAAACTGCTGCTCAAAACAGTGACGTGGCAAGTGGGTCAGGAAGAAGCCCTCGCATCACAATTAGAAGCAATCGATATTTTAGTAATTAATCACGGCGTCAACGTTCATCAGCGAAGAGATCGAGAGGCGATCGCCCTTTCCTATGAAGTCAACGCTTGGTCTAGCTGGCGCTTACTCGAACTCTTCTTGCAAACTGTTCGCACCAACAAAGACAAAGCTTGTAAAGAAGTGTGGATCAATACGTCAGAAGCAGAAGTTAATCCGGCTTTTAGTCCTCTCTACGAACTGAGTAAACGTACGCTTGGAGATCTGGTGACTTTACGCCGTCTTGATGCTCCCTGTATTATCCGTAAGCTCATTCTTGGCCCTTTTAAAAGCAACCTCAATCCCATCGGAGTCATGTCGGCAGACTGGGTTGCTCGACAGATTGTGAATTTGGCCCAGCGAGACGTTCGCAACATAATCGTGACAATTAACCCGTTGACCTGGTTTGTTTTTCCAGTTAAGGAGCTTTTGGTTTCTACTTACTTCAAGCTATTCAGCACCAAAGCGAAAGCAGATCCTCAAGCGGTCAACCGCTGACAGAATTTACTGTGGCCAGATTTTACGTTCAGGATAACCTCGATAGCGGCTTGGGGAAAGCAACAAATAAAGACAGGGAACGAAAAAGAGCGCGAGCAGAGTAGCACCACCAACTCCGCCAGCGACACAAATGGCTAGAGGAGACCAAAACTCTCCGCCGCTCAGCAATAGGGGAATAAAGCCAGCCACTGTCGTGATGGTTGTGGTGAGGACGTGGCGCGTTGAATGAACAATGACCTCACGCATAGCCATCCGATTTCCCCCCCGCGCTCTCGGATCAGAACGCAAAGCTGCAAGCACAACAATCGAGTCGTTAATAGCAACACCCACTAGGCCGACAGTCCCAAGAATAGCCATAAATCCAAGGGGATAATTGAAGATCCACAGAGAGGCTAGACCGAGCCCGACAGAGCTAATTCCGACGATGGCAATGATGCCAGCGGCTCGAAAAGAACCGAAGGTAAGCACAAGAGTCGACGCCATCAAAACGACAATGGCCCCGACGGCAGAAACTAAATTATCGACAGCTTGATTCCGTTCCGCAGATTCACCGCCAAATTCAAAAGAATAGCCAGGAGGAAGCTGAAAATTACTCGCTTCAAGGTGCTGTTTAAACTGATTTAATACCTGCGAGGGAAGTACACCAGCCGTCACAAATCCTTGAACGGTATTCACTCGTTGTCCGTTTCGTCTGGGAATTGCGGCTATTTCTGGAACTAACTGCATCTCGCCGATGGCAGAGAGCGGAACGCGAGAGGGCTCCTCAACGCTGGGCGGAAGCATCTCCAAAGAGGTGATTCGATCTAAATTGCCTCGACTGGCGTTGGAGAGGCGCACGCGCACTGGCAGTTCCTCCGTGCCCTCAAGAACTGATCCCCCCAAGGCGCCTTCTAAATTGGCGTTGAGTTGCTCAGCGATCGCTGTCTTATCAAGTCCAGCGAGTTGCGCTTGTTCTTCATCAATCTGTAAGGCCAGTTTGGGCAGGGCTTCGGCTAAGCTAGCACTGGTATGGGTAATGTCAGCCATCTGCACGAGTTCTGCTCGCGCCTGATTGCCCAGTTCCCTCAGCAGCTCTAGGTCAGGACCGTACAGGTGTAGCTCAATGGGAGCCGCAATATCTGGTCCTTGCTCTAGTGCTCTAACCAGTACGCTCGCTGAAGGAAAAGTGCGATCAAGGTAGCTTTGCAGCGCTTCATTGAGAGCGGAGCTTCCCTTAGACTCAAGCTGAATGAGACCGCTAGCGATGTTCGCTGAATCTCGTCCGCCGCGAGGAAGATTATAGTAAAAAGCCGGAGCGTGGGTGCCAATAAACCAATGCACGTTGCTCACTTCGGCATATTGCTTAATGAGCTGGCTCGCTTCTACAGCAAGCGATCGCGTTTGTTCGAGAGAGGCTTGGGACTGTAGCCTTAACTCAATATACATTTGGTCTCGCTCTGCTGGAGGAAAAAACTGTTCCTCTAAGCTAGTCGCCATCACGAACCCAGCTACCGGCAGAATCAGTGCCAGGAAAACTCCCAGGAGAGGATAGGATAAAACGCTAGTGAGAAAGCGACGATATCCCCAGGTGAGGCTAGGACTAGAAAAACCAGATTCCCACCAGTTTGAAGAAGCAAACCTAATTGTTCTCCCTTCGAGCTGAATGGCCAGCGCTGCCTGATTTTCCTCCCGGCATAACTTGCCTGCCAGGGCTGGCACGATTGTCAGCGACAAAAACAAGGAACTGAGCAGAGCAACAATCACGCTGAGCGCAATAGTCCGTACAAATTCTCCGGTACTGCCCGGCAGCAAAACAATCGGCAGAAAGGCCAAGACGGTGGTTACAGTAGAAGCAAACAGCGGCAGCGACAAATATCGGACGCTGTTTGCAACGGCATCTCTCGGCTCTGTTCCTTGTTTGAGCAAAGACTGAACCTCATCGACGACGACAACAGCGTTATCGATTAATAAGCCTAATGCGATCACTAATCCGGTAACCGACATTTGGTGCAGAGGAATGTTTAAGAGTCTCATGCCCCCAAACACCATGAGCATTGACAATGGCAGAGTTGAGCTCACGATCAGGGCTGATTTCCAGCCCATCATCAACAAAGTTGTGCCAACAACACAGAGAGCGCCAAGAAACAAGTTTAGCAATAAACCATTGAGGCGTGTTTCGACATAACGACTCTGGTCAAAGAGCAGCGATAAGTCAATATCTGCCGGTAAGGTTGCCCGAAATTCTTCTATTACCCGATCAGCAGACTGTGCCCACCGATCAATCCGCTGTTCTGGCTCCATCAGCACCGCTAGAACTATGCCTAGATGACCATCGACAAGCGCTATTTCTGAAGGAGGGTCTTTGATTCCCTTGGTCACTCGGGCAATATCTCCGAGGCGAACTAGATGGTCTGACTGACGATTGTTGATGGGAATTTGGCGGATGCGCTCGAGAGAATCTAGCTCAGCGCCCATCTCGATTAGGAGCTCGTCACTAGGGCTACGGAGCTGACCAGCCGATACTTTGGCATCGCTAAGCTGAATCTTTTGAGAGAGAGCTTGAGGCGTTAAACCTAGAGGGGTAAGATCCGCTGGACTAATCTCGACGACAATTTCCTCCTCAGGAGCACCGAACAGATCGACCTTGTCGGTTCCTCTCAAAATTTGGAACTGATCTGCTAACTTCTGGGCTAAGCGATGCAGAATCGCAGAGTTCGTAGGAGAATCAAGATTCCATTTGAGACCAATAAGCATTGTGTAAGCCCGCGTATCTATCTCCTGATACTGCGGCTCTGATGCTTCTTCAGGCAGTAGCGAGACGATATCGGCTAACTGATCGCGAACGCGAGACCAGACTTCTTCTACTGCTGATATCCGATCTTGTAAAACCACGGAAACCGTCGAAAGACCAAGAGTTGAGGTAGAGTAAATGGTCTCAATTTCCTCAATTTCAAACAGCTTTTGCTCAATGACTTCAGTCACTAAAGATTCTACCCGCTCGGGACTTGCCCCTGGGAAGCGCGTGATCACAAAGGCTGAACGCTGCATAATTTGAGGATCTTCCATGCGAGGCAGCAGAAAGTAGGAGGACAGTCCCCAAATCAATAGCAGACAGAGTGTCAATAGGAGTAAGCGGGTATGACGATAGAATAAATTCCCCATGAGTAGTCAGTCAAAAAGGAGCAGAACCAGTGAGCTATTGTTCATAATCTATCGTTTTTAAGTCCACTAGAACGCACTATCTGACCAGGTATCAAGCGATGGATGCCGCTAGCAATGACGCGATCGCCTGATTGAAGTGTCCCGCGCACAAAGGCACGGACGGCTTTATCCCCGCCGGAAACATCGCTTTCGGTATGCAAAATTTCTACAGCTCGTCTTTCAATGCGAAAGGTAGGCCCGTTCTCATCTGATGGAATTGGTTCACCTAAAACGTAGCAGGACCATAAGCCTCGTTCCCCTTTCACGAGAGCTGTCACTGGCACCCAGTATCCAGATTCAGTGACGGTATCAGACCACTCGAGCGCGACCGCCTGCCCGGGCCGCACAACCGCTGCGGCTGTCGGGTCGAGAGCAAGGACAGCGGTGACAGTCGCTGTGCTGGAATCAACTTCTGGGAGAATCGAGGAGACTTTTGCTTGATAGCGGGTTTGGTTGATGATAAGCGACTGGTCACTCCCTGCTTTGAGCGCTTCCGCCTCTCTGACGGGTAGGCTAACCTGCGCTTCAAGATGATTGCTTTCTACAAGACGCACAATCGGCTGACTGGCAGCAACGACTCTGCCTTCATCGACGTGACGAACGGCAATCGTCCCCGAAAAAGGAGCTTTGAGCAGGCTGTTTTCTTGCTCAATCTCAAGCTGGGCTAAACTGGCATCTATCTGAGCAATGACTGCTTGTTGAGCGTCAATTTGTTCGGAGCGCGTCCCCGTCTTTAACTGATTCAAATGACTTTGAGCTTCGTCTAGGCGAGCTTGCAGGGCGCTGGCTTCATAGGCGGCCTGGTCGAGCTGTTCGCGGGCGATCGCTCCCTCGGCATAGAGATTTTCTCGGCGTTGGCTCTTCAACCGAGCTAGCTTGAGCTGTTCATTAATATCCCTAACTACTGCTTGCGCTGCGCTAATCGTCTCCTGGCGAGGCCCCCTCTCCATTTCCTGCATCTGGGCAACAGCTTGGGCGCGCTGAGCCAGTAGCTTCTGCCGTTCGGCCTCCAGTTCTTGAGTATCTAGCAAGGCAAGAGACATGCCCACCTGGACGCGATCGCCCTCATCAACAAAAATGCGCTTCAGTTGACCGGTACGCTCAAATCCTAGTTCGCTGCTGCGACGAGCCACTAGAGTTCCTGTATAGGTCCGAGCTTCTCGATAAGAATCTACCGGCTGAATCGCGGTCGTTTCAACGAATACAGCCTGAGACGATGGTGGCATCTGCGCTGGCGCTGTTTTACTAACTTGGCGATTCAGCGATACGCTCGGTAGCCAATGGAGGCTCCACTGGCCAGCAAGTCCGCACAAGAACCCAATTCCCCACAATAGCCATTGCCGATTAAGCTTTTTAGAGCTAACGTTGCCATTTAAAGGGACTAGCAATCTTTTTTCTGCCCCGTCATTAGGCAGTTTTTTCGGGTCAATGGCCTTTTCGGCTTGCTTACTTGCCTCTTCGTCGGGGAATCGATTACGATTCATGAATGCCACACAATAAAGTCGATCACTGCTAAACTAGCAAAACCGATTTCTAATGAGTACGGGGCATCTACGGATGATTTTTCTGGGAAATCCCTAGCTCAAGGAGAAGTACCTAAGCAATTTTGACTAGTTATGTCAGCAGAGAATTCTGTTTGTATCAAGAGAATTATTGAAGCTGTCCAAGAAGCAAGTGAGCAGACTTTGCTGAGATAAACTGATTAGCCGCAAAGTTGGTTTTGTAGAAGTTAATACAGAAGTAAAGAACCAGTTAAATTAACCTGAAATTTAAAGGCTTTCACCTCAAATTTAAAGATTCAGTAAAGTTACCTAGAAACTGTTGCACTCGGGTTTTGGTGCAGCTATCTTGGTAGTGAGATAACAGCCGTCAGCGAACACGTAGTTTGTAATTTATTGAATTAATAGCCAGTACGGACTGAAGGAAATTAAGGAGAAATCTAAGGGATGAAAAAAATTGTAAGTTTTGGGATTGCAGTCCCTGTAGCCATAACAGCAGCTTTGGGGATAGCCAGCTCTGCATCTGCACAGCTCTTTAGCAACGGCGACCAGCTTAACGTTGACTTCGATGCTGTTCAATTCAATGCTGCTGGATTTCCAGGGCTTTTTCCTGCCCTGCCGACAGGAGAACCTAACGGTGGTGCAGATGGAGATATCGACGTTCTCTTTGGCGAGCTAGCTACCGACTATCCCCTATCAGCCAGCAATAGAGTCTTCAACTATAGCCCTGGTGATGACGCTGAGATTGGAGAAGTCGGCGAATTTGGAGTGGGCAATAGTTCTGGAGCCTTTGCTGGTCTTGTTGGTGAAACCGGTACGATTACCAACGTTGATGGAGACGATTTTCCAGGTGGTTTTGACTTTGCTTCAGTCGGCAACTTTGAGTTCTCGTTTGAGTCCGTTGAAACTTTCGCCATTAATCCTTTCCAGGCAGGAGGGGTTCCTGGGTTTGGCTCTCTTCCCGGTATCGGCATTGATTCTGTTCCTGCTGGAACTCTTTTCTTGGAAGCGAGCGGCTTTGTTATAGATACGGTTAGTGGAGAAACAGCTCCAATCACCTACCAATTCACAGCTCAGGGAATTCGTGATGATGGTTTAGCCGGAGATGCCGTTGCCAATGATGGGGTCACTAACGTCACCACTCAGTCAGCTTCAGGTCTAGTAACAGTTGAAGCTGTTCCTGAACCTACAAGCGTAGTTAGCCTTGCCTTGTTGGGCTTGGGCTTCTTGGGGTCTAGAAAAAAACTGCTCAAAAAAAATTAATTTCTTTCTTTGCTCTGGGAACTCTTTAGTTCTAGCGAGGAATAGAGGTTAAAATATCGATTGGCTTAGTATCATCGGGTTTGCCTAGCAAATTCGGTGATTGTTTTTTGCTAATCAGGAATTGCGTCCGGCAGCTCATCTTCTACTCGCCGCAAAGGACGATAACAATATGCCAGAATGGTTGTCATCATGGTCAACAGGCCGACAACGATAAAGAGAAGAGCAATTCCTCGTCCTGAACCCACGCCGATGATCCGTCCGATGCTGGATGCCAAGAAACCATCAGGAGCCATGAGTGGCTCGAAGATGCGATCGGCAAGTGCGCCAGCCACTCCGTAGGCAAGAGGCAAAGCCGAAGCTGAAAACATTTGTTTGCAGGCAAAGATTCTTCCCTGGAGTTCTGGAGGAGATTTCTTTTGGAAAATCACTTGACTAGCGGCACTCACAATCGGCCAGCCAGAAAAGCCGAGGAAGCTAGCCAGAGCAACCAGAGGAATTGAGGGACGTAATCCAGCAACAAAAATGCTCAGTCCGCCCAAAAACATAAAGCCTAGTAAAGTGTTGATGTAGCGAATTCCTCCTCTCCAGGTACTGAACGCCAAGCTAGCTAGCAACATCCCCGCACCGCTGACAGACATAATCGTGCCCAGAATAGTAGGGGGCGCTAAAGACAGTACTAAAGGCGTAATCAGGACAATGGCGATGCCAATAAAGAAATTACCGGCAGTCATATACAGGAGCAACCCTAGCAGCCCTGGTTTAGCAGAAATATAGAACCAACCATCGATAGTCCAGCGTAGCAGCGAGCCTGGTTGACGTTTGTCACTGGAGGAACTGACGTGAGGAAAACGGACGCTGAGAAGAGTGGTGAGAGCAAATAAAAAGGTCGTAAAGTCTACTAAGATAATGCCAGGCAGTTGAATACTGACTAAAAACACCCCTGCTAAAGCCGGTGAGATTAGTCGGGCGATGGCTTCTCCTAGCTGAATCATGCCGCTGGCCCGCCCTAAGAACTGTTTCGGGACGAGGAGAGTAGTGGCAGAGGTGTAGGCAGGGCTTTGAAAGGCGTTACAGACCGAAATGATGGCAGTAGACAAATAAATATGCCAAATTTCCAGGTGGTTGCTAGCTAGGAGCAGAGCGATGGCTAAGGTGCTTAAACCAGCACAGGAGTCGCTAGTAATCAGGGTCCAACGACGGTTCCAGCGATCGACGATTGCACCAGCTAACGGAGAGACGACTACGTAGGGTGTAATAGCAAACAAAGAAATGAGAGCATATTGAGTCGTTGAACCCGTCCCCTGATACACCCAAATGCCCAAAGCAAAGCTGGTTAGGCCAGAGCCAAGCAGAGAAATCACTTGCCCTAGCCAAACGATAACGAAAGTTTTCATACTGACTCCTGGTGACTGGGGTGGTTCTACTGCTGCACTGGCGTCATCTCGATGACCGTTGATAGCCGTTGCTGAGGATTAGCAACGATTCTCTCCAGGACAAGCCGGAGGCGGTCGCTCATGGAAGCGACCGTCCTTTCGTCGAATAGGTCGGTATTGTAGGCTAGAACCCCACTTAATCCTGCCGGAGTCTCCAACAAATGCAGCTCTAGGTCGCCGATATTGCTTTTTTTATCGGGGATTGATGCCTTAACCTCTAAACCTGGTATGTCGACTTGAGCTGCCGTATTGACCTGCAGGTTGAGCGTAATCTGTTCTAGCGGATCGTAGCCAGAATTACTCTTCATCTGGAGCTCTTCAACTAGCTCTGCATAGGATAAATCTTGATTGGCATAGGCATCTTGAACAACCTGGCGTACATGCGCTAGGAATCCGCTAACAGTTAACTCTCCTGAAATAACAACACGGAGAGCCAGAAAGTTCGTGAAAAATCCAATGAGTCCTTCAATTTCAGAGCGATTACGGTTGGCAATTGGACAGCGGAATACAATATCTTCCTGACGGCTATCGTGCCAGAGGAGGAGCGCAAACGCAGCCAGCAAAGTCATGTATAGCGTGACTTCTTTCTTCTGGCATAAGGCTTTCAGCCTGTTAGTGTACTCTTGAGATAGCTTAATAGGATAGAGTGCTGCTCGGTAGGTCCGCTTCGGAGGACGTGCTCTGTCAGTAGGCAACTCCAGCAAAGCCGGTAATCCAGCCAACTGCTGTTTCCAGTAGTGAAGCTGAGAGGATAGAACATTGCTACACAGGTACTGGCGCTGCCAAGAGGCAAAATCCGCATACTGGATGGATAGTTCGGGCAGGGGAGAAACCTCTCCGCGACTAAAAGCTTGATAGAGAATTGACAATTCCCGAAAGAAAATCTTCATCGACCAGCCATCCGAAATGATGTGGTGCATGGTAAGCAAAAGAGTATGTTTTTCCTTAGCTAGCTTCACTAAGATAACCCGTAACAAGGGGCCCTCGGTCAAATCAAACGGATATTGTGCCTCCTCGAGGGATAGCCGCTGTACTTCAGCCAACTGGTCTTGTTCTGGTAAATCCTGTAGATTTACTACGGGCAGCGTTATCTTCAGGCTCGGGTCGATCGCCTGCACCAGAGAATTGCCATCAACTGATGCAAAGGTGGTCCGTAAACTCTCGTGACGCTGAACAATTTTATTAATAGACTGCTCCAAAGGAGAGATATTAAGAAAGCCGTTCAGGTCCAGGACAATTGCCATATTGTCTGCAAACTTTCTTCCCTCAACCTGATCGAAGTCCCATAATTGTATCTGGTTAAAAGACAAGGGCAGTGCTTGAGAGCGAGAGACTGGCTGAATAGCCGGAGCAGGAGACGCTGCTCCTAAAGTTTCATTGAGCTGCTCCGTTAGATAGGTAGCTAACTTGGTAGCGCTCAGCCCTTCCATTAATTTAGAAATTGGCAGCTCAACTTCCAGGTCAGTTTTGATTTGATTTCTCAATTCCACCGCCATCAGAGAGTCAAGTCCAACCTGACTTAAAGACTGTTCGACATCTAAATTTGCTGGATTCAACCCAAGAGCTTGGGCAACATGCTCTTGAAGATAGGTCGCGACTAGTGAGTAACACTGTTCAGGAGCTTCCTGCAGCTTTTGTAAAAACTTTGGCTCCGGTTGTGGTGCGGCTTGAGGCTCGGTGCTAATCAATTCAGATAGGAACGGGTGTTGAAGGTTACCTAACTGCCGCGCGAAGGCTGGCCACTCAAACGGGAGAATTCCTACCTGCGCCACCGGAGAACCGAGCATCTGCACAAGTGCCTGTACGCCTAAGTCGGGAGGAATGGTACTAACGCCACGACTCGCCATTCGCTCTTGAGATTGACGATCTAAGCTCGCCGCCATCCCCACTGTTGCCCACGGTCCCCAGTTGATGCTGAGTCCTGGTAGTCCCTGCCTGCGACGGTAATGGGCTAAGGTATCGAGAAAAGCATTAGCGGTGGCATAGTTTCCTTGACCTGGAGAACCCAGTAAGGAAGCCGCCGAGGAAAAGAGCACAAAAAAGTCTAACGGCTGTTTCTGAGTCAGCAGATGTAAATTCCATGCCCCCTGGACCTTTGGAAGCATCACCCGCTGGAAGCGCTCCCAGTTCTGCTCGAGCAGAATGCCATCATCGAGGACACCTGCTGCATGAATGACACCACCTAGAGGAGGAAGCGTTGCTTCTATATGGGCTAAGACTCTAGCCAGATCTTGTTGCAGAGTCACGTCGGCTTGAGCCACAACGATCTTGACTCCACCTTCTTCTAGACTGGCGATAATTTCTCGGGCTCGAACGGAGGCTTCCCGGCGACCGAGCAGGACGATATGACGTGCTCCCTGTTCTACCAGACCCTGAGCCACTTTTAAGCCCAAGGCTCCTAAACCGCCGGTAATCAGGTACGATCGCTCTGGGGATAAACCTCTTGGTAACTGTGGTAGTTGGTTGGCCACCAGACGAGCAACATATCGCGTTCCTCCTCGCCAAGCAATCTGCTCGCCTTGAGGAGTGCCTAATTCTGCGAGCATCAGTTCGGCTTCAGATGATGTTGCCTGAGCTTCTAAATCAATGAGTCCCCCCCATAGCTCTGGATGTTCTAAAGCAATCGTTTTACCCAGTCCCCAAATTGAAGCTTGAGCTAGAGCGAGAGACAGCGATTGGTGCCCGATGGGTTGAACGCCTCTAGATGCTAACCATAGTCGAGGCTGACCTAGATGTCTCTGTTTACTGAGGCTTTGCACTAAGTACAAAACGCTTCTACAGCTAACGATTTGAGCCTGTTCTAGGGAGGAGCGATTTAGCTCACTGGAGGGAGCGGATAAACTCCAGAGGTGAAGAACTCCCTGGAGAGGCAGTGGGGAAATTTCTTGCCATAAACGCTCAAAGTGCTCAGCATTCTCGGGATTAAGGCTCCAGGTATCGGCTTCTTGCTGGTAGCAGTCTCCGATATAAACTAAAAAACAGCATTGTCCCTGCTCCTGTAGATGTTTGGCTACGGCTTGTCCGAGACCGTCTCGGTCTGAGAAAATCAGCCAGTGTCCCAGGTCGTTCTGAGAAACTTCTGGGGGACGAGGCTGGGGCTGCCACTGAACTTCGTAGAGCCAGTCATCCAGAGTTGCTGCGGCGAGCTGCTGCTGGTGCTGCTTGACTAACCGCTCCATCAGCTTGGGCAGTAATAACTTTTCGGCTTCTGAGAGTCCGGCTGCTAGCTGCTGGGTAAGTTGTTGACTATCACCTTGGTTGAGGAGAGCCGTAATGGATGTTTGGGTGCTAGTTTGCGGAAGCTGGGGATTATCGCTCTCAAACCAGTACTGCTGTCGCTGAAACGGATACGTTGGCAGGGCTACTCGTTGCTGCGGAGAGGGTTGATGAAAACGGAACCAATCGATCGGAACTCCCCGGACGTAGAGTTCTCCAAGACTTTCGAGCATCTGTTGCCAATCTGACTGCCCTGGACGAAGACTGGGTAACCAGGCAGCCTCGGCTGCGGGCAGACAGGAACGCCCCATCCCTAGTAAAGTTGGCTTGGGTCCGATTTCTAGAAAGATCTTATACCCCTGCTGGTGCAGCAGACTGAGACTGTCGGAGAACCGGACTGGTTGGCGAATATGTTGGCACCAGTACTGGGGCGTGGCGATTTCGTCGGTGGCTAGCTCGCCAGTCACGTTAGAGATAAGAGGAATTTTAGGGAGAGAATAGCTGATGGCTTGAGCAACCTGCTCAAACTCTGCCAGCATTGGCTCCATGAGCGGAGAGTGAAAGGCATGGGAAACCTTGAGTGCTTTGGTTTTGATGCCCTCTGCTTTAAGCGCGGCGGACACGGCTCTAACGGCCTGACGTTCTCCAGAAACAACGAGACTTTGAGGACCATTCACGGCGGCGATCGCCACCTGCTCCCAGCCTTGGATAGCTCGGCAGACCTGCTCCTCGGAAGCTAACACGGCCAGCATTTCCCCATCCTGCGGCAGTGCCTGCATCAATTTTGCTCGGGCAGCCACCAGCTTCAAGCCATCTTCTAAGCTAAAGACTCCGGCAACGCAGGCAGCAACGTATTCCCCGACGCTGTGTCCCAAGACTGCCTTTGGTCTGATGCCCCAAGTTTTCCAAAGGGTAAACAGGGCATACTCGATCGCAAACAGGGCAGGTTGAGTATAAGCCGTTTCGTGGAGGAGAGCAGTCGTCGCGACTTCCTCCGAATACAGAACTTCCAGTAGAGGGCGCTCCAGGAGAGGCTGAAGAATTTGGGCGCAGCACTCGAGAGCGGCACGAAAGTCTGGCTGGGTGTCGTAGAGCCGTCTTCCCATGTTTTCATACTGGGAGCCTTGGCCAGTAAATAAACAGGCTAGCCGACGCTGCTTACTGCCGAGTTCTTTTCCTTGAATCGCTTTGCCTGCGGATACTCCTGAAAGCTGCTGAAGAAGCTGTTCCGTCGATTGCGCGACAATTGCCAAGCGGTGAGGGAAATGCGTCCGTCCTGTATTCGTCGTAAAACAAGCATCTGCCAGAGAGAGGGCATGACAGCGCAAAAACGTCTCATACTGATGGGCATATGCTAGAAGAGCCGGTTCGCTCTGAGCGGATAGAGTGAGCACATGGGCCGGGCGACCGCCGCCGGGCTCCGCCTTTGATGGTGGAATGGGGGCGGCTTCGACAATCACATGACAATTAGTGCCGCCAAACCCAAAAGAGCTGACTCCGGCGATCTGTTTGTCAGTTGACCAAGGCTGACTTTCCGTTGGAATTATAAAGGTGGTTCCTTCTAGAGAAATATAAGGATTAAGCTGCTTGAGGTGTAGATGAGGCGGGATTTCCCGATGCTGCATTGCTAGCACCACTTTGATTAAACCCGCAATGCCAGCGGCTGACTCTAAATGACCGATATTGGTTTTCACCGAACCCAGCCAGCAAGTCTGTTCTGAGGAGCGCTCCTTCATGAGAACTGCTTTTAAAGACTTAAACTCGATGGGATCTCCTAACGCCGTGCCGGTCCCGTGGGCTTCAATATAGCTGACCTGAGCTGGCGTGACTGCTGCGTTTTCTAAAGCTTGTCGAATCACGGCTCTTTGAGAGGGACCATTAGGAGCCGTTAGTCCGTTAGTCAGTCCGTCTTGGTTAATAGCCGAGCCTCGAATCACGGCTTGAATGCGGTTTCTATTGGCAACTGCTTCTGTCTGACGTTTCAGGACAACAATACCGCATCCTTCTCCCCGAACGTAGCCATCTGCCCTGGCATCGAAAGTCTTACAGCGACCGTCAGCCGCCATCATCCGGGCCTGAGAGAAAGTGATGTGCCCTTCTGGAGACAAGATTAAATTAACGCCGCCTACTAAAGCTAAGTCTGACTCGCCAGATTGCAGGCTTTGGCAGGCTAAATGAACCGCCACTAAGGAGGAAGAACAGGCGGTATCGATAGCTAGGCTCGGACCTTTGAGGTCGAGGACATAGGAGAGACGGTTAGCCGCAACGCAGAAGCCTGTACCAGTACTGTTGTAGGCACTCAACTCAGGAAAACCGTGATATAGTCTTCGGCTGTAGTCGCTGTTGCTAATACCGATGAAGACACCCGTGCGACTACCTGCTAGCTCTGCTGGCACAAGGCCCGCATTTTCTAGTGCTTCCCAAGCAACCTCCAGCAGCAGTCGTTGTTGGGGGTCCATGCGCTCAGCTTCGCGGGGAGAAATGCCAAAGAAGCTCGGCTCAAATTGGTCTACTTGCTTCAAAAATCCGCCCCAGCGCGTATACATTTTGCCCGGCTGCACTGGCTCTGGATCGTAGAATGAGCTGACATCCCATCTCTGCGCTGGAATTTCACGAATTGCATCTGTTCCACTCTGTAAGAGCTGCCAAAACGTTTCCGGGTTGCTAGCACCGGGAAATCTACAGCCAACGCCAATTATGGCTATCGGGTGCATTCCTAGCCTCCTTTCTAAATCAAGCCACTGAGTGCTGGTTATGCTGATATTTCTATGCTTCCCAAGAAGCGACTAAAAATAGCAGACTCGGCGTAAAGAGCTGGTGCTAACGACGCGAAATCTGCTCAGGGAAAACAGTCTGAAACTGCTGCCAATTGATTAAATGAAGTTGAGGGAATCTCTTAACCAGATAGAGACATTAAACCGACTCTCCCTCTGCTAGATGCTGAACTAGCGCTTCAACCGTTGGATAATCATACAGTAAGGTTGGATCTAAATCATACCCCAGTAGCTCTTGAAGATCTCCGCTTAGAATGATGGCATCCTCAGAACTAATGCCATAGCGCTCAAAAGGAATAGTGACGTTCACATCTTCTGGCTCGATATTAATCAAATCAGCCACATACGAGACCAGCCATGTCTGTAGCTCCGGGGCAGATATTGGCGCTTTGGACGTAACCGGCCCAGAAAAACTGTTTGATGTGGTAGAGGCTGAAGTAGATTGAATTGAATTTTCCATTTTATAAACTTTGTTATGCAGGTGATCAAAAGAGTCGAGAGGCTCAACTGCTTAATAAAATAACCCACAAAACAGGTTTGGTCAGTCTAGTTTTTACGGAGGCGATTGACCTGGCTCTGGAATAGACAGCTTCGGATCGCTGCAAACACCAGTAATTCTACTATACCTGGTCGCAGCGATCTAGCTTAGTAGAAACCTGGGGCATTGAACGGTCGGCTTAATCGCTGTGAGCACCACATCAGCCCTCTTTTTCTAAAGAAGAGCGCTCAAGATATCCCCGCGTATTCTCTCGCTTCTGTGCCTTGCTTACCAGTGACGACAGCTAAAGATTTCTGCAAAAAGCGATCGCGGCAGGTGGAGCGTCGAATCTTACCGCTAGAAGTTTTCGGAATGCTGCCAGTTTTTAATAACGCTACGGCATGAACCTGGAGGCCGTGGTGTGCTGTGATGGCCTGACGAATATTAGCGACTACTTGCTCAGTCCTTAGATGCCGTAAATGGTTTCGCTCAACTTCAGCGGCGACCACAAGGCGTTCGCGGCCCTCAACTTCCAGAGCAAACGCCGCACTACAGCTCGGACGAAGGGCTGCATGGCACTGCTCGACCGTCGCTTCAATATCTTGCGGGTAGTGGTTGCGACCGCG
>JBHJGN010000058.1:0-61974 GCA_050331735.1 Cyanophyceae cyanobacterium
GCAACTTTTCTGATCGAGCTATCACCTTTTTCTACGGCATCAATTATCTTTTCTCGCAAATCTAAGGAATAAGGCTTCATCTGGCAACTTATTTTTACAATACTAGAGATTGTCCCCTATTTAGCTGCAAACTGCTGTAAGATTTGCTCCTTGAAGAAACGCCCGATCCAAAAATGCTTTTTGAAGATTAGCTGCCTCAAGAACTGCCTGCACTAGGTAGGTTCCTCTGAGAATAGCTTGACTCAGATTAGCTATCCTCAAATCTGCACCACCGAGAATCGCTGCACTCAGATTCGTACCGCTTAGATTAGCGCCTTGCAGGTTAGCCCCCATTAAATAAGCTCCGCGCAAGTTTAAATTGCTGAGGTCGGCGTAACTGAGGTCGATGGGGTTCTCAACATTATCTTTGTGCAAATTCCAGTCGTATACTCCCCGTCGCAGCAAGGCGAAGTGTTCTTTATTTGCCATTTGCTCCTGCGTGGTATCTAGCTTGTAGGGCTAGCACTAGTAAACATACTTAGCGGCTCGATCGGTCGTCTCTATCTGCGGGAAGATCCCTATCAGGATTGAAGCTTCAAAAAAGCTTAGCATCAACCTTCATAGTCGCTATCGATTTCAACATCTAGCGTCTCTTCATCGACTCGCAAGTAGAGTACGTTAGGACGACAGCACACTTGACAATCTTCCACATAAGATTGTTGACTGCCAGCGCTGAGATCTACAAACGTCGTGTTGGATTCGCCGCAGAAGGCACAGATGTAGTCAGTAGTTGTTTGCATTTATAGAAGAACTTATGCTTTGGGAGTTACAGTTGCACATCTTAGGTATTTGTTGATTGTTGATTGTCCTCTGATTCCTCGGTTTGTAGACCTGATACTGTTTAAGAATTGCCAAGTACAGGTTGTCGCTGCTGGAAATAACTCTTGGCATCGTCGAGGTGCTTGATTAAGGTTAACTGGGGTAGTGGACCCTGTAGATGACTCCAGGGGAGTACTTGCTCGGTTTGCCAGTCAGCATGGACGTAGTACTCTAACTCTGGCAGGTGTCCTTTGAGCTGCTTGAAAGCCCGCCTGTAGCTACCAACGGAATCTCCGAACTGGCGGGTAAGTTCTAGGAGATGAGAAAGACGGCGATCGCCTCTGGACATCAGTGCCTGAATTACCGACCAGTTATAGCTTTCGGGTCGAAAATCAATACCGTTGCGTCCGAGCTGCTTCTGCAAAAACTTGAGTCGCTGCTGCGCTTGGGGGTTTACACCAAACCACTGAAACGGCGTATGGGATTTCGGTACGAAGGTACTGCACCCAAACGTAATTCGTAATCCAGGAGCCGCCTTTTTCACCGCCTGTAACATGGCGACAGTGGCTTCGACATCCGTTTGCTCTTCTCCGGGGACTCCTACCATCCCGTAGAACTTAATCGCCTGTAATCCTCCTGCTTTGGCGTTGACCGCTGCCTGAATAATCTCGTCATTCGTCAGCTTTTTGTTCACAATTTGCCGCAGCTTTTCGGAGCCGCTTTCAACAGCAATGGTAATCGAGCGAGTATCCCGACTAGCTAGGGTACGGGCTAATTTTTCAGTAACGGTGTTGGTACGAACTGAAGCAATACTGAGCCGAACCGGCTCGTACTGCGGCTGAGCAAGATGATCGAGAAGTGTCTCAAATTCAGGATGTTGCGTCACCGAGGCTCCCAGTAACCCAATGCGATTCGTGGCGGTTAACCCCCGCTCAATCGCCGGGATCAAACTGTCTACACTCCCCGTCCGAAATGGCAGAGTCAGGTAGCTTGCTAAGCAAAAGCGGCACATTTCCGGGCAGCTTCGCACCACTTCTACCATGTAGATGTTTTCCCAAGCCGCGTTAGGGGTGACAACGGTAGAGGCAGAGAGTGTGTTGCCCCGATAGGTTTGCTTGTGGACCTGAGCCGGAATAGCGGCATCGACAGGTTGAATAGAGTGAATGGGTCCGCCAGCCTCATAGGAGACGTTGTATAGACTCGGAACGTAGACTCCCGGAACCTGCGCGAGATGGCGTAACTGCGTCGTGCGATCGCTTCCTCTCACTGCTTTATACGCCTCAATCAACGCAGGCAGCAGATTTTCCCCGTCTCCTAGCAAAATCAGATCGAAAAAGTCAGCAAACGGCTCTGGATTCGCCGTGAGGACAGGACCGCCGCCGAAAACGAGTGGATGAGCCGCTTCTCTCTCTGCTGCTCGAACTGGAATCTCTAATGACTCAAGCATATTGAGCAAGTTGACGTAATCTAGCTCCCAGGAGAAAGAAAAGCCCAGCAGTTCTGGCTGACGCGGCAAGGTTTCTTGAGCATCGGTAAATAAACGGCTCACCTGAACGTCTGAGCGCAGCGCCAGAGTTGTCCACACAATCTGATAGCCGAGGCTGGTAATGCCAACGCTATACTCGTTAGGAAAAGCAAAGATAATCGGAATCGCGTTCGTTTCCGGGGACGCTGGGGTAAACAGCAGGCGTTCGCTGGCAAATATAGTCAAAGGAAAGAGCCAAATTCTAAACTTCTTTCATTGTAAATAAGTCCCTTTGGGACGGGGAAAGGGGAAGGGGGAAGGGGGAAAGGGGAAGGGGAGTAATTACCAAGTTTTTCTTTAAATCCTGTGTTCTTTCCTCGTCCCGCTAGGGACAATTTTCCCTTTCCCCGTCCGGAGGGACAGTTTCCCCGCAGCTTCGCTGCTTAATTCTCTGGTACTGGTCCTTCTAGAGCGGGAGCGAGTTCTTCTACGGGTCTGACAATGGCTGGAGCCTCTGACTCTGGGGTAAAAATGGCTTCTAGTGCCGCCTCTAGCGTTTCTGCCATGACGATGTTGCTTTCGTATACCACAATAACCCGGGCTAGGGTTGGCAGACTGTTCTGCTCGGCTTCTAGGTACAGCGGCTCTACGTAGAGCAGCGATTGCTCGATGGGAATTACTAACAGATTTCCCTGAATCACCCGCGATCCTTCTCGGTTCCAGAGAGAAATTTGCTGAGAAATAATCGGGTCTTGGTTAATTAGCGCCTCAATCTGATTCGGACCGTATACTAGCTCTTGTTTAGGAAACTGATACAGCAGCAGGTTGCCGTACTCTTCTCCGTCCGAACGACCCGCTAGCCAAGCATTTAGGTTCGGACGACTGATCGGGGTATAGGGATGAATCAGAATAAATTCTTCTGAGGTTGCCGTTGGCAGTTTAATGATGAGGTAGTAGGGTTCGATGGGTTGAGCTTCGGTTCCGTAAATTTCTTGGGGAATTTGCCACTGGTCTTCCCGGTTGTAGAATACCTGTGGGTCGGTCATGTGGTAGGTCAGTAAGCGCTCGGACTGAGTACTAAAGAGATCTTGCGGGTAGCGAATATGGCTCCGCAGAGTTGCAGGCATCGCTGCTAGCGGTTGAAACAGTTCGGGAAAAATTTTGTCCCAGGTCTGAATAATTGGGTCGCTCGGATTAGCAATATAGAAAGCAACGTCGCCATTGTAGGCATCGACGACTACCTTAACCGAGTTCCGCAGGTAGTTAAAGTTGTTTTCTCCTGGATCTGAGTAGGGATAGCGATCGCTGGCGGTATAGGCATCAATAATCCAGTAGAGATAGTGGGCTGGTTGGGATTCGTCCCCGTCAGCGACGACGAGGTAGGGGTCGCGGTCATAGCGTAAAAACGGGGCGATCGCCCGAACGCGGCGATTGATGTTGCGTCGAAACAGCAGCTTGGTTTGCGGGGTAAAGTTATCGGTAAACAGCATCTGCCAGTCTTTAAGGTAGGAGGCAAACAGCAGCCGTCGCCAGGCAGCACCAATGTTGATTCCTCCCGCGCCGTCGTAGGTAAAATAAACGTTTTCGTCGCCGCTGGGAAAGTCAAACTCTAGGGCTTCTGTGTCGGTCATGATGTAGTTATCGGTCATTTCCCCGTAGTAGATGCGCGGCTTTCCAATCGGGATACTGTCTCGGATCAGTTCGCTGGAGGTTTGCAGCGCTCCCTCATCATCTCCTGTGCCAATATTTCTGACGTAGTAGAAGGGCAGTCCTCCCTCGGCCACTAAGTTGACAGGAGAGAGGGTAAAACCATAGCCGTGGGTATAAACGAGGTGTCTGTTGACCCAGGTTTTAGCCTGCTGTGGGACTTCGCTGTAGTCGAGTTCCCGGGCGGCAATAATCACCTGCTGTCTTTCGGTTGCGGGGGTGGGCGGTTGTGGGGTCGGAACGGGAACAAAGTCAGAGTCGGTTTGTGCTTCCGGCAACGGAGTTCCGGCAGTATCGGCCACGTTTTCTGTAAGCAGCGTATAGCGGTCGATATCGGCGTCGGGAAATCGATAGTAAAGTCGAATCTGCTGAAGTTGACGATTCGTTTGTAGAATCGGACGAGTATCCCACAGCCGGATATTATCGATGGTGAGGTCGTTTTCGGCAATATCTTCGGCGGTGAGTTGACCTTGAGGGTCGAAGGTTTGTACCTCAATGTCGTCTAGATCGAACGCTGAGCGGGTGAGGGCGATACTCCGCTCGATGTAGGGACGTTCTAAATCTAGCTCGTTGGGTTGAACGACTAAGCGCTGAACCGTCTCGCTCCCGATAGCCCCAGATATTAACAAAACGAGATAAATCAGGAATGGCCAGGGCGAGAACGGAATCTGCCGCCGCCTGCGGGAATAGGAAGTCATTTGTCCTTTTCCCGACCCCGTGATTGCTTTGAGCAATAGCCAGACGGCGATCGCGATCGCTGCTACAGATAACACGGTTTCAATAGGCAACTGGACTTTCGCATCGGTGTAGCTCATGCCGTAGGTCACGCCGCGCTCTGAATAGAGTAACTGATAGCGCTCTAGCCAATGATGGAGACCCAGAGTGAGCATGACTGCACCGCCCAACGCATAGAGATGCCGCAGTTGGAGACGAGAAAACCCAGGGAACTTGCCCTGCGATAGACTGTCTCCAGAGAGTAAATAGGCGAGGGTAACAGCGACCAAGGCATACAAAAACAGTCCTCCTAGCCAGAAATCGAGCAGTTGCCACAGGGGAAAGCGAAACAGATAAAAGCTAATATTGTTGCCAAACACCGGGTCGCTTTGCTCGAAAGGGGTGGGGCTGAAATACTGCAACCCTCTTGCCCAGTTCCCCGCCATTACTAGCCCAAATACAAAGCTGAACCCAACGGCGATCGCCCGCAGCCAAAACCGCTGATTCAGCAGCAGCACCACGGCCACTCCCACCACGGCCCCAATGCGCCACAGTCGCTCAACCACCTCCCTCAGAAAGCGCGGCGAGAGGGAGACATCAAACCGAGACGGCAGGGGTGGCGTTACGTTGGTGAGGCTATAATCGGGTCGCCAGACCGAAATAGCAACCTCCGTGTAGTAGACCAGCATTAAGGCGATCAGCAGACTGAATCCGAGCGTAATCGTCAGCAGCGAGGGGAGCCCAAGAAAGCGCGATTGAGGAGTAACAGAGCGTACTGGCTCCTCCTGAGCCGAGTCAGCGGATAAGACACCGGGAGACGGAGCTTGCGGTGTCCGTTGGTTAACAGGCCATTGCCACCGCTGAGCAAACGACAAATTTCCCCATAAGAAGGCCAGCGAAACGCCACTAGCGATCGCCCACAGACCGAGCTGGGTCTGCAACCGCCGGATAAACGTCAGCAGATAATTGACTTCCTGAAACCAAAAAAGTTCTGCTGCTAAATAAGCCAGCAACGACAGGACTAAACCGATCGCGAACAGCACGATCAGCACTTGTAGAAGACGGTCCCAGAAGCGTTTTGGCATCAATACAGCGCCGGGGAAAGTCGCTCCGCGACGGGGAAAGGGTAAAGGGGAAGGGGAAAAGGGGGAGACGTATGAGTGGCTGTTTCCCTTTTTCTCGTCCTGTAGAAGACTTGTTTGGCTATTTACATTGTGACAGATAATTCATTTTCCGAAGGGAAAGTCGCTCCGCGACGGGGAAAGGGAAGGTTCTTGAAGAACAAGACAAGCAGACAAGATTGAGGAACAAGCTGATTTATTCTCCCTTTCCCCCTTTCCCTTTGCCCTTTTCCCGCGCCGCAGGCGCTATCCCTTTGCCCTTTTCCCGCGACGCAGGCGCTTTTGGCAGCAAGGACAAAAGTGAGCCGAACGTCCCGTCAACCGGATCCGCTCAATGGGGGTACCGCAAAAGCGGCAGGGTTCTCCTTGGCGACCATACACCCAGGCAACACCTCCGTAATTGCCCTTGACCCCTAACAGGTTGAGAAAGCCGCTAAAGGTTGTGCCGCCTCGGTCGATCGCTGCCTGCAAAACTTCAATAATTGCCTGACGTAGGCGCTTGACCTGTTCTGGTGTAAGGGTGCAGGCCGCTTCTTGTGGATGAATCTGGCTTTTAAAGAGCGATTCGTCGGCGTAAATATTGCCCAGTCCGGCAACAACTCTTTGATCGAGGAGCAACGTTTTAATCGCGCGGCGACTCTTTGTGAGGCGATCGCTCAAATACTCAAAAGAAAATTCAGCCGAAAACGGCTCTGGTCCGAGCAACTGAAGCCCCGTCACAATCTGCTGCTGCGGGTGTTCTGGCGGCACCCACCACATCTGACCGAACTGCCGCATATCGACAAACCGCAATTCCTGTTCTTCCTGAAGAAACAACCGGATGCGAGTGTGTTTTTGCAGCGGTTCATGGACCGACAGCCACAGCAGTTGACCCGTCATGCGCAGATGGACTCCTAACCAGCCAGCAGAGCCGTTTTTCTGTAGTTGAGCCAGGAGGTATTTGCCTCGTCGCTGCCACTGAACGAAGGTCGTTCCGGTGATGCCAGCGATAAAGGTAGCTGGGGAAGGGTGGGCCAGCGAGCGCGCTAGCAACACTTCCCCCCCCTGAATGGTTTGTCCGAGTGTAATTTGATTTAACCCTCGACAAACTGTTTCGACTTCTGGCAGTTCTGGCACTGCTTAACGAGCTTCGGTGCCTTGGTTAGGATCGCCCTCTTGCTTTTTGCTGCCTTCGGGTGATTCTGGTGAAGCGGCGGGCTTTTCTTGTCCGACTGCACCGCTACCGGTTCGGCGCTGTTGCGGATCGAGCTTGGTTTGCTTGCCGCCGGATGCTGTCGGCGTTGCCTTTTTACCTCCGGCTTTCTTCTTTTTGGGAGCCTCAATTTCTAGCACTTCGTCTTCGCCAAAGTTGTTGGTGTTGACGCCGGCGTAGTTCACTTTGTCAAAGCGAACGATCACCGGGTAAATAATGCCGCTTTTATCGACACTAGCTACTTGACCAACATCTTGATACCAGTAAGATTCTTTGCGCAGAATTCTAACTTTTGAACCGCGTTCTACCATAGTAATTTTCCTTATTCTTTTAGATAAAAGCCTACACCTCGAACGGGACTCTCAGCTCAGATCTTAGTTTAAGAATTATTGCAGCTCTGCTTCTGCGAGGCAGGCGATCGCTGGCCAGACAGCGCTTAGCAAATTCGGCGGGGCTTGTCCGTTTACGAAATCATTTCATCTTCTGGGGAATCTGACAGGGGCAGCGGACAACAGTTAACATCATCAAGACAGACTTTTCCCCACTGTAGCCCCCAGCGGACTAGCTCCACTCGGTTTCCGGTCTCTGTTTTATCCAAAATATTGCTGACGTGGTTATCCACAGTTCTCTTACTAATGTCTAGCTTTTGAGCGATTCCGAGATTCGTTAAACCAGCGGCTACTAGCTCAAGAATTTCTAGCTCTCGCTCCGAAAGCGATGCTGAGGGCTTCAACTCACCATTCGCCATAGATATTTTCCTAGGTACATACACTCACTTTTTCTATTGTAAAAGATAGTTAAGTCGCTCAACAAACCGAAAAGAATTTAGGGTTCGTTTCTTGTCGTGGCGGGACAATGGTACTCTGGGGAGAGTAATTGCTCCACGAGCAGTTTTAAGTACCGTCATTCATAACGTCACAAGCTGTTAATTCTTAGCTCAAGATTGCGAACAGCTTATCTCCGCTGATTGATGACCGACCATTAAAAACATGCAAAATCCTCGTGTTATTTGCCTTGGTGAAGTCCTATTTGACCTCATTGCCGATCAAAAGGGACGAGCGTTAGCAGAGGTAGAATCCTGGAGTGCCTATCCAGGAGGGGCTCCCGCTAATGTCGCCTGTGCCCTGGTTAAGCTGGGTACTCCCACCGCTTTTGTCGGCTGCGTAGGGGAGGATCGCGCCGGGACAGAACTGGTTGAGCTATTGCAGTCTGTGGGGGTAGAGACCTCCGGGATTCAGCGGCATCCCAGTGCGCCGACTCGCCAAGTGTATACACTTCGTTCTGCGGGGGGCGATCGCTCATTTGTTGGGTTTAGCTACGGTGACGCAGCGCAGCCAGAGATGCTCGCTCCAGATCGCTTTGCCGATGCCTATCTCCAGGCAGATTATCTGCCTTCAGAGCTATTTGCCGAGGCAGATTTTTTAATTACTGGCACTCTAGAGTTAGCGTATGCCCACTCCCAAGCAGCGGTACTTCGCGCTCTTGAATTGGCGAAGCAGTACGAAGTGAAAATAATGGTGGATGTGAACTGGCGACCAATTTTTTGGAAAGATGACGAGCAGGCTAAGCAGGAAATTGAAAAACTCTGGCCGTTGCTGGACTTTCTGAAGGTGTCTCAAGAAGAAGCCGAGTGGCTGTTTGGGTCGGCGGATGCCGGAGAGATTGCCCGTCAGCTTGGTGCGGCTGAGGGAGTGGTGGTTTCAGCGGGCGATGCACCGGTTAGCTACTATTTGGGCGGAAGCGCCGGGACAGTAGCGCCTTTTGACGTAGATGTTCAAGACACAACCGGAGCCGGGGATAGCTTTGTTGCCGGGATTGTGCATCAGCTCGTGCAGCAAGGTCTAGGCTGTCTGAGTGACCCGAAAAAAGCCCAAGCAGTCATTGCCTACGCCTGTGCCGTAGGCGGAATGACGGCAACCAAAGCCGGAGCGATCGCCTCGCAACCCACTGCTGCCGAGGTAGAGACGTTTTTGCAGAAAATGTCTTAGCAGCGTCAGAAGTTTTAGTCAGCAGGCAGCAAACTATGCTCATAACCGAGTCAAGCTAAGCGCTAATAGCTCAGTGAAATTTAATGCCTGGGCAGTCTGAGCGAGTCGGAGCCGATGGGCAGCAGAATCTGACTGAGCTGGCGGAGCTGTTCTGCCGTTCCCATACAAATGAGTAAATCTCCGGCGAGGAGCTGAGTATCGCCAGTGGGTCCGCCAATGAGCGTACCATCTTCCCGACGCACAGCTAACACCAGAGCGCCCGATTGCGATCGCAGGCGAGCCTGCCGCAGGTTTTGCCCCACCAGCGGGCACGACTGCGCGTCGATGAGAAATTCTTCCATGTAGAAGGAGCGATCGGTGCCGGTGAGGATCCCGTCTACAAAATCCATCACCTGGGGTCGAAGGGCGGCGGCGGCTAGCCGTCTTCCCCCGGTAATGTAGGGGGAAACCACCGCGTCGGCCCCGGCCCGCTGTAGCTTCTGCACCGCTTCTTCGGTGCTGGCGCGAGCGATCGCCCGAATTTGCGGGTTAAGAGATTTGGCAGAGAGAACAGTGTAGAGATTTTCGGCATCCGAGCGCAGGGCCGCGACCAAACAGACGGCTTTTTCAATCTTGGCCCCCAGCAGAGAATCATCGAGGGTCGCATCTCCCTGAAGTACCGAATAGTCGAGTTCTTTAGCGGCTTCCACCTGCTCCGGCTCTAAATCGATAACGATAAAGGGAATCCCTTCTGCTTGGAATTCCAGAGCAATCTGTCGTCCTGTTCGTCCGAACCCGCAGACAATATAGTGTTTGTCGAGTGTATCGATCAATCGCTTTTGCTGCCTCCTGCGCAATCCTTCTTGAAAATAGCCGACAATGAGGGCTTCGGTAAATCGGTTGACGATGTAACCAATGGTAATCAACCCCATCAAGATTAACCCAATCGTAAACAGGCGTGATCGCTCTCCCAGGGGACGCACTTCCGAAAACCCCACAGTGGAGAGGGTAATCATCGTCATATAGGCGGCTTCCGAGAGGGACCATTGCTCAATCAGCCAATACCAGAGGGTGCCAACGAGAAAAATCGCTCCGAGAACCAGCCCCCCGGCTAGCAACTGCTGTCGTAACCGTTGTTCTTGCTTGAAGGTATACAAAGCAACTCAGTCCTGGTTAATTTCCACTCGTGCTGAACGCTATTCTAGGCTAGATTTTTGCCGACGAGCGTTAGCTACTCCACAATCGGGACATTGACTAGAGTCACCAGGGTGGTCGGAATTTTTGGAACGAATCGCGTACACTGATTCCAGATACACATGGCCTGGGTTGAGTTAGTGATGAGGGCGCATGTCAGCATCCCGCCACGAACTTTCCTAGGGCGTTGGCGAAGCTCCTCCATAGGAGACACTGAATTCGTTATGGCTGAACACAAAAAGCCATCGCTGGGTAGCTAAGAGGTACTAATGAGAGTAAGAAATCAATTTAGGAGCATCTCCTCGGAAATCCGCTACATTTTATGGTTATTTTTGTCTACGCGGATTGTTTTGACCCTAATCGGGGTTCTTTCTCGGGCCTTTGTAGAGCGTGGATTTGGCAAACAGTATAGCTGGACAAGCCATCTCTGGCTCGATCTTTGGGGAGTATGGGATACATTCTGGTACATGGATATTGCCCAAAACGGCTATTCTACGATCGGTCCGATTGAATCTAGTCCGGCGCAAACCAACTTTGCTTTTTTCCCGCTCTATCCGCTGTTGATGAGCCTACTGGGGAGAATCACTGGAGGAAATTACTACTTAGCTGGCATTGTTATTTCCAACGTTTGTTTGCTGGTGGCTTGCTATCTGTTGTACAGGCTAGTAGAAATGGAGTCGGATCGTCCAACGGCCCGGCGATCGCTTAAATATTTGTTTCTCTATCCCGTCGCCTTCATTTTTTCGGGGGTATTCACCGAATCACTGTATCTTTGTTTAGTGCTGCTCTGTTTCTATCTATCGAAACGTCAGCACTGGCTGCTAGCTGGCATTGCTGGCGCATTTTTATCGGCAACGCGCACTCTGGGGGTGCTGATTGCTCTACCGCTTCTGTTCGAGTATGGGCGCAGCATTGAATTTAAGCCGAGCAAAATCCGCCTGGATATTCTGTTTGTCCTGCTGATCCCGCTGGGGTTGATGGGATTTGCCCTCTACAGCTACTCGGTGACAGGCGACTTCTTATTTTTCAAAACCAACCAAGCGGCTTGGGGACGAGAAATTACGAATCCGTTAACGGCCCTGTGGATTGGCCTCCAGCGAGGTCTCATCGAATCCAACCCAACCAGGCTACTGGAGTTTGGGTTCTCTGTGGCAGCTTTGCTGCTGCTGAACGTTTTTATCACCAAGATTGGCTGGACCTACTGGCTGTTTAGCATGTATTCTCTGCTGATTCCGCTAGCGGCTGGCATTAATTCTATGCCTCGCTATACCTTGCCGATTTTTCCGCTGTTCATTGTGCTAGCGAAGCTGAGCCGCAATGAATCGTGGGACGATGCCTTAACTCTTTTCCTGGGACTGTTGCAGGGCTGCCTGATGGTGTTTTGGTGTACCGGGCAAGCACTGGTGGTTTAAGTTCTCGTTGGGGCGATCGCGATTGAGCTGTGGATGACATTTTTCGGTCACATTTGCTGGTCATACTGTTAGGTATCAACATTAAACTGACAGTTTTTCCTCGCATTGAGTAATGAGCGCATCGCACATTTTTCGACTGCTGATTGTTAGTACCAGCGCAGTTAGCCTCGGGCTGACTGGATATCTGGCCGAGCGCTCCGACGGAGGGTCAGTAGAGCAGCAGTGGCCTGTCGCCAACGCTAGTTTGGCTGCTAGCAGCGCGGATGCCGATGTGGAAGCGCTGGTCACTCTCGGTCCAAGAGTGGCCGGCACGGCAGGCAGCCGAGAGGCGATCGCCTATTTGCGCAATGAGTACCGTAGGGCAGGCTACGTAACCAAAGTGCAAACCTTTACCTATCCCAAATTTGAGGATCGGGGGTCGAGTTTAGCAGTCAGCGGCACGGCGATTGAAGGACGAGCCTTGAATGATTCTCCAGCCGGGGAACTGACAACCTCCCTCGTAGCGGTGCCGAACGTCGGGCGAGAGTCAGATTTCGCTGCCGTCGATGTCGCTGGCAAGATAGCGATTGTCCGGCGCGGAGAAATTCGGTTTTTAGAAAAAGCCAACAATGCAGCGGCAGCGGGGGCGGTGGGGTTAGTGATTGTCAATCACTCCCCGGAGAATTTTAGAGGGACTTTAGGAGAGGAAACATCAATTCCAGTGTTAGCGGTGTCTGGCGAACAAGGCAGCCCTTTACTCAACGCTCAAGGGGGTGAGGCAACGCTGGTTGTTGATACGGTGGAACGCCTGGTGACGGGGCGGAACTTAATTGCCCATCGAGAAGGAGTAACAGAGCCGGAGGTGCTGCTGGGCGCTCATTACGATTCGGTGGTGGATTCTCCAGGAGCCAACGATAATGCCTCCGGAACGGCAGTTCTGCTCGATATTGCCCGGAATCTGCCCGCTGAATCTGCCCAGAAAACTTGGTTTGTGGCCTTTGACGGGGAAGAGGACGGTTTACAAGGCTCAAGAGCGTTTGTAGAAGCGACATCTCCTCAGTTTCTTTCCCAGCTTCAAGGGATGCTGAATTTCGACATGGTGGGAGTGAACGAAGAACTCCAGGTGGGAGGGACTGCCGCTTTAACGACTCTGGTTCAACAAGGCTCGTCAGAAGCAGGAGGAGGAAGCGATCACGTCCCGTTTGCTGAGGCTGGCGTGCCGGTGCTTTTCTTTACGCGCGGGTTAGACCCTAACTATCATCAGCCAACGGATTTACAGGTTGTTCCCAGGCTACTCGATGAAACAACAGAAGCGGGTTTAGGGGTTGTTGAGAAGCTTTTGAGCGAAGGGGCGTTGCTGGATAGGAGATAGTTTGGAAGTTAGTCGTTAATCATCGATGATAAGTGGGTTTGCCAGACGCTTTTCCATCGCATAGTTGGTAAATGTTTCTCCTCGGCGAGCGACCTGCTGTTCTTTGAGCACTGAAAAACCGAGGCGTTGGAAGAAGGGCTTGGCAGTCATGCTGGCTTCTGTAAACAGACGAGGCAGCCTCAACTGTTGAGCCTGCGCCTCTATTGCTTCATAAAGACGAATCCCGACTCCTTGGCGCTGATAGTGCTTGTGGCAGTAGAAGCAATCGATATGACCATTTGGCTCAAGTTGGGCAAAACCAGCGATCGCTCCCGCTTGCTCGGCAACAACGGTAAACCGACTAGAGCATACCTGTTCCCAGTCCCTGAAATAGATGTCATCAGGAGCCCATGCCTGAACCTGGCTTTCTGAATAATCGCGGCGATTGATTTCGCGCACTGTATCGTGAAATAACTGCGCGATCTGCTCAGTATCCTCGGGTCGAAACAGCCGGATTTTCACGCCATGCTAACCGCCATGACTTCATCAGCCATTTCAAAGTTGGTCGTCACGTTTTGCACATCGTCTAGAGATTCTAGAGCATCAATCAGCTTCAGAAGCGATCGCGCCTGTTCCGCATCGGTAACTTCCACCGTATTGCTTGGAATCCAGCGGAGTTCGGCTTCGCTGACGGGAAATTGCTCCTGCAAGGTCTGATTAAGGGTTTCTAAATTGGCAACTTCGGTATAGACTGCTGCGGCATTGTCTTCGAGTTCGTAGGTTTCAGCCCCCCCTTCTATTGAAGCTTCCAGCAACTGCTCTTCCTCTACTTCCCCGTCTAGATACACAACCCCCTTTTGCTCAAACATCCAGCTTACGCAGCCAGTTTCTCCTAAGTTGCCGCCGTTTTTACTAAAGGCTGAGCGGAGGTCGGCTGCGGTGCGGTTGCGGTTGTCGGTCAAAGCTTCAATGAGGATGGCTACTCCGCCAGGACCATAGCCCTCATAGCGAATTTCCTCGAGCGCTTCGCCGCTATCAAAGGTTCCTGCACCTTTAGCGATCGCTCTCTCAATATTGTCGTTCGGGATTCCTGCCGCCTTGGCCTTTTCGATGGCGGTGCGGAGTTGAAAGTTGCCGCTGGGATCGCTAAGACCATTACGCGCTGCTACAATAATCGCGCGGGATAGCTGAGTAAAGGTCTTGCCTTTCTTGGCATCAACTCTTTCTTTCTGACGTTTTATATTGGCCCACTTACTATGTCCTGCCATAGCGATGATTCAACTAATCTTCAGATCTAGCTTACACAAGGTCAATTCAAAATTGAGCTTCAGCTAGTTAAGCTACAGATTATCGCTCACGGCATACAGAACTGAACCAATCAGTCCGACTTGAGGATTAACGATAACGTTGATTGGGATTTGTTCGAGCAACACGCTTAAGCGTCCTTTTTGCTTAAACGCCGTCAAAAAGCGTTCTTCCTGCATTAAAGGCAAAATTTTAGCAGCAATGCCTCCAGCGATGTAAATACCGCCATAGGGCAGGAGTTTCAGCGCTAAGTTTCCGATTTCTGCCCCATACGCTTCCACAAACATCTGCATCGTTTTTTCGCAGAGGCGATCGCGCTTTTCTAAGGCGGCTTGAGAGATTACAGCCCCAGGATCGACGGTTCTTTCCTGTTTACTGGCGAGCTGTTGCTCCCAGGTTCTAATCTTCTCACTGATCTCGGATGATTCAGCAGCAAAATTAGTATCGCGCAAAAACTGATAAATTGCGGCGATTCCTTGACCAGACACCACCCGTTCGACGGAAACCCGACTGATGCTGTATTTTTTCTCAATGTACTGTAGCAACTGCCACTCTAGCTCAGTACGGGGTGCAAAATCGGTGTGTCCGCCTTCGGTGGCGATGACTTGGTAAGAACTATCACCTTTGGGAATCAGGAATCCCTCGCCTAAGCCTGTTCCCGCACCAATAACCGCCATTGGATGTTCGTCAGAAGCCGTTGCCGTCTGTAGCGTCTGCAAGTCGTCGTCTTTTAATCCGGGAATGCCGTAGCAAACGGCGGCGAAATCGTTGATTAAGCTGACTTTTTTGATGGCTAGTTCTTCGGCAAGTCGCTGGCTAGTGAGGAACCAGCTCAGATTAGTTAGCTTTGAAGTATTCTTGAATACAGGTCCGGCGATCGCAAAACAGGCAACATCGGGCGCAGGGCGATCGGCATCAGCAAGAAAATCCTGCACAATTGGAACTAAATCGGAGTAGTTTCCACTCACGTATTGAGCGCTGTGGATAGATTCAAATCCGTCTTGGGCAACCTCAACCAAGCGCAAAATCGTCTTAGTGCCGCCAATGTCTCCTGCTAGTAATAGCATCTGCTCAATTGTCAATCGATTACACCTAAAAGCATAAACTAGAAAGGTCTTTCCTCCTCTGTATCTAAAAAGAAGAACCTGGCTGCTTGAGAAACGCCTCCTCTTCAGACGTATTCTCTCGCCCTAAAATTTTGTTGCGATGGGGAAAGCGCCCAAAGCGTTCGATTACTTTGAGGTGACGATGAGCGTATTCTATATAGTCTGCCAGCGTTGGATCGTTTTCTAGAGTAGAAAATAGCCCAACGCAGCGTCTTTGATCTCGAATATTTTCACTGTGTTCAAAGGGAAGGTAAATAAACGTGCGCTGGATGGGGAGTAGTTGGTGGTCATAGCCTTGAGAAACGGCGTGTTTAGCAAACTTAAGCGCTTGGGCATCTGTGGCGAAGGCTTGTGGCTGGAGACGAAATAGATTGCGCGGAAACTGATCGAGCAAGAGGATTAGGGCTAAACAGCTACGGGGTGAATCTTGCCAACTATCAAGTTCGCCTGCGGCGGCTTGTTGGTAGAGGGGGAGGAAGCGCGATCGCACTTCTTCATCAAACTTCGGGTTTTTGATAAACCAGGCTTTACGAGGTTTACCGTAATCTTCATCATTGGGGTTGCCAAACCAGAAGGTTAGCATTTCTTTAACTTGCGACATAGGTTTTAGAGTCAACCGTTGGTCGTTGATAATATAAGCAATTAGAATTTAAGGCTAGTATACTTTTACTTGGATCTAATTTTGTATAGGGAGTATTTTTAAGAGATGAAGCTTCCATCAGAGAGAAAGCAGCAAGATTCAGGAATAGAGTATGTAGAAGAGGTCTTTAGAGAGCTAAAAAAAAGAGTGGTTCCCAGAAAAATTATCTTAGAATCTTCAAATCAAAAACTTAAAAAAACATTGATAGTATTCTATGTTGTGTCTTTCCTTTTACTTGCTGCTCTATTCATGCTCAAGTCGCTGTTTCCATCTGGAAGCATAATATTTACAGCGATTGCAGTTTTTGTTTTTCTATTAATAGTTTTAACGATCAGCTTAATAATGCTCTATTTTGTCATTATAGCCTTTACTAAAGAGGGAGGGAAAAGCCTAAAAACAAGCCGGTTTATTAGCAATGCAAAAGATACATTTATCAAAAGTAGGAAAGCGTCTAAATTTGCAGCAGTTGAAAGAGATGTGATCTTAAAATCGATAGAGCTGCATTTTGAGCATTTATATACAAAAAGTCAGGAGGCGAAAGAAGCACGAGTTAATATTATATCCGTTATCGTGAGCCTAATTTCAGTTGCTTTTACTGTTTTTATTTTCCCTGATTTTCTAAGTGAAAGTAAGATGGTCCTGATTGCTACATGCGTAGGAGTATTTGCCGGATTGACAGCATTGGTTAAACCTTTACTTAGTGCTGTAGAGCCACATGATAAAAGTATCTATGAAAATTGTTTACTTGAGCTAAAACAGATGAGACTTGAAAATGAA
Source organism: Cyanophyceae cyanobacterium (assembly GCA_050331735.1). Taxonomy (GTDB): domain Bacteria; phylum Cyanobacteriota; class Cyanobacteriia; order Cyanobacteriales; family JBHJGN01; genus JBHJGN01. Next base: position 16,729 of record JBHJGN010000058.1, read on the forward strand.
ACAACTGCCAAATCAGAACAATAAGTCAACTGTGCCTAGAGGACAAAACAAGGGGAAAAGACTGTTAACCAAGCTTAAAGAAGTAAAAATTCATGGTCCAGAAGACTTTGCTGCCAACATCGATTTATATCTGAGCGGAGAAAAGCGTATTGACGACAATCTTCATTGACACTTACTCTGTTGTTGCTTTAGCGTGATCAGTACTGTAGAAAAAAGAGTAGAGCAAAGCCTTACGCGAGAAATGAAAAGCATAAAAATTAACACTTCAGAAGATTTGGCTGCTAGTTTTAAGCTGTTTATTAACGAGGAAAAAATTAGCGAAGCCGTAGCGGTTGAGCATAACGGTGAGGTAGTAGGAGTTTACTACCCAAAACGATGCCTTGATATGAAGTGCCTTGAGACGGTGACTCAGAAAGCATCAGTTGAAGCTGAGACCACTGAAGATGAATTTGCTGATGTTGAGGAAAGAGAAACTCAAGTGTTAGCATTATCCTCCAATAATGAACCTATATCTTTTCTGGAAGCGACTCAGGAGTTTGCTGGTTGCTTAGATAGAGGACCAAAAGATCTTTCTGTCAGAAAGCTGGAGAATGATCGCCTCTTTGCTAAACTCGATCAAATACTTGATCGGATGGCAGCACAAAGTGGCATGACGAGAGATGAATTAGCTGATGCTCTCGATCCAAGTAAACCATTTCCGTTTGAGCAAGATGATTAGCCTCTTAAAGCTATTAATTCGACGGCTGGCCAACTTCCTGAATACTCTTGGATAAAGCTTTCTCTTTTGACTGTAATACGAGAGACTCTACCTGCTTTTCTAGGCGATCGCAACAATATAAAACTAGCTGTAACCCCTCTTCATAAGATATCTTTCCAGTCGGTGACGCAAACTTATCGAGCAATTCTGCTTCTGTTGTTCGGTACTCTCCCATCGACTTGAGCTGATTCAAACACTCAAAGTTGCCTGCTGCCGAACTAAATTCTACGATTGAATCTATATAGTTTTTGACCTCTGCACTTTTAACGCCTTCAGTAACGGCACTGTGCAGCAAGCTCCCATTTAAATAGCTGAATTCTGGCACTTTAAGCTGCTTGCCTGTAAGTTCAAAAGTCTTAACGGGTGCGGGTCGAACGGTAATTCCCTCCCGGCGCACTCGATTAGCCGCTTCCACCACCAGCGTTACCAGTGCTAGAGTGACTTCAGGATAGTTACTATCCATTCCCCGTAGCTCTACCGTTCCGAGTTTATTGAGTCTTACCGGGTTCCAGCCAGCTTTAAGCAACTCACCGCCAGAGTCCCAAAACAACCGCCTTTCCACTCCGGCTTCATCCATCGCTTGCAGCCAAGTATAGTAGCGATAGAACTGCTGTTCCACCAAATCTTCTACTGTCTCGGCATAGGGCATCAAACCACCGACAGGCTGAAGATGAGTATAAACTCCTTCCCAACCAAACTCTTTGCTACCTCGGTAGTGCATCGTGCGCATCGCCATTCCTGCTTCTGTGCCATCGTAGAAAGGACAGGCGCGAGAGAGCGCAATCAAAGCAGCATCTAAGGCAGTCACCAGATTGTAAACGCTCAGCAGTTCTTCTCGATCCTCCGCAGAAGAACCATAAGCCACCCCAAGCCTGCGATCAATCACGCTTTCTGCTAATTCCAAATGAAGGTGAGTTCCGGTACATTTAGCAGCATTTTGAAAGCGCTTGGCTCCCACAGTCCGGACTTGCAGAAGCGCATTCTGTTTGTGGCGAACGACGGGGGTAAAGTGAAGCGGATAGGTAGAGAGAGGATAAAGCCTGAGATCGAGTTCTCGCGCTACTTTTAAAGCTAGTTGCAGGATGTCGAGGTAGTCCTCAGTGAGTTCAGCAATATCGTGAACGGGAAGCGTGTTAATCTCGACGATACTTTTCACAAATTCTGTCGCAAAGCATTCTGAGGGTCGAGTGTGTGCAGCGGCATCTCGACACCGTTCCAGAAAGGCATCAGCTTGGTTAGATAACGCGCCATGAGCATCAACCAGAAAGAATTCCTGTTCCAGTCCGAGGCGACGGTTAGCAATATTCATGCAGCTCCTGCTAGGCTAAGATCCTCAATTCTAATCTCTGTTAAGGATTAGTAAACGTCGGAGTACGGTTCGATTATTATTTTGCTGTTTTAGCAAGAGCGCTGTCACGGTTGCTACAGACAACCGAATTGCTTCACCGATAGATATAGAACCCTATGATTAGAGCGAAGAAGGATAGCACGACATAAATAAAAATCAGATTAAAGAAAAAATTTTTGAAGTTCTTGAACATCATGTCAATCGATAACGATAAATTTAGATAAATTTATTCTACCGACTTCTCTTTCTTGAATCCTCCACCGTCTATAGCTCATAAAACTTGTCTGGGATTATCAAGCGATCGCCGCCCAGTCGGTATTAGGAACAGAATCGAGAAAAGCGCTGCCAATTTGGGTTGTGCCATTCATGTACCAAACCGCATTTTTTCCGTTGGCGGCGTTACGCCACATCAGGTCGGGGTTGTTATCGCCGTTGAAGTCGTTGACTCCAGCAATATCCCAATCCCGGTTGCTCACCCGGTTCAAGTTAGCACTGCCAATCCGTTGCGTTTGGTTCATATGCCAGACGACGTTCAATCCATTGCTCCCGTTACGCCATACGAGATCTTCTGAGCCGTCACCGTTAAAGTCTCCAACTCCTTTGATGTTCCAGTCGGTGTTTTTCACTGGGTCAAGGTTGGCGCTGCCGATACGCCGGGTATTATTCATGTACCAAACCGAGTTGAGACCGGTTCTAGAGTTGCGCCAGAGCAAATCGTCCTTGTCGTCGCCGTTAAAGTCTCCAACGCTAACAATATCCCAGTTTAAGTTGCGAACTTGGTAGAATGAATCGCTGCCAATGCGTTCTGTCCCGTTCATATACCAAACAGCGTTGATTCCTGTTGCCGAGTTACGCCAAATCAGGTCTTCCAAGCCATCATCGTTGAAGTCTCCCGTCCCCTTAATTTTCCAATCAGAGTTACGAGCTTGCATCAGGGAGACGTTATCCATGCGGGTTATGCCGTTCATATACCAGACCGCGTTCTGTCCGGTCGCTTCATTGCGCCACATCAGATCCGCTCTACCGTCGTTATTCAAGTCACCTATAGTGCTGAGGTTCCAATTTAGCTGGTTGTCGTCGTATTTGATTTTTAGAGTAAAGTTTTTGGTAAAGCTTTGGGTCGGGGTTCCGTCGTCAGTAACAGTTATGGCTAAATCTAATGTGGTTTCGTTTTGCAATGTCAGGACTGGTTCACTCTTGATGCGAAGCTGTCCGTCAACGACTTCAAAGCGGTCGTCGTTGAAACTGTAGGTAAAGTTATCGCTGTCTGGGTCTTCTACAAGAATGGTGCTGATAGTTTGCCCCGCCGCTGGGTCAAAGACTACCTGAGTCTGATTAACGGCAGCCGGAAGATTAATTCTGACCGGAGCATCATTAACGGGCTTGATAGCGATGGCGGTCGATTCAACCACTTGCTGTAAATTTCCACGACCCGCGCCTAAATCATTAGCCGTGACGGTGAGGGTATCTGAACCGCTGTAGTTGAAATTTCCTCGATACGTTATTCCTTCTATAGCCCCGTTTACATCAGCGACGGTTCCTTGCAAACTAACCCTCCCAGTGCCGTTTCCTGTAAGCTCTAAGAGGTTGTTGGTCGAGCCGATAGTGAGAGTCCCTTGCTCAACGGTCAAGGTGACTTGAACTCGGTCGGTAAAGAGTTGCCCATTAAGAGTGGAATCAAAGTCAACATCGCTGATCTCGATGCGGTTGTTATGAGCACGACCGAAGACTAGGGGGGTATCTTCATCAACTTCCTGTTGTGCCGGAACGTCAATTACTGGAGCATCATTAACGGCGTTGACGGTAACGCTAATCAGAGTATCTTCAGCATCAAGGCTTCCGCCTGCGCCGCTATTTCCTAGGTCTTGCGTTGCGACGGTAATTGTGGTCTCACCATTAAAATTGGTTGTGGGGGTAAAAGCGATGCCGTTTAAGGCATTATTAATATTTTCAATGGTGCCTGTAAAGGCTAAAGTCCCGTCTGTTCCATCAGCATCCGAGAAAGTGATAGCCTCCGTGCCGCTGTTGAGACTGAGGATTCCGTCGGCAGCAGCTAGTGAAACTTGTAATTCTCGATTGTCAGCGTCAACATCGCTGACAGAAATTTGATTACTTTCTGTAAAGACCAGAACGTTGTCTTCGTCAACAGTCTGGGGTGGCGGCAGGGTATTAAGCGGTCGATCGTTCTCGGCAACGACGTTAATCTTGATCGTTGCTGGAACACTATTTTGACTGGTGCGATCGCCAAACCCGCCGCCGTCGTTAACCGTTATAGAGATGGTGCGGCTCGAATGAGGAGTATCGGAAGTATTCTGATAGGTGAGGTTTTCGATGAGAGCTTCAACGGCTTCTAGAGTAGCGCCGCTAGTCAAGTTAACGACTAAATTTCTCCCATTGCGACCGTTATTGGCGACATCAACACTGCCAATGACCACGCCATTGAAGCTAACTTGACTCCCGTTAAAGCGAAGAGAACCACCATTCTCACGAATCGAAAGGTGGTTTTCTGCTCCCCCCCCTTGTTGATACGCAACGGTTAGATTCCCCCCGTCGAAATTTGGCGAATCCACATCCGTCAAGGTGACATTGCTATCGAAAACTTTTGCCTCTGTGTTCAGAGCGTTTTCTTGCAAAACAACCGAGGAATTTACATTGGTGAGTATCGGGCGATCGTTAACTCTAGAGAAAGAAATCTCGGCGGCTTCTTGAGCAGAGGAATTAAAACCATCATCGACTTCTAAAGAAAATGATGGGGCAGCTTCACTGCCATCATGGGTAAACTCTACTTTACCCGCGTTAATATCCTGTTGAGTAAAGCGAGAACTGACGATGCCATTCAGTCTGAATTGACCATGCTGAAGATTAGTGATGTTATAGGTAATCTGAGTAGGATCGCTATTGTCAATATCAGTGGTGTCAAATTGAGCAGGAGAAAGAAGCAGATTTTCTCCTTCTTTAATGGCCAAGCTGTTGTTGATGATTTGAGGCTGAGTAATAAAGCGAATAGAATTAATTCCATCCAGGCTCGCTTGATTAAACGAATACTTCAAGCCAGAACCATTGCTGCCATTTAAACCAATAGTCGCAGTAGCGCCATTGGCTAGACTGAGCTGATCGTAAACGAAATCTATATTATGACTACCTTGACGCAATATAGCTTGAAACGTGAGGTTGCTATTGGCAATATCTTCGCTGCTAAAGTTACTCCACTGAATAATCAAGCTGTTGTCAACTTGCTGGTAGTGAACCTGTCCTCCCGTCAAATCGTCCCAGAAAGGAAAAGCGGCATTGGACGGAACGTTAGGACTAGTGGTAGGCAAATTAGCGTTGTTGCTTCTCAACTGAGCTGTTCCGCTCTTAACAAAAGCTAAACCTCCATTTTCACCAATAATAATTTTGTCGGCAGTGCTATAGTCTGTACCGTAGAAATTGAAGTCGAAAGGTAAATCGACAGCGGCTTGCTGATCTCGAGGAATCGTAAGCTGAGTTCCACTGCTCCTAATATCATTGAAGGCAACCGTTCCTTGGCCGTCTAGTTCTTTGGAGTCATAGTATCGATATTTATTGTCGCTTCCTGTTCCCAATACTCCAGCATAGTTAGCTAAAAAATCTGATTCAAATGGCGCTGCTTGTTCGCTAGATTCTCCTATGCAAACATCTAAGTTCCAACTGCCACCTCGTCTCGAATTTCCTACTGGAGTGCTAGAAGCATATAATGTCGCTTTGGTAAGTTGATGGAGATTCTTTAAAAACTTCCTGCCAGCCTGTGTAGCCGCAACCCTACAGCTATAAAAGCTTAATCTCGGTATAGAGATAGAAGAATGTTGAAGCGATGGGAACCAAGCACCGATCTGCTTTGTGTACCTTGTCAAGGTGGAATGATCTAATTTAGCATTCCCTAAATACAGAGTTCCCGGTTCACCATGAGAAACAATATAAAGAGCCTGTAGATCTTCGTACTGAGCGAGAGTTTGCGTTATCTGGTCAACGCCGTCGATTTCTGGGCGCAATAGATAAACGGGAGAGTCTATGGCGAGATGTGATTTGAGCCTTTGAGGATCTTCTACCCCGGCATCAATAAAGATTACGGTGGAACCTGACTGTACGCGAGGAGAGGTTGCAATTGTTTCTGAGGCCACAGCCGTTTTTTCCTCCAGATATTAGTCAACCCAATTTATAAAATTGATGTAGGAAAAACACCTCTGTACAATCACATAAATTAGAAGAATATTCTTTTTATTTGCTCAGTAATCTTCCAGGTTAGTGAGAGTTGAGCAAGAGCTTTATTATTTCTTAAACATTGTTAGCTAATTTAGGGCCATTCTCTAGCTTTTTCATTAGTACTAGTAAAGCTGGCTCTCAATATTCTAAAGGGATCTGAAACGTTGATGACATAATACCAATTAGAAAAAGTAATAGGAGACTTAATGAGTTGGGGGAAAGGGGAAGGGGTCAAGGGGAAAGGGAAGCACAGCAGCTCTTTGCCCTTGAACCTACAATGCTTAGTTAGTTTAAGGAACTATCTGACTACTTTCGGTAAATGGTGTAACATATCTTTACTTTTTTCTCGGCAATAATAGCTGACTTTACCAGGAACTCTGCGCGAATGCCTCGTTATCGCAGGATTTTGTCTCCTGTTGTCTCCGTCGTTGCTTGTTGCTAGCCGGAGTACTTAGTAATTGAAGATTGACCCTGTTCTTTAAGAAGCCTTGCAACCTACGGTTTGTACGGAATTAATACTAATTTACATAAATATTTCGGTATTTTTACTAAACCGCAAAGTATGACTATCTACTTAAATTGCTACAGATGTAAGCAGTTTATTTTTGATCGGTTCAAGCTGACCACTACAGGAGAAAAATCATGGCAACGGTAAAGCAGAAAGTTTATCTAATAACTGAGCAGCAACGTAATGCATTGCTTAACTATCTTCAAAATCAACCATATCGTGAGGTTGCATTAGCTGTTCAGTTCCTGGCTAAAGCCCCTTCGAGCGAGATCAGCTTGGAGGCTCCCGATGAGCAAACAGAAAAAACAGTTGCTCAAGAGACCCCCCAAACAAACTTAAATTCTGAAAACTTGCAGCTAGAGGTAGTTGCTCCTGCCCTATAGCAAGTGTCAATTAAGAATCAGGCTTCGACGTGTTTTCTACTTTTGAATTTTCTGTTTAATTCAGTTAACCTTGGGGTTCTATTTTATAGGCAAGCTATGGTTTGAATAAAAGTGGCAGACAAAAAATATAGTTTTCTTACACAGGTTCACTTTTGTACTACCCCTCAAACACCAGCTAGTACAAAAGTGATTTTTTGGTTTTTCTATCGATCAACTCGAATATTAGCAAGCAGTCGAGTACTGCGTTTTCATTTTGCCGTCTGAAAACGACGAACACTTATCTAAATCACCACCCATAGCCTGTCTTAAGTAAGGTAGAAAGCGATGGATATTAACCAAGAAGATTGGGGCTTGAATCTTCAAGAGCAGCCACTATTATCAAATCCGCTAACTGTTCAAGACTCTTTATCAGCTCTTGGTTTGCCAAAAACGGTTACTGGAGCGATGGATTTTCCAGACGCAGAGCTGTCTAATTCTTTTTTAAAGATAGTTGATGGGATTGAAGACAATCCTGCTATAAATGTTGATAGTGGATGGCTGTTTGAACAACAGCTTGGTCATGAAATTCTTGCTGAAAACTTAGCGGAAGTTGTAGTTGGGATTCAGGCTGAAGATTCTTTAGTTAATCCAGGAGCGATCGCCTATGAAGACAAGAGACAAGGCGCAGATAGTGGTAATATCCAGTTAGTTTTTATTGACTCTCGCATTGCAAGGTACGAAACATTACTAGCAGAAGCGGCACCCCATGCAGAAGTATGGTTACTAGATGCAAATCGGGATGGGGTAGAGCAAATCAGTGAAACGCTGGCGCAACGAAAGGATATTGCAGCGGTTCACGTTATTTCCCACGGCAGTGAGGCCAGTGTACAGCTAGGTTCTAGTACGTTGAATCTAGAGACACTATCAGGCTATGCAGATATGCTGCGCCAGTGGGGTAAAGCCTTCACGGCAGATGCCGATTTGCTCTTTTATGGGTGCGATATCGCTGCGGGGGAAACAGGAAAAGCATTGGTGCAACAGTTGAGCCAACTGACGCAAGCCGATGTTGCGGCATCGGACGATCTTACGGGTCATACTGCGCTAGGAGGAGACTGGTCTCTAGAATATGCGGTGGGAGCGATCGCTGCCGACTCACTCACTAGTCAATATGAAGGGGTATTACTCGATCAACTCACCCTAGATGAACTCTACAGCGCTTGGCAAAACGATGACTTGCCCTCACTCGAAGCGATTGAACTCCGCTTCGACGACGCTACCCTGATTCAAGGGGAGCTAAGTATTGCGGTCAACAACAGTAACGAGCTTCAGTTGACTGGAACCAGCTTGACTGGATTTGTCGGTCAAGGCATGGAGTCTACTGCCACCGATGACGATGTCGGTCTCAATTTCACGAATGCTGATGCCAGCATCACTTTCTCGGCTGACGGCAGCATCGCCTACGAATTTTCTGGGGCAGTCGCTTTGACGGGGATCGAGAATGTATCTTTGCAAGCCAGCACAGCAACCGCGACCAGCAGCAGCAACGGCACTCTAGTAAGCCTTAGTGATGTTCAACTCGGCATCAGCGATGCTGCCCACATTCAGGTGGCGAATCTCCTCTATAGTGCTCAAAACGACCAAATTAGCCTAGAAGCCGACGAGATCAATGCGTTTGTTGGTGCAGGAGCTGCCACTGACTCTACCGATGACGACCAGGGGATTAGAGTGACCGATGCGGGGTTTTCCCTGACAATCAACGCAGATCGCACCTATACATTCGATCTTAGTCCGGCGGCGAATACTTCTTTAGAGTTGGTCAATCTGCCCTCCGATTTGCAAGCACTGATAGTTGCAGCCGGAGGAGCAGGCTGGGCTTTTAGTGGAGGCAGCGATACTCAAACCTTTACCTTTAACGAGGTCGATCTCACCTTGGGTCAGGTGGGTCAATTACGAGGAGATTTTCGTCTAACGGTTTCAAAAGACAGTGACGGTTTTGAGCTAACACTACAGGGGGAGAATATTGATGTCTTTCTCGGACAGGGGGGAGAAACGGCAAACAGTCTCGACGATGCGGGACTATTCATCAGCAACGCTGCTGTAAACCTAGCACTCGGTCAGCAAACCTACAGCTACAGCATTAGCCAGGGGAGTGTGGCGCTAGAGGGAATTGAGGGTGTGGTCGTAGAAGCTGATGGAGTCACGGCTACTGGGGATGCAGATGATGCAACCGTTTCTCTCACGGGGGTCACTCTCAACCTCGGTTCTGCCCGTCTGCAAGGAGAACAGCTTGATTTTACGACAACACAGACTGGCGATGGTCTGGCTGTCGGCTTTAATGCCGAGGAACTCTCGGCGTTTGTGGGGTCGGGGACAGATACCGACACTCTCGAAGACGATCTGGGATTGGCGATCGCTAATGCTAACCTGGCGCTGAATGTCGGCGCAGATCGTAGTTATGACTACAGCCTTAGCGCCGCTGCTGCTGAACTCCGAGGCTTGGGTGCAATTGACCTGATCGGCTCCAGCATTAGCGCTAGCGGCAACAACAGCACCACAACCGTCGATGTGGGAACTTTTGGGCTAACAGTTGGGGAGACAGCCAACCTGACAGGAAATGGTCTCCGTTTTACTGCCGACTCCGATAATCTGCTGTTTGGTGCCACTGGCGTTAACGCCTTCTTGGGAAGCGGCTACGGCACAGCCGATGTCCTCGGGGTGGAACTCTCTGGTGCTTCTTTGGGACTGGCTCTCTATGGTTATGGCAATGCCAAGCCGAAATACGCTCTTAAAGCCGCAGGTAACGCGGCTCTTCTGGGAGTTCAAGACCTGTCTCTGGCTGGCAGTCTGGAGCTAGCTGTTAATGCGACGGGCGAGGCAGTGCAGGAAGAAATCGCCCTGCAAAACGGCGATATCCTAGACCTGACCCTAGCCGATGGTGGGGTAGAAATTCCCCGTCTGGCAGGAAGTGTCGATTTGGCGATCGCTGATTTTGCCGAACTAAGCGGCGAGTTTGCCATTGAGCAGGCGATCATCGAGAACGGGGGGCAACAGCAAAGCCAGTTACTTATCGGTGCCAGCAATGTAGAGGCTTGGGTTGGGGATAAAGGAAACGATATTGGTGTCAAGCTCAGTGACGGCGAACTCGGTCTCTACGTCGAAAGCGGTGCTGATGACCATTACGCCCTCAGTGCCAGCGGGACGGCAAGCGTTCGAGGCATAGCCGGGGTCAATTTGTCCGGCAGCATTGAACTAGAGTTGAACCGCTTGGGGCGGGAAATTGCCCAAACGATCGTGACTCCCACTAGCCAAGTAGACCTTAGCTATAGCGCTGCTGAAGGCGAGCACCAGAAAATTACCGGGGAGTGGGAGTTGGGGTTAGCTGAATTTGCCGAGGTATCTGGTGAATTCGGCATCGAGCAAACGGCTGACGCGCTCCACATCGGCGGCAGGAATGTCGAAGCCTTTGTCGGCGAAGATGCTGGTTTGCAGATCGACGATGCGGATCTGGGACTGATTCTGTATACCGCCCCCGATGCCGGATATGCTCTGCAAGGTCGCGGTCAAGCCTCGTTAATAGGCATGAACGACGTGACTTTAGAAGGAGATGTCGAGCTAGCGATTAACCGCAGCAGTCGAGCGGTTAATGAAATAGTGGCCATGCCGGGAGAAGATCTCCCCGTCGAGTTCGACTCTGGGGTAAACCTCACTCAAGTTCGCGGTATCGCCAATATAGATATCGCTGGGTTTGTCAGCCTCAACGGAGCCATGTTTCTTGAGAAGCAAACCCAAACCAGCGACGACCTCACCACAACTGACTTCTTGCTGGGCATTACCGATGGGACGGCGTTCGTCGGGAGTGACCAGGGCAGCGCTCAGGCGATCGGTGTTGAGCTGAACGAGAGCCAACTGGGATTAATTCTGAGCCAAACGCACAACGAAACCACCCAAGAAAGGACGCAGGGATTTGCCCTTCAAGGTTCTGGCGCTGCTGGTCTTATTGGTGTTGAAGAACTAGCTATCAGCGGAACCCTCGATGTCGCCATTAACCGTCTGGGCGAGGCGGTGAACACCACCATTAACACACCGCAAAGCAGCATCACGGTAGACTTTGCCGACGGTAGCGAAGTAACAGCGCTCTCCGGTGAAGCCACCCTGGACCTAGGAGGCGTTGTCCAGGCTTCTGGAGATTTTGGACTTCAGAAAACGGTAACAACTGCTGAAAATCTAAGCGAAACTAAACTGCTGGTCGGGCTGGCAAACGCCAGGACATTTATTGGGGCTGAAGGAGGCACTGACGCTGCCTCCGGGATTGAGTTGAGGGATGGCGAGCTGGGCCTCGTTATCTACGGGGAAAGCGATCGCACAACGGGAACAACCCAAAGCAGCTATGCCACAACCGCTAGCGGCACTGCGGCGCTGGTTGGCGTGGATGAACTATCCCTCGACGGCAGCCTGACGGTTTTCATCAACGAAACGGGAGCTAGCGTCAACGAAACGATTGCCGTTGGGACAGATAACACCGTCGAGGTAGTCTTTGACGACAGCCAAGGGAACCAACGGCGAGTAGAAGGCACCGTTTCTGGAGAGGCGGCTGGGGCGATCGCTTTTGGTGGGGACTATTCGATGGAGTGGTTCACCGAGCAGACCCCTGGCGCTCTTAATCTCAGCTCCACCCTTAGCGATCAAGAACTGACTTTCACTCAGTACGACACCACCTTCAGCGAACCCCTCTACCACTCCCTGCGCCAGATACTGGCAGACGAAAAGGCGCGGCTAGAGGCGGAACACTTAACGGTAAACAGCCTCAGCGCTACGGTGGATGGTGGAGCCTTTAACGAAGACTTCGTTGATACGGAGCGGGATTGGCTCACTTTCCAACAGCCCCACGGATGGTCAACGGGACAGCAACTGGTCTACTCGGTTGACGCGGACGGGACAGCGATCGGGGGCTTGGAAACTGGTCGGGAATACCGGGTCCAGGTCATCAACGATCAGCGCCTTCAGCTAGTCGATGCAACAGAGTCAGTTGTGGACCTCACCAGCGACGGTAGCGGCACCCACAGGCTACAAACCGTGCTCGACTTCAACGCCACGAACCAGATTGCGGTCGATCTTGACCAAGACCAGATATTCTTCAGCCAGCCCCACGGTCTCAGCAACATGAGCCGGGTGCAGTACGACGCTGGGCAGAACGCCCCGATTGGCGGGCTAGAAAACGGAACCCAGTATACGGTGGAGGTGCTTGATGAGACCACCGTGAAGCTACGCACTCTCAATGGAAGTGCAGTGGTAGACCTCACTGCCGACAGCCAAGGCGAGCATCGCCTGCATGGGGTGCTGTCCTTCCCCACCGAAAATGAACCGGGCAGCAGCGTTAGTGTTGATACCGATACGATCGCCTTTGAGTCTAAGCACTACCTGCAAACCGGAGACAGAATCCAGTATTACGACCCCTCAACCGGAGATCCTGTCGGCGGCACCTTTGATGCCCTCAGCGGCAGCTACGATGTCTTTCCCTTCACCGTCATTCGCATCAGCGATACGGAAATTGCCCTCGCCCGCAGTCGTGACGATGCTCTGGCAGGAACGGCTCTAGATCTGACGAGTTCTGGCAGCGGCACTCAGACGATAACCCTGATCGAGCGTAGCAACGGCGCTCGCGATCACCTGGTGTTTCATCCGGCCTCCAGCATCCAGTCCGTTACCGATGGCAAGATCTCCCTTAACTACACTCACGGGTTTCGCACCGGGCAGCGGGTGTCTCTTCAGCTTGACTCTACTGCTGCCACACCCAAATCTCCTCTAGACGGTATCGCTGCCAACAAGTACGATAGTCGTCCCCAGGTTTACGAACCAACAGAAGCGAACAGCTACGTGGTCAAAGTCCTCTCCAGTAAGTCCTTCCGACTGGCAGAAACCGCTGAAGACCTAGCAAACGGTAACTACGTAGATGTCGCCAAGCTGTCGGGGGGGTCGAGGTATCGATTTATGCCCACCTGGCACTTCGGCAACCAGGCTGGGCTAACGCGCGTTGACGTTCAAAATGATGCCATTGTTTTTGAGTCGAGTCACGGGCTAGCGGACGGGGCACAGGTGCGCTACGACCTCGATGCCAATCAGCGAGCGATCGCAGGACTAGAAGCCGATGAAACCTACACCGTCAAACGCCTCAGCGACACCCAAATTCAGTTAACGGCTGCTCCGGGTGGCGCTGCCATCGATCTCACCGCTGCTGGGATTGGCACCCATCGCTTCTTAAAGCTAGGACTGTCTTTTGTCCCTGAGAACCAGATTCAGGTAGATGTGGGGGGAAACGCCATTATTCTGCCCGAGGCCAATCAGTTTAGGGTTGGGGAGTCGATTCAGTACCGAGCCGCAGACGAACCCATTGGCGGACTGGTTGACGGTGGTACGTATGTGGTTGCTAGCGTTAGCGGTCGTCGTCTCCAGCTAGCCGATGAGGGCGGTAGCGTCATCGCTTTGAGCGCCGCTGGGGGACCGGGCAGCCATCAGTTTGTGAAAGCCGGGATTGAGTTTAACGCCACCAACGACATCGCCCAGCAGCGGAGAGAAGCCGCTGTCTCTCTAGCAAACCGCCTCTCCCACGACTTAGGCATAGCGGTAACTTTAACAGCCGGGGATGCCACCTCTACCAACGATCCTACGGCTACCGATGCGGAGATAGCAGCCCATCGCCAAGTCAGCGTCCGCGATATCGCCCTTGACTATGACGAGGAACAAACCGAAAAAACCAAGCTCCTCGGCGGAATTACCAACGGCTATGCCTTCATGGGGAGTGGCTTCGGGACAGAGGCAGAAACTGGGGTCAAGGTTGAGAACGTTAATTTAGGGCTGGCGCTGTTCAAAACCGTTGACTACACCAAGCCCCTGAACGCTCAAGGCACAATGACCTATGCCCTCTTGGGAGAAGGCGATGGGTCTGTGGTCGGGCTGCCCAACCTAACGCTGGATGGCTCTTTAAAAGTGGAGGTGAACCGCACTCAGGAAACGGTGCAGGAAACCATCACTACTCCAGGAGGAACCGTTGAACTTTCCTTCAGCGATTCCGCAGACCTGACCCGCATGACAGGCAGTGCCGACCTTAACATTGCTAATACCCTATCCCTATCTGGACAGTTTGGGATTGAGCAGGCGGAGGAGAAGCTCCTCCTGGGCGCAACAGACGTAACGGCCTTTGTCGGCACCGGATATAACACGAGCGCTGAGCTAGGGGTCAAGCTGAGCGAGGGCTATCTCGGCATGGTGCTGCCGGATGCCAACGATTCGGAACCAACCTATGCACTGGAGGTGGGAGGAACGGCTGCTCTAGTGGGCGTACCGGATGTCACGCTGACCGGAGATCTCAAGGCCCGCATTAACCGCACCGGAGCAGCCGTTGATGAAACCCTTACCCTTAGCTCTGAGCAAACGGTGAACCTGGCTTTCTCCGCAGAGGAAGGTCAATTGACCGCAGTAGAAGGAACGGCTGCCTTCAGCTTGGCTGGAGTTGTGGATCTCACTACCCAGGTGGCTCTCGATTTTGGCGAGATTGACGACAGTGGACAGCGGGCGATCGCCGTTCAAGCCCAAGATATTGACCTCTTCGTCGGCACAGGGGCCGATACCCCAGATTCCAATGACGATGTTGGCGCACGCCTCAGCAACGGCATTCTCAACCTCATCCTTAACCCCGATCGAACCTATCGGTATACCATCGACGATGCCGACGTGGAGTTAGTCGGCATCGATCTGTTGAGCTTCAGCGGCAAGATTGGGGCCGTGGGCGACCAGGATAGCCTAGAGCTACAGCTATCGGACCTCGAACTCACCATTGGCGAACTCGGTTCCCTCAGCGGCGACTTTACTTTTAATGTCAATGAGGACGACACGATCGATTTTACCGCTACCGATGCCAGCGCTTTTGTCGGCTTAGGTCTCGACACTCCTGACGACCCAAGCGACGATCGCGGCTTGCGCCTCAGCCAAGCAGCCGTTGACCTTACCCTTCAGCCCAACGGCACCTATACCTACACTCTTACCAACGCCCAGGCACAGCTACAGGGGATTGAAGGAGCGGCGTTTTCCGGCACGATCGACGCGACCGGGAATCAAGACCAGATCGATGTCACTCTGGCAGAAATGACGCTTCAGCTCACAGATTACGCCAGAATCAGCGGCGATTTCGACTTCTCTGTAGATCAGGAGCAGACCACCATTAACCTCGGTGGTCAAAATATCGCTGCCCAGCTTGGTCTCGGAGCGAACACAGACCTACCCGACGACGATCTGGGAGTCCAGTTGAGCAACGCCAGTTTTGCGCTCACTTTAGATAGCGATTCCTATCGCTATACTCTCACCGACGCTGATGCCACCTTCCTCGGCCTGGATATCCAGATGGCTGCCCAGCTCAGCGCTAGCGGCGATAACAGTGGGGTGGAAGTGTTGCTGAATGATGCTAGCTTGGCCATTTCAGACTATGTGCAGTTGAGCGGCAATCTCGCCCTCCAGTTCTCAGAAGAGAACGATGCACAACTTCTAGAATTTGTCGCCAACGATGCGGCGGCGTTCGTCGGTAGCGGGGCTAGCACCGCCACGACCGATGATGATATCGGGGTGCAGCTCAGTGAGGTGAATGGAGCCGTGCGGTTCTTCTCTGGGGCGGCGGAGTCGGAAACCGCCTATACTCTTTCCGGTAACGTCGCGCTGGTCGGTGTATCTGGACTCACGCTCAGCGGGGCCGTTGAGGCGCAGTTTAACAGTACAGACACCGAACTGCTGGTGGGGGGAATTTCTGTCGCAGCGGAGGCTAACTTTATTCAGGGGAACGGTATCGAGCTGGCGATCGCCGATCTGACCACCCTCAGCGGCGACCTGAGTCTGCAGCTGCGCGAAGCGGATGGCGCGCTGCTGGCAGCCGGACAAAATCTGTCCGCCACGGTCAGTCTCACGGACGGCATGAGCGGCAGCCTCACTAACGGAAGCTTAGGGCTAGTGCTGCTCAACGATGGTAGCTATGCGCTTCAAGGTTCTGGAACAGCCAACGTAGACGTTGCGGGTCTGGCCTTTACTGGAGAGCTAGCCCTTGAGGTCAACACCACCGGCCAAAAGATTTCAGAAACCATCGCCATCAACAATCAGGTGCAGGTTGTTGAGTTTACGACCAGTGATGATGTTAGCCGCTTCAACGCGACCAACCTAGACGTGGTGCTGACCGACGCTCTGCGGGATGCTTTACTAGCCGGAGCAGAAGAACTGATCGACATTCAAACCAGCCTCGTTCCCACCTACGACGACGAGGGCAACCTGATCTCCGATAGTCCTCTAGCAACCACTCTCCCCGGCACCGATACGACCCTAGACGGCTTCTTAGGTATTAGTACTTACTTTGCCCTTGGAGAATCGATCAAAGAATACGTTGATGAAGACGACGACAGCACCACCGAAACCCTGCGCGGACTGATTCAGTATCTGCAAACCGACTGGGTGTCTACCCTTCCCATTGCTGATGGTCTCGACTTTATTCTCGGCGAAACGGGCTTTTCCCTGTCCTATGCGGCAGAAAACCGCTACGAAAAAACCATTGGCTTCGCCCTGCCCGAAGCAGCCGCTCAGTTTGGGTTGGAACTCCGGGGAGAAACGAATCTCACCGTTGGCGTAGATTTGGGCATTGATTTTGACCTGAGCTTTGACTGGTCGGACTTCTCCACCGATTTCACCCTCAACGACCTCTCCTTTAACGCCAACGCCACTGCCGACGATATTGTGCTGGGAGCCTACTTTGGTCCCCTGGAGATGAGCATTGGCTCTCATGACCCTGGGAAGGAGAAAGGAGAGGTCAGCCTCAATTTAGGCGGCTCGATTAGTTACGTCAACCAGGAGTTTGCGGTCGATACGAGCAACAACCGCATCGATGCAATGCTGCCTTTCTATGCTTCTCTCGCTGGCAACGACCTCAGCGCGGGAGGCACGCCGAAGGTGTATCTGAACGGCGAGCTGTTCGGTGGGGATGGCGTGTCTTTCCGCCACGAAAACTTCGATCAGCTCCTGAACTTCCGCAACTTTGGCGTGGGCAGCATCATTTCCATGCTGCGGGATACCGTGACGTGGGCGGAAGATTACCGCAACTACGAAGTCATGCAAACCTCCCTGCCGTTTGTAGATTTACAGCTTGGAGATGTCCTCGATTTCGCCAGCGCTATTAATGATAACGTCCTTGAAAAAATTGATATCTATCAGCCGAGAGTAGATCTGTTCGCAGGCAGCGGCGCTTCCGTTACCGAGGGCGTTCTCACTGTCCCCTCCGGCGGTCTCACCGACGATTTCAGCGGCAAATACATTACCTTCGACAGCGGCGACACCTACGAAATCGGCAGCGTTATCGATGCCAATACCCTGAAATTACCAGAAGCTGGCAATCTCACCTTCAGCGATCGCAGCTTTGTGATCCACGAACAGCGAGAGCTCATCCGTTCCTATCAAGAGCTAGTGGTCGCCATTAATAGCTCCGGCGTTTTACCGTCAGGTGTTTCTCTCACCTACGACCCGGTTCAAAACGAACTGGTGCTGCCCTTTAGCTTTGAGAAGACGATGCCTGTCTTCAACGATGTGGCGCTCGACTTTGGCTTTGATTTAGGAGAGCTGTCTCTGTCTACCGATTCCAGAGCCGCGCTTCAGGCAGCAGTCAGCGGTCGCCTCGATTTGGTGATTGACTTCGACGGTCCCAACAACAACGGCGGCATCAGCCTCTACATCGACAACGCCGAACTGAACGGGGAAGCGCAGTTTACCGTGGCGGATTTAACGGTAGCCGCCGCCCTCGGCTTCGTCGGGCTAACGGCAGGCGGGGCTGGCAGCGGTTCTGGGGTGTCCCTCAACGCAGCGGTGTCCGCTGGTCTAGACCGCAACCCGGACGAAGAGCTTCCCGGCGATCGCCGCTTTAGCTTCACCGATCTGCTCGATGGCGAACTCTACGATGCCTTCAACATTCAGTTCAACGGCAGCGCAGCGGCAACGCTGAAGGGGCTATCCGTCAACGGCGGGTTTGGCGATATTAACATTGCTCCTAGCGCTGAACTGGGGGTCTACGTCCCTAACCTATCGACTCTATCGGCAGCACCCCAAATTGTGTATCAAGATCCAACTCAGGCGTTTGACCTCGACGCTCAGCTTGCTAGCAATGCGGTGACCGACCAAGGGGCGATCGTCGTGCTGCCAGATGTGTCCAGCCTGCTCGACCTCAAGGATCTGAGCTTCCTCGACATCATTCGCGGCATTCGAGCTGGCATTGACTTCCTCGACGAATCCCTGGCAGACACTAGCTTCTACACCACAGAGCTGCCCATTATTAATCAGTCCTTAGAGGAGCAGTTTACCTTCCTCGACGATCTTGCTGCTCAACTAGAAGCTGCCGCCGAAAATCCGGCTGGGGTGCTGCAAGAGGTGGAAACTCTGATCGAGAAGGCTCTGGGGCTTGAGGACAATAATACCCTGGCTGCCGACAAGCAGATGTTCTCCTTATCCCTCAACGGAGACTACCTCGATATTCATCTGGGCTGGCAGGCCCTGTTTAGCGACAGCTTTGCCTTTGCTCTTGATCTGGCTACCCTCAAAGAACTCTCCGGGAACGTCGGGGCAGCAGCCTTGGACGGCATCGATACTTTAGCGGACCTCAACGGCGGCGGTAGCCTGCTCCTGGAAGCGATCGCCCAGCTTAACTTCGATGTTGCGGTCGATCTCAGCAGCCTCACACAGGGCGATATCCCCGACATTGTGCTGCGGGATTACGATGCAACCACCGGGAAGGGCACCCACGCTCAGGTCGGAGTTCGACTGAGGGGCGAAAACCTGGATCTCGGCTTTAAAGTTGGTCCGATGGATATCGGGGTGATTGGCGGCAGCGTTATCCTTGATGGCGATGGTCAGAAGAATACTCAGGACTACGCCGGAGTCTTAGTTGCCTTGGATCAAAAGCCAGGAGCTTCAGCCGTAGTCGATGATGGTCTTTTCTACATTGCTTCCGAGTCGGTCGGCGACAATCTCCAGACAAAGATTACCGGAGGCTTTGATGTTAACCTGCCCGTCAATCTTAACGTAGCAGGACTCGGCATTGACCTCGGGGCGATCGAGGTGAAAACGAACCCCGTCTACGGCGACCAGGGCGTTGCTCAACTCTTTAAGCACCTCACTGGTTCCCCAACGGCAGGCAGTGAAGACCCTTTAGTAATGTCCTTCCCAGATATTAAGGGCAAATTTGCGGAACTGGGGGGACAGTTCTCGCTGCTGGCGCTCATCAACGATCCCTCCTTTATTCTCGACGGGGTAGACCTGGCCGTGGGCACTCTGCAAGATGTCCTCGACTCCAACCTGTCTCAGAATCTCCCCTTAGTGGGCGACACGTTAGGAGAAGCGGCATCCTTTCTGCGGGAGATGCGCTACGGCATCTTAGCCGACCTGCGGGAGAAGCTCAGCGGCGACGGCAAGGCGATCGCCTATCTCCAGGAAACCCTGTGGAATATCCTTGGTCCCAGCAACCTCGATCTGTTGCTCGACCTCAATCAGGACGGTCAGTTGACCATTGATGACGTTCAGGTAGGCTGGTACGATGCTGCTGGTCAGTGGATGCAGAATTGGGCAGTGGGCGGCGGTCTTCCCACCGATGCTGATGCGATCCAGTTCAATATGCAGCTAGGCGGCAATATCTTCGGTACCGGCATTGATATTCCCCTCGCTCTCGATGTCCCTGGCTTTAGCCTCAACGTCGATGGCGGCTTTGCCCTCGATATCGACTGGAGCTTCGACTTTGGCTTTGGTCTTTCCCTACAAGATACCTTCTACCTCACCGCTGCCCAGGACGCTGCCGATCCAGAGCTAGAGCTGAACGTCGATGTCTTCCTAGATGGCGACCCGGAAGACCCTAACGTGACCACTCCCTTTGCCGCTGACGGTAGCCTGCTGTTCTTTAAAGCCCAGCTAGAGGATAACACCCCTAAAGGTCGGGCGAGCGGTGTCTACGGCGGACTGTCTCTCGATCTAGTAGGCAACGAGCGCGATCGCCTCACTTTAGAGCGGCTGCTGTCAGGAAGCTTGGGCGAGGTTTTTGCCGTTGACTTTGGGGTGGATGCCGAGGTCGATTTGGGCATGACCCTCGAACTCGACGGCGTGAACGGACTGCCGCGCCTTGGGGGAGATCTCGAAATCGATTGGGACTGGTCGGTTGGGCAAGAACTAACGGCTCCGAGCATCGGCATCACCGATTTCCGGGTCGATCTCGGAAGCTTCGTCACCGACTTTTTAACGCCGATCGCCTCTAACGTCCACGATGTCTTAAAGCCGATGGAGCCGCTGATCGATGTCCTGACTAAGGAAGTCCCCGGTCTGGATATCATGCTCAGTGACAACACCCTTAAAGGACTAATCAACGCCATCATGGAGCTGAAAGGGCGATCTCCGATCGACTGGAGCTTCCTCGAGGAAGCGAAGCAGATGCTGGCGCTGGTAGACCAAATCGCCACTCTCAACGCCGGCGACTGGCTGATGCTCGGAGATATTACCGGCTTTGGGACATCTGACCTCTCCGCGACCCAGGCGGAGCCAGCGAATAATGCGTCGCTTCAAGAACTCGATTCCTTCTTCGAGCAGAATACCCGCCAGTCGTCCCACAGCGTTAAGAAAGGAACAACGCCTCGCTCCGGCTTCAAGATGCTGGAGTATATCAAAGATATCTCCAACTGGACTGCCCTCCTCAGCGGCGGCGATGCCACCCTGTTTACTTACGAGATGCCGCTGCTGGAGTTCCGGGCAGAGTTTGAAGTGCTGCTGGCTTCGATTGGCATTCTGCCCCGCATTGCTTCCTTCGACGTATTTGCGAACGGGAGCTTTGGGGCCACAGCAGATTTAGGCTTTGGCTACGATACCTTCGGCATTCGCAAGTCGATCGAGACGAGCAACCCCCTGTATGCCCTCGATGGTTTCTTCATCAGCGATTTTGATACCGCCGGCAACGAGAAAGACGAGTTTTACTTAGATGGCGATCTTGGTCTTAGGGGGCAACTGACCTTTGGACCGATCGCGGCGGGACTCCAAGGAGGAATTGAAGCCTACTTTGGGGTAGATATGCAGGACATTGAGAAATCCATCCTCGTCAAGGACGATGCCGGGTACGTTGTTGACCAAATTTGGGAGAGCGATGGCAGAATCCGGGGTTCTGAGCTGGCGACCATGTGGGGATACCAGGACGGCGGCATCGCCAATCTGTTCAACATCACCGGCGACGTTGATTTTGTGGCCAGCGCCTTTGTGGATCTCGATCTCAAAATCAAGACGGTTAACCTTTTCGAGCAGGAACTATTTAGAGCTGATTTACTCAGCCTCAACTACGATGCGCCGAAGGTCCAGCCTCTGCTCGGACGAGTGGAGAACGGAACGCTGTATCTGCATAGCGGCAGTCGGGCAGGCGATCGCATCTACAACACCGATGACGGCGGCGAGCAGTTCTTCTTCTACGGCGAAAACGGGACGGTTTATGTTGAGTACGACAACTACTACCAGGAGTACACTGGCGTTTCTAAGATCATTGCCGACGGCGGCGCTGGCGACGATTTCTTCGATGCCTCTCGCCTGCGGGGAGTGGCGGTCGAAATTACCGGAGGCGCAGGCAATGATACCCTGATTGCTGGCACGGGCGGCGGTATCCTAGATGGGGGAGCCGGAGAAGACAACCTTACGGGCGGCAGCGGCGCTGATATGCTGTACGGCGGCTCTGAAGAGGATACCCTCAGCGGCGGACTCGGCGACGACACCTTAGAAGGCGGCTTGGGGGTCGATCGTCTCTCTGGGGAAGCGGGCGACGACACCTACGTCTTTGGCGATAATTTCAATGTAGATCGCCTGAGCGATCGCGAGGGCAACAACACCTTTGATTTCTCCACCACAACAGATGATTTAGGAGTCACCATCAACCGCAGCGGCATTGAGGTGCAGTTGAACAACGGTCTGAGCGAGGTAAAATCTCGCGGTCTGAGCGTTAACACGGTGATTCTGGGAACCGGAAACGATGAGGTCGTCGTTACTAATTTTGCCGCTGGCACGTTAAACCTCGGCGATGCTGGCGGTAACGATACTTATCGCGTTCGCTTGGGTCAAGCTGTGGGGTCTCAAGCAAACGGCATCGTTAACCTCGATGACGCAGCGGGAGACTTCGACCAGGCGATCCTAGAGCAAACCATGCGCGAGGCGATCGCCCTCAACGAGCAGCAGGTTCAGAACGGGCGCGAAATCTTCAACTACACCGATGGGTTAGAGCGCCTCACCGTGTTAGGGAAGGCAGCCCAGTTTAACGATGCGGATGGCGTTCTCGACTTTGGCGCTCCGGTGAGCTTTACCACCAATAACACGGTCCAAACCCGGCAAACCGAACTCCGAGCCATTGGGTCTGCTATCGACCTCGGCAGTCAAATCAACGCTGGAGCGATCATTCTGGATTCTTTGGCGGATCTCCAGGTTACGCAAACCCTCAACGCCAATAGCAATCGCTACATCGATCTGCGTACCTACGGCGACGGCTCAAACATTGAGCTAGCCGCCGATCTCAAGGTTTCTAGCGGTGGGTCCGAAGACGGTCTTGGTAGCGGCTGGATTCGCCTCACCGCCCCCGATGGCTCGATCCTCAACACCAACGGCTCCCGCATTGTCGGCACCGACAGTCATCTAATTGTGAAGGCGAAGGATGCAATTGGTACGGTGGATGCGGCGCTCTTAACGGAGGTTGCTGAACTAACGGCGGCGACTGCCCTCTCTGGGGAAGGCAACGTTGTCATCACCGAGGCGAACGATCTGAACCTGGTTATGAACGGCGATGAACTGAACCAGGTTAAGAACAGCGATAAAGAAGCCTTCCAAAACCCCGGTCTGCTGCTGCCCGATGTGGAAATCACCCCAGAATGGATGGCCGAGCAAGACTGGGTAACCCAGCTTAGCGAAGACTGGCGCGAGCAGATTTTGGATGGCAACGACCTCTATGCGATCGCCAACGGCAGCGGCCATTTAACCCTGTCCTTAGCGGAGCAAGATGCGCTTCTCATTCTAGAAAGCGGCAGCATCACCGGACGCCACGAGGAAGCGAACCTGACACTAAGGGCGGACGATATGAACTTCCGTACCGGAGCCGATCAGGTGAACGGCATTGGCAACCTGTTTCTAGAGGCGAATCAGCTCGTCTGGGATTACCGCTTAGGCGGAGCGGCGGAAAATAGCGCGGGGCAAGACCTCAACGAAGTTGGCATCGATAATGCCGATGTCATGGAACTCTCCAGCTTAGATTTAGCTGCGATTCACAACAGCTTCAATGCCGTTACCATTGGTCGCCGAGATGCGGGGAACACCATGACTCTAGGAGACATCCTATACGGCGAGACGGGCAAAATGGTGGCTGAGCCGCGCAATTCCCAAGCCTATCAGCCCGAATTTCGTAATTCCACAACGCTTTTGAGCGATCGCCTAGACGTAGAGGGTGATGTCCGCGCTACCAACGAAAGCTTAGCTGTAGAGGCACGGCTGGTAAACGTTAATTCCCAGAACCTCCACAACCCCAACGGTTTGCCCGACTCTGGCATCACGGCAGGCAACCTGCAACTGCTCGTTGACGAGCAAATGGTGGTCGGGGGCTGGTTACGGGCGACAGAAAATCTCTCGATTCAAATTCAAGAGACCAGCGGCAGCGATGTCCTGGTGTCTTTTGCGGGAGAAGGAGCCAACAGTCTGAAAACCGACATTGGCAGTGAAATTGCTGTTACCGAGGCAGGAGGAGTCATCGACATTGATACGATTGCCTCGGCTAAAATTGCTGGACTCGTAGAGGCCAAAGGCGCTGGCTCCACTGCCGACATCTATGCAACCACCGTGCTGAATCTGATGGAAGGGGCTGTCGTTGCGGCCCGCGATGACGAGGGACAGATTCGCCTAGAAGCCGGGGAAGTTGTCCTCACCGATAGCGGCAGTGCCGTTACCGCTGGAGCCAGATTTGAAGACATCAACGGTAAGCCCACGGCTGTTAAAACGGGGGAAGGGGCGGATGCTCGCATCCTCTCTCCTCATGAGCTAGTCATCAAGGGAACCGTTACCACCAGCGACGAGATGGTGCTTGCGGCGGGAGCTCCCCTTAACAGCTACGTCGACAGCTACTTCAATCAGTTGCCGACCGATGCCAACGGCAACGACCACTATCTCAAGCACATTGGCGAAGACCAGTTCAGCATCCTCATGGCTGGAACCCTAACCAGTTTGGCGGACGATACCGAGCTAGCGATCGCCGCCCAGGACGACATCATTATTCGTGGCAACATCGATGTCCTGGGCGCGAACTCAAACCTCACCGTGGGTTCTGAGGGCTGGGTGTACGTTGAGAGCTTCCTCACGGCTCAAAACAACATCAGCATTGCTGGCGGCTTCGATGCCGAGAGCACCTCGACGAACGGAGCCAATAGCGACGGCTCCAGCGTCTATGTCCACGGAACGGCTCGTCTTAACTCTAAGCAGGCGGGCAGCCAGATTCGGATCGAGGGGGCGCAGGATGTTGACCTGCTGGGCACCGTCGTGGCTGGCGGTGACGTTGGCGAAACTGGCGTTACCTGGACGGGGAGCGGTGCTGAAGTTTTTGTGAAAGCCGGACAGCAGGTGTATCTAGACACCGGACTCTTGGGGTCTCAGTCGGTTACGGTCGAGGGCGGCACCGCAGCAGTAGACGATCGCGGGCTGGGTGTCCTCGTTACCCCGGCAGGGGGGGCCACGGCTGGCGGCACTAGCGGCACTGGCACCGTCAGGATTTCCAGCGCTAGCAGCATAGAAATGATGGGCACCCTCGTCTCTGGCGGTACGCTGCGTCAGGAATTCGATGAGGATGGCAATCTCATTAACCAGACGGTGGACTGGTCTGGCGGCGATGGACTGATTCGCGTCGAGGCTGAAGGACAAGCCATGATCGGCGGCAACACCACCAACAGACAGGGCGAAGCCATCGAAACGGGGGGCTATCTTTTTGCGAGCGATCGCATCGAAGTTGTCGGCGGCGAGCACGAGTCCGGTACGGGGGTCTACGTCCAGGGGGCGAGTGAACTGGTGGCACATCAAGCCCATGGCTCCATCTTCATCGATGCTGCCCAGGATGCCGATATTCAGGGGCTGCTTCTCCCTGGTGGGGAAGTAACTCAGGTCCGCGACGAGCAGGGAACCTATATCGGGCGCACCAGCGAACATTTTAATGGCAACTCCACCATTCGCATCGAAGCTGACCACCAAATTCGCATCGGTCAGGAGCTAAGAGCCGGAAAGCAGATCGATCTGATTGGCGGAATCGACCCTGTAGAGGCTAACGAGACTTACTCTGGTCGCGGAATCGTCCTCTACGGTTCGACGCAGCTAGAAACCTGGCAAGAGAACAGCCAAATTAACCTCAACGCACCGGGTCGTCTTGACATCCTTGCCCCAGCCCATACGAATGAAATTGCGGCGGCGGGCTTTGTGGAGAAAGCGACCGGCCAACTGGCTCAAGATGTCACTCTGCAACTGCGGGTACACCGGGGCGATGAAACCCTAGAAGCCAACGTCACCGTCAGCGCTAGCGACACCGCTGATAACGAAACGATTACGGATCTAATGGCGGATCTAGAGACTGCTCTCAAGATCGCTAACTGGAAAATAGCTGAATCTAACCAAGTCTTTACTCCGGTCGATGAACTGAACTGGAAAGTAAAGCTTTGCAACGGTAATTTTCTCCTAACCAGCGCCTATGAATTTGCTTTAGTGCAGGCTGGTTCCCAGAACGCTCATCTGTTGGGCTTCACCAACCTCACAGCCGATATCGATTCTTCCTTACCCTACACCATTAGCGCCAAAGAAGCCGGGTCTGTCGTCTCGATTGGGGCTCCCGCTGGACCCAACGGCAAGCTTTATATTGCGGGTCAGGTGCTGGCTCACGACACCATCAACCTCTACAGCGGCACTTCTCCTGACGGCATTGATATTGAGTTAGACGCAACGGGGCTGCTAGAAACCATCAACGGCTCTATTGCCATGAATGTGGGCAAGTTCGGCATCGTTAAGGGCGACATCGTGGCCGGAGGTGCTGGCTCGGATATTGCTTTGTCTGCTGAAAACACCCTAGAACTCTACGGTAGCCTCACGGCTAATGATGAAGTGCGCCTGACCGCAGGCACGACGATTACCCCTGGGGAAACCAGCATTGCCACCTATGGAACAAGCATCATTAACGGGCGCAGTGCCACGATTACGGGTCTTAACGACGTGCAGATCGATAGCACCATCGGCGGGGAAGGTAAAACTCTAGAAACCGTTGATATTGCCTCCACAACAGGAACGCTCACGGTCAGTCGCTCCTCCGGGCGGATCGTCAGCAATGCCAACATCGCCCTCACCGGGGAGGATGTGGAGATGTTAGGTGTTCTGTTCCAAGGCACGGCAGACAGCGACAGCACTACCAAGGAAGTCACACTCCAGGGAACTAACGCTGTTACGGTTGCAGGAGACTTGACGAGTCAAGGTTCTGTGTTGCTCGAAGCCGGAAACGAAGTAAATGTCTACAACGGTCAAATCTTGGTTGAGGGAGCAGGAGAAACGCTGGCAATTCTCCAGACCAATACTGATGGCACCATTGCCTTTGGAAAACTCGTTGAGGTAGACGGCAAGCTCACTCAGCAGGGGGCGGTACTGAGCGCTTTAGATGGAGTCACGATCACCGGACAAGCGGTAACTATTGGTGCAGGAGTAGCAGTCTCTAGCCAGAACAGCAACAGCGAACTTCAGATTACTGCCGAATCTCTACGCTTAGCAGGTTCCCTCGCGGCTGGCAACCGCACCGTCGATGACAACACCTGGGCTGGAGAAAATGCTCAGGTCAACATTGCTGCGACTGATGCCGTTATTGTAGGCGGACTCGGAGCAGATGAAGATGGCAAACTGGTCAACCGGGGCGGCTCTATTCAAGCAACAGAGGCCGTAGCTATCGATGCGGGAAGCATTGACATCTCCCGCGAGAGCTTGATGACGACCAAGAATGCTAGTGGACAAATTGACATAAATGTGCTATGCGACGCGACTCTGCGCGGTGCGATCGGCTCAATTCAGGAAAACCTGACCGATACGGTTGATATTACCGCAGGTGGTTTAATCCTGGTAGACGGCACTGTTAAGGGACAGAGCCGCGTTACGCTCGACGGCGGCAGTGATGCAGGGCTAGGCGTACTTGTCAACGCCCTGCGTTTCCAGGACAGTAACGGGCGCTACGTCAACGGCTCCAACTATCTCATTAACGCTAGCGGCGAGTACGTAGATGCAGCCGGGAACCTGCTCGCTGCGGGTTCAGCTCCGGTGGCGTACACAGGTAGCCCAGCAGATCTACAGCGGATTAGCGGCGGCAGCATCGAAACCGCCGGAACGGTCAGTATCATCGATATCCGTGCTGATGGAGCAATTTCTCTCCAGGGTAATGTCGGCGCGCTGGATCTCGAAAACGGTGAACTGCTTGCCAGCACCGGAAGTATCACCGTAGACAGCAGCAGCGATGTCACCGTATATGATGGTCGCCTCGGCGCACAGACCAACATTAACATTAGCGCTCAAAACCTTAGCCTTTTTGGGGAAGGCTGGCTCAAGACTACTCATGCAGACGGTACGGTTAAACTAAGAGCCAACGAGCAGGTCTCTGTGCTGCGCCATGCCTTTAGTCTGCCTCGTGCTGCCGTAGAAACGGCAGGGCTGCTAGACATTGCCGCGACCGATATTTTGGTAGATGGCTTCCTCAGCGGTGGCAACAATAGCCGCATTTTACTCAACGCCGCCGATGCAGTTGAGATAACTGGACGGCTCGACTCTGCCCAGGATATCGACGTTCGTGCTGGCGTTGACCTGAACTGGAATGAAGCGAAGCTGCTCGGAGAGCTGACCCGAGCCGATCTTACTGACGGTACGATTACCATCAGCGCCGCAGGCTTACTAGATACGGTGGGAGACGTTGCTTTGCTGGCAGGCGGCGACGTGACGCTCCAGGCGGGAGCCTCTCTTCAGGACGGCACCAAGGCTGCTAGCTTCTCTTCCCTGCGGCAAACGGCGATTACGGTTCCTGTCGTTACCGGAACCTTCGAGGTCGAAGATGGAACTCGCCAAGTGGAGGTAGTCACTTATATTGATACAGTCTCGACGGAGCAGGTAGGCTTTGATGAGGTGCGCATCGGGACCGAAAACTTCACAATGGATGTAAAGCTAACTCAGGATGCTTACTACAGCGGTGCCACCGGAGATATTAAGGAGTGGTTTGTTCATCGGGTTGATTACAATCTCGGCGACATTAACTGGAGTGGTGTCGAAACGCCGAGTGCCGACCATAGCTTTAATGAGCTTAACGATGCTCAGCAGGCAAAGGTTTTAGCATCTCTAGGCTATGAGAAGCTCTACGATTTCAGCTTCAACAACGCAGAGGTTAACCGAACTCTCAACGGCAATCCGACCACCAACACTGTCTACTGGAAGCTCGAAGAGGCGACGGAATCTGTTGAAGAAGAAACTGTGGAGCTAACGGTTTACGTCAATCAAGA
This sequence comes from Cyanophyceae cyanobacterium, assembly GCA_050331735.1. Taxonomy (GTDB): domain Bacteria; phylum Cyanobacteriota; class Cyanobacteriia; order Cyanobacteriales; family JBHJGN01; genus JBHJGN01. The sequence continues at coordinate 45,527 of JBHJGN010000058.1, forward strand.
CGGAACTGAAAAAGATACCTTTGTTAAGGGGATTGACTACACCATCGACAGCATTGCCTGGGGCACCGCAGGGACACCCAGGGCTGACCATACCTTTGCTGAGCTAACAGGTGCTCAGCAGCAGGCTGTCCTAGAGCAGCTTGGCTACGAGGAAACCGTTAGAGAAGTGACTCAAACTAAGCAGATTGTCGGCGGTCAAGACTACAAGCAAGGCTTTGTGAATGGGATTGACTACACTGAGGATAAGATCAACTGGGACGGTGTTGGAACCCCTGCGAATAATCACAAATTTGAGAACTTAACGCCTGAACAAAAAGAAGCTGTTGCTAAATCTTTGGGCTATGCCAGCAGCTATAGTTTTATCGTCGAAACCTTCTCAAACCCACTGACGGGCGAGAGCCAGCAAAGCTTTAACAATGGTATCGATTACAACATCAATCAGATCAACTGGACTGTTGCTGAACCCGTTGCAGGAGATTCCTTTGCAAGTCTGTCAGCAGATCAAAAGGCGTTAGTAATTGCTCATTTAGGATATATTCCTGCTAGTAATCTAACCGCTACTCAAAAAGCTGATGTTAACTCCCGCTTTGGCATTACTCTAAACGCGGGCGATTACTGGAACCCAACCAGCTATCAAGTAAAACAGTCTTTTGTAACGGGTACTGACTATGCCATTAGCGACATTACCTGGGATGTCGCAGCACCTGAACCTGGGCACAAATTTGAAGACTTAAATAGTGCTCAGAAAGACCGGATCTTGAAGCACTTAGGATATTTCAATAGAAGCTATCAGAAAGCTGCTGATGCTGCTGAAACTGAGGTTGTTAAGGTCAATATCGATGGCTGGGGCGATAAGTATATTCGGATGCCACAAGGCATGGAAGCGGATGTTTTATCTGTGCTGCGGGTAGTTTCTCAAGGCGAGGCGAAAACTTGGCAGGAACGTGTCGGTGAATACTGGGATGAAGCCGAAGTATTCTACACACAGACTCATTCAGCCCATACAGAATATACCTTCACTCATGATGAAACTGGTAAGCCTGCAACTGTAACGGATAATGACGGTCGAGCTGCCCTATGGAATGTTTCATACATTAGTTCTACTGGTGAAAGGTATTACGACCTGATCGATAGAAGTAATAATGCTTTCCATAATTACGATCCTGAATGGTCGCCGATGACCAAAGATACGATTCGTGATGCACCTATTAGAGCGACGCAAGCACCATCTTTGTACTTCTCCACAACAGATTCTTTAGTTAACGAGCAGCTCGAAAACACTGATTCAAAAGCTGTTGGTACGAATCCAGTTGGAAGCTCCAGAGATGAATGGCGAACCTCAGAGCCATCAGTTGCGTATTATAAGTCGCTAGCTGGCTCAAATAGATACGTTAGGTTGAGTGAGAAAGATAACTATGGCGGCGAGACTGACACATTTGGTCGAGGAGAATATAGCAACCTAGAAACTCATAACAATAACAAAGCCAGTGATGACTATAGTGCTGTAGATGTAAACCACGGAATGCGCGCTATTTTGTACGACAATACTTCATTTGGCGGAAGCTCCATAATAATTGACTCGGATATTGGCAAACTGAGCGATAGGGGCTGGAATGATCGAGCTTCATCGCTGAGGGTTGAAGAAAACTTTAGAATTTGGTCCGCTACCACAATCTATGAGGATTTCAAAGACTATGCCTACAGTTGGAAGTCTGTAGACAACGATATCTACGACACTCGCCTCACCCTCGACTACCAGTGGGTCAGCAACGCTCAAGATATCTTCGACCAACGCCCCCGCTACGAAACGGTAGAAGGACTGGTCAAAGTCGTTGATTTTAAGACCGAAACCCTCTTCCGAACAGAAACTATTACCCAAGATCAGCTTTTCTGGAGAACCGAGCGCCAGACTGGGGAGGAAAAAGCTTTTGGTGGCTTCAGCGGCGATTCCATTCAAGCCAGCAACATTACCATCGATGCGGGTAACGACGTAACCATCAGCGCTCAGCTCAGCGCCCAGGGTAACGATAGCGCGATCGCCATCAACGCGGTTGGCACGGCTCACATCAAAGGACAACTCCCCGAAGGCAGCGATGCGGATGAAGTTCTCGCGGCACCCGCCCTGCTCACGGCTCAAAGCAATATTACCGTTCAGGCAAACCAGATTACCGTTAGCGATGCTAGCGAACTGACGGTAACGGACAGCAACGGTCGCGTGACCCTAACCTCTGCCAGCAACCTCGCCTTCGGCGGCATCACCACTGCTGGCGAGCTAACTAATACAGGCACTGGTCAGGTACAGCTTAGCGCCGCCACCAATATCGACCTCAACGGCAAGCTTAACGCTAGCGCCACCGTCGCTGTTAACGCAGGCACCAGCGGCATAGGCAGCATCGAGGGCAGCGCTGTCACTGAATTATTGACCGCCGATAGCGGCACCATCCGCCTCGCGGCGGGAGCCAACGACGGCAACATTACTTTACCGGGGGCCAGCCTTCAGGGAGGCACCGTCGCACTAATCGCCGATGCAGGCAGCATCAGCAACTACGATCGCACCTCCGACGCTGACGGAAATCTCAGCGAAGTCCTTGACGGTCAGATCGTCGGAGATGCCGTTACCCTACAAGCGCAAGAGCGGATCGATGCCAACGTCCGAGCGGACGAACTCAGCGCGACGAGTGATGCCGCCATCGACCTCAGCTTAGATGATGCTGAAACCTCCACTGTCGTCACTGCCAGCGCCGCCGACCTAAACCTGACTGCCTTGGGTGATATCACAGTAAACAACATCGCTGCCACCAATGCGGCTGTCCTCGCTCTCCTTCAGGGCGACCTCACCTTCGCGGCTAATGGCAAATTAGCAGCAGCAACTCAAGTTAACCTTAATGTTCAGGGAGACATCATCGATAGCGCTGGTAGCAGTCAATTAACTACTGATTTCTTAGAGCTTTTAGCTGCTGGCGATGCCGCCATCAACACAACCATCAACAGTTTGAAGATCGAGAGTGTCGGCGCCGGTCAGGTAGAAATTGCGAATACGGGCGAGCTGACGTTGGTAGAAAGCGCCCTCAGCGGTGGAGATTTTGTTCTCTCTACCACAGGCAATTTGGCGGTCGATACCGTTCAGCAAACCGCTGACCGCGAGGAAGGCCAATCCATTGCTCTGACGGCTGGCGGCCATATTACCTTCGACCTCATCGATGCCGGACAATACTACGGCAACCTGAATCTGACGGCGGGAGGGGCGATCGCTGCGGGTGCTGTGGGCGATCGCCAAGTCGATTTGCGCTCAAACACCCTCAGCCTAGAAGCCAATGCCCTGACTGCCCTCGAAACCAACGTGGCGCGGGTTGAATCTGCTGTGGTGGCGACAGGCGACATTAATCTCCATAACTGGTTTGAAGACCTCCTCAACGAACACCAGCGCGCTGTAGAAATCAACCGCATTGAAGCGACAGCGGGCAATATCTTCTTTGAATCAGGAGGAACCATTCAAACTACAACGGCTCTTACCGCTGGTGGCGGAACTATTGATATCACCAGTCGCGGAGACAGCATTAAGGTGGATGTCGTTACAGACGAGCAGAACAACGTCATCGACGACACCATTAGCAGTCAGAGTCTGGCGCTACGCGGCACCGGGCAACTCGTCACCGATAGACGGGTGATCCTCGATGCCGACGAAATTACGCTGGGCTATGGGGAAACGGGTGTTCTGCAAGGCGCTGTTAGCTTACCGAATATCAATACCAAGGATCTGGACCTAGAGCTAGGATCCGGCAGCATCATCGTCTCTCCCGAAACTTTCGGTAACTCTGTGGAGCAACTCGACAGAGTTAACCTCGTAGCGCGAGGCAATCAGGTGGTGGTGCGCGATCGCCTCAACTTCCGCGAGTATGTCGATTTCAATAGCGGCGAAGTTTACTACTACAGCCTCGCTGAAGACAAGAATCTTCACGACAGCGAGGCGATCGTCAAGGACCAATACTACAAAGACGTGCGGGGCACTCTTGAGCCGGTGAATCCTAGCGGTTTACAGCTCGTTGAGGCTCGTGAACTAGTCGGTTACTATCGCTACCGCGAAGTCAACCGTGGCGAAACCTACTACCTCGACCAGCCCGATACCGAAGCTGCCCGCATCTTTGCCTACGGCGATAGTACGCTGCAAGAACTTGACGACACCGCCAAGGCAGCGCTCGTCTTAGCTCCCGTCCTGAAGGTGATGAGCTACCAAGAACGGGAGGCTCAAAGCGGTCGCTATGTCTTCATCGGCAGCGACGGACGAGAATACTATAAAGACCGTCCCGATAGCAGTGAGGTGTACACCCGCCAAAACGCTGAGGGCAAGTACCTCTACGCCGTTCTCGAGGATGGCAACCCTAATCAAATTCCTGTCTACAAAGTTGTCGCCTCCGACGAAGCGGACTACGAAGTTTTTGCAACTACCAATGCTGACCAGTACACAGAAGCGGAAATCAACTTTGTGGAAGTAACTAACCCCGTGGAGCTAGAGGCTAAGCTTGTTGAAGAACTAGCCGGGGGAATTCAACTGGGTGAATCGGCTGGGGAACTGAAACAGGACCGACAAGGCTTGACCGTTGGTGCCCAAACCCTCGTGCTGTCGGCACAGCGCGATCTCGGGGACATTACTAGCTTTGCGGACCTCGCCGGGTCGAGCGTTACCATTGCTAGCGGCGGTAGCCTCCATTTTAAAGATGCCCCCCAGGAAGCAACTGACCTCACGATTGCCTCTATGGGGTACTTTGACAGCGCGGGTCAATTCACGGGCGGTCGCATTACGAGCGATATCACGCTGGCAGCGCAAGATTTGTCTCTGTCTGCTGTAGAAGGATTTGATGTTTCTACTGACGTTGATGTACTCACGGCCAAGATTTTAAATACCGGAGATATGAGCGTTCGCGAAGCTGATGGTGTAAAGCTTCAGGATATTTCTGTCGCTGATGGCAGCTTTGAACTCGTCTCTGAGTCCGGAATCGTTGAGCTGGGAAATGTGGTCGGCACCAGCGCCACCATCACGGCTCAGCAGCTTAACGGCATCAACCTCGATGAGATTCCGGAGCTGACGGCTCAAAGTCTGACGGTCAACGTTTCTGACGGCATCGGGAGTGCTAACGCACCGCTAGAAACCTCAGTTGAGACCCTCAAGGTCACTGCGGGTGACTCCGTTAACCTGAGCAACTATGGTGCTATGTCTGTTAACGGCATCAGCTCCGGTGCTGATATTCAGCTTGAAACTCATAGTCCTCTCACTGTTGCTGAGGATATTAGCTCTGGGGGCACCATCACTCTGAGAGCGAATGAATCTGCTGCGCCGGATTCCGATCGCCTGACGATCGAGACAGGGGTCACTATTCAGTCTAGCGATCGCCGGATCACTTTAGAAGCGGGAGACGATATCGTTGTTGAAACCGGGGCCACTATCGATGCTGGCAGTAGCGACATTGAAATTCGCGGTGACTATCAGAATGAAGAGGACAGTAGTGGCAGCACCATGACTCTTGCTGGAACCTTTAACAGCGATCGCATCTCCATTGCAGGAGGCCAAGATGAAGACATCATCAATCTCAGCGGCAGCTTCAATACCGCGACTACCGAAATCTCAACCGGGAAGAGTGACGATACGATTAACCTGAGCGACGACAATCAAACTGTTGACCAGATCAAAGGCAACCTAATCCTTCACGGCAACGAACACGACAGCGGAGATGTGCTCAACGTCGACTCTAGCGGCAAAAATGCTGTCAATAGTTTAGTCGTCACCGAAAACACCATTACGGGACTTGCCGGGATGGCAGGAACCATTACCTACGATACCCTAGAGTTCATTAATATTTTGCTGGGCAATAGCAACAACACCGTCAGCGTTGATTCCGATATTACCGCTCAGGTAACGGTTGATTCAGGAGACGGTCAGAATACGATTCTGTTAGACTACTCCGATGCCACTGAAGCTTTCGAGCTAGCGCTCGCCAATAATCAAGTGAGCGGCTTCAAGACCTCCGGCAGCCTTAAGTTCAGCGATTTTGATGCCATCGACCTCTATTTAGGCAGCGGCGACGATACCTTTACCGTCAAAGATACTAGCTTTACTGTCGATTTGTTGGTTAACTCCGGTTCCGGTAGCGATACGCTATTCCTTGATTTCCAATTACACCCCACTCCCTATCAAGAGGCCGTTCAAATTACCGATAGTCACGTCTTCGGCTTCGGGCTGGACAGTCGCTTCCACTATGCGGATATGGAGCACATCGACGTTCAGCTTGGAGCTGCCGATGATACGATCGAACTGAACAATCAATACAATGGCGAGTTAAGCTTCGACTCTGGGGCAGGGAATGACCGCATTAACTTTGTGGCGGAGGCTGATACCGGCACAAGTTTAATCTCCACCGGGACCGGAAACGATACGATAGAAGTCGAAGCGATCGCGACTGACACGACCGTTTCAGGTGGTGAGGACAACGATATCGTTCGCGTTAGTAATCAAGCTCAAACACTAACAGATATCCAAGCCAGCTTATTCGTTAGCGGTGATGACGGAGAGGATCTTCTTGATATTGTTAACTCTGGCGACACAACGAATAACAGTGCAACCTTAACCGATACCCAACTGAGAGGTTTGGGAACAAAAGAGGGCCTTGTTTACAGTGATTTTGAAGATCTAGATATTCAACTGGGTGCGGGTAATGATACTTTCACCGTCGAAAATACTCATCAGCAAAAGACTTATGTTCACACCGGCTTAGGTGATGATACCGTTAACGCCCAAAGGATTGCTGGAGAAACAAGCATTAAACTATCGACTGGAGATGATAGCGTCACCATCAGTAATCTCAATCAGCAAACTGATGAGATTTTGGCCTCTCTGCTCATTTCCGGCGGTGTTGGCAACGATCGTCTCAAGGTAGATGACTCCGGCGATACTCAGAACAATACCGCGATGGTCTACGATACCCTGATTACGGGTCTGGGGATGAATGGAGAAATTGACTACGGTAGCTTTGAGGATTTAGACATTCAGCTCGGCTCTGGTCACGATATCCTGACTGTAGAAAACACTCATCAGCAACGGACCTCCATCAATACCCGGATGGGAAATGATACTGTCAATTTAGAAGGGATTGCCGCAGAAACGCACCTTGAACTAGGAGATGGCGATGACACTGCCAACGTCGGAAACCTTGACCAAAAAGTGGAGGAGATTTTAGCCACGCTCGTCATTGCGGGTGGGTCAGGAGAGGATCGGCTCCGCGTAGATGATTCCGGCGATACTCAAGACAATACCGCGATGGTCTACGATACCCTGATTACGGGACTAGGGATGAGCGGAGAAATCGACTACGGTAGCTTTGAGGACTTAGATCTTCATCTCGGTTCTGGGAGCGATATTCTAACGGTCGCCAGTACTCATCAGCAAAGAACTTATATTCATGCCGGGTGGGGCAACGACATCGTTAACGCAGAAAGGATTGCCGGAGAAACCAGTATCAAGCTGTCGGCTGGGGATGACACGGCCAACGTCGGAAACCTTGACCAAAAAGTGAAGGAGATTTTAGCCGCTCTTATCATTGCGGGTGGGGTAGGAGAGGATCGGCTCCGCGTAGATAATTCCGGCGATACACAAGACAATACCGCTACGGTCTACGATACCCTCATTACCGGCCTGGGGATGAACGGAGAAATCGACTACGGTAGCTTTGAGGATCTAGACATTCAGCTCGGCTCTGGGAGCGATATTTTGACGGTTGAAAGTACTCATACTGATAAAACAGAGGAGCGATGAGCTCCTGTTACTCGTTACCGATAGATGCCCAGGAATCGGTCATCGGTAGCGATCGCAGCATCAGCTCACTGTTTGTGCTGCTCAATTTTTGTTGTCAATCAACAAACTTACAATACTACCTAACCGATAACAAAAAACTGATTATCAATTGAAAAACTTGTACAATTGTGCTTGCTCATCGTTTTGGGAAACATGCAACTGCGATACTCGCCGCGCCGGACCAAAATTGTTGCCACGATTGGACCTGCTACCGCCCAACCAGAGGTTCTTCGCCAGCTCATTCAAGCTGGAGCAACCACTCTGCGACTGAACTTCTCTCACGGAACCCATGAAGATCACCAACGCAGTATTCGCCTGATTCGGCAAACGGCGTTTGAACTGAATCAGCCAGTCGGCATTCTGCAAGACCTCCAGGGACCGAAGATTCGCCTCGGTAAATTTGCCTGTGGCTCGATTGTTCTCAAAAATGGCGATCGCTTTACCCTCACCAGCCGTCAAGTAGAGTGTACCCAAGAAATTAGCTACATCAGCTACGAACGCCTTGCGGAGGAAGTTCCCCCAGGAGCTAAGATTCTGCTTGACGATGGCAAGGTAGAGATGCAGGTAGAGGAAGTGGACTTAACCCAGCAAAACTTGCACTGTCGCGTCGTTGTCGGTGGTTCTCTGTCAAGCAACAAAGGCGTTAATTTCCCAGGCGTTTATCTCTCTGTGCGCGCTTTAACCGCGAAAGATCGTACAGATTTAATGTTCGGACTCGACCAAGGGGTAGACTGGGTAGCGCTTAGCTTTGTTCGCAACCCCCAAGACATGCTGGAAATTAAGGATCTAATTGCTAGCGCGGGTAAATCGGTTCCCGTCATTGCCAAAATTGAGAAACACGAAGCCATTGAGCAAATGGAAGCCGTGCTTTCTCTGTGTGATGGCGTGATGGTCGCCAGAGGAGACTTGGGAGTTGAACTACCAGCCGAAGATGTCCCGATTCTGCAAAAGCGACTGATTGCAACGGCAAATCAGCTTGGCATCCCCGTGATTACCGCGACGCAGATGTTAGACAGCATGGTTAACAATCCGCGCCCGACTCGGGCGGAAGTTTCTGACGTAGCGAACGCGATTCTAGACGGGACGGATGCCGTCATGTTGTCTAACGAAACGGCAGTGGGTAAGTACCCGATTGAAGCGGTAGCGACAATGGCGCGGGTGGCAAGGCGCATCGAGCAAGAACCAACCAACGTTGAGCAGATGGAGTCTCCGCAGCGGACGATTCCCAATGCCATTTCTGGAGCCGTGAGTAAAATTGCTGAGCAGCTTGATGCTGCCGCGATTATGACGCTCACTAAGACAGGAGCTACGGCTCGGAACGTGTCTAAATTCCGTCCCCGCACTCCTATTTTAGCCGTTACCCCCCACGTTGATGTCTCTCGTCAGCTTCAGCTTGTTTGGGGAGTGAAGCCGCTGTTGGTGCTGGATTTGCCTTCTACTAGCCAAACGTTTCAGGCGGCAATCAACGTCGCTCAAGAGAATGATTTACTGGCTGAGAGGGATTTAGTTGTGATGACGGCAGGCACTCTTCAGGGAGTTCCTGGTTCTACGGATTTAATCAAGGTAGAGGTGGTCACCGCCGTCCTCGGGCAAGGATTAGGCATTGGTCAGAGCGCTGTCAGCGGACGAGCGCGAGTTGCTCATCATGCCAGCGACATTGGCAACTTTAGTACGGGAGAGATTTTAGTCGCGCCAGCCACAAACGCCGAATTTGTGGACGTGATTCGCAAAGCTGCCGGAATTATTACCGAAGAAGCGAGCCTAACCAGCCATGCAGCCGTGTTGGGTTTACGCTTAGGAGTTCCGGTCATTGTTGGCTTTGAGCAGGCTACTCAAGCGATTCGGGAGGGAGCCATCGTCACCCTCGATGCTCAGCGCGGGTTGGTCTATTCCGGCACGATGACAAGAAGTGCTGGGAACGGGAGACCGTTACCGCTACCAACTCAATGACTGTGTCGCAGGCGTAAGAAAAGCGGTAAAAGGGGAAAGGGGAAAGGGGAAGGGGTAAAGGGGAAATAAATCAGCTTGTTCCTTAGCCCTGTGTTCTTTTCCCGTCCCGCTAGGGACAGATTTCCCTTCTCCCCTTTCCCGTCCCGGAGGGACTTCTATCCTTCAATCAGTTGCCAAAATCGCTCGGTTTGAGAAATGGTTTCAAAATCGGGGTCTGTTCTGGCTTCTTCTCGAAGACTAGCATCTTTCTCAATGGCTTGCCTTAAGTTATCAAAGGCGGATTGGGCCTGGTTTTGTAGAGCATGACAAATGGCTTTATTGTAGTAGGCACGGGCGTAGTCGGGATTAATCTCTATCGCTCGGTCAAAGCTTTCAATGGCTTCTTTGTCTCGCTCTAGCTTGATCAGGGTATCGCCTCTGCGGTTCCAGGCTTGATAGAAATCTGGTTTAGCGGCTGCTGCTTTGTCGAAGGAAGCTACCGCCTCTTCGTACCGCTCTAGCATATCTAACGCCATACCGCGATTCATCCAGGCGATCGCATCATCGGGTTTAATCTGCACAGCCCGATCGAAAGATTGAAATGCTTCCTCGTGGCGCTGCAAGCTTCCCAGTACCGCGCCGCGATCCACCCAGGCTTGGTGAAACTCCGGATTAATTTCTAGCGCTCGATCGAAGGAGGCGATCGCCTCGTCGGTGCGCTTGAGTCGGCGCAGCATCATGCCTCGATTCAGCCACGCCGTCTGATTGTCGGGTTCTAGCTTAACCACACGGTTGAAGGCGGCGACAGCGCCCTCGTAGCGCTTGAGTTCTTTGAGGATTAACCCCCGCTCGTACCAAAATTTCGGCTCATCCTGTAGCTCCAGCGCTCGGTCAAACGAGGCGATCGCCTCTTCATACTGCTGTGATTTGCCGAAAGCAATACCTCGCTGATACCACACCTCCGGCTGAGGCTGAAGTTCGAGCGCTCGATCGTAGGCGGCGATCGCTTCTGGGTAACGCTCTTGACTCAATAGCTCGTTCCCCCGCTCAACGATCTCGTTGGGGTTGAGAAATAGCTGCGGATGATTCGTTTGCAGACGCTCTAGCTTTTCTGTTATGGTTTGCATTCCCTCTAAAACTTCAGCGATCGCTGATTCCACAATTGATGTTGCTGAAATTTCGGTAAGCTGCTGTAAAATTTGCTCTTTCTGTGCTTGAGCATCGGTATGTACCTGGGAGAGTTGTTCAGCCAGTTTATTCTCTAAATTACTAACTTTTTGCAAAATTTGTGTTCTACGCTCTTGCAAGGTGGACCGAAACTCAGAAACCCCAGTCTTCAATTCGGTTTGCAGTTGTTCGAGCTGCTGAGCGAGCTGCTCTTTTTGTGCTTGAGTGTTAGTCTGCAACTGTGCAGATTGCGTTTTGGCTTCTGCTTCAAGGGTTTCCAAACGCTTGAAAGCGTCATCTTTTTTCCCTTGAATTTCGGTATTTAAGCTCGCCGCTTGTTCATTGACTTCATTGGTTAGAGTTTCTAACTGCTGGAAAGTATTACTCTTTCTCTCTTGAATCTCGGTATCTAAGCTCGCCACCCGCGCCTTAACTTCATCAGAGAGGGTGGTTAAGTCTTTCAACGTGTCATCCTTTTTCCCGTGAATTTCGGAGCCTAACTGAGCCACTTGCTCGACGAACTCTGTTTCAGATTGTTTGAGCTGATCTAGACTCTGTTCCTTTTGCTGCTTAATATCAGACTGAGACTGAGCAAGTTCTGCCGTAATGTTCTCACTAATCTGTTCGAGGTTTTGGAGGGTTAATGCTTGTTGCTGCTGCGCCTTTTGTTCTGCCTTGGCTTTGATGTGAGCGAGCTGAGGTGAAAAGTCCGCTTCTAGCTGCTTGATATGTTCTAGAGACATATCTCGCTGCTGTTCTACTGTTGTTGTTAATTGAGATAGCTGCGTGGAAAACTGCGTTTGCGACTGCTGCAAATCGATTAAAACAGTCTCTTTGCGTTGCTCTGCCTCCGCCTGAAGCTTGGCGAGTTCTGGCGCGAATTCAGAGCTGAGTTTCTCTAAATTTTCTAGGGTTGTATCTCGTTGCTGTTGAGCCTCGGTATGAAGTTTAGATAGTTGCGTTCCAAATTGAGCTTGAGCCTGCTGTAGTTCGGTGAAAAGGTCGTTCTGGCGTTCTTGAGCCTCTGCTTGCAGCTTAGCGAGTTCAGGCGCAAATTCAGCACTGATAGTTTCTAAATTTTGCAGCAGTTGATGGCGCTGCTGCTGAGTGTCGGCTTGCAGTTCTGAAAGCTGCACTGAAAATTGCGTTTGCGACTGCTGGAGGAACTCTAACACCTGATTCTGGCGCTCTTGCACGTCAGCTTGCAGTTGAGTCACCGCTGGCGTAAAGTCAGCGCCAATCTTCTCGAGATTTTGCAGCATCGCGTCTTGCTGCTGCTGAGCGTTCGCTTCTAGGTGAGAGAGGCGATCGCCAAACTGCTGTGCTAACTGTTGCAGGCTGTCTAAAAGAGCCTGCTGGCGTTCTTGCATCTCGGTTTCGAGAGCGGATACTTGAGGAGTAAAGTCAGCGCTGATGGTTTCCAGGTTGCGGATCAGGGAGTCTTGCTGCTGTTGAGCGTTGGCTTGTAGCTCATCTAAATGCTTGCCAAACTGCGATCTCAGCTCGTGCAGCGAGTCTGCAAACTCTGTTGACTGGGTTTCTAGTTCTCTGCGGGACTGTTGCTTAAACTGCGCTAATTCAGACAGCAGCTTTGATACCTGAGCGCGTTTAGCATCAAGATCTTTCTGGAAGTTAGTGGCTTCACGATTAACGGTGTTGGCAACGGCTTCCGCTGATTGCAGGAGCGTTTCTACTCTTTGATTGGAGCGTTCGATTTGACCTTCTAAATCGGTGCGCTGATTGAGATGGACGCGCACTAAATCCGCCACCTCTCGAATGACAGCTCGTCGCAGCAGCCATAGGGCGGCGATCGCGGCTCCCACCAGCAGCACTAGAGTGGATAAGAGAATCAGGAGGAGAATTGTTGCCTGAGTTTGCGCCTGGGTTTGTGCCTGTTCTGGGCGCACCTCAGAGGGGGTTTGCGCGAGGACAGGAGGTGAAGTCGGAGTAATGGCGATCCCAATCGCTAGCGCTAGGGCAGACTGACTAGACAACACCAGTTGAAATCGTTTGCGCTTCATCAAGTCTTCCTCTCTAACGTTGTTTGCGATCGCCTATTTCTAGATTAATTAAAATTATATTCAAGTTATGTAAGTCTCCAGGATTGACGAATGCTATTAGAACTGAAGCGCATTACGGTTGCTCCCGGGCAGCGGGTTCTGCTCCACGACACTAGCTGGCCAGACTTTGAAGCAATTTTAGAGGATTTGGGAGAACATCGCGCCTCTAGAGTAGCTTACGACAATGGAACGTTAGAAATCATGACCCCGCTGCCGGAACATGAAAAAAACAAAGAAACAATTGGAGATTTAATCAAAGCTCTTCTAGAAGAATTAGATGTGGAGTTTTGTCCGTTAGGTTCGACCACATTCAAAAAAACGACAGTGAGCAAAGGAATCGAGCCGGATAACTGTTTCTACATCCAAAATGAAGCGGCAGTTAGAGGCAAAAATCGATTAGATTTAACGGTCGATCCTCCCCCAGACTTGGCATCAGAGATCGATATTACCTCGCGCACTCATCCGAGTATTTACGAAGCGCTAGGAGTGCCTGAACTGTGGCGATTTGAAGCAGAGCAACTCCAGATTAATGTGCTTCAAGAAGGCAAGTATGTAGAGTGCGAGTATAGCCCTAATTTTCCGAATCTACCTCTGCGTGAGGCCATTCTTGACTATTTGCAGCAAAGTAGAACCCTTGGCAGAAATAAGGCGATGAAGGCTTTTCGCGCTTGGGTGAGAGGGTTCAACAGCTAGCTTTACCAGAGGCCAATATATAACTCGGCATCAGCGTATGTTTCGCCCCTCCGGTGCAAGGTTTGTTAGTCCTCGTGGCACCGCAAGATGCTCCAAGAAGATTAACTGGCTTGTGCTAAAGAGCGCACAGTAAGGATTTCGTCGGCACGTAAGGCTTCTACAGCAGATACTGGAACAGCTACCACCGCGATAGACTCCCCCACTGCGTTAAATACCTCCAACACGCATCCGTCTTCTCCACCTGTGGGATGAGAAACAAAATCTATTAAAGTGGCAATATCACCTGCTCTAAGCTGGTGTTCTGGTACATTGCGGGTGAGAGCAACTTCCTGATATAGCTCAAGTGTCATAGCGAGACTCCTTGCGAGGTTTGAGAGTGACAAACTGAAACTTACTGTCAATCTGTCGCTGTAGCCAAATGGTAGTCACCGATAAGTTCACTCTATTATTACCGATTAGCTCTCCTTCAACCTGATAGAAGGTGCCGTATTCATTAGTTCTATCTTCTACCGCTTCGCCTGACTCAACAACTGCCTGGATATCTGTCCGCAATGCTTCTGGGTTCTCTAGGGTAAATCCAGCTTGTGCCAGAAATTTAGATTTGTCATTTCTTGCCTTGTATACCAACAAATAGCGAGTCAATTTATCATTTGGGACGATCGCATCGGCAGGAATTCTCACATTGACACCTCATATCCCCCTAGATAACCGTCTAGCATGCTCATGCGATCGCTCGATGGGGACTTTATTTGTTGAGCGGCGATTTCTAATTGCTGAACGTGGATTGGAGCAACAGCCAAGGCGATCGCCTTTAAAATTAGGCTGGTCAGTTTCTTGTTGAAATTTTATTTTAAGTCTTGTCAATAGGGAGCTTTATGTTTCAGCAATAATCGTTAAGCTCAAATTAAATGCACTATTAATTGAGGCGATCGCCACTAAAATTTAGTCGTCGGTCAATCTGGATAATAAATGAAAAGTGACGCAGCATACTTTTCTGGCCTTTAGATGCCTCTTCAGTTTTTATGACAATTGAAGCTTGAGTCCGGAATGCGATCGCCTGAGCCTGTAGCTGTTAATATCTCGGCATGAAAGAGAGCGTTCTCAGAAAACAATTCCAATATTGTTCAAGAGCAGTTAGAGAGGCTGTACTGTGATGCCGTCTTACATTTTAGTTGTTTGTTGATGGTTGACTGTCCTCTGCCGATTTCACTTGCAAATCTTATTAGCTTGGGGAACTGTAAAATGGAGTTCTTACTTCTCATAAATTGATATGGCAGCGGAACAGGACGTAAAAAAATATCTGGCTCACTGGTTTCAGTTAGGTAAAAAAGTTTCTCTTCAGAATGGCAAAGAAACCTTATCGCCTCAATCTGTGATTCAAGGCGATCGCTACTCAGCAGAATTTGAGCAGTGCTGGCAGCGCGTTCTTGATGCTGATAGCAAGGATTGCTACCTAGAAGGAACCGACCAGACCATTCAAGAACTGCTCTCAGACCAGTGGGACATCAATTCCTGCGCTCGATGCAGCATGCCCATTCCTATGAAGACGATGGGAATGCCGCCTCTCGACTGTCCCTGTAGCGATTTAAATAACTGGCCCAACACCGAACTGCCCGCTCCGCGATCGCCCGTCGATAGTTCAGCGCGGCTTAACACCATTCGGCAGCGACTCAACAAAGCGCCGCAGGCGCGGGAAAAGGGGAAAGGGTAAGGGGGAAAGCGCCGCAGGCGCGGGAAAAGGGGAAAGGGTAAGGGGGAAAGGGGAAATAAATCAGCTTATTCCTTAGCCCTGTGTTTTTGTCCCGTTCCGGAGGAACTATTTACCCCTTTCCCGTTCCGCAGGGACTGACCTTAACCCGGTACAGCAGCTTATCCCCTTGACGATAACCTGCGTAGCGAACTTTGACCTGTTCTCCTGGTTCAGCGGTGCCTTCGATGAGCTGATGCCGCTGCGGATCGTAGGCGACTGTTTCGCCAACAGCGGCAATTTTCGTGACTCCCCACTGCTGAAGTAACTGTTCGACGGGTTTAACCAGGGGCAGCAATCTTACTGCCGGAAGCTGAGGATTGTTTTCCGCCGCCGCTGCTGCCGTGGGCCACTGCAATAGCCACGATTCTAACGTCTGTAGGCTATTTGCCTGAAACTCTTGCAGGAGTTCTTCTCGCTGGTGTTGCATCTGCTGCTGGAGTCGCTGATACTCCTGTTTGAGAGCTTTCTCGTGCTCTTGCTGAGGGTCAGCAACATCAAAGTGAGACAGGAGTTGACTCAGCGAAATCTGCAAAGCTTGAGCCACCTTGAGCAAGGTTTCTACCGACATCTTGGGCAGTAACCCATATTGCAGGCGAATAATTTGGAGCTCAGGAACCCCGGCTAGTTCGCTAAGCTGTTTGATGCTGTTAATTCCCGCCTGCTGCATTAGCTGTTGCAGTTGGTCGTGCTTACGGGGATAGGACTCACTCATACTCAAGAATTGGCGATCGCTGATACTTCATTATCCTCTGTCCGAGATACGCCAATTTCGGTTCGTTGATATTTGTTTATAGCCCGGGTTATGGATTCGGTTTAATGAGTTCCATTCTTAGCTCAAAGAGCGTTAGTTAGCGGTTAGTGGCTAAATGAACTACCCCTGCTTACTTCGTTGAAGCAGGGGTTTCTAGCTTCGCAGGAAATTGCCTTGTCTTAGTCTTGCGACCGCGAGTTGGTCTGACATTTCCTCCACTAGCAGAGACGGGTGTTCCCTCCGTCTTTAGTAGTC